>JAZLEI010000013.1:0-40641 GCA_045615205.1 Acetatifactor sp.
TTGGCAAGATAAGCATATCCGCCCTCACCATTTAAGTAAGAAAGCACAACTTTCTTTTTAAACTCAAAACTATATTTAGACATAAAATACCGACCTCCCAATCGTTAGATTTTTGGTCTAACTTTTGGGGGTCGGTACAGAGGCAATACCTTATTTTTTTACATTCAAGGATTGCCTAAAAGAGAAAGAACAGTTATACTAAAAGAGATAGTATTGTGTTGTGCAAAAGAGGAAGAAAGATGTTAAAAAAACGTAGAAGAATGATAACCTTTTTGGGCTGTGGTCTGACCATGCTTCTACTGTCCGGATGTGGCAGTACCGAAAACATTGACCAGGGAATGCAGCATATTCAGGAATTGAATTATCAGGCGGCTTTGGATAGCTTTGATTTGGCAGCGGATAGCGGAGAAAATGAAAAGCTGATTGCCAGAGGTCGGGGAATTGCCTATATGGGTCTGATACAGTATGAGAATGCAGAGACCGCTTTTCTGGAGGCCTTGCAGCAGAGCAATGGACTGATAGAAGAAATGGATTATGATATTAATCTGTATCTGGCAGCTACTTATACCAAAGAGGGAAAGTATGCGGAGGCAGAGGATATTTATGATGCCATACTGGCTATGCGTCCCAAGGATGATGATGTAATGTTCCTTCGAGGCAGTGTGCGCCTGAAGCTGGATGATTATGCAAAAGCCAAGGCAGATATGGATCAGGTGGTTCAGGCAGATGGTAAGAATTTCCAACGTCTGATACAGATTTATGAGGCCATGGCTTCCGCAGGTCACAAGGAAGCAGGGCAGGAGTACCTGACAAATGCATTGCAGACTTATGAGAAGGATATGTCCAATTTCGATAAGGGACGTATGTATTATTATCTGGGCGAATATCAGAAAGCGTATATTGCTCTGGAGGAAGCCAAGACAGAAGGCGGTGTAGAGGCTTATCTGTATTTGGGCATGGCTTATGAATCTACCGGTGATTATAATTATGCTGCCAGTGTGTACAATTCCTACCTGACCAAGCAAAGCGATGATGCCCGTATTTATAATCAGTTAGGTTTGTGTGAAATGAAGAAGGGCGAATATGCCAATGCTTTGGAGGCATTTCAGTCCGGGCTTCAGGTAGGGAACACGGAGATGTTGCAATCCTTGCAGTTTAATGAGATAGTAGCTTATGAACATTTGGGTGAGTTTGAGAAGGCTTATGAGCTGATACAGAATTATCTGACCATGTATCCGGATGATGAAAAGGCTGTGCGGGAATGCAGCTTCCTTTCTTCCCGATAGTTATAGATTACGAGAAAAAGGGATTGACTTGCAGAAGTACCTCCCTTATAATACCAATTTGGAAAAAATAGAGATAAAGGATGGAGAGAACAATGATTAACAAGTTAGTGGAAAAAATCAAACAGACCAACGCTCCTATTGTAGTAGGCTTAGACCCTATGATGAAGTTTATTCCGGAGCATATTAAGAAGGCAGCATTTGCAGAGTATGGTGAAACTTTAGAGGGCGCAGCAGAAGCGATTTGGCAGTATAATAAAGGCTTGGTAGATGCGATTTATGATTTGATACCGGCAGTGAAGCCTCAGATTGCCATGTATGAGCAGTTCGGTATTCCGGGATTGGTTGCATTCAAGAAGACTGTTGATTATTGTAAGAGCAAGGGGCTGGTGGTTATCGGCGATGTAAAGCGTGGCGATATCGGTTCTACTTCAGAGGCATATGCGGTAGGACATTTGGGTAAGGTTCAGGTAGGCAACAATGCTTACTATGGCTTTGACGAGGATTTCATCACCATCAATCCATATATGGGTGCTGACAGCGTACTTCCTTTCGTAAAGGTTTGTAAGGAAGAGAATAAGGGTCTCTTCATCTTAGTAAAGACTTCAAACCCCAGCAGCGGAGATTTTCAGGACAGATTGATTGACGGAAGACCTCTTTATGAGCATGTAGGGGAAAAGGTGGCTCAGTGGGGAGCTGAACATATGGGTGACTCTTACAGCTATATCGGTGCAGTAGTAGGTGCTACTTATCCGGAACAGGGTAAAATCCTTCGTAAGGTAATGCCGAAGTCCTTTATTCTGGTACCCGGTTATGGTGCACAGGGCGGTAAGGGAGCTGATTTGGTACACTTCTTCAATGAGGATGGTTTGGGTGCTATCATCAATTCCTCCAGAGGTATCATCGCAGCATACCAGCAGGAGAAATACGCTTCCTATGGTGATGCCGGTTATGCAGATGCAGCCAGAGCAGCTGTGCTGGATATGAGAGAGGATATTGCCCAAGCATTGGCAAATAAATAAAGCAGAAATAAATACAACCAGCAATTGTAAACATGATATCCTAGTGTAGGGCGTAATGATTACAGTTGCTGGTGTTCTATTTTATCAAAAGTGTTTGTGTAAATGTAAGGAGGTAGAGCCGGATGGAGTATACCAATAATATGACGAGTGAGGAATATAATGAGTTACGTGAGGCAGTGGAGTGGAGACCTATGACCGCAGGGCAGGCTGAACGAGGTCTGAAGCATACCACTTTTCTGGTGGTGGCTCGTGAAGAGGGAAAAGCGGTTGCCATGGGAAGAGTTTTGTTTGACTTTGGCTATACGGCTTATATCGGTGATGTAATCGTAAGACCGGAATATCAGGGACAGGGGATTGGAAAACATATTGTGGAACTGTTGATGCAACAGGTGATAGCGGTTGCAGAACCGGAAGACAGGATTATGTTTATTCTGGGTGCTGCAAAGGGGAAGGAAGGCTTTTATGAAAAGCTGGGCTTTCGGAAGCGTCCGGATGATTTCTCGGGGCACGGAATGACCATGTGGAGGAAGAAAGAATAGAACTGAAAATTGAACTGCAGGTTCAATGACAATGCTAAAATCTCATGTTATAGTATCCATAGAAACGAAACAAGTAGACGCATACAGCAATCTTAAAAAAACATTTAAAAGATCATGCGGACAAAGACATTAAGGTAACCCTTAAATTAGCGCGTCTAGGTTTTGTATAGAGGTAGCCGGGGAAACACTCCCCGGCACTCTTTTCCCCTAGGTATAAATAAGTGAATTGGTACTTTACAAAAGTGTAATGATGATTCGCATCTACAGATGCAGGAAGTGGAGGAGAACATGAAAAGAGCTGCGAGATTTATAAATAATGATTCTTTGAAGGAAATGAATAATGTGGATACAACAAAGACACATAAAATCTATGTGAATACCAGCTATGCAGCTCAGTTCTTGCAGAATGCTACCAATGTGTCTGTGACCGAGAATGGTGCAGTGGGTTATAAAACCAGTACCCATCCGTTGTTGGATTTGAATTTCATGGTTTCTTCCTTGAGAGGGATGGACGAGAGATATATTGTGAATCGGTTCATTCCTGCCTTTTATGAGGATAAAAAGTATGCAGTGAAGTGGCTTTTCTTCCTGAGAGATATTTTGGAGGGAATGGGAGAGCGCAGAACCTTTCGTATTTGCCTGAAGTATCTGGCGGTTTCACATCCTGCTATTGCTCTGTCCGTTATGAAACTGGTGCCGGAGTATGGTCGTTATGATGATTTGCTGGTATATCTGGATACCCCTCTTTGCGGGGAAGCCTGTGCTTTCATCAAGGAGCAGTTGCAGAAGGATGAGGCTGCCATGGCAGAAGGAAAGGCAGTGTCGCTTTTGGCTAAGTGGCTGCCCGGTAATAATACCTCTTCAGCCGAAAGTCGCAGATATGCTCACATATTGGAGAAGGAGCTGGGTCTTTCTGCCAAGGCGTATCGTAAGCTGTTGGCTGCCTTGAGAGGACACATGGCTGTAGTGGAGCAGAAGCTCTCTGCAAACCAGTGGGACCGGGTGGCGTATGAAGCTCTGCCTGCAAAGGCACAGCTGAAGTATGACAAGGCTTTCAGCCGCCATGACAAGGAACGGAGAAGTGCATATTTGAAGGAGGTTTTTCTGGGAGAAGGAAAACTGAATGCCAAGGGTCTCATGCCTTATGAAATCGTAGGCAGACTGGTAAAAGGAAACGGCTGGTGGTATGAAAATGCTTTGCAGGATGACTTGTTGGCAGAGCTTATGTGGCAGAAGATTTCCGAAGAGGGCTTTCAGAATGATTGGGGACTGGAGGACTGTATCGTGGTGGCGGACGGTTCCGGCAGTATGTGTAGTGCAGTGTCCGGCAGTAACAGCATCAGGGCTCTGGATGTGTGTAATTCTCTGGCAATTTACTTTGCAGAGCAGTTAAAGGGTGTGTTCCATAACAAGGCCATTACCTTTAGCGAAACCCCGCAGTTCATTGATTTGGCACCCGGTGAAAGCCTGAAGGAGAAGCTGGAAATCATGCTGGCTCATAATGAGGTAGCCAATACCAATATCGAGGCAGTGTTTCGGTTGCTGTTGGAAATGGCTGTCAGCGGACAGGTACCGGCAGAGGAATTGCCTAAGCAGGTACTCATCATCTCTGACATGGAGTTTGATATGGCACAGGGCTATTCCTCTTGGCGACGTGTTGAGGGCATGCAGCACTTCGATGAAGCACTCTTCGACCAGATTGCCGAGAGGTATAAAGCAGCCGGTTATACCATGCCCCGACTTATCTTCTGGAATGTGTGCGGACGCACCAATACCATTCCTATGGTGGATAATGAGAGCGGTATCTGCCTGTTGTCCGGCTTTTCCCAGAATGCCATGAAGGTGGCAGCACAAAAGGAAAAGAAGGACCCTTACGTGAGCCTGCTGCAGCTGTTAGACAGCCCGCGGTATGATAGGGTGGAGGAGGCACTGAAAAGTGCCTGAAGGAATATGCTGTGAAGAAGAGAAATGAGATACCCTTGTCAGGTAATGGCAGGGGTATTTTCCTGTCAATATATAGAAAGATACAATCCAAAATACTAATGCGAGATGATTGGTGTTATGATATAATTTTAGTGTAAATATAAATGCAAAGTTGAAAATAGGTACTTAGGGGTGCCTGTATCCGGAAAGGACACGAAAAGGATGACGAAAGAGATGCGAAAACACGTGAAATCATACCTTCGAATCAGTATCATGAGCCTGCTTTTATCTGTGGGCTTTGTATGGTTAATGTGCTTTTTTAATGAATGTCCGCTGCGGCAGGCGTTTGTAAGGGAGGAAACGAAGGCTTTTGCCTGGATTGCAGTCGGGGGAAATGTGTATTGGCTTGCAACATGTACACTTGTTATTGTGATGAACCTATGGCCACTGCCGAAGCTGCCGGGCGGTTCTTGGAATCGGGAACAACTCATTGTATGTAAGTATAGTGAGCTGGCTTACAGTGCAATCGCAGTTATGTGTGTGGCACTGGGAGGTGGAATGTTGTATGGTGGCTTATTGAATCTGAACGCTTCAGACGATAACAGTAATGGTTTGGAAGCCGTTCTGATTCTAGGTATCATGGGGATTGTATTTGTGGCATTGGGCAGTGTGTTTATTATGTATATGAAAAATTATATGATCATTTTTTATCCGGAAGGTGTGTTTTATCAAAATCTTTTCGGAAAGGTTTATGTGGCCACGAATGAGCAAATCGAATATGTGAGCATCATTCCGGCTTATCAGAAAAGGTCATTACGTTTACATACAGTGGATAGAGATTTGTGGCTCAACAGCTATTGTAGCTGTTATCATGAGGCGGAGAAGTACGCACTCAGTCGTTATCCGGATTTTGCGGTTAATAAAAGCAGGTAAAGGGAGCGTTGGATTATGAATGTGACTGCGATTGATATACTGAAAATTTTAAAACTGCCATCTACGGGATATCGAGCAATGCTTGAAAAGTACGCGGAGGAAAAGGGTATAAAGTTGCCGGATTTTTTATGTGATTTTATTGATATGACGGCAGGAAGTTCCCTCTTTAGTACAGCAGATGTTTGGACTGGACTACCTGTTTTGTATTCAGAATTACTGGAACGAAATGAAGGAGAGGTTCCGAAGGAGCTGGAAGAACATTTGCTGATTGGAAGTGATTGTGGAGCCGGTGTGGCTGTGTTCGGAATCAAAATGGAGGATTTAAACAAGGAGAATCCGCCCGTTTATATTCATATTGAGGGGAATGATGCAAATGACTGGCAATGTTTGTTTGATAGTGTGTCAGAGTTTTTAATGACCTGTCTGTGTGATGTGCTGGCTTGTGTGAATTATGATACAGCCACGAGGGAGTTGGAGAAGAGTGGCTTTCGCTATCAGAAACTTCAAGATAAGGATAAGATTCAGGACTATCTAACGCAACGTGGGATGGCTGCTAAGAATGTACCTAAGTACAAATCTATCTATGGAACAGCGGCACAGTACAGTTGTTTTTATGAAAAGGATTTGGAAGAATTGGTTATCGTGAGGTCTGACGAAGGTGAGCAGGAGTTGTATGTGTATACGAAATTTGGGTGATAGCTTTTTCCAAAACAACATTGAAAAGTACAGTAATTTGTGGTAGACTAGGAAAGGTATTTAGAATATCTTTCCTAATTTACATATTAAAGGAGAATGAGAAGATGGAACAGTACAAGCAGGAATTTATAGAATTTATGGTGGATTGCCAGGTGTTGAAGTTTGGCGAGTTTACATTGAAGAGTGGACGTAAGTCACCTTTCTTTATGAATGCAGGCGGTTATGTAACCGGTAGCCAGCTCATGGGACTGGGTGAGTATTATGCAAAGGCTATTCACAATACTTATGGAGATGATTTTGATGTATTGTTCGGACCGGCTTATAAGGGTATTCCCATTAGTGTAGTAACAGCCATTGCATACAGCAAGCTGTATGGCAAGGAGGTTCGTTACTGCTCAGACCGTAAGGAAGAGAAGGATCATGGTGCGGATAAGGGTAGCTTCTTAGGAAGTAAGTTAAAAGATGGCGACAGAGTAATTATGATTGAGGATGTTACTACCTCCGGAAAGTCCATGGAAGAAACAGTACCGAAGGTAAAGGGTGCTGCTGATGTGGAAATCGTAGGCTTGATGGTATCCCTGAACCGTATGGAAAAGGGCCTTGGCGGCGAGAAGAGCGCTTTGGAGGAAATCAAGGAGAAGTATGGTTTTGAAGCAAACGCTATCGTGAGCATGGCAGATGTTATTGAGCATCTTTATAACAAGCCTTATAAGGGGCAGGTATTGATTGATGATGAGTTAAAGGCTGCGATTGATGCATATTACGCAGAGTATGGTGCATAATCAAAGGGAAGGAAAAGCTGTATCGCAGGAGGTAATTATGGAAGAGAAAACATATAAGACAATGAGGGGAGCAGGTTCCCTGAATATTATTTTAGGTGTGGTTGCAATTGTGGCAGGTGTGGCAAGCGGTGTCTTGCTGATTATCAGCGGTGCGAAGCTTTTGGCGGGAAAATCAAAGATATTATTTTAGGCGGATAGGCATGCCCACAATGATGGGTATGCCTTTTTTCGGAGAAAGGGAATAGAATGGCGAAGAAGAAGGGCTATAAGTTTACGAATAAGTCACATTCGCAAAAGGCAGTGATGTCCACTGTGTTTGGGGGGTTGAGCTGTGTATCCCTCATAGCAATTATTTATCTGGCTTGTTTAAAAGGCGGAGAAATCCCTGTGAATTATGGTATGGCAGGTATTCTGGTGCTGTTGTTTGCTATTGTAGGCGTGGTACTGGGTGTATTTGCAGCACAGGAAAAGGAGCGGTTTCGACTGTTTGCCTGGCTGGGGCTGGCTTTAAACGCAGTGGCGTTGGCAGGAATTAGCGGTATTCTGTATGCAGGCTCCTACTTATAGGGGCAGGAGTGGTAGTGGTCATAGGATTAGGACGAGTTTGGTAATAGGAAAGGTTTTGTATGGAAGAGCATTTGGAAATTGTGATGGAAAGATATGAGCTGGCTTTGGAAAAAATCCGACAGATAGCGAAGGAACCCTATGGAGATGTGGCATGGGATCTGTTTTTTCAAAGGCTGGCAGAATTTGTTTTGAAGATAGATGGGTATTATTCCTTTGTGAAAAACGGTGGAATGCAGAGTGCTGCTTTGGAAGTGTTGCAGGCATGGAACAGAGACTTGTATGAGGATATTTTGCCGGAGCATTATGAGGAGAGTTACGCGAATCCTGCTTATGCAGTGAAGAAGCTGGGAGAAGGGTTTGGCGCCTTTTGGTCTGTGATTGTGGCAGAAATGCGCAGTATGCTTCTTTTGGCTGCAGAGGAGCGATTGGAGGAAATGCTGATTCGTATGGAGCTTTTCGTGGAGTTACAGGTGGTCTGTGCCTACGAGTGGCAGGAAAGCGGCAAGCGTCCTTCTTATGATAGTTTGAAGCAGATTTTGTACTGGTATGTCAGTGATTACAGTGATATCACAGAAGAAGAGAAAATAAAGAGCATGGTGGTGGCAGAGGGTAACTTCTCGGTAAAGGTTATGGAGGAAGCAGACCTTACACGGGGAAATTATATGTATCGCTATGGAGAGTATGTGTCAGAGAATGAAATAAAAACGGCAGAGTTTCTGGCTGGACTGTCCCAGGAAACCATTGATTTGATGGCAGATACTTATACGGAAGGATATCGTATGGGCTTCGTGCTGGGGAATAAGGATTTGTCTAAGAAAAAGACAGCAGAAATCCGCTATGCACTGGGCTTTGAACGTATGGTTTTAAAGGCAGTGGAGAATCTGCGGAAGTTGGGACTGGAACCTATCGTTCGTAGAACTCCTATGGGAATTTTGCAAGGCGGTGGGTTGTTTAAGCTGGGAGCCATCGGTGCAAATCCCAACAAGCAGTATGATTTTGACCACAAGGATGATAAAGCACTGATTTGGGATAAGGGCATGGTACAGCGGAAGCTGGAGGTGTATCGGACTGCCTTTGAAAAAGTAAAAGAGGATGCTTATTTGTATGCGGGTCCGGCAGTGATTGAAACTTTTGGGGAGAAGCCCTTTGAACCGGTGAACAAAAAGGAAGCCCCACACTTGAGTGGTGAGCAACAAAAGCTGGTAGTGGAGTATCGTTCTCAGGCAGGTGCCATTCAGAGGGAGTATATTATAGAAGAAGAGCGAAGTTTTACCATCATTGCTTTTCCGGTGCCGGAGGTAGGAGAAGATTTCGCAGGCATTTTTGAGGATATTATTAAAATAAATACCTTAGATTACATGAAGTATAGAAAGTTGCAGCAAATCCTGATTGATACTTTGGACAGGGCAGAACGCGTAGAAATCAAGGGCATGAACGGTAATATGACAGATTTGACAGTAGAGCTTTGTAAACTGCAAAATCCTGAGAAAGAAACTATTTTTGAAAATTGTGTGGCAGATGTGAACATTCCGGTAGGAGAGGTGTTTACTTCTCCGGTACTGAGGGGAACCAACGGAACCTTGCACGTTTCCAAGGTGTATTTGAATGAGTTGGAGTATCGTAATCTGAGGATGGAATTCCGGGATGGTATGATTAGTGATTATAATTGTAGCAATTTCGCGGATGAGGCAGAGAATAAGAAGTATGTGAAGGAAAATGTGCTGTATCACAGAGAGACTTTGCCAATGGGAGAATTTGCCATCGGTACCAATACTACTGCCTATGTTATTGCACGGAAATGGGGCATTGAAAGTAAACTACCTATTTTGATTGCAGAAAAGATGGGACCCCACTTTGCAGTGGGAGATACCTGTTATTCTCATGCGGAGGATATCAAGGTGTACAATCCGGACGGCAAGGAAATTGTGGCCAGAGAGAATGAGGTGGCTGCACTTCGAAAAAGTGACCCGACGGCAGCGTACTTTGACTGTCATACGGATATTACGATTCCCTATGATGAGTTAGGAGAGTTGACGGCTGTGTGCGGAGACGGAAGCAGAATAGAGATTGTACGAAATGGACGATTTGTGTTGGCTGGCTGCGAGGAGTTGAATGAGGCGTTTGGGGAAAATACAAGTGTCTGAATGCGAGCATTCTTCGCCTGTAACTTCAGGCTTTGGGCTTGGCTATATGTGGTGCAAAATCTTAAGATTTTAGTTTTGGGGCACAAAATGTAGAAAAATGTCTTGCATAGTGGAACTAAGTCTAGTAAACTAAGACTAGGTATGCAAAAGTCATAGCAGACTTTTCAATAAATAGGAAGGAAATGAGGAGGAAAATACCATGGCAAAGGTTGGTATTGTAATGGGCAGCGATTCTGATATGCCGGTTATGGCAAAGGCTGCTGATATTTTAGAAGAGTTGGGCATTTCTTATGAAATGACTATTATTTCCGCTCACAGAGAGCCGGATGTATTTTTTGAGTATGCAAAAGGTGCAGAAGAAAAGGGCTTTAAGGTAATTATTGCAGGTGCAGGAATGGCAGCACATTTGCCCGGTATGTGTGCAGCAATTTTCCCTATGCCGGTAATTGGTATTCCTATGCACACTACTTCTTTAGGAGGTAGAGATTCTCTTTATTCTATCGTACAGATGCCTTCCGGTATTCCGGTAGCAACCGTAGCAATCAATGGCGGTGCGAATGCAGGTCTTTTGGCGGCAAAGATTTTAGCAACTTCAGATGCAGAGCTGTTAGAGAAGTTAAAGGATTACAGCAAGAACTTGAAGGAACAGGTACAGGCAAAGGATGCTAAGTTGCAGGAAGTAGGCTATAAGGCATACATGAATAAGTAATTCAAACAAATAATTCTTTAAAATAGGGCGACTTTCAGGAACAAGTCTTTGGCATTGTGTTTCTGAAGGTTGTACATATAAAATATATGGTCTTTAGGACAAGATGGAGGATACTATGGATTATAAGAACGCAGGTGTGGATATTGAAGCCGGTTATAAGTCAGTGGAGCTGATGAAGAAGCATGTGAAGGAAACCATGCGTCCCGAAGTTATGGGCGGTTTGGGCGGTTTCTCCGGAGCTTTCTCCCTGGCAGCTATTAAGGATATGGAGAACCCGGTATTGCTTTCCGGTACTGATGGTTGTGGTACTAAGGTAAAGCTGGCATTTTTAATGGATAAGCATGATACCATCGGTATTGATGCAGTGGCTATGTGTGTGAACGACGTAGCTTGTGCAGGCGGCGAGCCGCTGTTCTTCTTGGATTATATTGCATGTGGCAAGAACTATCCTGAGAAGATTGCTACTATCGTAAAGGGTGTGGCAGAGGGCTGTAAAATGGCAGGTGCTGCACTAATCGGTGGTGAAACAGCAGAGCATCCCGGACTGATGCCTGAGGATGAGTACGATTTGGCAGGTTTTGCAGTAGGTGTGGCTGATGAGAAGGATTTGATTACCGGAGAAAACATCAAGCCTGGTGATGTCTTGGTTGCGATTGCTTCTTCCGGTGTACATAGCAATGGTTTCTCTCTGGTACGTAAGGTATTCGAGATGACTACAGAGAGCTTGAATACTTATTATGATGAATTAGGTAAGACTCTTGGAGAAGCGTTAATCGCTCCTACCAAGATTTATGTAAAAGCTTTGAAGTCTGTAAAGGAAGCAGGCGTTACTGTTAAGGGTTGTAGCCATATTACCGGTGGCGGTTTTCAGGAGAATATTCCAAGAATGCTTCCGGAAGGAATCAATGCAAAGGTGAAGCTGGACAGCTACGAAGTACCTGCTATTTTTAAGCTCATGCAGAAGACCGGAAATATTGCAGATGAGATGATGTACAATACTTTCAATATGGGTATTGGTATGATGTTAGCTGTAGACCCGGCAGATGTGGATAAGACTATCGCGGCCATTGAAGCGGCCGGTGAAACCGCATGGGTAGCAGGTCAGTGTGAAGCAGGAGAAAAGGGAGTAACCTTATGTTAAGAATACTTGTTTTAGTATCCGGTGGCGGGACCAATTTGCAGGCTATCATTGATGGTGTGGTAGCAGGGAAGATTACCAATACGGAAATCGTAGGTGTTATCAGCAATAATAAGACAGTAAAGAGCTTGGAGCGTGCCAGAAATGCAGGAATTCCTGCAGTGAGTGTTTCACCCAAGGATTTTGAGAACCGAGAGCTGTTTAATGACGCTTTTCTTGCAAAAGTTGACGAATTTGCACCGGATTTGGTGGTTTTGGCAGGATTTTTGGTGGCTATACCACCCAAAATGGTAGCGAAGTATAGCAATCGTATCATTAATATCCATCCGTCTTTGATACCTTCCTTTTGTGGTGTAGGATATTATGGTTTGAAGGTCCATGAGAGAGTGCTGGAACGTGGTGTGAAGGTAACCGGCGCTACAGTACATTTCGTAAACGAAGGCATGGATGAGGGCCCCATCATTTCTCAGAAGGCAGTATATATAGAAGAGGATGACACCCCGGAGGTATTGCAACGCAGAGTTATGGAGCAGGCGGAGTGGTTGTTATTGCCCCAGGCTATTGATGATATTGCGAATGACAGAATTCAGGTAGTGAATAACAAGGTGAGCAGAAAATAATTCGTGAGAATTAGGATGAATAAGGAAGCAATGTCACAGGAAACTGTGATGTGCAGGAGGTATGTATGAAGGTACTTATTGTTGGAAGCGGCGGAAGAGAACACGCTATCGCCACCAGTGTGGCAAAGAGCCCCAAGGTAGATAAAATCTATTGTGCACCGGGCAATGCAGGCATAGGGCAGTTGGCAGAATGTGTGCCTATCGGTGCCATGGAATTTGACAAGCTGGTAAGTTTTGCCAAGGAAAAGGAAATTGATTTTACCATTGTGGGTATGGATGATCCATTGGTAGGTGGTTTGATTGATGCATTGGAGGAGGCGGGTTTAACAGCCTTTGGTCCCAGAAAAAATGCAGCGATTTTGGAGGGAAGTAAAGCTTTCTCCAAGGATTTGATGAAAAAGTACAATATTCCCACAGCAGCGTATGAGAACTTTGATAATGCAGAGGATGCACTGAAATATTTAGAAACCTCTACTTATCCTATCGTGTTAAAGGCTGATGGTCTGGCGCTTGGTAAGGGCGTATTGATTTGCAATACCAAGGAAGAGGCGATTGCCGGCGTGCATGAAATCATGCTGGATAAGAAGTTTGGTACCGCAGGTAACCGTATGGTTATTGAGGAATTTATGACCGGGCGCGAAGTAAGTGTTCTTTCTTTCGTAGATGGTAAGACCATTAAGATTATGACTTCTGCACAGGACCACAAGAGAGCACAGGATGGTGACCAGGGATTGAATACCGGTGGTATGGGTACTTTCTCTCCCAGTCCTTTCTATACTGAGGAAGTGGATGAGTTCTGTAAAAAGTATATTTATCAGGCTACAGTGGATGCTATGGCGGCAGAAGGAAGAGAGTTTAAGGGTATTATTTTCTTTGGTCTGATGCTGACACCGAACGGTCCTCGAGTATTGGAGTACAATGCCAGATTCGGTGACCCGGAAGCACAGGTAGTATTGCCCCGTATGAAGAATGATATTATCGAGGTCATGGAGGCTTGTGTAAACGGAACCTTGGATCAGATTGATTTGCAGTTTGAGGATAATGCTGCAGTTTGTGTGGTGCTTGCCAGTGATGGATATCCGGTAGCATATGAAAAGGGCTTCGCCATAAGCGGTCTGGAGAAGTTTGAGAATGCAGAAGGTTATTATTGTTTCCATGCAGGAACCAAACTGACAGATGCAGGTATCGTAACCAATGGCGGTCGCGTGTTGGGTGTTACTGCAAAGGGTGCAGATTTGAAGGAAGCCAGAGCTAATGCTTATGCAGCTACAGAATGGATTAGTTTTGATAACAAATACATGCGTCATGATATTGGTAAGGCCATTGACGAAGCATAGTGTGAGAAGAGTAGGAAGGGTTGTATAGATGAGAAGAACAAAAGCGTTAAAAATGAAACTGTTTGGTTTGTCCGGTATGGTATTGATGATGTGCTTCATGTTTGTGCACTTCTCTATTATCAGCTTGGCAGCAGAAGGAAAGGTTACAGCAAACTCTGCTAAAATCAGAAAAGATGCATCTACCAGTAGTGATGTGGTAGGTGGTGCTTTGAAGGATCAGACTTATACCATTACCGGAGAAAAGACCGGAGCAGATGGTAAGGTTTGGTATCAGATTACTTTTGAAGGTAACAAGACAGGATATATTCGTTCGGACCTTATGACTAAGGTAGGAGAAACCGGTACCCCGTCTACACCGGGGAATGCCGGAGCAACTTATGCACCAACTGTTGCAGTAACAGATGTGCAGCCGGTGAGTGCAACGATTACCGGTAGTGCAGTGCGTGTACGTTCTGATGCTTCCACCAATGGTGATATTATTACCAGTGTGGTAAGAGATGTGGTCGTAACGATTACCGGACAGGCGGTAGATAGTCAGAATAAGACATGGTATCGTGTAAACTTCAGTACAGACAGTGGTGATGTGACCGGTTTCATCAGAGAAGATTTCCTTACTGTTTCCGGAACAGTCACTCCTATTGTAAATGACCCGGTAGTAATACCACCGGTAGTAGATGACCCGATAGTAACTCCTCCGGCAGAACCCACACCGGTACCTGTGGTAAATGATTATGAAGTCATCAAGGAAAATGGTGTATGGTTCTTCGTAGATAACAAAGAAGGTTTTAAGTATAATGCGGCACAGACGATTTCTGCCATAAAGACCAATCAGGAACTGTTGCAGTCTTATCAGAATAAGATTAAGTCGCAGAAGACTACGGTAGTAGTTTTGGTGATTTTGGTAATTGGTTTGGGTATTTTAGCAACACTCCTTTTCTTAAAGGTAAAGGATGTTATGGATGAGGCATATTTTACTGCAGTAGAAAAGGAAACTATTCGTCAGCGTCAGGGACAGAAAGCAAATAACGGAAGCTCAGCAGGCAGTAAGAGTGTAATGCAGACAGTAGGTGCCGGTGGCAATACTGCAAAGCAGGGAGCACCCAAGACTACCTCCGTTCCAAAGCCGGCAGCAACCGGTAGACCGGTACAGCAGAAGCCCGCAAACGGAGCACCACAGACCGTTAAGGTTTCCAATCCGGAGGAAACACAAGCAAAGCCGGTACAACAAAGACCTGCACCACAGCAGAGACCTGTACAGCAGCAGACACAGCAGAAGCCTGCACAGCCACAGCCTCAGCCTAAGCCGGTACAGCAGAAGCCGGCAGACACAGCCAATAAGCAGTCTTGGCAGTCTAAGAATTTTGTTCCGGAAGAGGATGATGAGTTCGAATTTGAATTTCTGAATTGGGACGGAAGTGAAGATAATTAAGCTAGAGAGGAACCTTTAAAGGGTTCCTCTTTTTTCGAAAAATTTTAGAAAGTTCGGGGGAAAAGTGACTTCTCATTATGCGTTAGTTGTGATATGATTAGTATAACAGTAAATGGCTGATTCTGAGAAAGGAGAGATGTCGGTATGATAATTCAGATTGACTTTAATAGCAATGAAGCCATCTATTTACAGCTGAGAAATCAGATTATCGTGGCGATAGCAACCTCTCAGTTTCAGGAAGGAGATTCCCTGCCCAGTGTGAGACAGATGGCAGATAGTGTAGGCATTAACATGCATACGGTGAACAAAGCATATTCTGTATTAAAGCAGGAGGGTTTTGTGAAGGTGGACCGGCGGAAAGGCGCCATTGTTTCTATTGAAGAGGATAAACGAAAAGTCTTGAAAGAATTAAAAAGGGAATTATTGGTAATGATAGCCAGAGGAAGCTGTAAAAATATAAAACGGGAAGAATTCCACCAATTAATTGATGAAATATATGAAGAATTCGGAGGACTGGAATAATGCAACAGCAGTTTACGGAAAAGGCAAATGCTGCATTGCTCCTTGCGGAAAAATGTGCGAAGCAGTTGAAGCAGGGATATATTGGGTCGGAACACATTTTAGCAGGTTTGATTAAGGAAGGTACCGGTGTTGCCTCTAAGGTTTTAGAGGAGAATGGTGTAACCTTGGAAAATGTGCTGAAAATGATAAAGGAACTCATTGCTTTTGAAAGCGGTGTGGTGATACAGGAAAGAGAAGGGTATTCCCCCAGAGCTACGAAAATACTGGAGGAAGCACACAAGCAGGCGAAACGGTTCGGACAGAAGCTGACCGGAACGGAGCATATTTTGCTGGCGATGATTAAAGAAGGGGAAAATGTTGCGGTACGTTTATTGAATACCCTAAATGTTTCGCCCCAAAAGATATATGTAGACGTATTGAACAGTATTGGTGCAGACCCCAATCTGTACAAAGAGGATTTGAATAAGAAACAAAATGGTAAGAGTAAAACTGCCACTTTGGATCAATACAGTCGTGATTTGACAGCACTTGCCAGAAACGGCAAGCTGGATCCGGTTATCGGCAGAGAAGACGAAATCCAGCGCGTAATACAGATTTTGAGCAGACGAACCAAGAATAATCCCTGCTTAATCGGTGAGCCGGGAGTAGGAAAAACTGCGGTGGTGGAAGGTTTGGCACTGAGAATTGTACAGGGAAATGTTCCTTATACCGTGCAGGATAAGAGAGTGTTGACCTTGGATTTGTCAGGTATGGTTGCCGGCAGTAAGTACCGTGGTGAGTTTGAAGAGCGTATTAAAAAGGTGATTAAAGAAGTAATCGCAGACGGAAATGTTATCCTCTTTTTGGACGAAATGCATACCATCATTGGTGCAGGAGGTGCTGAGGGAGCTATTGATGCTTCCAATATATTGAAGCCATCGCTGGCGAGGGGAGAAATCCAACTGATTGGAGCTACCACTGTTGCGGAGTATCGCAAGCATGTCATGAAGGATGCCGCGTTGGAGAGAAGATTCCAGCCGGTAAATGTGGAGGAGCCTACTATTGAAGAGGCTGTTGCTATTCTGGAGGGTATCAAGTCCCGATACGAGGAGCATCATCAGGTAGTGATTACTACTGCAGCAGTTGAAGCAGCAGTGAAGCTGGCAGAGCGATACATTAATGATAGAAATCTGCCGGATAAGGCCATTGATTTGATTGATGAAGCAGCATCTGCGGCACGCTTAAAAGGCACCAAGTCCACTAATAAGCTGACACTGATGCGTGAGGAAATCGCTCAGCTGGACGGAGACATTGCAGAGGCACTTCGCAGTATGAATTTGGCAAAAGCATCCCAGTGGAAGGAAGAACAGGATGAACTGCTTCGTAAGCTGAAGAAGGCAGAGAAAAAGCAACAGAAGAATAAAGAAGAAGAGTACATTGAAATCGGGGAAGAGGATATTGCTGGAGTGGTTGCCATGTGGACCAAGATACCGGTACAGAAGCTGGCAGAGAAGGAAAGTGAGCGACTGCTGAAGCTGGAAAGTACCCTGCATAAGCGAGTTATCGGTCAGGAGGAAGCTGTAGTTGCAGTATCCAGAGCAATGCGCCGCGGTCGTGTGGGGTTAAAGGATCCTAACCGTCCTATCGGGTCTTTCCTGTTTTTGGGACCTACCGGTGTAGGTAAGACAGAGTTAAGTAAGGCATTGGCAGAGGCTATGTTTGGTGATGAGAATGCCATGATACGAGTGGATATGTCAGAGTACATGGAGGGACATTCCGTCTCTAAGATGATCGGTTCTCCTCCGGGTTATGTAGGCTTCGATGATGGCGGACAGCTCAGTGAAAAGGTGAGAAGAAATCCTTATTCCGTGGTGTTGTTCGATGAAATCGAAAAAGCACATCCGGATGTATTCAATATTCTGTTACAGGTACTGGATGATGGTCACATCACCGATTCCAAGGGACGTAAGGTCAGCTTCAAGAACACCATCCTGATTATGACCTCTAATGCAGGTGCTCAGAGAATTATCGACCCGAAGAACTTAGGCTTTGCTTCGGAAGTCAATGAGCAAAAGGACTATGAGCGTATGAAGTCCGGTGTCATGGAGGAAGTGAAGAAGAGCTTTAAGCCGGAGTTCATCAACCGTATTGATGATATTATCGTGTTCCATCAGTTGAATAAGGACAATATGAAGGAGATTATCAATCTGTTGGCGGCGGGACTAACCAAACGCTGCAAGCAGCAGATGGATATTACCCTGAACTTGAGCCCGGCATTGAAGGAGCATTTGGTGGAGAAGTATTCCGACCAGAAGATGGGAGCCAGACCACTGCGCAGAGCGATACAGTCCGTCGTAGAGGATACGTTGGCAGAGGAAATTTTAAAGAAGAATGTGGTATCCGGAGATACGGTTACCGCAGGTTATAAAACAGATAAAAAAACAGGTCAGGGACAAGTGACCTTTACAGTAAAAGTACAATAGAAAATAGTAGGAGGATACTGTTATGGCAGTAGTAGAGGAACTGCTTCGTAGTGAAGCAAACGGTACAATCAGCTTTGGAAATCATGACTTAGCTGCAAAGAAAAAGGTGGAGGATTTTGAACACAGAGGAGACCTTTACAAGGTAAAGACCTTTGCGGAAATCACCAAGTTGGAGAAGAATGGTATGTTCTTGTACGAATCCGTACCGGGAACTACCGTACATGAATTTGATGAAACCGCAAAAGGTGTGACCTTCCTGGCAGAGGGTGCACATAGTACCCAGATTACAGTTGGTCTGAAGGAAGATACCGAATATGAGGTAGTCGTTAGAGGAGATGTTATCGGTGTCGTAAAAACTAATTTGAGCGGAAAGCTGAATGTAAGTGTAGATCTTAAGCTGGAAGATGCAGAAGTTAAGATTGTAGAGGTTTAAGGATAGTATCAAATAGTTTATAAAAAAGAGGTTTAAGACCGGGAGAAGAGAGTATGGCAAAAGGAAAGAGTACGACCATATTTTTCTGTCAGAACTGTGGTTTTGAATCTTCCAAATGGATGGGACAGTGTCCCGGCTGTAAAGAGTGGAATACCTTTGTTGAGGAAGTCGTGCAAACGGCTTCCTTAAAAAATATAGGGAAAACTACATCAATAGCCGCGAAAGCAGTACCTATGTCTTTGGCAGATGTGACTATACAGGAAGAAGACAAAACAAAAACAAATATTGGAGAACTGGACAGAGTATTGGGAGGCGGCATCGTGCAGGGCTCCCTGACACTGGTGGGAGGAGACCCGGGAATCGGTAAATCTACGCTATTATTACAGACCTGTCGAATGCTGGCGGCAGACGGGCATAAGGTATTGTACATCTCCGGAGAGGAATCTCAGGTACAGATAAAGATGCGTGCAGACCGTATCGGCAGCTTCCAAAAGAATATGCTGCTTTTGTGCGAGACCAATTTGGACATGATAGCAGAAGTAATCCGCAGAGAAAATCCACGGGTGGTAGTCATTGACTCTATACAGACCATGTACAATGAAGCGGTTTCTGCTGCACCGGGAAGTGTTTCTCAGGTAAGAGAGGCTACCAGTGCTTTATTACAGCTGGCAAAAGGGTTAAATGTTTCTATTTTTATCGTGGGACATGTGACTAAGGAAGGTACTGTAGCAGGTCCCAGAGTACTGGAGCATATGGTAGATACGGTACTGTATTTTGAAGGAGACCGACATGCTTCCTATCGAATATTGCGCGGTGTGAAGAATCGTTTCGGTTCCACCAATGAAATCGGTGTATTTGAGATGCGTGAGGAGGGATTGGTAGAGGTACAGAATCCTTCCGAATATATGTTAGAGGGACGTCCTATGAATGCCAGCGGTTCTATCGTAGCCTGTTCCATGGAAGGCACCAGACCCTTGCTCATAGAGATACAGGCACTGGTCTGTCACAGTAACTTCGGCATGCCTCGCAGACAGACTACAGGAACAGATTTTAACCGAGTGAATTTGCTGATGGCGGTATTGGAGAAGCGTACCGGTATTCAACTTTCCGGCTGTGATGCCTATGTGAATTTAACCGGTGGTATGAAAATAGCAGAGCCTGCCATTGATTTAGGCATTGTACTGGCCATAGTGTCCAGCTTCAAGAATACAGCACTGAGTCCCAAGCTCATGGCTTTCGGAGAGGTGGGCTTAAGCGGTGAGGTGCGTTCTGTCAGCATGGCGGCTCAGCGTGTGGCAGAGGCACAGAAGTTGGGCTTTGATACCTGTGTGGTACCCAAGGTGTGCATGAAGAATATCAAGACGGATGTCAATATGAAGGTTATCGGTGTGAGCAATGTGCAGGAGGCGTTGGAATATTTGTTTTAGTTTTTTATAACATAGAAAATTGTTTTTCAAAGGAGACTACTTATGGATATATATATCGAAAGAGAAAACGGTGAAATCACTTTACAGGAATGGTTGGATTATGTGGCATCAGACGATGAACTGATACTTGAGGAAGTGGGTGAAGCCATAAATCCTATGACAAAGGCGAAGTTAAGAGTTGAGATTCCCGGTCGTGCTATCTTTAATGACATGGAGATTAATTTTAGAAGAGGTTGTATAGGTAGCGAAGACGGTTCTGAAGAAATGCTGACGAAGCTGAAAGAAATAGCTAAAGTGCTGGGGGCAAAGGTATATGACTGCGGTGAGGAAGTTGAGTAGATATGAATTTATATCATTATTACAACAGTACAATAGGACCATTTAAGAGTTTAACACAGCTACCTATGTCAAAAGCAAGGGAAATACTGGATGATATTAAAATAACAAAGCCAAAATCTCAAAGTGCACAGCGGCACGATAAATATGTACAATATCGTCATAATTGTGAAGCGATACTTCGCAGGGAGTGCATTAAGAAGGGGATAAGTATGAAGCTCAATTCGCCGCACTATATGGTTGTGGAGCATAGCCCATGGCTTAGCACTTGGTTTGAGAATAGTGCCTTCATCAAGATAGCAATTGAGGAGTTTGATGTTCGCACATTATCGTTTACTTATGGCGACTCAATGCCTACTTTCAGTGATAGTATTACTGATGGCAAAGAGTACCGCAAACAACTTTATACTTACGAAGAAATACTAGGCATAATTGATAAGTATGGTTTGCCCCAGGATTGGAATGATGATGGTGCACATGGTCCTGAACGCTATATTGAGGTGCATGTGTGGGATGATAGTGTTATTGGTAAATTTTTATAACGTATGCAGAATTTTGGATTAACAGATTCTAGAAGTGCGATTATTAATACGATTTTTTCTGTAGCGTTACTTTTATTGATGATAAGTCTGAAAAGAGTATCCTATTACGGATTAACGAAGGTAACAAACTTAAAAGGATATTTATATTTTGTTCCGCTGCTGTTAAGTGTATCTGTTAATTTGTGGAATGGCTTTAACATCAATAATACAGCAGGTGAAATATTGTTTTACATATTAACGATGCTTAATGTTGGCTTTATAGAGGAAATTATTTTTAGAGGCTTCTTGTTTAAGATGATGGAAAAGGATAATGTTAAGAGTGCAATAATTGTTAGTTCCATCACTTTTGGAATAGGTCATATTGTTAATTTGTTAAATGGGGCTGATTTTATTCCCACACTGATGCAAATATGTTATGCAATGGCAATTGGTTATTTGTTTGTAATAATATTTTATAAGAGCAAGTCACTTGTTCCGTGTGTAATTGCACATTCCATTAATAACAGTCTCTCAATATTTAATGTCGAAAACGAATTATCTATGTACATAGTACCTATATTTTTAATTGTTGTAGCGCTTGCTTATGCTTTCTACATAAAAAGGACAATCAAAGAGTGATGGTGTAAGTTGGACTTTATTTTTCGACAAGTTTGGCAAAGTGACTTGAAGTTTTGGGACTCTTTAGAGCAAAAGATGTACGAAATCCAACTAAGGAAAGAAACATTGAAATTAGTCGGGGATGATTACACCGAAAACCGACTAAAATGTTAAAGTATGGTATTAGTCGGGGGAAAACGTAGCACATTCCCGATTGAATTCAGGAACGGATAAATTCAGTCGGGTGATAGAGCTCATGTGTTCCCGACTAATTCGGAAAAAATGTCTGATAGTCGGGAAAATAGGTTAAGAGATACCGACTAAAACCAATAGAAACAAATATAGTCGGTATTAGGGATAAAATATACCCGACGAAAATATGAAAAAAGTCAAAATAGTCGGAGCGACTGAATATATTTTGCAGAAAACAGAACATTTCAGTTGGTCAGCTCGACAACTTCCAATTTATAGAGAAAAATGAAAGAAAAATCATTCATGATTAATCTGATTTTAATCTTTTGTACATTTTAGATTAATTTAGCTGTTGTAGTATATAATCATCAGCTGAAACAAATAACAAAATAAAAAGTTAAAATCAGAAAGGAATAAAGAATATGGAAACTTTTGAATTGATTGAAGCATTAAGAAAAAAGGCAAACGTATCCTTCGAGGATGCAAAGGAAGCTATGGAGGCATGTGATTATGATATGCTGGATGCCATGGTTTATTTGGAGAAGCAGGGCAAGGTGAATGAGGGAAGCACTGCCAGCTACACCACTTCTTCCGGTACAGAGACCTCGCAGGAATTTGAGCAGGCTCAGAAAAGCTATGAGGACTCTTGTCAGAGAACTACTTTTGGAGAGGTGATAAATAAGTTTGGCAAGTGGTGCGGACGTGTCATCCAGAAGTCTTTAGAGATTGATTTCTGCGTAACGAGGAATGAGAAGCTTCTTTTGAAGGTTCCGGTACTGGTACTTGTGTTGGCACTGCTCATGGCATTTTGGTTATTAGCAATTCTGCTTGTAGTTGGTTTGTTCTGTGACTGTAAGTATTTTTTTCAGGGAATGAACACAGCAACCATCAACTTAAATCAGATTTGTGAGCAGGCATCCGAGACCTGTGAGAATATTAAGAAGGATTTTCAGAGTAAATAAGGTAGATACATACGAGGAATGTGGGGGTTATGGCAAATCGAATTTTAATCATAGAAGATGAAGAGAAGATTGCACGTTTTGTGGAGTTAGAGTTAAAACATGAGGGGTACGAAGCGGAGAAAGCGTTTGATGGCAGAGAGGGTCTGGAAAAGGCCCTCTCAGGCTGTTTTGATTTGATACTTTTAGATGTGATGCTTCCGGGGCTAAATGGTCTGGAGGTACTGCGCAGGCTTCGTATGGAAAAGGATACACCGGTGATTATGCTGACTGCCCGGGATGCAGTGATGGATAAAGTGTCAGGACTGGATGCGGGGGCAGATGATTATATTACCAAGCCTTTTGCCATAGAAGAGTTGCTGGCCAGAATCCGTGTGGCGTTAAAGAAGCGAGGAACAGTAGCAGCGGCAGCTGACCATACTTTGTCCATTAAGGGTGTGATACTGGATGAGGACCGCTATGAGGTAACGGTAAACGGTGAGGCGGTGGAGCTGACCAACAGAGAGTTTGAGCTTCTTCGGATGTTGATGAGGAATAAGAATATTGTGTTAGACAGGGAGAAGCTGATGAATGAGGTCTGCGGTTATGATTATATTGGGGAGACGAATATTATTGATGTATATGTCAGATATTTGCGGGCAAAAATTGATGACCGGTATGGTATTAAGCTGATACATACAGTACGTGGCGTAGGCTATGTGGTGAAGGAGTAGTGTGAAAAATCATTAGGCAGTAAGGCAGACTTTGTCTGCGTTATGCATGGAGTATAATATGAACGCAAATAATAAAATGACATCTATTGCCAGAAAAATTCATATGAGCTTTTGGTTTAAGCGTTTTTGGGGAACCATTTGTCTGGATATTGTGATTGTGGCACTGATTGCAGGTGCCTTTTTCAAGTGGAGGGTAGATCAGATTCCTGACACCAGAAAAGTGGTGGAGATAGAAGTGGAGTATGGTGAGAATTATAGAGATTTTGTGTTGATTATGGAGGATTCTCATGGTGAGATTCACCCATATCCGGTGTATCAATTCTTGGATTATGTGATAATTCCCCTTGGTGCTCTTTTTACCCTGCAGATACTGGATATCATAGGCGGGTTGTTTGGTACGGGGGAAATCCGTCGTAAGCTGAAACCATTAAACGATTTGGCTATCAAGGCAGAGAAGCTTAGTTCGTTGCCTCTTGATACCTCCAAGTTTGAGAGTCTGGAGCAGGCCATAGAGAAACTTTCTCCCAATTCACCGGATGCCAAGATTTCTACAGGGGATAAGGATTTGGAAAGCATAGAGGTGGCACTGAACAATCTGATTTATCGTATGCGGGAAAACCAGAAAAAACAGGCCAGATTCGTGTCAGATGCGTCCCATGAGCTTCGCACGCCCATCGCAGTCATTCAGGGCTATGTGAATATGTTGGACCGCTGGGGCAAGGAGGATGAGAGTGTATTAGAGGAATCCATCGAGGCACTAAAGCATGAGTCGGAGCATATGAAGGAGCTGGTGGAGCAGCTTCTCTTTTTGGCACGTGGTGAAAATGGGAAAAACACACTTCATTATTCGGAGTTTGATTTGTGTCAGGTTATTCATGAGGTGTGGGAGGAATCTTTGATGATTGATGAGGAGCACCATTATGCATTGGTAAGTGATAAGGGAAGTGCTTTGGATGAGGAAGGAAATTTGCAGATTGCACCGGTAAAGATGTGTGGAGATGTGGCCATGATAAAGCAGTCCGTGCGCATTTTTGTGCAGAACGCAGCCAAGTATTCTGCTAAGGGGGCTACCATACAGTTGCGTGTGAAAACAAAGGGAGATATGGTAGGATATGTGGTGCAGGATGAAGGTATCGGTATGCAAGGAGAGGATGTAGTGCATATTTTCGAGCCCTTCTACCGTTCGGATAAGGCTCGTAATGGCAATACAGGCGGTTCCGGATTAGGATTATCTATTGCCAAGTGGATTATAGATGCTCATGACGGAAAAATAGAGGTTCTTTCCAGTCCGGAGATAGGTACCAGATTTACGGTGTGGTTGAAAGCAGGCTTTTAGGAACGGAGAATTATGTTTACGCAGAAGAAAAGGCAATGAGAAAGCAAGAAGACGCTTCGCATAAAATACCCTCCCGCGATATGACATCGGGGAGGGTGTAGTGTTTCTATATACTTTATATACTCTTCGGTTCGCATGTAAGGTCGCAGAACAGTTTCTGGAAGACCTTCTCATCTACGGAAGAAAGCATTACTGTGGAGTGTACCTGACTGCCTTTCAGCTTAGGAAGCTGCTTCAAAGCAAGTGTGGCATCTTCGTTGGCGGCAGCAGTAGCGGAAAGTGCTATTAATACCTCGTCTGTATGCAGACGGGGGTTTTTACTGCCCAAATACTTGGTCTTCAGGGTCTGGATAGGTGACAAGGCATCCGGGGAAAGCACGGGCTTTTCATGAGGAATGTCTGCCAGAACCTTCAGGGTATTTACCAAAGCTGCGGCGCTGGCACCCAAAAGGTCGCCGGTCTTGCCGGTGATGATACGTCCGTCGGGAAGCTCAATTGCCACTGCCGGAGCTCCGATTTTTTCGCTACGTTCCAGTGCAGGCTTTACGGCAGGTCTATCCGTAACGGCTAAGTTTTCCTGACTCATTAATAACTGGATTTTGTTCAGTTCTTCGGTAGTGCTGGTACCGTTGGCAACCCCCACCAAAGCCTTGTAATATCTGCGGATAATCTCCTGATGAGAAGCCTCTCGGCAGGCATCATCATCAATAATACAGTTCCCTACCATATTTACTCCCATGTCAGTGGGAGATGCATAGGGGCTCTTGCCGAATATCTTCATGAAAATGGTATTCAGCACAGGGAAGATTTCCACATCACGATTATAGTTTACGGTTGCCTCACCATAGGCTTTCAGATGGTAAGGGTCAATCATATTAATATCATTCAAATCAGCAGTGGCTGCCTCATAAGCTAAGTTGACCGGATGGTCAAGAGGCAGGTTCCAGATAGGGAAGGTCTCATATTTGGCATATCCGGCACGGACGCCGCGCTTGTTTTCGTGATAAAGCTGGGACAAGCAAACAGCCATCTTGCCACTACCGGGTCCCGGAGCGGTAATTACTACCAAAGGACGAGTGGTTTCAATATAATCATTTTTACCATAACCCTCTTCACTAACAATCAGTGGTGTGTTGGTAGGATAGCCGGGTATCATATAATGGTGATATACCTTTATACCCAAATTTTCAAGACGTTTCTGGAAAATTACCGCAAGAGGTTGTCCGGCATATTTGGTCAATACCACGCTGCCTACATAAAGACCGCGGGAACGGAATTCATCTACCAATCGGATGACATCATTATCATAAGTGATGCCTAGGTCACCACGTACTTTGTTCTTTTCGATATCGTCTGCACTGACTACCATAACGATTTCTGCCTGGTCGGCCAGTTGCATGAGCATTTGCAGCTTGCTGTCTGCTGCAAAGCCGGGAAGTACACGGGAAGCATGAAAATCATCGAAAAGCTTACCACCGAATTCGAGGTAAAGTTTGTTGTCAAATTGTTGGATGCGTTCCATGATATGCTTGGATTGCATGTTCAAATATTTCTGGTTGTCAAATCCTATTTTCATGTATTTTCACCTCTTCCTAGAATTATTTCTTAAATACCGAAATAGTATACCACAGAATGATTGGATTCACAAGAAGCGGATTGTTGACATTTGCATTTTTATAGTGGAAAATAGTATTAAGCTGCAACCTTTGGAAAAAATTGCTGTCTATTAGAATATAGAGATGAATATTCCATAGTGGGAGGTAGGATTTGTTATGAAGGGAAAAGAAAGGTGTAAGGCATTAAAGGAAATTCGCAGACAGATTGCAGAGAAGAACGATATAGCTTACGCAGTCTCAGAATGTACTTATCAGGGAGAGTGCAAAGGAACCTGTCCCAAATGTGAGGCAGAACTGCGGTATCTGGAGAGAGAACTGGAGCTGAGAAAGAGTCTGGGAAAAGCGGTGGCTGTAGCGGGAATTTCCGCCTCTGTATGTACCGGTCTGACCGGCTGTGGACCTGCTGAAGCTGTAGAGGATTTCTTGTGGGAGGTTGGCAAGAAGGTGGGTATCGTAGAAACAACGTCAGGTGTGTTACCGGCTCCCGAGATTGCAGGTGATATACAGATAGCTCCTACACCGACACCGTCAGCAGATGGATTGATAACGGAGACCTTAGAGGGCGATGTGCCTTTTGTGGAGCCGACGGAGGAAACAGAAGACACGGTGGAGGCTTTGGAGCCAACAGAAGAAATGATTGCGGGAGAGTTGCCGGAGCTGATAACACCCCTTCCGGAGATGTTGGAGGGAGATATTGCCATGGTGGAAACTTCAAATGCCATGGAAATAGCAGGGATGATAATGCCTTTCCCTGAGGAGATGGAGCAGGAAGCGGTAACAGAGATGGTTACAGAGGAAGCATTGCCGGAGGAAGGACAGGAATAAATCATGGAAAAGCTGCCTGTATTTGCGATTGAAAGACATCGAATGACCACAGATGGACAAGGGGTAACTACTTTGGTGGGAGCGTATGGATGTCCCTTGCAGTGTCGGTATTGCATCAATCCACATGCATGGAATCCGTCCACCTTGAAACATTGTACTTATTTGTCACCACAGGAACTGTATGAGCAAGTAAAAATCGACCATTTATATTTTCAGGCGACCGGTGGAGGAATTACCTTTGGCGGTGGAGAGGCACTGCTGCATGTGGATTATCTGCAGGAATTTCGTACTGTTTGCGGAAAGGACTGGCGATTAACGGTGGAAACCTCTTTGAATGTGAAGTCTGAAATGCTGGAAAAAGCATTGGAGGTAGTGGATGATTTCATTGTGGATATCAAAGATTTGAATCCAAAGATATACGAAGCCTATACCGGAAGAGGAAACGAACAGGTGCTTACGAACCTGAAGCTGCTGGCCGGCAGGCTGGGGGAGAAGCAGGTGCGTGTGCGAGTTCCCGCCATACCGGACTTTAATAAAAGAGAGGACGTGGAAGCTTCTGTGGCAAAGCTGAAGGAGATGGGCTTTGAGGATGTGGAAGTGTTTGGGTATGTGGTGAGAGAGAAGTGATACAAATGATACATACAGATAAGATAAGTATATCGATGTAGATTTTCATAATGCGGATGATTTGGAACTGTTACATAGATATAGAAATGTGTTGAGAAAGATCGGAGGAGTAACTGCTATGAAATCACAATTAACCACACTTTGTTATATAGAAAAGGATGATACCTACCTGATGCTGCACCGTGTAAAGAAGGAGCAGGATATTAATAAGGATAAGTGGATTGGGATAGGAGGTCACTTTGAGGGGAAGGAAAGCCCGGAGGATTGTCTGCTGCGAGAGGTAAAGGAAGAGACCGGACTGACACTTACTTCTTATCGATTTCGAGGGATTATCACCTTTGTTACGGATTTCTATCAGACAGAGTATATGTGCCTTTATACAGCAGATGGTTTTGAAGGAGAATTGATAGAATGTACAGAAGGGAAGCTGGAATGGGTTCCTAAGCACAAATTAGGTGAGTTGAATTTGTGGGAAGGAGACTATATTTTCCTGAGGCTTCTGGAGGAGCAGGAAACTTTCTTTTCCTTAAAGCTTTGCTATGAAAGGGATAAGCTGGTGAGAGCAGTTTTGGATGGAGAAGAATTGGACTATTCAGGGCATTAAGGCACCCTGAACAGTCCTAAGTCTGGTGGAAATACAGTAAAAATCATAAAAACTATAGTTATAAAAAAGATGAGGAGCAGACTGAAGTTCTGGTTACAGGATGAGGTCTGTTTTTTGTTCAGTTTTTCATAACTGTAAAAGTAAGAAATGGCAATGGCAAGGAAGTAAATGAGGATGTTGATCCAGTCGATGACGGTGCCCAGTACGCCGGAGTAAGTATAAAAAAGTATTATGACTGCAAATATACCCAGAAGGGCACTTCGCAGTTTAATGCAAATATAATCGGGGTGTTCATGGTATTCCGGAATGGAGACTAAGAGGATTGGGAAGAAGACTAACTTTAAATGTTCCCAGATTGATTCGTTTACAGGAACGAAAAGGCCTACTAAAAAGTTATTGCCGGTCCATTTATATACGAAGTGAAAGAGAACTCCCAGAAGCACTGTGAGGAGGAAGGCGGTTATTTCAATGGCTATGAGGGGGTATTTGGATGATGTGGGTGAGGCTTGATACATTGACAATCCTTTCTGTTTGGGGATGATAGAAGCTTCTGTGGTATTTGATATAGTGTATGAGGGCTTGACAGAAATAATGAGTCCAATATGGATGATTGAGATGGGTGAAAGAAGAAAAGGGTGGTTAAAAGCCGCCCTTTTGACGTTCCATGCGAAGCTCTCTGCGCCTCTCAGCAAGGCGGAATTCTTCTTCCTGAAATTCATTTTCTAAAATAAGTTTGGGGACTGCTGTGGGGCAGTCGTGCTCGTCCATTGCTACCAACACGATATAAGCCCGGTTGATAGGATAACGCATACCATCGCTGCGTTCTACGTAGGTGTCTACACGCACTTCCATGGAGGTGCGACCGGTATGGGTAACGTATCCAATCAGGACTATCATATCACCCACATAGGCACCGGATTTGAAGACCAGATTGTCAATGGCAGCAGTGGTTACGGTTTTCACACCGGCATGGCGCATGGCCACAATCGCAGCCAGTTCATCTATCATTTTGAGTAAGGTACCACCAAAGAGACGTCCGCCGGCATTTAAGTCGGCAGGCTGCACAATGTGTACTTGTTCGGATTTGGAGTAGGATACGGTTCTTTCCAGCATGGGGGCCCCCTTTGTTTATAAATTTGTTTTTTATCCTATAGGTTCTTACAGAAATTATTATAGCTTAATTGTTTGTGGAGGACAATAAAAATATACGGTGGGAAGGAAGCGATTAGTCTAGTTATTTCATAGATGTTTTATAGAAATAGTGAAAATAAAAAAAGTGCCTGAAACCAGACACTTTCGTAGCAGGGGAAGAGGGGATCGAACCCCCGTTAACGGTTTTGGAGACCGCCGCACTACCGCTGTACTATTCCCCTAGGTCATCACTGACGAATTGTATTGTAGCACAGGAGTGGGTGGTTTGGCAAGTGAAATTTTTAAATTTTTGTATTTTTTTGAAAAATTATTAATATTTGACAGAGGCGTGTGCTCATGCGAATTGCAATTTGGGCTCAGATGGGGTATGATAAGTAAGGTTGAATAATAAGCGAAAAGTGATTGGAGAACAGCAAGGAGTAGAGCAGATGCGTATCAGCGGAAGAAATATAACAACTATTGTCAGTGATTTTGACGGAACGATTTTGAAGCATGGGGCTTGGGATGCACCGAAGGAGTTTTATGATGTGATAAATGAGGCTATGAGAAAGGGGCATTTCTTTGTGGCTGCCAGCGGAAGGCAGTATCCGAATATGTATGCCATGCTGCATTCCTTGGAGCAGGAGATAGCCTATATTTGTGAAAACGGCTGTTTGGTAATGTACAAGGGCGAGGTGTTACATAAGGAAACCATTGACAGGGAATTGGCAAAGGAGCTGTTAGAGGATTTAAAGAAGCAGGGACGAGGTTCGGAGATTACGATTTCCGGGGAAGAGACCTGCTACATGGTGCCGAACAATCCGGGATTTGCAGAGGTAATGGAGCAGAAGGTGCATTATCGTGTGACAGTACTGGAGGATTTTGGGCAGATAGAAGAAGCACCTTTGAAGCTGGCGATTTATTATCCGGAAGGGATACCGCAGGAAGCGGCAGAGTGGTTTCGGGAAAAGTATGGTGACAGGTTACAGATAGTGGATGCCGGAAATAACTTTTTGGACTTTAATCCTTTGGGGAGCGGCAAAGGTCCTGCACTGCGGATGCTGGCAGAGAAGTTTGGCTTTTCTTTGGAGGAATGTATAGCCTTCGGCGACAGTGAGAATGATATCAGTATGCTGGAAACGGCAGGGATTTCCTTTGCCATGGAGGCGGCAAAGCCACATGTGAAGGCAGCAGCAAATTATGTTTGTGAGAGTGTGGAGGATGTGGTAGCTTTTGGCTTGGAGAGCGAAATAGAATTAAAAGAATGGGTATGTACTCTGGCAGTCAGCTCCGGTAAGAGTGAACAAGAGGCAGAGCAGTTCTGGGAAAAGCTGTATGCGGATAAAGAACTGCTGGAGGAAATGGAGTACTATTCGGTACATAAGAGCTTTTTGAGCAAATATCAGGTGGCAGGCTATAGTATAACCGATATTCTGGTGTGGCAAGTGGATCATTTCAAGGCATATTTGGACAGACATGAAGAGGTGAACCGTTACAGACAGGATCGACTATTGATAAACAGCTTTGAAATATTGCTGGAAATGAGAGAGGATCCGGGGCCTATTGTGAATAAGCTGCAGGGAGAGACCGGAACGGATTTCGTTGGAAAATATCACTAAAATCAAAAGCCCTGTGGGGGATACCACAGGGCTTTCGATTGTGTAAAAGGGGAATTTTTCCGGAATTGCTAATTAGCAGTTCAACATCTCTGTTGAACAATTTAAGTATAAAACATTCAAAAATCAATGTCTACAAATATCTTGCGGAAAAATAAAACAATATTAGCGAAAATGTCAATAATTGCTATTTATTGTAGTATTCTATTTCTCGTTCAACTTCAGGCGGAACCGGTTTGTTGGCAAAAAGTAATTTCTTGCTAAGTTGGTTCAGATGATGAAGCTTCTGTTCTCTCTTCAGATCATAACGCTGCAATAATTCGCTGTACTGAGGGTTGTTTTTCAAGGGGTTACGAATAGCGGCGGGGAAAGGACAGTACTTAAATAAAATATCTCTGGATACCTTGTTCAAGCGTGGGGAACCGGTGCTCTCAAACAAAATCCATGAAATATAGTCTCTGACGAACATTTCTTTGAAGCTGTTGCGTGCTCTTTGGAGACTGCTCTTCACACGTTCCTTTGCTTCCGCCGACAGGTTTCGATTTTTTTTGTAATACTGAACATAATCGGAATATTCACTGGTAAGGGAAGGGGTACTGATATCGTTCCAACGATAACCCTGTATCCTACGGCACATTTCCCAACGGTATTCACCTGCCAGTCGTACCATGGAGGTGTAAATATCCTCCATGTGGAAGATGGAAAAAATCATTCGGGAAGGAGTGGTACGTCGCTTTCCTTCGATTTCCTGCCACATAACACTATGAATACCTACATTGGGCATGAGGATAATATCCGGCAGGCATTCTGCATGGATGGATTCCTTATAGGGACTCTGAGTGTCCGGATTGAGAGTTGTTCTGTAAAACAGGGAAAAATCAATGTCCTTCAGTCTGGAAATGGCCTGTCCCAAGCCGGAGGCAGTAACATAGCTGGTATCCAGTGATTTGAGTACATTTTCTTCTGTAAATACCGGGCAGAAGGTACTCATTCTACCGTAAGTCATCTTATTGGTCAGCGGGAACATATTTCTCAGTTCGAAGATTACCTTGCTGACAGTATTGCTCTCCAAAGCACGAAGGTCTGCTTCGGACAAGGTGCCACTGAGTTTTTGCTTGTGAATATAATCGGAGTAATCCTCTTCGTATTCATTACGGCTGGGTTCCTTTTTACCTTCGTAAATAGCCTTCAACCAATCATAAAACGGATACACGCCGGAAGGGGAACTGTCGGTTTTTTGCTGTAATAAACGTACTAAGGTCTGACAGTTTTCCACACCTGCCAGTTCCTCATCCATATAGCCAAAATACAGGAAAAGCTGCACTGGAAGCGGTGCGTCCTGATTTTTCAAATTCTTCATGGCTGCCATAGAGTAGAGGGAGTAGAAATGGGGAGTCAGTTCCTTTCGCAGTTCGTCCGCTTCGGCACCGGTGATGGTTCTGTCCGGCATGGATTTGTAAGTGTTCATAGCCTTTTGACAAGCTGCGGCAGCTTCTGTGTCCAGTCCTGCATAGGACATAATGGTGGTCAAAGAGTTGTGCAGTTTGGTAAAGGTATGTACCATATCGTTCTGTTCTGAAGAAGTGACACGGAAAGTATTGCTATTAATGATGGAGTTGCGGAAGCTGTTGATACGCTGGCGCAATACAGCATTCTCAGACAAGGAGCTTTCCTGGAAAAGCTCCATAATATATTCCAAAATAGTATAGATTTCATTACTTTCCTCTGAACCCGGAGTTACCTTGAAATAAAGGGAACTCAAATAAGCAAACATATCCTGAGAACTATCATTCATATAGAAATTGAAAAGCTGTTTTTGATGAATATAGTTTTCTTCCACGGATTGGTATGCCTTCTGGAAATCCTGTCCTGCTTTGTGCAAAAAGCCATAAATTACAGAACTGTCAAAGTTAACAAGGGAGGTCTGGCTGTCGGAAAAGACCTGTAAAAGTCCGCGATAATAATTGGACAACCAGATATCCGGGAATTCCTCCAGAAAACTGATATCTAATATGTCAAAGGAAGGGAGCACCTGTGGTGTAAGTCGATAGCGGGTGCTGATTTCCTGATAAGTCCGATAGTGGTTTACTAAACCGGTGAATAAATTATTGGCTTCAATGGCGGAAATATCACATTGATTCAAAAATACCTGCAACTGACGAAAGGCAGAACGTGCAAAAAAACGTGCAATGTCCGGATGCTTCCGGAGTAAGTCCAGAAGGGTATCATTGCTGGTATACGAATAGGTCAACATATTAATATCGCTGACTGTAGTGTAATTTAAAAAGTGAACTTCGGAAGAAAGCTCTACCAGACCGATAACATCGCCTTTGCCAAGAAGATATTCTCCGCCCGGATATTTCACGCATACTTGTCCGCCGGTAATCAGGTGCAAAGCAGTCAAAGGTTGTCCTGCCTGATAAATAGTTGTCTGTTTTGGTAAGTCTATACCTGCCATGGGGTATGCCTCCCTTCTTATTCATTACTTCTATAGAACATTATAGCCTTTTCCTATGAAATACTCAATATTTTTTCAAAATCATTTGGCAAAATGGGGAATGAATGGTATACTTGAAATGTATCGTCTTGTAAAATACAAATAGATAAGGGGTGTTGGTTATGGCAGTTGAAATGGATAAGGCATATATGCGTGAGTTGGCAGGAAAATATAAGGTGGAGTTAAGTCCATTGCTTCGTTATATGCATTGGCTGGAGCAGAATGCAGGGAAGAATCTGACCACTTCCTATAATGCCGGAGAAGATGGGATGAGTACCATGTCCGTCCCGGTTTATGATAGTACTTTGTTGAGCTTTATAAAGGAAGCAGGAAAGACATCTTTTATGGATAAGAATTATGCATACATTTATTCCAGATATCGTATTCAGACCCCACAGCAGGAAAGAGATCTGATTGATAAGGCAACCATGCAGGAGTGGAATGTGTTATGCGGTATTTTGACACGTTACGTGCGTGGCGGTATGACCCAGTCCTATTTATGGACACAGGGAATGACGGAAAGTATTTTGTATTTGACATTAGCCAAGATGAAGGAATTGGTAGAGTTTTGGGATAGGCCATTAAGCGAATAAAGGACGAAGAGGTTATGGGAGAGAAATCGGAACAAAAGCGAAAATTTATATTGGAAACCGCCCGAAAGGTGTTTATGGAGAAAGGGTTTAAGCGGGTAACCATGAAGGATATTGTGGAGGCCTGTGATATCAGCCGGGGTGGTTTGTATTTGTATTTCAGCAGCACGGAAGAAATTTTTCTGGATGTACTTCGTCTGGAAAGTGAAGAAACAGATGATGTGTTCTCGGATAATATTAAGGAAGACGCAACGGCTGCTGATATTCTTATGCTCTTTTTGAAGGAACAGAAGAAGGAGCTTTTGCGGAAAAAGGATACGCTCACTCAGGCAACCTATGAGTTTTATTTTGAAAATGAACTGGATAAAAAGGATAATATTCTGAAGAATCAATTTGATTCGGCTGTTATTATTATTCAGAGACTGATAGAGGCAGGTGTGGAAAACGGAGAGTTTTACTGCGAAGACTGCAAGGGGGCTGCCCGAAATATTATGTTGGTGCTGGAGGGATTAAAGATTTGTGCCCAGACCATTGGTGTGACTGCAGAAGGGGTAGACAGGGAATTATTGTACATTTTGAAGTCACTTGGAGTAGAAGAATAAGAAAAATTAGTTGTTTTTACGCTTGTGAGAATGGATTATAGAAGCTATAATATGCACTATATAGATATATAGAGAAAAAACACTTGGAGGACTATCATGGGAAAGGTACGACGTATCTATGTTGAAAAGAAGGCACCTTATGCTGTAAAGGCAGCAGAATTAAAGGGTGACTTGAAGAACTATCTCGGACTGGACAGTGTGGAAGCTGTACGCGAGTTCATTCGTTATGATGTGGAGAACATTTCTGACGAAATTTTTGAAAAGGCTTGTAAAACTGTATTTTCTGAGCCGCCGGTTGATGATTTGTACGAGGAGAGCATTGAAATTCCTGCAAAGGGACATGTTTTCTCTGTAGAATTTTTACCCGGACAGTTTGACCAGAGAGCAGATTCTGCAGTGCAGTGCGTACAGTTCTTGAAGGAGGATGAGAATCCCATTATCAAGACTGCTGTAACTTATATGATTATCGGTGATATTACCGAAGAAGAATTTGCAAAGATTAAGGCATATTGTATTAACCCTGTGGATTCCAGAGAAACCGATATGGTGAAGCCGGAAACCCTGGTAACGGAGTTTGATGAGCCTGCAGATGTAGCTATTTTTGACGGCTTCAGTGCAATGAGCGAGGAAGAATTAAAGGAGCTGTATGATTCTTTGGGTCTGGCTATGACCTTTAAGGATTTCTTGCATATTCAGAATTATTTTGCAAATGACGAAAAGCGTGACCCTTCCATGACAGAAATTCGTGTGTTGGATACCTATTGGTCTGACCACTGTCGTCATACCACTTTCTCTACAGAGCTTAAGGACGTGGAATTTGAAGAGGGTTATTATCGTACCCCTATTGAGACCTCATATCAGAGCTATTTGGACACCAGAGCAGAGATATTTGCAGGCAGAAGTGATAAGTTTGTATGTCTCATGGATTTGGCTACCATGGCTATGCGTAAGTTAAAGAGAGACGGCAAGTTAGAGGATATGGAGCAGTCTGATGAAATCAACGCTTGTTCCGTAGTGGTTCCTGTAGAGATGGAATATGAAAATGGTGAGAAGGTAACCGAGGAGTGGTTGGTATTCTTCAAGAATGAAACTCATAATCATCCTACTGAAATCGAGCCTTTAGGTGGTGCTGCTACCTGTTTGGGTGGCGCTATCCGTGATCCCCTTTCAGGACGTGGTTATGTATATCAGGCAATGCGTGTAACCGGTGCTGCTGACCCTACCGTTCCTGTTGCAGAGACCTTAAAGGGTAAGCTGTCGCAGAAGAAGCTGGTTCGTGGTGCGGCAAATGGTTATTCCTCTTATGGTAACCAGATTGGTCTGGCTACCGGTTTTGTAAAGGAAATTTATCACCCGAACTATGTGGCAAAGAGAATGGAAATCGGTGCTCTTATGGGTGCGGCTCCCAGAAGATGTGTTATCCGTGAGACTTCTGACCCGGGCGATATCATCATCCTGTTGGGCGGACGTACCGGACGTGACGGTTGTGGCGGTGCTACCGGTTCTTCCAAGGTGCATACAGAGGCTTCCATCGAGACCTGTGGTGCTGAGGTACAGAAGGGTAATGCGCCTACTGAGCGTAAGATTCAGAGACTTTTCCGTAGAGAAGAGGTTAGTAAGTTAATTAAGAAGTGTAATGACTTTGGTGCCGGCGGTGTATCCGTTGCAATCGGTGAGCTGGCAGATGGTCTGACTGTAGATTTGGACAAGGTGCCTAAGAAGTATGCAGGTTTGGATGGTACCGAACTGGCTATTTCCGAGTCCCAGGAAAGAATGGCTGTTGTAGTAGACCCTAAGGATGTAGAGGAATTCCTGGGCTATGCAGCAGAAGAGAACTTAGAGGCAATTCCTGTAGCAGTAGTTACTGAGGAACCCAGACTGGTTCTCAACTGGAGAGGCAACAAGATTGTAAACTTAAAGCGTGCGTTCCTTGACACCAATGGTGCTCATCAGGAAACCGGCGTAAAGGTTGACATTCCGAATAAGGAAGAGAATTATTTTGAGAAGTACGCTATCGAGGCTGTAGGTGAAAGCATCGAAGCAGGAGATGTAAAGGGTGCTTGGATGACCCTGTTGAATGACTTGAATGTCTGCTCACAGAAGGGCTTGGTAGAAATGTTTGATGCTTCCATCGGTGCAGGCAGTGTATTCATGCCTTATGGTGGTAAGTATCAGTTAACTGAGACACAGGCTATGGTAGCGAAGCTTCCTGTATTAAAAGGCAAGACGGATACCGTAACCATGATGAGCTATGGCTTTGACCCTTATCTGTCCAGCTGGAGCCCTTACCATGGTGCTGTTTATGCAGTGGTTGAGTCTATGGCAAAGATTGTGGCTAATGGTGGTGACTGGAATAAGATTCGTTTCACCTTCCAGGAGTACTTCCGTCGTATGTCAGAGGACCCTGCACGTTGGAGCCAGCCTTTTGCAGCACTGTTAGGTGCCTATGATGCACAGATTGGTTTCGGACTTCCTTCCATCGGCGGTAAGGATAGTATGTCCGGTACCTTCAATGATATTGATGTACCTCCTACATTGGTTTCCTTCGCAGTGGATATTGCTAAGTATGGTGATATCGTAACTCCTGAATTGAAGAAGGCCGGTAATAAATTAGTACGCTTCTCTATTGAGAAGGATGAGTTTGATATTCCTATGTATGAGGCAGTCATGGAGCTTTACAATGCAATCCATGAGTTGACAGGAGACAAGACTATCGTTTCTGCTTATGCACTGGATGCGAAGGGTGTGGCTGTGGCTGTATCTAAGATGGCATTCGGTAATAAGCTGGGCGTTGCTATTGATGCGGCTGTAAATGCAAAGAGCCTGTTTGAGAACGGTCTCGGTGATATCGTAGCAGAAGTAGCTGCGGATAAGATGAGTGTTCTGGAAGCAAAGGGTATCGACTATGAAGTAATCGGTACTGTGACTGAGGAAGCAGCATTTGTGATTGGTGATGTGAAGATTACTATGGAGGAAGCTTTGAATGCTTGGACTTCTAAGCTGGAGAAGGTATTCCCTACCAAGGCATATAAGGGTGAGGAAGCAGTAAACAGTGATGTTTACAAGGCTGACAGCATTTATGTATGCAAGAATAAGATTGCAAAGCCTACCGTATTTATCCCTGTATTCCCGGGTACCAACTGTGAATACGACAGTACCAAGGCTTTCGAGCGTGCAGGTGCTAATGTAATCACCAAGGTATTTAAGAATATGACAGCAGAGGACATCAGAGCTTCTGTAGAAGAGTTTGAGAAGGCTATCGCACAGGCACAGATTATTATGTTCCCGGGTGGTTTCTCTGCCGGTGATGAACCTGACGGTAGTGCGAAGTTCTTTGCAACTGCATTCCAGAATGAGAAGATGAAGGAAGCAGTTATGAAGCTCCTTAATGAGCGTGACGGTCTGGCACTGGGTATCTGTAATGGTTTCCAGGCATTGATTAAGTTAGGTTTGGTACCTTATGGTGAAATCGTAGGACAGAAGGAGGATTCACCTACCCTTACTTTCAATACCATCAACAGACATATCTCTAAGATGGTATACACCAAGGTAGTTTCTAACAAGTCTCCTTGGTTACAGGGTGCTGAGCTGGGTGCAACCTATTGTAACCCTGCTTCTCACGGTGAAGGACGTTTCGTTGCACCGAAGGAGTGGTTGGATAAGCTGTTTGCAAATGGTCAGGTAGCTACTCAGTATGCAGATATGTTTGGTAATGTTTCCATGGATGAAGAGTACAACATCAATGGTTCTTACTGCTCTATTGAGGGTATTACCTCTCCTGACGGACGTTGCTTTGGTAAGATGGCTCACTCTGAGAGAAGAGATGTGGCTGTGGCTATGAATATTTATGGCGAACAGGATTTGAAGATTTTCGAGAGTGGCGTGAAGTATTTCTTGTAATTATATTTGTTACTATGGCTGGTGCAGAGTTCTTCTGCACCAGCATCTTATTATTATCTGAGTTTTTGTTTTCAATTATGTTTTTTTGTGCTGATTGGCACAAAGAAGTATCATTATTTTCCAATATTGGTAGAGATATATTGGCTTAAGTGGCTGGAGTGAAGGAAAAAGCATAGAGAAAGTCTAGAAAGCGATAATGGAGAAGATTTGTCATTATTTGAAGTAATGTGAAAATATCGTACAAAAATGTTATAGGAAGCTATTATATATCTGTTCATAGGTGAAAATATATGATATAATATTAATATTTCTAACAATAAATTACAAAAGTTACTGGGAGGGCAATCATGCAGACAAGAAAATGGTTTGTAGCAAAGAAATTTTGGGCAGTGGTATTTGCCGGTATGCTGATAACTAGTGAGCTGGGTGTTTTGCCATCAAGAGCAGAAACACAGTCTATTTATCCGACTTATGATCAAAGCACAGGCAAATATGTTTATAACGAAAACGATATCTTCGGTGCGGCAACACATGTACATCTTTTCGGAAACTATGTGTACACCGGAGCACATACTCATGGTAATATCATGGCAGAAGAAGCAGATATTGATGAGATTGGTATGCGAGCAGAGCATAAGAAGGATGGCTATGAACAGTATTCTTATGTGGGTGATAAATTATATAGTTCCTCCACTACCATTAGACATGAGATGATGCTTGGTGCAGATATGAGTTATGATAATGCATCCAAGGTGATTACAAACAAAGATAATTCAACTATTCAATTATCAATAAGTAATAGTAAAAATGTCTTTACAAGTGATGTAGATGCTGTGGATATTCAAGGAACATTAAATGCTCTGAAGGTGCTGAGTAAAACATGGGCGACATCCACAACTTCTTCTGTTCAGCCTGTGGTGGATATTGGTCGTGATTTAAACAATCGTGTGATACATACGAAACAGAATGAGTTGTCAGATCCTAGTGAAAATATTTATATTAACCTTTCTTTAGAGGATTGGTGCAAATCACAAAACCAGATTAACATCAAGGGTTTGGATAGTGATGCAAGTCATACAGGTATCGTGGTATTTAATATAGATGCAAAGGGTGCAGCCAGTCTGAATTTAACGAATAATAAGGTTTCTGTCTTTGCCACAGACCCGAATCAGGCGTATTTGGGTACAGGTTGGGAACATACAAATCAGGCTTTTGGAAGTTGTCGTATTGTATATAATTTCTTTGATAGTACCAAGGATAATTATGTATTTACCGGAGATATTCAGTTCAAGGGACCTATCTTTGGTACGATTTTGGCTCCGGCAGCAAGTGTTACTGTAGGACAGATTAATGGTAATGTAATGGCAAATAGGATTTCGCATGTTGATCAGGAATCGCATCAGTTGGATATTGTTTCTTTTACTGCCAATACCGGAAATGCACCATTGGCACCGGCAGTAACTTTGGATGAAATCAGGCTTTGGGTAGAGTTAAAGGAGCAGAGTAGTACTCCAACTACAGATGGTACAAGTAGTAATACTACTTATACTTTGTATAAAGATGAAGTATGTGCAACTACTGCGGACGGCATTGCTCCGGTTACAGCAACATGGGATAGCCAAGAACAAAAATATGAAGTATTAATTACAAAAGAAGATGTGAATCAAAATCTTATTGCAAATCAGGCATATTATTTGAAGAAAACAGCAGTGAATAGTGAGTATCAGGATAATAATACAGTTTATGAGTGTTATATTGCTGAAGATGGTACGGTTTTATATCGTCAGATGACAGCCGGAAGTACTGTGGCTGATCGAACATCTGGGGTATTGACTGATGTTTTGGAGAAGTCAGCGTCGGGAAGCGGAAGCGGCGGAGATGGTAGTGGAAGCGGAGACAGCGGAAGTACTGGAGACGGAAGTGGAAGCGGAAATAGCGGCGACAGCGGAAATAGCGGAGACAGCGGAAGCACCGGAGACGGAAGTGGAAGCG
>JAZLEI010000014.1:0-3261 GCA_045615205.1 Acetatifactor sp.
GATTTATGGAAGCGGCACTAAGGCAACTTTCGATGCTTCCGATACCAATTCCTCATTCCATATGTACTATGAATTGCCGGATGATGAGAAAGAGGTAGCGTATTATCTGATAGTAGTATCGGATCATGCCGGAAATGTTGCAAAGAAAAAATTAACCAGTCAGCAGAGCTTGCTTACATGGTTCCATACGAGTATTGATGGAAGCACTTACCGTTAGGTGAGTGCTTTTAAGTAGAGAAAGAAAAAGCAAGTGGTAAAATGGTTGAGTAACGAAATTATTAAATTCAACCTAAAGTTTGGAGACATTATGAGAGATTTGGTGTAGAATTGTTGTACGAACAATTTATGGAGGTATAGGATGGATAATAATAAGACAGGCAATCTGATAAGAGAATTGAGAAAAGAAAAAAATATGACTCAAAAAGCACTTGCTGATGCGTTACATATTACAGACCGTGCTGTTTCAAAATGGGAACGTGGATTGTGTTCTCCGGATATATCTCTATTAGAACCGTTATCTGAGATTCTTGGTGTTACCGTGATGGAATTGATTTCAGGAGAGCGTAATGAGTTGCAAATGGAGCAGAATGAAATAGAAATCATTGAAGAAAAAGTAATAGAAGTAGTCAATTATTCAAAGAAGGAAGTTTGTGAAAAGAAGCGGTTTTGTAAGAAAGTATTGTCAGTTGCATTTTTGATTAGTTTAGTACCGATGTTGTTAAATCAATATGGAGGACTTAAAGGAGTACAAGAGATTACAGGATTGATTAACTTATTTAATCCGATTGGCTTAATATCAATCATATTATTTATTGTTGGGGTATGGGTTCCGTTTAAAAAAACAAGTACCAATAAGCTTATAGGGTTATTAGGAACAATTGGAATTGTGGTTTCGGAAGTATATAAATATTTCACATGGCATGTGATGACTATAACAGGGGAGATAAGTATTCAAAACAGTATTAACTTTGCATTCCCTGAATTTTATATCGGGTTAGCGGTGTCAGTGATTATGGTTTTTGCATATTGTGTTATCTATAAAACATTAGAAGAGTAAGGTAGAATTTTGCTTTTTCGAGAAATAATTAGAGCCGGTGGGAATCCCATCGGCCTTAATTATTTTCCGGACTGTTAGGTATAGTCCAGATGCATTCATTCAAATAATAAGTCATAATAACCGGCTTTAGCATATTCTCTATGATGAGTTTACAGTGAAACTCTATCTGATTGGAGAAGCTGCGCCGTACCCAGTAAGAATCAACCTTGTATCGCTCTCCATTGATGCCGACATATAGAGGTTTAATCTGACCGTCATCATTGAAGGAAGCAATCACAGGAACTATCTGCATGGGTAGATAATCATGGGAATTTAAAGAGAGGATTTGACTCATGTATCCTCACTCCATTTCCGGAAAATCTGTATCATTTCTATCAGCTCCTAGTTGAAAATATGAAGAGAATCTGATAATATTATATACGAACATACATTCGATTTCAACTACAAGATGTGGGGTAATATTTGGAAACATAACCATAGAGTGAGAAAGGAGGCAACTGAAATGTCAGAAAGAACTTATATAGCAATCGACCTTAAGTCATTTTATGCCTCTGTGGAATGTATAGAACGAGGTCTTGATCCTTTGACCACGAATTTGGTTGTAGCGGATGCAAGCAGGACAGAGAAGACCATATGTCTTGCAGTATCGCCATCTCTAAAGAGTTTTGGCATTCCGGGAAGACCACGATTATTTGAAGTGGTCCAAAAGGTCAAGGAAGTTAATATTGAGAGAAAATCAAAGGCACCGGGAAGAAAATTTACAGGTTCTTCTTTTAATGCGGTGGAGCTTGCCAAGTCACCGGATTTGGAAGTTGCATATATAGCAGCGGCTCCACGAATGGCATATTACATGGAGTACAGTACAAAGATTTTTGATATTTATTTAAGATACATTGCTCCAGAAGATATGCATGTGTATTCCATTGATGAAGTTTTCATTGATGCCACCACCTATTTAAACACCTATAAGATGACAGCCCACGAGCTTGCCCTCAAGATGATAAGAGATGTGCTTGCGGAAACCGGAGTAACAGCTACAGCAGGTATTGGAACAAATATGTATCTGTGTAAGGTTGCTATGGACATTGTAGCTAAGAAGATGCCTGCGGATAAAGATGGAGTTCGTATTGCAGAATTAGATGAGATGTCTTACCGAAGGTTACTATGGAATCATGTGCCGCTTACGGATTTTTGGAGAGTAGGACCGGGCTATGCTAAGAAGCTTATGGCAAATGGCTTATATACAATGGGAGATATTGCACTCTGTTCTTTGGGTAAGCCAAATGAATATTATAACGAGGCATTTTTGTATAAGCTCTTTGGAATCAATGCAGAGCTTCTTATTGACCATGCATGGGGGTGGGAGCCTACCACTATTGCAGAGATTAAATCCTATAAACCGCAGAAGAACAGCTTAGGCTCCGGGCAGGTACTTCACTGTGCCTACACTGCAGAAAAAGCAAAGCTGATTGTAAAGGAAATGACGGATTTACTAGTGCTTGATTTGGTAGATAAAAAGCTTGTCACTGACCAGATGGTATTGACCATTGGATATGATATTGATAATCTGACCGACCCTAGTATTAGAAATAAGTATCATGGGGAAGTGACCACAGACCACTATGGAAGACAAGTGCCAAAGCATTCTCACGGTACAATCAATCTTCCTTGTCAGACTTCCTCTACCAAGATAATTATGAAAGCGGTGGAAGAGTTGTTTGACAGAATCATTAACTGGGATTTGCTTGTGAGAAGAGTCAATATTGTAGCAGCCAGAGTGATACCGGAAAGGGATGTGGTGGAGAAGCCGGCTTTTGAACAGCTTGATCTGTTTACCGATTATGAAGCATTAGAGCAGGAGAGGGAACAGGAAAAGAAGGAGCGTGAAAAGGAGAAAAAGATTCAGCACGCAGTTCTTGATATCCAAAAGAAGTTTGGTAAGAATGCGGTCCTTAAGGGCATGAACTTTGAAGAGGGAGCCATGACCAGGGAGAGAAACGGTCAGATTGGAGGGCATAAAGCATGAGTGGATATTATAAAGATGAGCATAGATATGATGATATCATTCACTTACCACATCATCAGTCTGCGGAAAGAGCACATATGTCCCTGCATGATAGGGCAGCGCAGTTTGCACCTTTTGCAGCACTCTCCGGTCATGAGGAAGCAATCGAAGAGACTGCAAGGCTTACCGATGAAAAGAT
>JAZLEI010000015.1:0-124037 GCA_045615205.1 Acetatifactor sp.
AAGAGCACCTCAATTGCCGTGACAGATGAAAAGTACTTTTATCCTTGTTATCAAACATCTTTCTGACAGGGATGTTGCCAAAATTGATTTTTTCCGATTTTTGAGCATAAAAATAAGAAGTAACCTTTCGGTTACTCCAACAAATTTCAATCTATTTAGTTCTTTTTCGCTAACTCTGATAATCACTAAATGCATTTTGTTCATGTATAACGCCTCCCATATTATACACATCGTACCACGCTCGTGAAATATCTACAATACAATGTTCCATTTACCATTCTCTTCCGCAAAACATCACTGCCATCTTCAATTTCTTCAACAACAATAACTTCTGGCCAATTCATATGATACTGGATCATTGTATTATATAAATCCTTCATATCAATATTGGCTAGCTTATATTGATATCCCATCTATTTACAAACTCCTTTTTTCTTTCTTATTAACCTCTGTTTTTTCAAAACCTTTATCAAATTATACCATATTTTCATGCAAAGGTAAATATTCGACCTGACTCCCCATCCCTCCATAACACCAAGTCTCTTCTGCTTTCTTGCCCCCCCCACATAAACCCTATTTCCTTTCAGTAACCCACTCCAAAATATCATCTGGTTTACATTCCAACACCTCACATATTCTCCTACATACATCATAAGATATACTCCGTCCCTGCTTCATCCTTGTTAATGTAGTAGCTGATATACCAGCTCTCTGTGCTAAGGTTTTTCTATCTATCCCTACATCAATCATTTTCTTCCATAGCTTGTTATATGAGTATATTGTTTATCTCCTTCTCCCACTACTAATCCGCTACTGACGCATAATTGCATTTATTATTATTCTGGTTATAAAACAATACTGTTTTACCATAAGAAAAAGTTGTTTCTATGTCTGTCATCGAAAAAATCATATCCTTTATCCATATATAAGCAGCATTGTTATCCACAAACTTCCCAATACCATTATAAGAACAGGCATTAATACCAAATTTTGAGCTATATCCATTTTCTGTTTCTTCCACCACCACAAAACATTGATAGTATTTACCAAAATAAAGTAATGTCGTCTGCACTGTTCTAATCATATCTTCCAGTGAAATAATGCTTTTCTCAAAACATAATTCCATTACATGAATTCTCACATTTAAATTAGCTCCACACATATCCTTCACCATCAAAAAAGAGTTACTGATTGATTCAGACGATTCAACAGCAACTCCTACAGCATCTCTATATATGATTTTTCCCGGATTCATCCACATATACTCTATTATGCGATTCATATCGTCCCTTTCGTTTCTATTATGACGATAAACATTCATCCTTATCATTTGATATTATCTCCCTTCTGTAGCAATTACTACTGCCACTTTTTGATTCAATTCTGTTATACACTCTTGTGGAATTACATCACCATATTCCCTTTCCAGTTTATTTATCTGAGCTGACAATTCCACCATTGCACAGGCTATTGCCGATTGGTTTCTTTCTGCTTCCAGATAATCTGCTAAAGCCATACGTATTACCTGTGATCTTGTTCTATTTTCCCTTTCCATATATTTCTCCAATTTCTGATTTAGTTCTTCCGAAATAGTTCCTTGTACTAATTGATTACTCATAACACACTTCCTCCTTCTTACTGTTTTGTGTACGAATTTGTTTTCTGTACAATGTAAAATTATCCCTCTTAAGCTCTTCCTCCCTGTAGCAATCTGCCCAGTCCTCCTGTAAATCATTGTAACCTAAGATACAAGCTGTGTTTGCTTCCTCCCAGGTAGCATATGCCTTCACCTTATATCCTTTACTAATGAATTTCTTTGCTTCCAACACCTTATCATAGTCTGTATATATCCCCAGACCATTTACTCCATAGATTGCATAGTATTTGATTTTCATATCACAATTTCCTTTTCGTTATTTTTTTACTTATGTGTTAATATATTTCCTTACTAATCCTGTCAAATCATAACATCATCCAACGTAAAATAAAAAAATATGCTAACCCATTAGTAACCGATGGTAAAAAAATCATTTTGTGTGTACATTTCTCAGGAAATGTAATCTGAAAGTACCCAATTAGGCACTTTCAGTTAAGCACATTATGATGATTTACCTGCTCATATGCCGTCCGGCTGATTATATGTATCATTTTCTATCTATCTCTTTCTATAATAACCTTATATATCCTTGTATATTACTTATATATTCTACACATTTTTATGTTTCTCTTATTCCTATGTTATCAAAAAATAAATGCTAAAAAGATACAACGTCTTAAACATAATAATAAAAAAATAAGCGGAGGTATAACAATGAGCAACAACATTAATCCTAAAGACCGTCGAATGGATATTCGGGTTACCCCGGAATTCATTGATGAAGTAAATGACTTTATCAAAAAGAACAATCTGAACAAATCAAAGTTCATAAGAGAGGCTATTAGAAAGGCAATGCAGCACCATGAAGATAATGCTACTTGCCCCTTTACTGATAATGCCTTTTATAACTATGTGCTTAAGGAATCCGTTACCAATAAGAGTCACCAAAAATTATTAAATGATTTCAATAGGAGAATGTAAAATGAAAGAAAGTCTAATTATTATTCAACCCGGAGAATACTCCAATAGTGATGCCTATGAGAGTGTGCTAACCTATATTTCAAAGAAAGACTATGTAGGAGGATATGGCATACCACTACCACCAAGCAGAAATGCTCTAATTAAATCCTTTTATCGGATAGAACAAAATTCTAATTATCAGAACAGCAGATACTTATGGCACTTTGTTATCTCTCTCCCCACAAAAACTGATAACAAAAAGTTCCTGCAGATGGCAGATAATATAGCCATTCAGATAGCTTACCACTATCAGGTAGTTTACGCTTTAGATTTAGAAAAAGAGCACTCCCACATACACTTTACAATTAATGCATACAGCTATCAACCAGACTATCCCCCATTATCAGAAGAAATCTTTGAAAACTATATGCGTACCAGCCTTTGTATATTACAGAATACATACCCCATGTATCAAGCCAAATTAACAGTAAGGGAGGACAATTTATATGTTTGAACAATATGATGATGTTATGACACTACCAGAGGTTGCAGAAGCCCTTAGGATCGGCCATACGCATACATACCAATTGTTACGTTCCGGTTCTATTAAGGGTTACAAAGAAGGTAGAAACTGGAAGGTATCAAAGATGGCATTAGAGAACTATGTCAGAGAAAAAATAAGTGCACCGCTGATTTATTAAATTCTTATCTCTTTGTTTCATATCTAACACAAAAAGTGGAAAATTGGCCTTTTCTAATAATGCTTCATCCAATTTTCCACTTTTCTACAATGTTAGTCCATTTCATTTTTACCTTTCGGAAGCTTCACAATTTGTGTAAGACCATCTTTTGTCATTGTCTTCTTACGTATAGACACATAATACTTTCGTGTCGTACTCTCCAGGTCACCTATATAGGCCGCTATATCTTCCATCCTAGCTCCCGCTTCGTACAGCTGCGTAGCCGCAGTTTTTCTTAGGGTGTGAAGTCCTCCTTTCACATGTATCAGCCCCGCATTCTTTAGAACGATCTTAAACCGATGCTCAAGATTTGATGCCGTATTCTGCTTTCCTGATAGCGTAGGTGTTATTAAGTCTTCTGACTGTACCCATTTACTATTCTCCTGAATTCTTTTAAGAGTATCTATTGCTTCTTCCGAGAGTTGAATGTTTCTTGCCTTTTGGTTCTTAGGAGTTCCTTCCACCATGACATAGTTGTTATCATCTTCAGTGCTTTTGTTTCTATTTTTAGCCATAGAAGCACTCTTTTTTATTGTTAAGAAATTAACATTCCAATCGGACCACCTAAGCGCCAGCATTTCGCCACATCTCATCCCAGTATACAACAGTAGTAATAAGTAATCACCTGCAGGATATACACGCTGACCTCTTGAATCCACCTTTAGTGCCTCCCTAATAAACAGTTCTATCTCTTCCTCAGACATTACATCCACATCTGCTTCATTGGCTGATTTCTCTTTCATCTTTTTTAAACGCTTCACTAATTTAAGCTTTACAAACTCTACAGGATTGGAATCCAATTCGCCCCTAAGAACTGCCCATGCAAAAGCTGCGTTGAGTACATCCAATGCTTTTGTAATAGAAGACTCTGATAATTTGCTTTCCTTAATCAGTAACAATATATGCTTCTCAATATCAGTAGGTAATACAGTCCCCACTTGTGCCTTACCTAGAGAATAACTTTCTATTTGATTGACAATTGTACTTTCTCGCCTATCAATAGACTTGCTTTTTAGCTCATCATTCTCTACTTGATAACTTAGATGCTTAAAACAAAGTTCTGCGACCGTATCCCTTGCAAGAACTTCTGAAGCCTTTTTTTGCTTGCTCCACTCTGCTTCCCTTTGTCTCATTAACTTAATACAAGCAGATTTAGTAGCTGCGGTAATAGTGATAATCTTCCTATGTCCATTTGCTTTGTAGCCGACTGATTTTCGGTGTGTAATCGTACCATCCTGATTCCACTTAAAAGAACCCTCTCCCTTTGCATTGCGTATCTGCTTATCCATAACTCAATTCTCCTTCTTTAGAATTATTCCCCAGGAGGACTTAACCCTCCTGGGGAACCACTTATAAAATAATCTGCTTATATTCGCTTCTTTCCAACCACTTTTGTAGCGCTTCACGAGTCACATAATATCTTCCGCCTAGCTTCATTGATGGAAAATTTGTGGCACGCATTAAACTATAAGCAGTATCTCTCCCCACTTTTAATAGTTCCTGCAAATCTTTTACTGTAAGTAGCATGTTAGCCTCCTCCATTTCATAATCATTACAAACCATCAAACCGTATAAACCGCCAACATACCGTCTACAAATTCATTAAAGCCATCAAGATATATTGACGGTTTGGGCGGTTCAATGGTTTTATTCTTCCTGCAGATTCCAAAGTATGCATTTATTGAGATAAAGATATCGCAATGTGTTTCCTCTCTGCATCGGTAATTTTCTTGAGCGTTCACGTTCACGGCCTTCTCCTTTGATATCCAGAACGCCTAAACGCTCAAAAATATCTATCAACTCATCATCGGTAGTAACATTCATTTGCTCGTTATTACGATAGCAATACTCATTTACTATACGACGTGCACATGCCACTCTGATATACAATACATTCTTATCCTCATAAATATCATACCTTTGCGCACAATTTTCCTCCGACAACTCCATCACTTTTATCTGCGAAACGAAAAAGGTTTCTATAAAAGCTTTGATGACTATTTGCGCCTTGTCTTTTTTTTGAGCTGTTCTGCCCATCTCATATAATTCTGCCACTAACATTTTTTCTACCTCTCCTAAGAAAACAGAGCTCTGTTCATTGCTCCAATAGTTACTCTGTACTGCATATATCATCAACAATTGTGCAGTCATCATCAAATTTGCATACATGTCAGCATAACGCCCAAACGCAAAACTGTAGCTTTTACGATATTTCTCATACTCTAACTGAATCTTCTGCACAATCTTTTCAAAATTTGCTGTCACCCAACTCAGGAAACTATAAACATGCGTTGGCAAAATCCAGCGGTTGGTTTGATAAAATCCAAGCTTTTGGTTATCAACCTCGACATCTGTAATTCTTGTCAGAAACAATCTTGTAATCGATGAAAGTACACCCGACACCAATTCCATTGTAACGACACATCCCCCGGTAATCGGAAAATACTTCTTCTCTCCATCCACATCAAAGTCAGTCATTCTTTTTTTTGTAACACGATTTCCACAAAGACGAATCAATTGATCCAGTTTTGCATCCATCATACGCTGCTGTGCAGTACTGACACCGGGTTTAAAATCATCAATAATAACAACACCATCGCGATATATTCCCAGACATTTTTCGATACCACACTGCGTGGCAGTAGCAAACTCTGCATCCGCAACAAGGTGTCTCCTGTCAAAAATTTTTGACATTGTAAGCACCATACTCGTTTTCCTCGAATTAGTAGGCCCTTCAATACCAAAAACAAAATTCAGTGGATATCCCGCCATTTCGAATATTGTTGATAACAAGGAGGCATGCGTGAAAAGCAACAATTCCGTACTTGCAATCTTGGACTTGCAGATTTCTCTCATCATCATTGTATCATCAAATATTTTTTTACTGTGCAAATATCCGTTTTCGAAATCCAATTCATATTTAGCAGAAATAGTTCTAGCACTCACATTTTGACTACCTACAGCACCTCCTGCATACACGAACATCCACTTTTTGTTGTCAACATATCTCCATCCTGCATTTGGATAAATCCATTCAATCGGAACGTCCTCACTCTCTATACAACACTGCACCATGCTCTGAAAAGCTTCCTTCTGGCATTTATCGCGCGGAATCATTGCAAGGGAATGTGTCGCACATATTATCCAATCCACCTGCTTCACTTTTCCACTATCCACGCATTCACGAAAGTTCCTGACGCTACCATCCTTTTTAAAAACTGTGATGTCTATGATGTATTCGCATTTTGATTGTTCTCCACCTTCCGTATCAGTTACTTTGACACGCCTTTTTACCAAAGTTAAGGTAAAATTCAACAAAGAGCCAACCTCCATTTCACTAGTTGTAATAATCCCCTTGTTGTCCCCTCCTTGATATTTGACTACACTCGCTTTACTCATTAGGTTAGGCTGTTCTACAAAAGACATGTTCAACTCCTTATCATCATATGTGCCCCCGTGTTGAAGGCTTTCTTCTGCAATTTCATATGTGACTCCGCGCTGAAGTTCTTCCTCTACATCATCATAAGCAATCTTCTGATTATTTCCCAAAACCAACTCTGCTTTCATATTTTTATCACCTTTCTATAATTTTTGTAGCTACAGGATAATAATATCCCACAATATGTAAATGGTATAGGCAAATCTAATTTCTATTTTTATCTATTTTTATTTACTTTTGTATTCTATTCTCATATAATATACTCAAATCTAAACAAAGGGAGGATTTTATATTGTACGATTTCGAAAAAGAATTTCGTCTTAAATATTTATACCTTATTGATGTCAGAGAAATATTAGCTAAGATAAAGAATAATAGAATCTATAATTCCTTTAATGCTAATTCTGTTGATAAGATTAGTGATTTACTGCATATGATTTTCAATGAAATTATCACTGCGAGCACAGCATACACCGAATACGTTATAAGTAACAAATTTACTACCAATGTATTTTTTAACGAGAATTGTATTGACAAGCAAGTTGAACTTATTCGCGGTTATATGGCTGTCAGCTTATTCCATCATTGTCTACTTCAATCTTATCAAGATTCTGTTACTCAATTGCAAGCTGACAAAATACAAATGACTACTCGAAACGAATACTCTATCCGCAGAGGTATCCTTAACCCTGCGTCCAGCAAAGAGGCTCTTGAATTACTTCTTGAAGCTAATGCAAATTCTCAAGATGAATATGCCTCTCAAATCGACAACTCACGTAACAAGCATTTTGTCGATTGCAAGAATAATTACTACTCCTCATACATATTGAATACCCTTCGGCATAAGTCTTCCAACGGAAAGTATTACACAGCTGCTCATACAAGCCTTTTTGCCTACTTTTTATGGGACAAAAAATCCGCGCATAATTTTAACAAGACGCTCTCAAGTTCAAATGGAAAAACTTCAACACTCATTACACATTACCACAAAATGTATAATGATTACTTAGATTGGATAAGGCCATTATCTGTTCCTGATTCTCTTCTCTTTAAATATTACATGGAGTCATCATATTCATTTGATTTTACAAATTATGTGAGAGTAACTTTGAATAATATGTCTTCATTAGAGCATGAAACTTCTTTACTAAAATCTCTTGAGGGTGAAACATTTATCACTCTCCTTTGCCAAGCCAATGAAATACCTATAACTTTTAATAAAACTATTTTCCTTGAGTATGCATTAAAGGCTATCAACTCCACAAATATAATAAAATCAAATTATCCGCCACCACCTAGAACTGCTATTAGCTATGCACCTATATCCCCCCAAAACACTACAACTCAGACTGCGGAGTCATTCAAAATTCTAAATGACTATTTTCATATGCTGAAATATGTAACGTGTCCTATAATTGAAGATCTTTGGTATGTATTGACACACCCCGATAACTTAGGTATCGTTTTAGACTTTTCCTGCTATTGTAAATATTTGGAGAAATATCATTCATTTATAACAGCCAACTACTTAGACCTATATCCGAAACAACCAGCACCTACTGACTTTTACCGCTTGAACTTTCAAGAATTATATTACACACTATACAAAACTCATCCTTCCAAACATAAAATTGTAATGCATGACTTTAATATAAATACAGATTCTTCTAAAAGAGCTCTGAAGCTTATACTTAAACAATATTGTACTCCTACACGCGCAACACATATTACTACCGCATATTCAACAGGATTACAAATACACAAACTATTGCCCTGTGCACATTGGACAGAACAGGAAACATTTATGAATGCACATCTACACTCCATATATAATTTTATAAAAAATATATAGTTAAACTGGCATTTTTCTTGAATTTGTGCGGTTCTCCACAATCAAAGAATTTACCTATCAATTGACCTATGCATTCGTTCTTACTCGTTTTTTTCCCTAAAATGCCGTAAAATCTTCCTGAATGAACTTTTTCTATCACTTTCATATATTCTCTTCTTTAGCAATTAAAAAAGCCCGGAAATGCTGATTCCATCAGCATTTCCGGGCAACAAAAAACCTCCAAGGGTTTCTCCTCAGAGGTTATCTAGCAGCGCTACAAGGATTCGAACCTTGAAAATGACGGAGTCAGAGTCCGTTGCCTTACCGTTTGGCGATAGCGCTATGTCTTGACTACTTAATGAAGTATACACCATGTTTTTATTTTTTGCAATACCTTTTTTGAAATTTTTTTAATTTTTTTTATTTTTGTGTTTGTATATGCAAATAAATCAACTCTGCCCTGCAATATCATGCAGGGCAGAATACTGATTATCCTATACTTCAAACAACAAATCCCCATAGCTGGGCATAGGCCATACTTCCTTAGCTACCAACATTTCCAGCTTGTCTACCGGAGCACGTAGTGCCTCCATACAAACCTTAACGGTATCGTTGTAGTAGAATGCCAACTCCTTGGGACATCTTATCTGCTTCGCTGTTGCCTCTGCTTCCTCCAGTGCATTTAAGGCAGCCTTAGTCTCTGCCAATTTCTCGGACACCTCTGTCAACAGCTCTGCCTGAACGGTAGCATCTGCACCTGCATCACGCACAGCAATCACGGTATCTGCCAAAGACTTGGTATACTTTACCACTGCCGGAAGGATTTGCTTTCTGGTCATGTCAATCATAGTTAGTGCTTCGATATTGATGGTCTTAGAATAAGTATCGTACAATACTTCTTTTCTAGCCTCCAGCTCTGCCTTGGTGAAGATGTGGAACTTCTCAAACAAAGCTACAGACTTTTCGGTAGTCAATGTTTCCACTGTTTCTACCATAGAACGGATATTAGGCAGACCACGTCTGGCAGCCTCCTCCACCCATTCCTTGGAATAGCCGTTACCATTGAAAATAATACGCTGGTGCTCGGTCATGTATTTCTTAATTAAATCATGGACTGCCATCTCGAAGTCTTCTGCCTGCTCCAGAATATCTGCTGCCTCACAGAAAGCTTCTGCTACAATAGCATTCAGCGTTGTATTTGGACTACCAATAGAATCGGAAGCTCCCACACTACGGAACTCAAACTTATTACCGGTAAAGGCAAAAGGCGAGGTTCTGTTACGGTCAGTAGCATCTTTTTCAAATTCCGGTAAGGTAGATACACCTGTTTCCAACTTACCGCCTTCAGTCAAATGTGTGGCCTGTCCGGTTTCTACCAGCTGCTTTACCACATCCTCTAACTGCTCGCCCAAAAAGATAGAAATAATAGCCGGAGGAGCTTCATTACCACCTAAACGATGGTCATTTCCTACATTTGCCGCACTCTGACGAAGCAAATCTGCATGGCGATCCACCGCCTTCATAATACATGCCAGCACCATTAAAAACTGTACGTTTTCGTTAGGGGTTTCTCCCGGCTCTAACAAATTCACACCATTATCCGTACAAAGGGACCAGTTATCATGCTTACCGGAACCGTTGACTCCTGCAAAGGGTTTCTCATGCAACAAACAGGTCAAACCGTGACGACCTGCTACCTTTTTCATGGTTTCCATCACCAACTGATTGTGATCCACCGCAATATTAGCGGTTTCATAAATAGGTGCCAGTTCATGCTGTGCCGGCGCCGCCTCATTGTGCTGTGTTTTGGCAGTTACACCCAACTTCCACAGTTCTATGTTAATATCCTTCATATATGCACCAATTCGTTCACGAATGGTACCGAAGTAATGGTCATCCATTTCCTGCCCCTTCGGTGCCGGTGCTCCGAAAAGAGTGCGTCCTGCGAAAATCAGGTCTTTTCTCTGTAAATATTTCTGACGGTCTACCAGAAAATACTCCTGCTCTGCACCCACGCTGGGGGTCACCTTGGTCGCCTCTGTATTTCCGAAAAGCTTCACAATACGCAAAGCCTGCTGATTAACGGCTTCCATAGAACGAAGAAGCGGGGTCTTGGTATCCAATGCTTCCCCCTTGTAGGAACAGAAAGCAGTAGGGATACAAAGAATCATCCCGGTAGCATCTTCTTTTAAAAAGGCAGGAGAAGTAATATCCCAAGTAGTATAGCCTCTGGCTTCAAAGGTCGCACGAAGTCCTCCGGAAGGGAAGGAAGACGCATCCGGCTCACCCTTTATCAATTCCTTGCCAGAAAAATCCATAATCATTCTGCCATCCTCATCAGGATGTGTCACGAAAGCATCATGCTTTTCTGCAGTAATGCCGGTCAACGGCTGAAACCAATGGGTATAATGTGTAGCACCATTCTCTATAGCCCAGTCCTTCATCGCCTTTGCCACTACATCGGCAGTTTCCAAAGAAAGTTCACCACCCTGCTCCATAACACGCTTTACTTCCTTGAAAACACCCTTTGGCAAACGCTCCTTCATCTTTCTGTGGGTAAATACCCTACAACCAAAAAGCTCTTCTACATTAATCAGCTCGCTCATTTTATCTATCCTTTCTTATTTGGCAATGCTATCGCCAACCAATCATCCGAAATACATGGAAACATTGTACAATAAGCAGAAACAATGGTCAATAAATTTTTTTCTATGACTATTGAATTATTTGCCACTCATAAAGTATAATATATTTATATGCCCTACGAATGATAGGAGACATAACAAATACTACCGAGAGAGCGAATGATAGGAAGTGGACTATGAACAAGAAAACATTAGCTACCCTTAATCAGATAAAACAAATATTCCTTCATATATTATGTATCTACTGCCTGACTGCCATGCTGCTTCATTTGCATGACATGGGCAATGAAATGTTTGAAAACTTCAAAAATGTCAGTGCAACAAAGGCATTATTGATGCTCTCCATCTTTATGCTGGTGATACAGAAGGCTCGCCTGATGAATTGGCAGACTCTTGTAGCGTCTCTTCTGTATTGGCATTATGCTTCGATTTTCCTCACTCGTTATATGAACATTCCGGACTTATACAAGATCGACGAAATAGTTGTCTGGGTTGGCTGGGTGCTGGTATTGATTATCATGGATATGATTGTTTACAAAAAGGTAAATCCAATCCAGCGTTTCCGGTTACTCCCTTGGTGTATTTTCTTAGCCATGGCTTTTGCCATGACTTACTGCAGAAACGGTCGTGCCCATCCGCTTATTTTTGTCTTTGCCTTTGTATTTTACCTGATACCGATTAACCGACTGGAATGGCGCAAAATATTGAATCAGCTTTGCACCGCATGGCTTATTTCCTTCTTTATTGTTTTGCATCGTTCCGTAACCGGCAATTTTGAAATTGACGAAACCATCGGTCGCTGGTTTGGAGACTTTTTGAATATTGGTGATTTCGGTGTATTTATGGCTTGTATTACCACCATCATTCTCTTTAAATTGTATCAGAGCAAACAGCTGTATGGTCGCAAAAGCTTTTCTTACCTGATATACCTTTTGTGCCTGCTGCCACTCTTATGGACGCTTTTCAGAGTAAGTACCATTACCATGTTTATTGGAATCGCCTGCGTCTTTTTGACCGGCTATGTAATCGTTCGCGAGAATACCTCTCGTAAAAATGTCCTGTTTCGCACCTTTACCGTAGTGTTCATCATTCTGCTTGTCGTCCTCTTGGTACTGCTGGGGCTGAAGATGCTGGCCAATACGGATAAAGACTACTGGGAACAGGTATTGTATGAAGGCAACACCTTCCTAAAGCCGATTGCAAACTTAATTCAGCGGGCACATTATATGTTTGACGAGGCCATTACCTTTGCAGAATCAGAAGTATTTGAACCGGACAGCATAATCAATTATTTGGATTTATTCTCTTCCGGCAGATTATCCATTATTGCAATGTTTGCAGAGCATTTCAATTTCTTAGGAAATCCTTCTGCGGGTATACAGGTAGGCACCTATATGGCTGCCAATGCACATAACAATTACACACAGATGCTGTATGAGTATGGTTATTTAGGTGGCGGTCTTTTTATTATATGGACCGTTTATACTACCCTGGCTGCTATCCGCCAGTATCTGCGTGAGAAGAGAATTTCTCAACTACTGCTTTGTTTATGGATGCCCATGTCCCTAGGTGTATATCTGGGAGAACGTATCAACCCCTTTGCAGCTATCTTTATTACCTCTCTGCTTCTGACCTATCCGCTGATGATACAGATGCCGGAGCAGAAATCCTTATGCAAAAAAGGCTAACACTGCTTATAGGATTACAAATATATATTCTAATATGATTTCTATAGAAAAACGCTATGCCAACTTATCGTTGACATAGCGTCTTTTTATGCCTTCACACGAAGCAAATCATATTGATTTGGTATCTGTGATAATTCCAGCCAAATCTCCTGCTTGGAATGAGGACAGCTTTCCACTGCCTCCAGCTCTGCATTGTACATGGCTTTTACCAAAATCTCCACATTGTTGCCGTCCGGCTGCATAATCTCTATAGTGTCTCCCACACAGAATTTATTACGCTGTTCTATTCGAGCCAACAGCTTTTCTTCTCCATTCACCAGCTTGCTCGCTGTTTCCTCTACAATCCCCAGATAAGTATATTCATTTACATAGGTATTGCTGTCATAAATCTGTGTATTTTCGTCCGGCTTACCGAAATAAAAGCCTGTAGTAAACTGGCGATAGGTACACTTGGAAATTTCCGCCTTGTACCAGTCCATATTGGCACGATAGGTTTCCTCAGACGTAAAATAATCATCAATTGCTTTTCGATAGGTTCGTGCCACTGTCGCTACATAAAGTGCTGTTTTCATACGCCCTTCAATCTTCAGACTATCAATTCCTGCCGCCACGATTTCCGGCACATATTCAATCATGCACAAATCTTTGGAATTAAAAATATAAGTGCCTCTTTCATTCTCATACACCGGCAAATATTCTCCGGGACGCTTCTCCTCCACCACTGCATACTTCCAGCGACAGGGATGGGTACATGCCCCCTGATTGGCATCCCGTCCGGTGAAGTAATTACTCAACAGGCAACGTCCGGAATAGGAAATGCACATAGCACCATGAATAAAGCTTTCAATCTCCATCTCCTCCGGAATATGGTCACGAATTTCCTTAATCTCTGCCAGCGAAAGTTCACGGGCTGAAACCACTCTTTTGGCTCCTAATTGCCACCAGAACAAATAGGTCTGGTAATTAGTATTGTTCGCCTGAGTAGAAATATGAATTTCCACCTCCGGCCAGACCTGTTTGGCTATGGTAAACATTCCCGGATCCGAAATAATCAACGCATCCGGCTGGTCAGGCTTCATATTCTTCAGTTCTTCAAAATACTCTGCCGCCCCTGACAAATCATCATTGTGTGCCAGGATATTGGCTGTTACATATACCTTCACACCATGCTCATGAGCAAAGGCGATACCCTCTGCCATCTCTGCTGAGGTGAAATTCTTAGCCTTTGCACGCAATCCAAAGGCTTCCCCACCAATATATACTGCATCTGCACCAAAAATAACGGCAGTCTTTAATACTTCCAAACTACTGGCCGGTATTAACAATTCCGGTTTCTCTCTTCTCATAATGTAAACTCCTTCCGCCGAGATGTCCATGTTACATCTCCCTATGCACCATTCTCCCCAAACACTACTGATTTATAAATACTGTCTATCCGCTTCTCACTCTGTATCAGCTGCCTGCTTCGTACACTTCACACTCAAAGTAATACCATCCCCTACAGGCAAAATACAAGTCTCCAGCTGAGAATGGTGGGTAAGCTCAAACAAATACTCTCGCATTCTTCCATGAATGGTACGATTTCTACGCACCACAGCATAGCGTGATTCAATCACATCTCCGTCCTGCAATACATTGTCGGATACCAATATACCGCCCTCTGCCAGCAAACGCAGAATATCCGGCATGAAGTGAATATATTGTCCTTTGGCGGCATCCATAAATATCAAATCATAGCTGTCCTTCAATTCTTTCAAAATCTCCGTAGCATCTCCCTCCAACAGGGTAATCACTTCTTCTTTTCCTGCCTTGCGGAAATTTTCCCTTGCAATAGGAATTCGCGGCTCGTACTTTTCAATGGTAGTAATCTGACACCCTTGCGGAGCATATTCGCTCATAAGGAGTGCGGAAAAACCAATTGCCGTTCCCACCTCCAATATTTTCATAGGCTTTTTCATAGTCAATAGAAAACGCAGGAAGCTTTGCATTTCCTTACGGATAATTGGCACCTGTGTTTCTATGGCAAATTTTTCTATTTCGTTTAAAAAAGGCGTATTGCCTTTATCAAATGAATTAATAAAGGCAACCATTCTTTCATCTACTATCATATTCATCCCTCAGTGCCACCATACAAAGACACATCTTTTCTTCTGCTACTCTAATTCCTCTTCTACAGGCTTCACCGTCATAGCCTTCAGTATTTCCTCTGCAGTCATGCCCGTGCTTAAAGTAAATTCTCCCGCATACAAATCATCCTTAAATTCTGATAACATATATTGTATTTGAAACAGCTTTTCATCTCGAATCAAACCCTTCATATAAAACAACTGTCCCATTTCCTTGGATGACATACCTTCCGGAATCACTACTATAACTTCTCTTGCATCCTCCTGCGAAGCAGCCATAGGAGGCTCTTCAAAGATGCGGTACCCGTATTCATAAGCTATGGTGGAACCTCTGTAAATCAATATAACCACTGCCACAATAGCCGCTATCTTCAGTATATTTTCACATACTGCCAATACGACATCCCTAATCTTCATCTTTATCGCCTTTCCTTACTCAAAATCAATTGCTTCCATTATTTCTCCGTTATGTCTCTGCATCATCCTGCAAAAAGCCAGCTCTGCCGCCAAAAAATCCGCAACCATCGGCTGTTCCCGAAAATCAGCATACTCCCGCTCAAACCCCTCAATCTTTTCAAAAACCATATCCCTGCTGGTCTGCATCTTGAAATTCTGAATGCGAAAGGTGTCGATTTGTGTCTTTAACTCCGGATACTGCTTCACTCTGTCTCTTTGTCTGGCATATTCCCGATATTCTTCTGATTCCAGAATCTTATCAATATACGCCTGTAATGCTCGTTCCATACCCTAAACCTCCATAATAATGGGCAAAATCATCGGTCTTCTCTTAGTCTTCTTCCAAACGTAGTCACTTAATACATCCTTAGTAGTATTCTTTAGCTTACCCCAGTCGCTGATTCCCTTGTCAATACAATGGTTGATAGCAGTATCCACCACTTCCCTGGCCTCGTCCATCAGCTCATCAGATTCCCGAACATACACAAAGCCACGGGAAACAATATCCGGGCCTGCTGCCAGTTGTCCGGTATACTTGTCCAGAGACATTACCACGATAAGAATACCATCCTCTGCCAAATGCTGTCTGTCACGGAGCACTACATTACCTACATCGCCAACACCAAGACCATCTACCAGAATACCGCCTACCGGAACCTTATTCAGAAATCTCTCCGCATGCTCTTCATTTAATTCCAACACATCACCGGATGACAAAATAAAAATATTTTCCTTATCAATTCCCAAGCTTTCTGCAATCTTAGCCTGTGCCTTCAGATGCTTGTACTCTCCATGCACCGGAATAGAATACTTGGGACGTACTAAGGTATAAATCAACTTAATCTCTTCCTGACAGGCATGTCCGGAAACATGGGTGTCCTGGAAAATAACATCCGCACCCTTGCGTAGCAATTCATTAATCACTCTGGTAACTGCCTTTTCATTCCCCGGAATGGGGCTGGAAGAAAAAATAACCGTATCACCATGTCCGATGGTAATCTTACGATGAGCATTGCTTGCCATACGGCTAAGTGCTGCCATACTTTCTCCCTGGCTGCCGGTGGTAATAATCACTTGTTGCTCATCCGGGTAATTCTTCAGCTGGTCAATATCAATCAAGGTATTGTCCGGAATATTGATACATTCCAGATTTGACGCAGTTTCAATAATATTTACCATACTGCGACCTTCTACCACTACCTTACGTCCAAACTTATAAGCAGTATTAATAATCTGCTGTACACGATCTACATTGGAAGCAAAGGTCGCCACAAAAATACGGCTGTACTTATGCTCCTCGAATAAAGTATCAAAAGTTTTACCCACTGTTCTCTCAGACTGGGTAAAGCCGGGACGCTCCGCATTAGTAGAGTCGCACATAAGTGCCAGTACACCCTTCTTACCAATTTCAGCGAAACGCTGTAAATCAATCGCATCCCCATACACCGGAGTATAATCCACCTTAAAATCTCCAGTATGAACTACGGTACCTGCCGGAGAATAAATAGCCAATGCCGCAGCATCGACGATACTGTGATTGGTCTTAATAAATTCTACGCGAAACTGTCCCAAATTAATGGATTGACCGAACTTTACCACCTTTCTCTTGGTAGTCTTGGTCATATTATGCTCTTTTAACTTATTCTCTATAATTCCCATGGTCAAACGAGTTGCATAAACAGGAACATTTAACTCCTTCAATACGTAGGGCAATGCTCCGATATGATCCTCGTGACCGTGTGTTATCACGAAAGCTTTTACCTTGTCCACATTGTCCTTTAAATAAGTCACATCCGGGATTACTAAGTCGATTCCCAACATATCATCTGCAGGGAATGCCAGACCGCAATCCACAACAATAATACTGTCCTCATATTCGAAGGCAGTAATATTCATACCAATCTGTTCCAGACCTCCCAAAGGTATGATTTTCAGATTGGACACTATACTATTTTCTTTTTTCTTACTCAATCAAATTTCCTCCACGTTCCTACTCTTCATCCTGAACGAATTCCACATCCTCCAGCATGCTCTCAAACACGCCGGCCACCGCATTCAACTCATCATCGTCAGAGACAATTACAAAAACGCTCTCCTCGTCGCCATCCTGTGACAAATCCTTAAGAATCAAAGCCTCTCCGTCACCCTCCTCAAAGTCTGTTACCAGGATATAATTATATCCGCCGATTCTGGTCTGTTCCAGCACAAAAAAATCAATTGGTGCTTCTCCGTCCGGATTAAATGTAATCTTTTCTAATTTACTCATGCTTCCTCACATTCTGTTGTTTTCACAACTCAAGCTACGCCTGCCTGTGGGCAAGCTCTCATCCTATGCTTTTTTCTCGTTGGCACGAAGATCCAAATATCCCTGCAATATCAGTGTTGCCGCAATCATATCCACATATTCCTTGCGGTTTTCCCTGCGAATACCGGCTTCCATCATAGCCTTATCCGCTGCCACTGTAGTCAGTCTCTCATCCCACATATGCACTGGCAGTCCTGTCCTTCTCTCCAACTTCTCCTTGAACTCCATGGTCAGAGACACACGCTCTCCTTCCGTGGCATTCATATTCTTTGGCATCCCCAGCACGATTTCTTCTACTTCATATTCCACTATCAATTCTTCGATTCTGGCCAAGGTCTGACGCAGCTTATTTTCTTCCTTACGACGAATAATCTCTATTCCCTGTGCCGTAATCAAAAGTGCATCACTGATTGCTACCCCAACTGTTTTTGAACCAAAATCCAAGCCCATTATGCGCATAATAAAACCATACCTTTCACGACACAGAATCTGCCTGTGTCCCTGTTCTTCTTTCTTTCATCCCAAGGTGCCTTATACTATACATTTTACCAACGATTGGTACGAATATACTCCTTCAGAAGTTCTTCTACTAATTCGTCACGTTCCACCTTCATAATCAGGCTACGGGCACTCTTATGACTGGTAATATAAGTAGGATCTCCACTCATAATATATCCTACAATCTGGTTCACCGGATCGTACCCTTTTTCCGTCAATGCCTCATACACCGTAGAAAGAATAACTTTTACGCCTGTTTCCGGTTCTGTCTGCACTTTAAAGTATCGCGTATTTCCTAAATCCTGCATGTTTTGTTCCTCCCCAATGTATCCTTAACAGTTCAGCCATGCATATGTACGAGAGCCAAAATCATGCTCGCATGATTTTGCGAACGAACATATGCATGAGTTGAGCGCCCGTATATGAGCAAAGATAGCTGCGTAGCAGCGGTAAGCCACGTAGTGGCGGCTTTGCGAATGGCGCGGCTGAACTGGTTCGCGCCGTTTTCCGTACTTACTACACTGCTGTGACCTCTTTCCAATGGCGCGGCTGAACTGGTTCGCGCATCCTTATCCTTATATCTTACTCCATTTAACCAAAAATTTCAATGCATCCGCCTCTATTTCACCGTCTAAAATAAAATTTCCTCTGTTAAAAAGCCTTGTATCGGCACGGTCCTTATCTGATTTGCCCAATCCTGTGCGGTTTCCACCGCTACCTTCACATAGTCTACAGTGTGACCAATCTGATACTGTTTTCCCCGGATGGTTTTCGTTTCTTCAAAAAGTACTTCTGCCTCTTTTCCCACGTAAAATGCCCGGAATTCCTTGGACTGTACCCGCTCCAGCTCTAACAACACATTACTGCGTTTGGCCTTTATGGTATCCGGTACCTGCCCCGGCAATCCTGCCGCAATAGTCCCCTTACGTTTGGAATACTTAAATATATGCATTTCGTAAAAGCCCACCTGCTCCAAAAAGGCCTTGGTCTGTGCAAATTCTTCTTCTGTCTCCTGTGGAAAGCCTACGATAACATCTGTGGTAATGGCCGGTCTGCCAAAGGCTTCCCGAAGCAGCTTCACACTATTCAAATATTCCTCTGCCGTATAATGCCGGTTCATACGTTTCAGAGTAGCATCACTACCACTCTGTAGGGATAAGTGAAAATGTGGGCATACCTTTGTAAGCGAAGCCAGCCGTCCGGCAAACTCCTTTGTAATAATGCGAGGCTCCAGCGAACCAATTCGAAGTCTTCGCAAACCTTCTATATTATGAATACGCTCTATCAAGTCAATGAGCTTGGAGGCTCCGGAATAATCATGCCGCCCTTCTGTCTTCAACATTTCTACACTGTTTCCCTGTTCCCAGGCTTCCTGTTCGAAGTCAATTCCATAAGAACTGATATGGATACCGGTGAGAACAATTTCCTGATAACCATTGGCTACCAAACCTTCAATTTCCCGGTAGATATCCTCCCAATGACGACTTCTCACCCTGCCCCTGGCATAAGGAATAATACAATAGGTACAAAACTGATTACAGCCATCCTGTATTTTAATATAAGCACGGGTATGCTCGGCAGTTCTCTTCAGTGTCATTTCCTCGTACTCATAAGTGTTGTTTACATCGATAATAGTAGTATCCTGCAGGGTCTTGTCCACCTTAGCCGGTGCCTGCAGCATTCCCCGCTCCTTCAAAAAGGCTTCTATAATCGATACAATTTCTTTTTTACGATTGTTTCCGATGGCCAAATCGATACAATCATCCATTACTACATCTTCCTTGCCGGTCTGTACATAGCACCCGATTGCCACCACGATAGCTTCCGGGTTTCGGGTCTTGGCACGATGCAGCATTTGGCGACTTTTTCTATCTGCAATATTTGTTACCGTACACGTATTTACGATATAAATGTCCGCAATTTCATCAAATGATACAACTTTATAACCATTTTCCTGTAACATTTGTTGCACAACGTCTAATTCATAAGAATTTACCTTGCATCCCAGATTATGTAATGCCACATTTTTCATGATTTTCCTCACTTTTTTTGTATTGTTTTACTTCTTGACTTTTCCCAAACTTACCATTAATATGATGTTTGAAGGTATGACACACATTAAGGAGGTAATTGATATGAAAACAGTTCAGATTTCACTTAATTCTATTGACAAGGTAAAGTCCTTTGTGAATGATATCACCAAGTTCGATTATGATTTCGATTTAGTATCCGGCAGATACGTTATCGATGCTAAGTCTATCATGGGTATCTTCAGCTTAGACCTTTCTAAGCCTATCGACTTAAACATCCATGCAGAAGAGAACATCGATGAAGTTATGGCTGTATTAGCACCTTATATGATCTAATCATAAAGCGTGATACTTCGTTACAATGGCGTGTGGGCTTTTGCCCACACGCTTTTTGTGTTACAGTTCAGCCATCATCGAAATACAGCGGCTCTAGCAGCGAAATCGAGATAACTGCTGAACTGTTTACTCACTCACAATAATCAACTCATCTGTTTCCAAAGCAGTCTTTACCAGTTCGTCAATTTTTTCTTCCAAATTCTTCTCATGTCTGCGAATGACCTTTACATTCGGTTTTGTCACCGGATGCTTTGCCACGAAAATGGTACAACAGTCTTCAAAAGGCAAAATAGAAGTCTCAAAAGTTCCAATCTTTTCAGATACTTCTACGATTTCCTGCTTATCAAAGCCAATCAATGGTCTGTATACCGGCAACTCACACACCTCATTGGTCGCTACCAAAGATGCCATGGTCTGGCTCGCCACCTGACCGATACTCTCGCCGGTAATCAATCCCAGACAGTCATTCTCCTTGGCAATGGTTTCCGCAATACGCATCATATAACGGCGCATAATAATGGTCAGCTCCTCATGAGGACACTGTTCATGAATATACAACTGAATATCCGTAAAGTTAATAATATGAAGATAAATCGGTCCGGTGTATCTGGACACCAGTCTCGCCAAATCGATTACCTTCTGCTTCGCACGGTCGGATGTATATGGCGGTGCATGGAAATACACTGCATCAATCTTCACACCGCGCTTGGCAATCATATATCCGGCTACAGGAGAATCAATACCACCGGACAAAAGTAGCATCGCCTTACCGCCGGTACCTACAGGCATACCGCCGGGACCCGGAATAATCTGGGAATAAATATAAATCTTCTCACGTACCTCAATATTTAACATAATATCCGGCTTGTGAACATCCACACGCATCTCGGGATATGTTTTCAAAAGTACCTCACCGATTTCCATATTAATGGTCATGGAATCCTTGGGATAGTTCTTACGGGTACGTCTGGCATGTACCTTAAATGTCATGTTCTTATCAGGGTATACATCATCTATATACTTTACAATAGTATCGCAAAGCTTCTCGAAACCCTCGTCCTCTACATAAATCATAGGGCAAATACCGGAAATACCGAATACTCTCTGCAAATGCTCCACTGTCTCATCAAAATCAAACTCTGTCAACGCATCTACAAAGATACGTCCCTGTGTTTTGTGAATTTTAAATTCACCTTCACATTTCTTCAGTGCATACTTAATCTGCTGCACCAGTGCATCCTCAAACAAATATCTATTCTTACCTTTTACACCGATTTCGGCATACTTAATCAAAAAAGCTGAAAACATTTTATTTCCTCCGTGTGTACTTTCTTAACATTGGTATCATATCATACATTACTTCTAAGGTATAGTCAATCTCTTCCTTGGTGGTAAATACAGAAAAGCTAAAGCGAATGGTGGAGTCCCAAAGCTCTCTCTGCAAACCGATAGCCTTTAGGGTTTCTGAAGTCTGTGGCTTGTTAGAGGCACAGGCACTGCCTGCAGAAATATAAATCCCCTTCTCCTCCAAAGCATGCAAAAGCACCTCGCTTCGCACTCCTGCTACCGATACACTGACCACATGGGGTGCCGTCCCCCGATAGTTCGGAGCATCAGCAATGAGACCATTGACCTGAATTCCCTCCATGCGCTGTACTCCCTGAATAAAGTATTCCTTTATTTCATAAAGCTTATTCACATCTTCTTCGAACTTCTCATAGATCTTCTCTGCTGCCATGGTCATACCTGCGATACCGGGCACATTTTCCGTACCGGAGCGCATGTTTTTCTGCTGACCGCCACCATAGTTGATAGGAAGTATTTTCACCTTTTCGCCTACATAAAGGAAGCCTACGCCCTTGGGACCATGAATCTTGTGACTGCTGACAGACATCAAGTCAATGTTCATCTTTTTCGGGTATATCTTGAACTTACCGAAGCCCTGCACTGCATCTACATGAAACAGCGTCTGTGGGTTCATCTTTTTAATCAAAGCTCCTGCCTCTGCAATGGGCTGCAGGGAACCGATTTCGTTATTTACATACATAATGGATACCAAAATCGTATCCGGTCCCATTGCTTTGCGCAAATCCTCCAGGCAAATGCGTCCGGTTTTGTCCACCGGAAGGTAAGTCACGCGAAAGTCCTGTGTCTCCAGATAGTGCATGGTCTGTAAAATGGCCGGGTGCTCTATTCGGGTAGTAATCAAATGTCTGCCTCTGCGCTGGTTCGCCATGGCACAGCCAATCAAAGCCATATTATCAGACTCAGTACCACCGGAAGTAAACAGGATTTCCTTCTCAGAAACCTTCAACAGCTTCGCCAAAGTTTCCTTGGCATAGCGAACATACTGCTCTGCCTCCATACCCTTTCTGTGCATACTGGAGGGATTTCCATAGTCCTCACACATTACCTTGGTCATCAGTTCTGCTACTTCCGGAAACACTCGGGTAGTTGCAGAATTGTCCAAATACACTTCCATTTCTCTATCTCCTTCTAAGCAGATACGAAAATATCTGCAAATAATCTATAATATCATATGCCAATCCCTGCCTCCGGGCAACCGGTCATCTGAAACTTTCGACAAAAAATCGTCCGCTCCGGCTATTGTTCCAACTGATACATAATCCACGACAATACCGTAAAGCCTGCCGTTTCCGTACGCAAAATACGCTTGCCCAAAGTTATGGGTTCCACGCCCTTTTCCATAGCCAGTGTTACCTCTGCCTCCTCGAATCCGCCTTCCGGTCCGATAAAGATGGCAATCCTCTGTCCGGGTTGCAATTGTCCGATGATTTCCTTGGTCTTGGTCATATCCTCTGCCAGCTCATAAGGTATCAACTTCACTTCAAACTCCTGAATATAGGAAAGAGCCTCCTTGAAGCTCATAACATCCATAACCTCCGGCACAATCCGACGCTTACTCTGCTTGGCTGCTGCTTCGGCAATTCCCTGCCAACGGTTGATTTTGGATTTAGCTTTCTTATCATCCAGCTTCACTACACAGCGCTTAGCTGCCACCGGAACCACAGCATGTACACCCAGCTCCACTGCCTTTTGGATAATCAGCTCCATCTTGTCCGCCTTGGGCAATCCCTGGAATAAATATACCTGAGAAGGCAGCTCCACGCCGTCCTCCTTCACGAAACGCAGCTCGCAGGTAATGCACTCCTCGTCCATGCTGACAATTCCGCAACGATACTCCTTACCATCCACGCCATTGCTCACAGACAACTCCTCGCCCACCTTCATTCGCAATACGTTTTTAATATGATTTACATCGCTTCCCTCAATCCTGACAGCCTTGTCATGAATTTGGTGGGGTTCTACAAAGAATTGATACATAATTTCTACTCCTACGTCGGAGGTAGCATTCCTGTCCTATTCGGACACGCTCTCGCTCGATGAAAAACGTAACAGTACTAAGGAATTTTCTTCGCAAGGCTTTGCTCGAAAATTCCAAGTGCTGACGTTTTTCATCGGTCCTTAATAGGACAGGAATGCCACCTCCGACTTACATATCTGAAATTACTCTACACTTTTTCCAAGCGACTAAGCGTTTCGCTTAGTTGCAGTGACGCTTACCCACTCGCCCTGGTAGGTCACTTCTAAGACTTCCAGTCCGGCTGCCTTCACTGCATCCACTACAGTCTGCTCTTTGTCATCGATAATGCCGGAGGTGATGTAGATTCCGCCGGGCTTTAGCTGATTGACGATGACAGGGGTCAAGGGCACCAGTACATCTGCCAGTATATTTGCTACCACGATATCATAACACTCATAGCCTACCCTATCCTGGATGTCCTTATCCGTAATAATATTACCAATCATCATTTCGAACTGCTCCGGTGCGATACCATTGTTTCTGCAGTTATCCGCGACTGCCTCAATGGCACAAATATCCAAATCCGTACCTACAGCATGCTTTGCTCCAAACATCAGAGAAAGAATCGCGAGAATACCGCTTCCGGTTCCCACGTCTAAAAGTTCTGTTTCCGGTGTAATGTATTTCCGTAACTGACGAATACACAACTGTGTAGTTTCATGCATACCGGTTCCAAAGGCAGTACCCGGATCAATATGCAGCACCATCTTTTCATTGTCCTCCGGTTTGATATCCTCCCAAGAAGGAATAACCAGAATGTCATCAATATAGAACTGATGGAAATACTGCTTCCAATTATTAATCCAATCAATATCCTCTGTTTCGTCCACGGTAATGGTACCTTCACCGATATCCATGAAATTGCGTAAATCATCCAACTCTGCATTTACATTTGCCAGAATGGTATTCACGTCCGTGGTCTCCCCCTGTACCTCCAGAGTGCCATCCTCCTTTTTCTCTACAAAAAAGCTGAGATAGGCAATCCCGTCATCTTCCGGTCCTTCCGGCAAAATATCCACAAACATCTGCTCCTTCTCCACTGCAGTCAAGGGAATCTTGTCCTCAATCTGTGCTCCCTCGAAACCAATATCATATAAAGAACTGATAATCATATCCTCAGCCTCTGTAATTGTCTTAATTCGAAATTTTATCCACTTCATCGTTTTCACCCTTTCTGTTGTCCCAAATCATTGGTATCTGTTTGTACAGTTCCTCATATGCAAATACCAATAGCATGAAGGACTTACGCATAATTAATATAATTTTACTATTATAAGATTTTCATGTCAAATGTTTCTATTCTTTTTCCTGCTCAGTATAGTAAAACATAACAAAAGAATGCATAAAATACTTGCATACTTTGGCATTTTCATGCATACTAGAGATAGGAATTTCTTATGAAAGGAAGTATGAATATGTGTGCTGCTATAATGAATAATGAACAACGTTTCCGTGACTGGTTACGTCGCCAGTTAAACGATGTAGGCGTACGCCGCTATACAGACAATGCAATCATTGCATACGCTCATTGCCTGCGAGTTTCCTGTATGGAAATCACTCCATTTGTGGCAGGTAATCTGTTCACCTGCAATGATATTCGCGAATTTGAACCCCTTATGGAGAAAATCCAGGCTGCGGATAACTTCGATGCAGTGAATGAGGAATCCGGCAACGGAACGTTCCTTTCTGCGCTGAAATTATATCGCCACTTTTTAAAATATGGTCCCCACTCTAAGGCTCCCGAAATTTCCTCTGCGTTTTACTTGCGTAACAAAAACACCGAGGAAACTTATAGTGAAGACCGTGGCTTGAAGTACCGCTATGCAGAAGTAGAAATGGTACCCATTCAGCGTATTTATTATGGTGCTCCCGGTTCCGGTAAGTCCTATACCGTCAGCAAGCTGATTGAAGAAATTTATCCGGACCCTGTTATCTTTGATGCACACTGCAGACGTTTGATTTTCCATCCGGCATATACTTATGAAGATTTTGTAGGATGTATCAAGCCTTTGTCCAATCCGGACAGACCCATTGATAATGTATTCGTTCCGGGCCCATTGGCAGTTTTGTTGAAGGAAGCCTTCTCCAATCCCAAGGAACCCTACTATTTGATTATTGAAGAAATCAACCGTGGTAATGCACCTGCTATTTTAGGTGATTTGTTCCAGTTATTAGACCGCCAGCCTAATGGTAAGTCCAGATATGCAGTACAGAATCCGGAGCTGGTTACTTACCTGGCAAAAGATCCCGGTCTGAAAAATATTTTTGCCGAAGGAAAGGTATGGTTCCCTGCTAACTTTAACATCTTAGCAACCATGAATACTGCAGACGAAAATATTTTCGTATTGGACAGTGCTTTCAAGAGACGTTTCAATCTGGAATATGTGCGTATCGACTTTGACAAGCTTCCGGAAGCATGGACACATGCTTATGACACCTTCGCTGGCAATCGTCCGCTGACTTCCCTGTTCCCGGGTACTCCGCTGGCAGAGTATGTAGCGGAGCTGTACTACGAGGGCAAGCTGGCTCGCGACTGGCCTACCTTCGGTCGTTTGGTAAATAAGTTAATTGATATTATGAACAAAGAGGTTCGTGCCTCTGAAAATCCTCATTTGGCGCGAATTGCCGAAAATAAGAAATTAGGACCTTTCTTTGTATCCGAGGCTGATTTGTGTCAGCGTGATACCTTTGTAAACAAGGTTATCTTCTATTTGAAGCAGGATGTATTCACCTTCTCTGACCATTACATGACAGAATCTTATGAAGAGATTTATATGAAATACATAGAAGACGGCGCAGACTTATTTGAACTGTTACTTTAATTTAAATGGTTGTTAAAAAAACAAGTCCCTCACAGCGATGTGGGGGACTTACTTTATCTTTACACGATTTATTTTTTATTTCCAAAAACCTTTTTTCTTCTTTTCCTTGCCTTCGGTCTTGTCATCCTCATCCTTATCCTTGCTTGAATTTTTAGTTGCATTCTTTACAGCATTCAAGGAATCTCCGCTGGCTTCATCATACTTTCGAAGCAACTCCTTTGCCTCATGAGACAATTTGTCAGGGGTCTGGATTACCAAAGTGACATAGTGGTCACCACGAACTTCCTTGTTACGAAGTGTAGGAACACCCTTACCCTTCAAACGTACCTTTGTATCGGTCTGGGTACCTGCCTTCACATCATAAATAACCTGACCATCCACAGTATCAATTAAGATTTCGCCACCCAAAGCCGCAACTGCAAAAGACATGGGCACGGTAGAGAAAATATTGTAATCCTGTCTCTGGAAGATAGGATGTCTTCCTACGATAACCTCTACCAGCACATCACCACGGGCACCGCCATTGGTTCCGGGTTCACCCAAACCGGGCATACGCTTACACTGACCATTATCGATACCGGCAGGAATATCTACCGCATAACGCTTCTTCATAGGGACATAACCGGTTCCGCGACAATCGGTACACTTATCCTTGATAATCTTTCCGGACCCCTGACAATCCGGACAACTCTGTACATTACGTACTGTACCAAAGAAGGATTGCTGGGTAAATACTACCTGACCCTTACCACCACATTTTCCACAGGTTTCAGGACTGGTTCCGGGTCTTGCACCGCTACCGCTACAAGTCTTACAAGTTTCTTTAATCGTCAGCTCGATTTCCTTTTCACAGCCAAACACTGCCTCTTCAAAGGTTACACGCACACTGGTACGCAGATTCGCACCTTTCATAGGACCGGCATTTGCTCCGCTACTTCTGCGACTGCTTCCGCCGAAGAAATCACCGAAGATATCGCCAAAAATATCGCTGAAATCCGTTCCGCTGAAATCGAAACCGCCGGCACCACCGGCACCGCCGTCAAAAGCTGCATGACCAAACTGATCATACTGGCGTTTCTTCTCAGGATCACTCAATACTGCATAAGCTTCGGAAGCCTCTTTGAATTTCTTTTCTGCTTCTGCATCACCGGGATTGGAGTCCGGATGATATTTTTTTGCAAGGTTACGATATGCTTTTTTAATCGCTGCCTCGTCTGCGGATTTGTCCACGCCGAGGACCTCATAATAGTCGCGTTTTTGTTCTGCCATAATCGTCTGCCTTTCTAATCTAAACTCTCAATAATTCCGGTGAGACCTGCAGCCCCACCGGAACCTCTAAATTTTTCTTTCCTTATACCTCGCGGAAGTCTCCATCGATTACATCATCTTCCGGAGCACTTTCGGTTGCGCCGGCATCAGCTGCACCGCCTGTGAAGCCGCCCATATCAGGACCAGCCTGACCTGCACCTGCAGCACCCTGCATATTCTCATACATCTTGGTGAAGAGGCTCTGAGCACTGTTCATGAGCTTTTCTTTTGCAGCCTTTAATTCTTCTACATCGCTGTCGCTCATTTCCTGATTAGCAGTTCTCTCAAGGATAGCCTTTACTTCTGCCATATCAGCTTCTACCTGAGTCTTGTCGCTGTCACTGATCTTGTCGCCTACTTCAGAAAGTGCCTTCTCGGTCTGGAATACAAATGCATCTGCATCATTTCTGGCCTCAACAGCTTCCTTTCTCTTCTTATCCTGTGCTTCGAACTCAGCAGCTTCCTTTACTGCTCTTTCGATTTCATCATCAGACATGTTAGAACCGGCGGTGATAGTGATGTGCTGCTCCTTACCGGTACCCAAATCCTTTGCAGATACGTTTACGATACCGTTCGCATCGATATCGAAGGTAACCTCGATCTGAGGAACACCACGACGTGCCGGAGGGATACCATCCAAACGGAACTGTCCGAGGGAGTTGTTATCCCTCGCAACCTGGCTCTCACCCTGTACTACATTGATATCTACTGCGGTCTGGTTATCTGCTGCGGTAGAGAAAATCTGGCTCTTCTTGGTAGGAATAGTGGTATTTCTCTCAATCAATCTGGTAGCTACACCACCCATGGTCTCGATAGACAGAGACAAAGGAGTAACGTCTAACAGTAAGATTTCGCCGGCACCTGCATCACCTGCCAACTTACCACCCTGAATAGAAGCACCGATTGCTACACATTCATCAGGATTCAAAGTCTTGCTGGGCTCCTTACCGGTTAACTGTCTTACCTTATCCTGTACTGCAGGAATACGGGTAGAACCACCAACCAAAAGTACCTGACCCAAATCAGCATTGGTTAAGCCTGCATCCTTCATAGCGTTCTGAACAGGAATAGCAGTTCTTTCTACTAAATCGTGTGTTAATTCATCAAACTTTGCACGAGTCAAATCAATATCAAAGTGCTTCGGACCTTCTGCAGTAGCAGTAATGAAAGGAAGGTTGATGTTGGTAGTCATTGCAGAAGAAAGCTCCTTCTTTGCCTTCTCAGCTGCTTCCTTCAATCTCTGCATAGCCATCTTGTCACCGGACAAGTCAACGCCTTCTGCCTTCTTGAACTCGTCAATCATCCACTGGGTAATCTTGTTATCGAAGTCATCACCACCCAGACGAGTATCACCGTTAGTAGCCAATACTTCGATGACACCGTCACCGATTTCGATGATAGAAACGTCGAAGGTACCACCACCTAAGTCGTAAACCATGATCTTCTGCTCTTTTTCATTATCCAAACCATAAGCAAGAGCTGCTGCAGTAGGCTCGTTGATAATACGCTTTACTTCCAAGCCTGCAATCTTACCTGCATCCTTGGTAGCCTGACGCTGAGCATCGTTGAAGTATGCAGGAACAGTGATAACTGCTTCTGTAACCTTCTCGCCCAAATAGCTCTCTGCATCAGCCTTCAGCTTCTGCAAAATCATAGCAGAAATCTGCTGAGGAGAATATTTCTTACCATCGATGGTACGACCATTGTCAGTACCCATATCTCTCTTAATAGAAGCGATGGTCTTTTCTGCATTAGTAACTGCCTGACGCTTTGCAGGCTCACCGATTAATCTTTCACCGGTCTTTGTAAATGCTACTACGGAAGGAGTAGTTCTTGCGCCTTCTGCGTTAGCGATAACGGTGGGCTTACCACCTTCCATAACAGCTACACAGCTGTTGGTTGTACCCAAGTCAATACCAATAATTTTGCTCATTCTTTTTTCCTCCATTTTTATGAAAATCAATTATAACATTACTTTTATATCTAAATTCGCAAGCAGCGTGCTGTGTGCCCGCGAATTTTGTCACATTACTCTGTGGCTCGCAACCTCTATGGGTGCCTGCTATGGGACTGTGACATAGCCCCTATGAAACCACGCCTACCATGCTGTGTCTCACTACACTGTCACGATAAGTATAACCCTTCATCAGCTCCTGTGCTACGATGCCGCTTTCGAATTCGTCGCTCTCTACCTGCATCACTGCATTGTGGAAGTTGGGGTCAAACTCCTGACCTACTGCCTCGATAGGCTTCACGCCGATTTTGTCCAGCTCATCCATCAGCTGTTTGTAAATCTTGCGCATACCCTGTACGAAAGCATCATTCTCGTCCGCTTCTTCTACGGTAGTAAAGCCTCTTTCGAAATTATCAATTACAGGAAGGATTTTCTCCAGTACACTCTTGGCACCGGTTTCAAACATAGCCTGCTTCTCCTTCTCTGTTCTCTTACGATAGTTCTCAAATTCTGCCATCTGACGCATCACTCTGTCTTCCAGCTCTGCGATTTTTTCCTTGTCTGCGTTGGCCTTTGCCTTTTCCTGCTTCTTGGCTGCTCTCTTCTCTGCCCAAGTCTTAGGCTCTGTACCTTCCGGTGCTTCTTCACCTTCTGCCTCTTCATAGCAACCTTCTTCTGCAGTCGCTTCGTCAGCTGCAGTGTCTTCTGTTGCTTCCTCTGCCGCAGCCTCTTCCTTTATTTCTTCTTCCAAGATTTCCTGCTCTAAATTTTCCTTTTCAGACATCACTTCATCCCTTTCTCTTGATTTCTGTTCCTACCTTTATATCCAATCCACTATGGAGAACCCATTGCCACCGTGCATTACTTCCTATATAAATCATCCAACTGATGCATCAGGGTTTTCAGGGTACCTACCACCTTGTCATAATCCATACGCTTAGGTCCGATGATACCGATGGTTCCCTTCATACCTTCCTCCAGCTCGTAGGTGGCTGTTACCACACTGCAGTCCTTCATGCCCTGCATAGGAGCCTCTTCCCCGATATAAATCTGAATACCGGTATTCTTCTCGTCAGCCAGAGTTTCCTGTACCAGCTCACTTAAAGTTTCCTTTTCCTCAAAGGCATTGATTAACTGACTGGCCTTCTGCTGATCTGCCAGCTCCGGATAGCGGAAAATATTATTGGTACCGCTGGTGTAAATCTCCAAATCCTCGTCTGCCTTGATAGCATCTGCTACCGCATCCAGCACCTCACCCACGATATCGCTATGGATGCCCGCCTGTTGCTTCAGAGCTGCAATCATGCCCAGATTGATTTCTTCTATAGATAAACCGTTTAAATTGGTATTCAGCAGAATATTCAGCTTCAGTAAGGTCTCGTCCGTCAATTCCTGTCGTACATGCAGGATATTGTTCTTAATTACATTGCCCTCCACTACGATGACTGCCAGCAGCTGATTGTAATCCACTCTGGACAGCTGTATGAATTTCAGCTTGTTCCGATGGGTCTGGGGTGCACTAATCATGGTAGCATACTGGGTATTCTGTGCCAGCACCTTCGCCACCTGCTTCAGCAGCAGTTCCATCTTATCCTGCTTCTCTACCAGCATCTCCTTCATTTCTACGACTTCCCGCTCTTTCTGTTCCATCATGTAGTCCACGTAGAAGCGGTAGCCCTTATCAGAAGGAATACGTCCGGCTGAGGTGTGAGGCTGTAGGATGTAACCCAGCTCCTCCAAATCCGCCATTTCATTTCGAATGGTGGCTGAGCTCAGGTTCAGGTCCGTGTACTTGGAAATGGTACGACTGCCTACCGGTTCCCCGGTCTCTAAGTAGTTACGAATAACTGCCTGCAATATTTTAGTTTTTCTCTCGTCCAGCTCCACGCTCTCACTCCCTTCGAATTATTAGCACTCAACTCCAAGGAGTGCTAACATCTTCATAACCTAAAATATCACTTAGTGTTACTATTGTCAACAGATTTAGGCGAAAATAATTATAAAGAAATTATAAAGCGAAAAAGTGTGCAGACGCTGCTCATCGCCTGCACACCCCCGAATAGTTATTGGTTCCCATCTTTATAAATAGTTTTCACTCATCTGACAATTCCTTTTACTCGAAGTACTCTACCATATTTTCATACCCTGCTACTTCCGTCACCTTTTCCACATATAAGTTCCCCACGATAGATATGGTAACCAGAAAAACCAGTCCAAGAACAATCATACTAACATGCTTCTTTTCTGCTTCCCCTATTTTTCTTTTCCGAAAGCTTAACCACCAGCAAAACAACCACCCCACAGCAATCATAGCTTTGATTACTATGCACCAAGTCAACTTAGTCACATAATTCCAATGAGCTTCTACATAATTCACAATACTTATCACACATAAAAAAGCCACAACTCCCAATACCGCCTTTAGGATTATATCCCGTAACAGTCTTCTTTTGTGAATATCCCTATTCGATGCAGGTGTACTCCTTAACTGTTGATGCATGTACAGCTCAATATACATATACCAGCTCAGCAAAACCAAAACCAGAAATCCCAGCCACACAAACACACCAACAATTATCACTTCTTCCGGTATCAAAATCACTTTTACCAAAAGCTGTCCGCAATAAAGGAGAAAATAGAGTGCAGTAAAAATGTATGCCACTGTTCGGTATGTTCTAAGCTTTTTTGAAATATCTTTTTCAGTACTCTTCATTTATGGCTCCTTTCCATCAGTCCTGTCAGTAGCATTCTTTGCATCACTTACCATTCTCGGTTAAATCCTCTTCCTTCCTTATACATTTCTAGTAATACTTCCCACCAAATTCCTTCATACCGACCTTCCGTATACATCCGGCAGCTCAGCGTTGCAAAGACCAACACCCCCAGAATCAGAATGCACAATACCACTTTTCCTAGTGCCAATCCACGTTGTCCGCCTATCGTTCTTCTCTTTCTAATACAGTATACGAACAGCCCACTCCATACCGCCAAAAGTGCAATCTCTATGATGATACAATCCCATACCTTATCCATATCGTACCAATAGAATCCTACTAAATGGACTAATTCTGTCGCCATTTTAAATACAACAATTCCCAATATTACCATAATACCTATACTGATACCTATGGGAAGCCAAGCTTTCACTCCCTTTCTCTGTGTGGCGGAATACTCCATTACAAAGTACCGCTCCACACACATATACCAATTCAATATCAATATCAACCTTAAAGGAAGAACACTCCATAAGCATAGGACATAGACGGTATCTGACCAGTTCACGTTTTTTTCAAAAGAAAGCACCACACATACCATAAAATGTAGTAATGAAAAGAATAGAGCCAGCAACAGTGCAATTACCAAATCATCTTTTGTGTATTTTCCTTTCATTCTTTTGTCCCTTTCTTCATAAGCACCATTTCTTCTGCCAATGCTCTATTACGATCTTCATTGTTTTCGGTAATTTTCCACGATAATGTTGTTTCGTATATTCCCCAATTTTCATAAAAATTTGCAGCTCCACACCTACATAATTTATAATTCAATCCCTAATACCGAATCTGTTAATCGTCTAATAATGGGTCCGTTAATAATTTCAGCACTATATCGACATAAGCCTCTTCATCTCGATCTAATGTATAAATCTGGCAACGCCATGTGATATAGACCAACACCCCCAGAAGTAAAATGCTCAATACCACTTTCCTTGGTGCAAATCCACATTGTCCACCTATCGTGCTTCTCTTTTTAATACAGTATATGAGCAACACACTCCATACCGCCAAAAGTGCAATTTTTATGATTATACAATCATACACCTTATCCAGATCATACAAATAGAAGCCTAAGTAATAGAGTAATGCTCTTGCTGTCTTAACCACAACACTCCCCGTTATTACCATAATACCGATACTTACACAGATAGGCATCCAGCCTTTCACACCCTTTTTTTGTGTTGCAGAATATTCTATCGCAAAGTATCGTTCCACACACATATACCAATTCAATATCAATATCAACCTTAAAGGAAGAACACTCCATAAGCATAGGACATAGACGGTATCTGGCCAGTTCACGTTTTTTTCAAAAGAAAGCACCACACATACCATAAAATGTAGTATCGAAAAGAATAGAGCCAGCAACAGTGCAATTCCCAAATCATCTTTTGTGTATTTCCTTTTCATTCTTTTATCCCTTTCTTCATAAGCACCTTTTCTTCCGCCAATGCTCTATTACGCTCTCCATCGTTTTCGGTAATTTTCCATGATAATGTTGTTTCGTATATTCCCCAATTTTCATAAAATTTTGCGGCTCCACACCTACATAATTTATACATCTCTTTGTCCGAAACCAATGGTAATCGTCTATCCAAGGTCTCGTTCCAATCATAATAATCAAACAGGTAATATTTTAAATCCATGGTATAAACCTCACCATCATAGGAGAACTTACCAACCATACGTGTGTTAGCAGAATGAATTGCAAAAAATTCTTCTAAAGCCCAGTCATAAAGATCGATCTGTTTCTTTCTTTTCCATATCATTAATGGTTTAAAATCAATACCGGTGTTTTCATTTTGAGGTGTTTGCGTTATTATAGCAGTTTGACCCACATCTAAATAATTTTCAGCCGCATCTATTAGTGACCATACTTCCGTTGCCCAATGTTCTCTCGCAATCTTATTATTCTGCAATATTTCACCATAATCAAAAAACCTTCTGTCTTCTGTATTTCCTACATAATTCATCAAAAATGTGTCTGCAGCCAATTCGCATCCAACTTCCTCCAATATTCTGTGCTGTATCAAAACTTTAGTACAAATCATACACACTTCCATCGCTGTTAATTCATCCGGATTAGAATTATATATGTTATATAATCCATATATTCGTTCTCCATTGCTATCTAATTTTTGAGTATCATTGATGAAAATCTCATTATATGTACTCATATTATATGGCAAATAATTAAAATCATCTACAACCATATAACCCACATCAATCACTTTTTTTCCTGAAGCCGGATCATTTGGGTCACTTTTCTGATAATTAATGGTTGACAGTATTTTAGTATCAGGCTCCCCATAGCCATGCCAGAAGTAATATGCTATTTTCCCTATTTCATCAATATCACTAATCCCATCCCCATCGGTATCCTGTTTGTATGGGTCTGTATAAACTACTCTACCATTCTGTATTCGCATTCCATTGATTTCATAGGTATCGTATATACCATCCCCATCCGTATCCAAGAGATCGTAGTAATCTATATTTAATTTAAAAGTTTTAATTTGACTTTCCACCGTTTCTTCAAAATTCATTAATACAACACTCTCACCGGCATATTCCGACAACACTCTTGCCAGTTCCGGATTCGGTTCCTTCACACCACCCACTGATACCGCATGTACAGGGAAGCCCAATTCCTCCAAATCTTCTTTTGCGTCGTTCTCCGAATACATAACGTAGGATGGTTTATTCTTCTCATTTATTCCTGCATTTACAATAATCCCCATCTTTCTATTTGTAGAATCGGGTTCATACATGTAAGTCATTAGGTCTATTGCATAATAACACTCTGATTGATAATTGCCAAGAGGTTCTATTACATCCTGATAATCCCTATAAACAAGTTCTTCAAAATGATCAATCTGATACAAAGCTGCTTCTTTACTATTTACCAGCTTAAAATAATAGCTGGTACGACTACTTGGCAGGAACAGAGCAATTGCTACTCTATCTCCATCTACCATCTGATTCACTACTTTTCTGGCAAACTCTTTTTCCTTCTCCAACTCCTCTAATGTCACGGAACAGTCCATACATATAAAGATATCATAATTGGAATTCTCCATCTCCGCATAAATCTCATCATAATTCATATCTCTTCGCCATGCATCTAACCATATTTCTTTATCAATCAATAAATATGTAGAAAAATGCGTTGTTGTATATGAAGCAGTCTGATTTACAGTATCAACCACGGTATCTTCTAACATTACATAGGAAAGATTATCTTCATCATACCACATAATGCACAAATCTTCTTCTTTTGTATTTCCTAATAAAGCTTTGTCATAATGAAATGTAATAACAGCTTCATCAAACGGTGTCATTGAGTTAATCTCTACAGGAACCCCTATTAGACCAACCACCTCAGATGAAAGCTTATCTTCACCCATAGTATTTTTCAAAAACACCTGTTTTTCTATATCACCACTACAAGACAAGCTAACTGAGATTTCTTTAAGTGCTCCGCTTTCTGTATCTAACTCCAAAGACTTCTTTTGCTCAATCTTTTCTTCTGCATCCAAAACACCATCATCATCGGTATCCTCTGATAATGGATTCGTTCCCAGTTTTATTTCTTCACCATCCAACAATCCATCTTTATCTGTATCGTCGACTATTGGATCTGTACCTATTTCATATATCTCCTTAAAATCTGTTATTCCATCCAAATCACTATCATCATATAGCGGATTAGTACAATAGGTTAACTCCTCCAAATTTGTCAATCCATCTTCATCCATGTCCTCATCCGCATCACTTACACCATTGCTATCCGTATCCTGTTTGGCAGGGTCTGTTCCCGCCACCATCAACTCATAGAAATCCGGCAAACTGTCTCCATCACCATCTGCACTTTCCACACTCGTTCCACAGACCAATTCAAAATAATTATTTATACCATCTCCATCTGTATCCTGCAAATCCACAACTGTATTTTCCATATTTTCATAGGATGAATTGAGATAGCTATAGACTTCTTTCTTTATCGTTCCATCCTTCAGATAAATGGAAAATGTCACATCATTCCAGCCTACAACAAGCCCAAAGTTTTCAATCGACCAGTTTCCATTTATATCATACAATAAATTCCCTGATAACACAATATTTTGGAAAGCATCAATAACCTGATACTCTACCTTTTCTACCTGAAAAAGATTATTCAGTACACCATAATAAGAAACAATCTCATTCTCCACATTAACAGCTTCCATTGTACCGTCATCACCCAAAACAGCATATACCTCAATATAATTATCCTTTATTATTGGAGGTGCTGTTGGCTCCGGAGTTACTGTCGGTTCCGGGGTTGCTGTCGGTTCCGGGGTTGCTGTCGGTTCCGGAGTTGCTGTCGGTTCCGGAGTTGCTGTCAGTTCCGGGGTTGCTGTCGGTTCCGGAGTTGCTGTCGGTTCCGAGGGCACACTTTCCCCTCCTTCCTCTACACTAGAATTGAGCATAAGTGGAAGCAACGAATCATACTCATCTCCTTCAGCCTGATACCCGATTACTATCGTTTCACCTGGCTGTAGATTTTGATGATGTTGCGGATTCTTAATACAATACAAACCATTTCCCAAATCATTTAATGTACCTATCCAAATATTTGTGATAATATCTTCACTTTGAATAGTAAGATACCAATCCTCAATCACTCTACTACTTATATTAGTAATATGCAGTTCGCCTGTATATCCACTATCCCACATATTAGTTACTATATTTTCAACCTTATAATCACTCTTATCAACTTCTGTTTCGTAATAAGACATTACAAAGCCATTAGGAACATCAAAAGCAGTGCCATAACACACATCGAAGCCAAACTCTATGCTTTCTCCAACCGGAATATCTTGATTATATCCGACATTCTTCATAGCACATATATTTTCTGAGTAAGACATTTCTGCATTGTACACATTTGATATAATATCTTCCGTCTCCCATATAAGCTTCCAATTTTCGATATCTTTATCAGATGTATTTATCAGTTTTATATAAGCATTACAATTTTCTTCCCACACATTTCGAATATAATACTCCACAGTAAATGAATCATAATTATAAATATAGGGTTCCATGCCTGCATAAATTTCTGTTTTATCAATGTTTCCCCCAGCGGTTACATTAATCCGCAATTCACTGACATCAAGACTACCACCTTCTGCACAGTAACCCAATAAAACACTTCCCTGTGGTGTTATCTCCCCATTATATTCTGTAGATACAATAGAGTATGAGCCTTCTTCAGTTTTGAGCATACTTCCATTCCATACATTGGTAATAGTGTCACTTGTAAAAAAATTAATCTGCCAATCGTCAATATTTTTGTCACCAACATTGGTAAGGAGTATTTCGCATTGATACCCATTTTCCCATTTATTTACAACATTGAACTCAATATTAACATTTCCATACTTCTCACAAAATGGTAACTCTTTCTTACTCAATACTGTAGAATCTCCTGTTGAAACAGTATTACCCATTGATATCACTGTTTCTTTTGCCAATACATTTACGTTAAATGTGCTTATACATATCACCCATGCTAATAAGATTGCAAAACATCTCTTAATCCTTCTTCTCATTCTCCCACGCCTCTTTTCTCTTGTTTTTAACCGCAAATAAACTGCAAGTATCTCTGCATCAACATTATTTGCCATTATAAAAACAGTCTAACACATCCTATTTGCATGTTCAATATTTAATTTACATTATGCATTTTTAAAACGTTTTCCTTGTTTTTTATATTCATAAAAAACATCCCGGCACCGCCAAAGCAGTCCCGGGACATCTCATGTACGTTATTCTGTTGTTTTCCGGCAGCTCTCAAAGTACCATATTACTATGTACCCTATACCGGTCTCAAAACATTAGATTGCGAAGCTTCCGCTCTCAGTACCGTTGAATACATAGTAAACCATGTTTTCTTCCGGCTTTACATACAGCTCTACGCTTACCAAATCGGTAGCCTTCTGCTTTAAGTCGAATCTCCATACATCCTTTGCAATCTGCATAAGGTCTTCGTTAGAGTAAGACTTGCCTGCATACTGAACAGAGATTTCAGCCTTTACTTCCTTCTTTGCTGCCTTCTTCGCCGGAGCCTTCTTTGCAGGTGCCTCTTCCTTAACAACCTCCTGCTCAGCTGCCTTTACAGCCTTGGTCTTGCAGGTTCTCTTTGCACATGCCTTCTTCTCAACAGGTGCTGCGGTTTCTTCGATTGCTACTTCAATAGGTGTCTTATCTACAGATGTCTTCTTTGCTGCCATAATCATTCTCTCCTTTCATTACGGTCCTTTTTTTCAAATTCTCCTCATGTTTCGGACGAATCGCCCTCAACAGACTACAGTTTATTCCAAAAGTAAGAATTTGTCAACCTTTAGAAAAAGAAACCGAATGTTATCAACACTACGATACCTAAAATAATACGATACCAGCCGAAAATCTTGAAGTCATGCTTCTTGATATAATTCAACAAAAACCGCAAAACAAAGACGGATACCACGAAGGCTACCACGCAGCCTACCACCAGACAAATCAGTTCTGTGGCAGTAAAGTCAAAGCCGAATTTCAACAGCTTCAGCAAGCTGGCACCGAACATCACGGGGATAGCCAGGAAAAAGGTATACTCGCTGGCTACCTTTCTGGAAACACCGATTAGCAGCGCTCCTATGATGGTCGCTCCGGAACGGGAGGTGCCGGGGAATACCGCCGCTATCAACTGAAACACACCAATCCATACTGCCATCTGGTAGCTCAGCTCTGCGATGGAATTTACCTTTGGAGTTCTGCCCTTGTTCCAGTTCTCAATGATGATAAAGGCAATACCAAATACAATCAATGCTGCCGCTACCACTTCATAACGGTAAAAAACAGCGTCCAGCACATCATCAAATAACAGACCGATTGCTGCTGCCGGTACACAGGATACCAATATCTTAAACCACATGGTCATAATGTCCATGTTCACATAGGACAGCACACCGGTCTTGTCCTGACGCTTTTCCTTGGAAAAAACAAAGGGCCACAGCTGGTTCCAAAACAGTATCACTACCGCCATAATAGCTCCCAGCTGTATCACTACCTCATACATTTCGAAAAAGTCATCCGATACATTCTGAAAAGGAATCAGCTTCTCAAACAAAATCAAATGTCCGGTACTGCTCACAGGCAACCATTCGGTGATACCTTCCACAATACCGTAAATAAACGCTTTTAAAATCTCTAACACAATTATGCCTCCAAAAATCGAATCATTTCTTCATAACAGGCTGCTGCATCCTCATAGCCCTCCCGGTACAAAGCACGCAGCTTCTCCGGGTCCTTTTCCAGTCTGCCCACTTCATTGGGCTTCTGGGGCTGAATGATAAAGGCTTTGCCGCTTTCCTGCAAACGGGTCAGATATTCCATGGTATTATTATAAGAAGTATGTCGCTTTTGCATAGCCTCCACCAGCTTGGGATATTTGCGGTAACGAAGCTTCAACAGCCCCAATTTGGTAGCCGGCTTGCGCACATAGCCTACCTCCTTGGTAAGAATTACTACATTCTTGGCATTGCCGTCCATTACGGATTTGGCGATGGGTATCGAATCGGAGCAACCGCCGTCCAGATATAGTTTTCCGTCGATTTCTACATTTCTGGATACCAGTGGCAAAGAGGCCGATGCCCGCACCTTTTGCAGACCCTGGCGGCATTCCTTGACCTGTAGGTATTCCGGCTTGCCTGTTTCGATGTTCGTCACCACTGCGTAAGCCTTGCCCGGATACTTTTCGTAGGTTTCATGGTCGAAAGGTTCCCATTTATTTGGAATCAAATCATAGCAGGTTTTTGCATTGAACAAATCCCCTGTCAATATCAGGCTGGCCAAACTGCAATAGCGTTTATCGGCACCATATTTCAACCCGATATTAATACTTCTTTCTTTCTGCTTGGACAAGTAGCTGCACATATGAATGGCACCCGCTGACACTCCGTACACGCTGGAAAATTCAATCCCCTTCTCCAAAAAGAAGTCCAGCACGCCGGTAGTGTAGGCACCTTTCATGCCGCCGCCCTCCAGGATGAGTCCTGCCTGGTACATATTATCCCCTTTCCGGATACTCTTCCTCTACAAACTTACGTAACGCTACTAAGGAGCGCTCTACCTTCTCGGTATCGATGCAATAAGCCATACGGAAGTAGCCGGGAGCACCGAAGCTGTCACCGGGTACTAATACTAAGTCGTACTTCAATGCCTTCTGGCAGAATACCTTGGCATCCTCCTCCAGAGCCTTGGGGAAGATGTAGAAGGTACCGCCCGGCTTCACGCAGGTAAAGCCCAGCTCTACCAGACAATCATATATTAAGTTCATGTTCTTCTCGTAAACACTCAAATCTGCAGTCTTATTAAGTACCTGTGCCACTGCCAGCTGAATGATGGAAGGAGGACAGTTGTGTCCGATACCTCTGGAAATCTGTCCGCACATATTTACCATAGTAGCAGCCTCTGCACATGCCGGATTAATCGCTACATAGCCGATACGCTCACCGGGCAGGGACAGTGATTTGGAGAAGGAGTAGCACATGATGGTATTGTCATAATAAGCAGATACACAAGGTGCCTCCACCCCTTCAAACACGATCTCACGATAAGGTTCATCGGAAATAATAAAGATATCATGACCATACTCTGCGGACTTCTTATACAAGGTCTCTGCCAGCTTCTCGATAGTTTCCTTGGAATATACAATACCGGAAGGATTGTTCGGTGTATTAATCAGGATAGCCATAGTCTTTTCATTTAACATTTCTTCAAAGGCTTCGAAATTAATCTGAAAATCTGCGGTATTGGGGGGCACGATTTTCAGCACTGCTCCGGTCAAATTCACATAAGGATTGTATTCCGGGAAAAAGGGTGCAAAAGTCAGGATTTCATCGCCCGGCTCTGTTACCAGACGGAAAGCATGTGCCAATGCACCTGCAGCACCGGAAGCCATGAAAATGTGCTCTGCCTTGTAAGGGATGCCGAAACGCTCACTGAGGGAAGCTGCCACTGCTTCTCTTACGGAAGTAATTCCCAGACTGGGGCTATATCCATGCAACACATTGGTTTCCTGCGTTGCCAGCATGTGAATCATGCGGTCGGTAAATTCCTGAGGAACCGGCACGGAAGGATTTCCCAAGCTGTAATCAAATACATTTTCATAACCAATCTCTGCACCTCTGGCAGTTGCAAATTCAGACAACTGTCTGATAACCGACTTTCCGGATAACATATCCTTATATTTTTGTACTATCATATTCGCTCCTTTTCTGCCGCATGCACGGCACTTCTCTATTTTCACCGACTTCGAAGTCGGCATATTTCCTTGCAAAAACACTACACTCTACCTATCATAGTCGGCAGGTCTCCTTCACCGCTATAACCGGTAAGGGTTGTTCCTTATGCTTCTTGACTGCAATATCACCGGTAACGGCAGTTCCTTGTTCTTCTTCACAGCAGTGTGTCATCACTCACCCAGCTTCACATATGCACCACCGGGCACCTCTACCATCCGATTGTCATCTACCATTAACCAAGCACTCTTGGCAGACGGATTATACACTGATTCGCCGTTTGCAGAGTAAATCAGGCTCTTCACCACCTGCATATAATCAATAATCTCTATATTAGTGGCATACCAAATATCCTCTCTGCCACCCATGAACTGGCAGAACTCTTCTATCACATCCCAGTTATTATCATTGTCAAATTCATAGCTGTGTCCCCACACATACATAAGCTTCAAATATTGCTTCTTTTGATAATCTGCAAACCACTGCCCCAACTCCATGAGCTTCGGATTTTTGTGGTGACAGGTAGGATGCCACTCCATAACATCCGTCGGCAATTCAAAGTCTGCTCTGTCCTCTACCACTCTGGCGTATGCAATGCCTAATCCGGCGAACAACTCCTTAATCTCCGGACTATAAGAACCATTGGGGTACGCATGCCCGCGAATAATCCTGCCGGTCAATGCCTCCAGACCTTCCCTATCCTCTATGATTTCCTTTGCCACCTTGGTCAGGGGACATCTGGAAATGGTAGGATGGGTCATGGTATGGGTCGCTATCTCCTGTCCTTGATACAGTGCCACGATTTTTTCCCTGTCAATTCTCTCCGGGCACTCCATCATCCCATAGTTTAAATTAAAAGTACCCTTGATACCATATTTATGAAAGATAGAAAGCAATCTCTCATCTGCATGCTTCCCATCATCATAGCTCATCGTCAAAGCCTTTGCCTTTCCCCCCGGAAAACAATAATAAACCTTCATACCTAACCCCACTTTCAATATGTAACCGCTTACATTGCGTAAAACTATACATGTTAATACTAGTACAAAATCCATGCTTTTGCAAGCATTTCCATGTTTTTGCACGATAGAAACACCAAACGTGCTTATTTTCCTATTGTCACCTTTTCTTACTTCCTGTAAGATATGCATATAACTAGCAAGTAAGTTTTGATAGTTTTTTAAAGAAAGGACTGAAATATATGAATGATTCCAGAAGAAACAGAAAAAATGGTTTTCAAACCATGTCACCCCAAAAATCCATTTCCGCAGCCTCCTTTGATAAGGTTGTTGGAATCGCAGCAATTGTTATTGTTGCCCTTCTCCTGGTATTTGGCTCAACATACCAGATACGCGAACAGGAGCAGGCGGTATTGATTACCTTAGGTAAAGCCAAAGCAGTAACTGAACCCGGTCTGCATTTTAAAATCCCCGTAATACAGAAGGTGAAAAAAGTAAACACCACCATTCAGGGCTTTGCCATTGGTTATAATATGGAGGATGATACCAGTAATGTAGAAGAGTCTTTGATGATTACTCAGGATTATAACTTCGTAAACGTAGACTTCTTCGTAGAGTATCGCTTCTCCGACCCGGTCAAGGCACTTTACAACTCCGCACAGCCTGTCAGTATCCTGAAAAATATCAGCCAAAGCTGCATCCGTTCCGTTATCAGCAGCTATCCGGTAGACGAGGTACTGACCACCGGTAAGAGCGAAATCCAGGCTGCTATCAAGTCAGAGATTTTAGAACGCTTAGGTGAACATGATTTGGGTATTCAGTTAGTAAACATTACCATTCAGGATTCTGAGCCGCCTACCGTAGCCGTTATGGAAGCCTTTAAAAACGTAGAAACTGCTAAGCAGGGTAAGGAAACTGCTATTAACAATGCAAACAAATACCGCAATGAACAGCTTCCTTTAGCAAAGGCAAAGGCAGATGGTATTGAAAAGGATGCTGAAGCAAAGAAAACTCAGCGTATTAATGAAGCAGAAGCACAGGTGGCACGTTTCAATGCTATGTACGAGGAATACATAAAGAATCCTTCCATCACCAAACAGCGTATGTTCTACGAAACCATGGAGGAAGTGCTTCCGGATTTAAAAGTTATCATTGAAAGCCCCAGTGGAGAAACCGAGATGATTTACCCGATAGAATCCTTTGTGAATATCGAAAATAACACCTCTGCAGGTGACAATACTGTATCTCTTCCCTAAAACACTTTAACAGAAACACTGAATGACTTGAAAATATAACGCAACGCCGCATCGCGGCAGAATGTGAGGACTATATGAAAACTTTTCGTAATATATCAATTGTAGTGATACTGCTGGTATTACTGTTTCTAGGTACCTCCTGTATCGTTGTAACCTATGAAAACGAATACAGTCTGGTTCGCCAATTTGGAAAAATTGACCATGTGGAAGCCGAAGCTGGTGTCAGCTTCAAAATCCCCTTCATCCAGACAGTAGATAAGCTTCCTAAGCAAACCCTGCTTTATGACTTGTCTGCATCGGATGTTATTACCAGTGACAAAAAGACCATGTACTGTGACAGCTATATTCTCTGGAAGATTACCGACCCGCTAAAATTTGCACAGACCTTGAACTCCTCCGTTATTAATGCAGAAAGCCGTCTGGACACCATTGTTTACAATGCTACCAAGAATGTCATCAGTAGCTCCACTCAGGACGAAGTCATTTCCGGCAGAGATGGTGTATTATCTGCAGCTATTCTGGAAAATATCGGTGATACTACCGCCCAGTACGGTATTGAACTGATTTCCTTTGAAACTAAGCAGTTAGACTTACCCGGTGATAATAAGGAAGCTGTTTACGCACGAATGATTTCTGAACGTGAAAACATCGCAGCCGGTTATGCCGCAGATGGTAATTCGGAAGCACAGAAAATCCGCAACTCCACCGATATGGAGATTACCGTACTCCTCTCTGACGCAGAAAGAAAAGCGGAAATCCTCATTGCCCAGGGTGAAGCAGAATATATGAAAAAGCTCTCTGAAGCATATGCAGATGAAAGCAGAACTGAATTTTACACCTTCGTCCGCAGCCTGGATGCCCTGAAGATTTCCATGGGCGGTAATGATAAAACTCTTATTCTTTCCGCAGATTCTCCTATCGCACAGATTTTCTACGGTAACTAAAACAAAGCACAAGCAAGCCCCCGGCGACGATGCCGGGGGCTGTTTTTCTGCCATATCATTATACTTGGAACTTCTCCATAGATTCGTTCATAACCGCCATCTGCTTCTTCAAATCCTCTGCTTCTTCGCTCAGATGTGTAATGGTCATCATTTCCTCGTTCAAGGTTGCATTAATTTCTTCTACGGAAGCTGCTGCCTGCTGGGAAATCGCTGCAATATTCTGCAAGGAATCACCTACATTTTCTTTCTCCACCATGATACGTTCCATATTATCACCTGCTACATGCAACTTATCCACCAATTCTGTAGTTGCTTCATTGATACTATGGAAAATTGCTACTGTATCATGTAATGCCGCAGTCTGTTCCTGTATCATGGTTTCTGCTGCCTTAGCAGATTCACTGGTACGATTCGTGGTTTCTGTAATACCTTCTACAATCTTCTTAATCTGGTTCGCAGATTCCTTAGACTGTTCTGCCAGCTTACGAATTTCATCTGCTACTACAGAGAAACCTCTTCCTGCCTCACCCGCTCTGGCGGCTTCAATAGAAGCGTTCAGGGAAAGGAGATTGGTCTGTTCCGCGATACTATTAATAACACCGATAATACCCTGAATTTCCTTGGAACGAGCCTCTACCTCTAAAATCTCCTCGCTCAGTTCCTTGGTAATCTCTGCTGTGGTATCAGACTTTTCATTCAAAACAATCATAATCTGATTACCGTTTTCTACAGACCTCATAACATTATCAGCCATCTTTTCCATGACCTCTGTCTGGTCGGAAATATCCGTCAGATTCTCTGCCAGACTAATCATCTTCATATTACTGTTCTCTGTCTCGGTTGCCTGATTCTGAGTACCCTCTGCCACTTCTTCCACTGCCTGCATAACCTGCTTCATGGATTCATTAATATCCGCAGTCTTAACCGCCAAATCACCTGACATCTGATTTACCTGTTCACCAAAGTTTCGTGTATCCTGTATCAAACCACGAATACCGCCCAGTGTCTGATTCAAATCGTCTGTCAGAAGCATAAATTCATCTTTTCTGTTGGTCTTAAAGGTTACCGTTAAATCACCTGCTCCTACCTTCTTCAAACCACCAACTACGCTATTTAATGTCTTACGAATACCGATTGCTATGGAGATACCTAAGCCCAGTGCAATTACTGCCGCAATCACTACGAATGCAATGGTCATGTATGCAATGGAACGTGCCTGTGCCAACAAATTATCCTGCGGAACCAGTGCACAAAGCATGATACCGGTGGTTCCTGCCGGAGCATAAAAGTAGAAATACGGCTTACCATTCACTTCAACATCCAAATATCCGCGTTCTTTACTTTCCTTGGTCTGCTCATAGAACCAAGTACCTACTAAATACTGTCCCCCATGCTCCTGCGTTCCCAATCCGTAATACTCTGCAGTAATAGTACTGTCATCCGGGTCAATAAATACTTTATCCGACTCTACACCGATTTCTCTTCCATCATAAGAAACCATGGCTTTAATACTGCCTTCCCCCATATCCATACCGATGAGTGTGTCCTTTACCTCCTGCATGGTCAGACCCATTACCAATATGGTATTGTTCTGAAGCATCTTACGGAAATAAGCGAAACCATAGCCCGCTGGATCAGATACCAAGGTATCATCCACAAACTCATGATAACCCTTCCAACCTGCAATCTTTCCGGAGCTCAAAAACTCCGAGCCCTCCGGAGAAGCTTTAAACTGTTCCCATACATCCTTCGGATAAGTACCAACCAAGGTACTCACACCTTCACCCGCCTCCGGAATAAAGGTATAACTGGAAATATACTGATTTGACTTTTTCGTCTGATTTAGAAACGCCTTGATATTACTTATTGCAGCTTTTGCATCTGCCGAAGTCGGATCCTTATAATATTTGGTATAGTATCCACTGACATCTTTATTACTTACTACCTCTGTACCCTTTGTAGTAATCGTATTACACACCAAATTCGTATAATCCGCTACAGCGCTTACCGTTGCCAATGCAGAATCCTTGGTCTGCGTCAAAATAGCATTGGAGGCTGTTATGTAGCTTACCACACCCAGTGCAATCATCAATACTACCGGAACAATACAAATAACCATTATGGCACTCAAAATCGTACCCTTACGTTTTCCTGTACCCTTTCTCTCTTTTGACTTTGGTGTCTTCTTTTCTTTCGGCATCTTTTCCTTTGGTGTCTTCACCTTTTTCTCTGGCTTTGGTACCTTTGGAGCATTCACCTTCTCCGTTTTCTCTTTCTTCATCAAACCCATACTCTCACCGCCCTATATTTTTTCATTTCATAAGATTAAAACCTGTTGTTATTATATCACAAATATCCTTTGAGTGCCACCATCATTCAGCTTTTTAACCAATTTTTCCATAATTTTCGTTTAATATGTATAGTTTTTCACCAAAAGTTCATACTTTTTCTCTTCAATATGTAAATTTCTTTCATAAATAAAGCCTAACTGACAGGCTAAATTAAGAGACGGTATATTGTGTGTCTGTATCAAGACCTGTATCTGTTCAAAGCCAAGCTCCTCCTGTGCATATTTTAAAACACCCTCACAGGCCTCCTTCGCAAATCCTCTCCCCTGCCATGGTGCACCAATCACGTAGCCCAGTTGCGGTAATTCAAACTCTTCCCTCATACTAAAGCCTACTCTGCCTATCACCTGACCGGTCTCCTTTAATATCACCGTCCATATGCCGAATTCATAAAAATCATAAACATACTTTGCATACTGACGAAAGTAGTCCGGATTACTCACCTTACTTTCTGCCAAGCTCTCCATATATTGGGTAATGGCAGGCTCCTGATATATTTTGCAGAAATCTTCTGCGTCCTCCGGAACGCTTTCCCTCAGAAACAAATGCTCCGTTTCCAGAATATACCAAGGTATCCCTGCATACCTTCGGTATACACGCTCCAGATATATCGTTTCTACTTCCTCAGTCTGCTCAACGGCATACCTTGCTGTCGATAAGTCTTCTCCCTCATTTCCTGAATGAAAGGAAACCAACACCGCTAGTCCAAGAGCGTTCAACCTATCCAGAGTCTTCCTGCAATCCGTAATATAAAGAACTCCCACAGTTGCTTGTTCTTCTGCCTCCATCTCGGCCTCTTCCAAAACCTTCCATCCAATTCCTTCTTTCTGTAATTTTTCTTTCAAAACCACCAGCTTTTCCAACTGTTCCTTATCCTGAAATACTACAAAAACCTTTTTTAAATATTTCGCTTCAGAAATCTTCATAATTTTCTTTACGTTCCTTCCCAATTCGGTTATGATATCATTATACACTGTGGTGGCGTTTAGAGCCAGAGCTATTCTGCATAACACCTACCACAATCTCAGACAGAAAGGAAATACATTATGGCACAGAATCCTATTGTAACCATTACTATGGAAAGCGGAGATGTGATGAAGCTGGAATTATATCCCGAAATTGCTCCCCAGTCCGTAAACAACTTTATCAGCTTGATTAACAACAAATTTTATGATGGTTTGATTTTCCATCGCGTTATCCGCGGCTTTATGATCCAGGGCGGTTGTCCTCAGGGCTCCGGCATGGGTGGTCCGGGCTACAGCATCAAAGGCGAATTTGCTCAGAACGGCTTCCAGAACGGCTTAAAGCACACCGTGGGTGTTCTCTCTATGGCCAGAAGCATGATGCCTAATTCCGCAGGCAGCCAGTTCTTTATTATGCACAAGAACTCTCCTCATTTGGATGGTGGCTATGCAGCCTTCGGCAAAATCATCGAAGGCATGGAGGTTGTGAACAAAATCGCAGAAACCGCTACGGATTACAACGACCGACCTTTAGAGAAACAGATTATGAAAACTGTTACCGTAGAAACCTTTGGCGTAGAATATCCCGAACCCGAAAAACTCCCCAGATAGGGAACGGCCGAGGCAGCTATATCACAAAATACAACGTTGAAAAAACTGTGAGCCGAAATTGTATGACGATGGCGAACATACTTGTTCGATCGGCGGCATACAATTTGGGCTCACTGTTCTTTTCACCGGTGTGTGAGTGATATGGCTGCCCTGGCATTCCCCTCGTTCATAATTTGTTTACAAATCATTCAATGATTTTTAAATTCTCCATCATTTTTTAGACATTTCTATCCTATATACTATAATTAACAAAGGAACACAACAACAACCCCAAAAACTTAAATAAGCAAATAACAGTTTATTGTTTATAATAACTTTTTCATAATAAATGCCAAGTAAAGGTCACTTTACTTGGCATCCTCCCTTTTATGGGACTTTTTTATTATCCCTTGCACACACTCAGAATTTTGTCAGCAGCTCCCGTAGCTCCTGCACATCTTCGAAAGCCCTCCGCAATTCTTGTTGCATTTTCCTTATAAGTGCTATCCGCTAACACCTCTTCTACTGCTTTACGAATTTCTTCCGCATCGGTCTTTTCCAATTTCTTTCCGGCTCCCAGTTGGGCTACACGAGTTGCCACACCTCCCTGCTCCGGTGTTTGCGGCAACATCACCAAAGGCACGGAAAAGTACAAACTTTCATTCACACTGTTCATACCACAATGGGAAAGGAACGCATCTGCCTTTTGCAATACAGCAATCTGGTCCACACTGGAAAATATCTCCACATTTTTCGGCAATTCCCCGAACTGTTCCATCTCCACCAAATTCCCCACCGACAGGATGACCTGGTAATCGGTCTCTCCGAATGCTGCAATACACTTTTTATAAAGCGGCAACATGTCATTATTGACCGTACCCATAGAAATATAAACCAACTTTTCTTTTGTCTTTTTTATCGCACTCTGCGCCGGACGAATGGACGGTCCTACGAAAGCATACTTATCTGAAAAGGTTTCCGCACAGGGCTGAAATTCCGGAGAAGTGTAAACCACAGTATGCGTATTTTCATCATTTTGAATAATATCCAACACACTCTTGATGGGGTATCCCTTGTCCTGCAAACGCTTGATTTCCTTGCCAATCTTTCCCATGGAAAAAATCATGCGAAACAACTCTCCCACGCTCTGCTTCATAATCTTTGCAGAATGCTGATTAAAAGCAAAGGTAGTGGTGGAGGATACGAAGGGTATTCCCAGCTTCAGAGCTACTGCCTTGCCCCATACAGCCATAGAATCTGCCACGATACAATCCGGTTGCATCTTCTCCATATCTGCACACACACGGTCATCCAATGCTAAAGTAGTGTCTACCAGTATTTTCGTAGAAAAGGCCAAATCCTTTCCCACCCGCACAGCATCCTTGGGTGAAAGCTTCTGCTCCATATCATAATCATCACAGGACACAAAGGTAGCTCCTGCAGCCTCTATTTTTTCTCTCATCACATTGTACGAATAATATAGCACCTCATGCCCTCTGCTCACCAGCTCCCGTACCACTCCTAAGGTAGGATTGGTATGTCCATGTGCCGGAATACAAAAGAAAACGATTCTACTCATGCCTCTGCCTCCTCAGTTTCCATCTGGGAAAAAACCTTTGCAATAAATTCTCTCTGCTTCGCCCTTGGTAAAATAGCAATCCCCTGCTTCTCATCTCCCAAAACCAATATCTCTGCCCCGGGCTGCAAATCAAACATTTCCCTGGCCTCCTTGGGGATCACAAACTGTCCCTTTTCACCGATTTTTACCATCCATGCATATTTACCCTGTGGTAATTCCATATTTTCTCCTCCATAAGTATGATTAGTATAACTAATCATACTTCAATCACATAAAAAAAGCAATAGGAATTATAATTTTCTTAATATTAATCGCTCATTTGTACCTATCGTACACTCCGTCGATAAATTCAAATAAGCGATAAAAAACATTCCATACTGCTTTACAACTTCCGATATACCGTCCTACGCATGGTTATATAGCACGCCACTCCTCCTACCGCATTGGAAATAGGTTCTGCCAGAAACACCCCGTGTACCCCAAATCCCAGTCTGGGCAAAAGTAGTGTCAGCGGCACCACGATGATTGCCTTTCGAAGCAGGGAAAAGAAAATCGCATGCTTCGCATCTCCCAGTGCCTGAAAGGTGGACTGCCCTGCAAACTGAAAGGCCATAAATACAAAGCCGAAGAAATAAATTTTCAAGGCTTCGATTCCCGCATCCATCATTTGTATATCATCTGAGAAAATCCCGAACCAAAACTTGGGAAATACCACCACACAAATCCATGCAGCCATGGTGTACAAAGCTCCCAACCAGGTATTAAACCGTATACCGGACTTTACCCTGTCGTTTCTCTTTGCACCATAGTTAAAGCTGATAACCGGCTGTGCACCATTTACAATACCGCCGATGGGCAGAGCAAAAATTTCGCGGATAGAGTTTAACACCGTCATAATACCTACATACAAATCACCACCATACTGCTGCAAAGTAGAATTACATGTTACCTGCACCAAGCAGGTGGTTCCCTGCATAATAAAGTTAGAAGCACCCAAACGGCAGATTTCCTTGGTAATACGTTTTGTGGGGCGTATGTAGCATCTCTTCAATCGTACCACTGCCTTTTTCCCTGTCAGAAACCGAAGCACCCACACTGCTGAAAATGCCTGACTGATAATCGTTGCCAGTGCTGCACCTGACACCCCCATATTCAGTGCAAAGATAAATATAGGGTCCAATACAATATTGATAATCGCACCCAGAATAGTAGTCAGCATACCCATACGCGGAAAGCCCTGTGCATTAATATAACCGTTCAAACCGGTGGAAAGCATGGAAAAGATAGTGCCCAGCAAATATATTTTTAAATATTCCTCTGCATAGACATAAGAAGCTTCTCCTGCCCCAAACAAAAATAATATAGGCTTACAAAAAACATAACAAAAAACCGTCAATACCACTGCACTGACTGCAAGCAGTCCGAAGGAATGTCCCAGTATCTTCTCTGCCTCCTCCTTGTCATCTGCACCTCTTGCCATGGAAAAGAGAGGCACTCCTCCCATACCAAACAAAGCGGTAAAAGCCATAATCAGCGTTACAATAGGAAAGGTCAACCCCACTCCGGTCAGAGCCATGCTGCTGCCATCCCCCATATGCCCCAAGTATATTCTGTCTACTACGTTATATAGAAGCTGCACCAATTGTGCAACTGTTAGTGGCACCGCCTGAGCTATAATACATTTCCAAACCGGTCCCTTGGAAAAATCATTTTGTGCTTTACTCATTTTCGTCACCATTCCAGCTAACTGTCAATATTTCTTTGCAATCCCATTTTACTACCAACTCCATCTCAGGGCAACCGACTTTTAAACATTCAAAAAGCCCCTGCCCAGTCATACAACCGAACAGGAGCCCTTTATAGGCATATTAAGTAGGAATTAAGCCATACCAACAGAACCGAAGAGTTCCATCTTTTCCTTAACAGTAGCCTTGATAGCTTCTGTTCCGGGAGCTAAAAGCTTACGAGGGTCAAATCCCTTACCCTGTAAATCTTTACCTTCTTCAACATACTTTCTGGTAGCTGCAGCGAAAGCAAGCTGACACTCAGTGTTTACATTAATCTTTGCAACACCAAGGTTGATAGCCTTCTTAATCATGTCTGCAGGGATACCTGTACCACCGTGAAGAACCAGAGGAAGATCACCGGTCTTCTGCTGAACAGCATCCAAAGTCTCGAAGCTGAGACCAGCCCAGTTCTCAGGATACTTACCATGAATATTACCAATACCTGCTGCAAGGAAGTCTACGCCCAAATCAGCGATTGCCTTACACTCTTCAGGATCTGCACACTCACCAGCACCGATAACACCGTCTTCTTCACCACCGATAGAACCAACTTCTGCTTCGATGGAAATTCCCTTAGCATGAGCATCGTTTACAAGCTGAGTAGTCTTCTCTACGTTCTCAGCGATAGGATAGTGAGAACCATCAAACATGATAGATGAGAAACCAGCTTCGATACACTTGTAGCAGCCCTCGAATGAGCCGTGATCTAAGTGAAGAGCTACAGGAACAGTGATGTTCATATCCTGTAATAAGCCATTTACCATACCAACTACTGCATGGTATCCGCCCATGTACTTACCTGCACCTTCGGATACACCAAGGATAACAGGAGAGTTCATTTCCTGCGCGGTAGCAAGGATAGCCTTGGTCCACTCCAGGTTATTGATGTTAAATTGGCCAACTGCATAGTGACCTGCTTTTGCTTTTTTAAGCATTTCGGTTGCTGAAACTAACATTTTCGTTACCTCCATTTGTAATCTAATTTTTATGGGTAAATTACCCTTTGCGGACAGTATAACACACATTTGACAAAAAATAAACAATAATGTTAAAAAAATATCGGCATAATCATTTTTTCTGATTATGCCGACGAATTTTTGTCTCCACTATGCTGTCACATTACACAAATACTGTTCCATTTCTCCTACTGCTGCTACCTCATCCGCACCATCTGCGGTTACTGTAACGATTTCCCCTGAGGCCAGACCTAAGCTCATCATTCCCATGATACTCTTAGCATTTACCTTCTTTCCGGCAGTCTCCAAATAAATAGAGCTGTCGTACTTGCTTGCTACCTGCACCAGCATAGCAACAGGTCTTGCTTCCAGTCCATTCTGAAGTCTGATCTCCACCGTCTTTTTTGTCATAACATTCTCCTCCTTCACTACTTCCTGAGCTTCTCTGCTATCTCGCTCAGCTTTCGCAATCTGTGATTAACTCCCGATTTTCCTACGGGAGGATCCAGCATTTCCCCTAATTCCTTCAATGGTAAATCCTTATTTTCCAAACGTGCTAAGGCTACCTGTCTGAGATTTTCCGGCAGGTTATCCAGTCCATAGCGTTCCTTAATCAATAGGATATCCTCTGTCTGCTTGGTGGCTGCATTTACTGTCTTGGAAATATTCGCTGCCTCACAGTTTACTCTTCTGTTGATGGAATTACGCATTTCCTTTAGGATACGCATATTTTCCAAATTCATTAGTGCTACATGTGCTTCCATGACATTGAGCAGGTCTACGATAGCCTCCCCCTCTTTCATGTATACCACATAATACTTTTTACGAAGAATAATCTTCGCTTCTATGTCAAAGCTCTGAATAACGCTTTGCAATTGTTTTGCTTTTTCCTCGCTTAAGCATACAAATTCCAGATGATAGCCCTTTTCCGGCACGCTTAAGGAACCAATGCTCAAAAAAGCTCCCCTGATATATGCTCTGCGACAGCAAGCATTCTTTAGGAGTATTTCATCTACCGGTTCTTCCAAATCCCCGAATTTATGATACAGCTCCTGCATTTTTTCCTTGCTGATAGCAACACTAGTATCTATACTAAATGTTTTTTCCAATAATGTAAAGCCCTTTTTTACAACAGTTTCATTTTCTGTCTGAAAACCGATTGTAAAATTGCCCTCACTGTCTCTTCCGTACTGCCCGGTAAAGTGCAATATTGCAGCCAGCTCTGCCATCTGACAATGTCTGGCCGCGCTAATCTGCCCTGCCAGTTCTTCTTTCACATCATGCGAAAATGACATACTTACCTCCACTAGGGTACTTTTATTTGCTGCGATTATTCACATCCCTGTGGAAAATCGTCATACCATAATTTCCCTTATCCTTCATTTCCTGATACAGCTCATTCGCAAGGGTTACACTTCGATGCTTTCCTCCTGTGCAACCGATTGCCACTACCAGTCGGTACTTTCCTTCTTTTACATAATTAGGTACCAAAAACTGCAGCATATCCACCAGTTTTTCCAGAAATTCATGAGACTCCGGACAGCTCATGACATATTCCTGTACCTCTCTGTCATTGCCTGTTTTGGTCTTCAGCTCGTCCACATAATAGGGATTGGGTAAAAATCGTACATCAAACACCAGATCCACATCTGCGGGAATACCATGCTTGAAGCCAAAGGACATGACGTTTATCATGAGACTATTATATTCCTCACCTTCCACAAAAATGCGGTCCAGCTCTGCTTTTAGTTCTCTGGTCAACAGTCCTGTGGTATCAAACACATAATCCGCCTGTTTACGAATCTCTGCAAGCATCTCTCGCTCTCTCTTGACACCATCCTCGATACGCCCCTCCGGCTCCACCGGATGCAGACGACGGCTTTCCTTATATCGTTTAATCAAGGACGCATCGGAAGAATCCATAAATAATATTTCAAACAGATACCCTTTATCACGCAGGGCATCCAGTATATTTGCCACCTCTTCAAAGGCCTGTCCGGCTCTGGCATCCAGTCCCAGCACTACCTTCTCTATTTCATTATTAGGCATCGCCAGCAATTCCACAAACTTCTCAATGAGAGACACGGGCAAATTGTCTACACAATAATAGCCCGCGTCCTCTAACATTTTCAGTGCTGTACTTTTGCCACTACCACTCATACCTGTAACAATAACAAATCTCATGCCATACCTCTATCTTACTCGCAAACTCGCACTTCGTGCTCACCTGCCTGCTTCTCAGTCGGTTAGCTCGTTAATTTCACGATTGAAACCAAATGCCCACTTTGCGTTCGATTGGTTTCCTGCCACTCATTAGATGATAATCACTTCCGGCTCCAGTTCCACACCGTAACGCTCTTTCACCGTATCCTGCACATGTGCTATCAACTGCTTCACATCTGCTGCCGTAGCATTACCTTTATTAATTACGAAGCCACAATGTTTCTCGGAAACCTGAGCTCCACCCACCTGATAGCCACGCAGTCCTGCATTCATGATCAACTCTCCGGCAAAATGTCCCTCCGGACGTTTAAAGGTACTGCCTGCACTGGGATACTCCAATGGTTGCTTTTCCCGACGTTTTCTAGCCAATTCATCCATCTGTGACTTAATCTGCTCCGGTTTCCCTTCCTGCAACTGAATATGTACCTCAGCTACCGTAAAGGGCTGGTGCTTAATGGCACTGGTACGATAACCAAACTCCATAGTAGCATTGTCCAGGTCTAATAAGTCCCCTTCCTTGTCAACTACCTTTACCAAAGTAACCACCTGCTTCAGTTCTCCGCCATAGGCACCGGCATTCATGACCACGCCGCCACCGATGGTTCCCGGTATTCCTGCTGCAAATTCAAAACCGGTCAGTCCGTTTTCATAGGCAATACGGGCAATTTTACTCATGGGGGCACCTGCCTGTGCCACAATCAAATTGCCCCTTACCTTTACTTCATTCATCTTATCTGCTATTTCCAGAATAACACCGGCAAATCCTTCATCCCCCACCAAAAGATTACTGCCGTTACCCAACACAAAATACGGAATCTCCAATTGCTGTAAATAGCGTTGTACTTTCTTCAGCTGCTCTACATTTTCTATCTGCAAAAAGCAATCGGCTTCTCCGCCTATGCGAAAAGTAGTATGCTGACTCATTGGCTCATTCAAGTAAATATTCTCTGCGGGCAAAAAGTTCTCCAATGCTTTTACAACGGTCTTGCTAATCATGTCTATTTCCTTCTGTTCTATATTTATTCACATAAAATCAAAGCTGCTGCTCCAAAAATACCGGCATCATTGCCCAAAGTAGCCAAAGCCAGCTTAGCATCACGGCAACCATGGAATACATACTTGTCGTATGCAGGGCGAATGTAATCAAACAGAATATCGCCGGCCTTGGATACGCCGCCACCAATAACAAAGATTTCAGGATTCACAACAGCTGCAACAGCTGCCAATCCCTTTCCTAAGTACTCACCGAACTGCTCTGCGATTTCGATTGCTACAGCATCCTTACCCTTCACTGCATCGAATACAGCCTTTGCAGTAAGGTCTGTATCACGAAGTACACTGGGTGCATCATCCTTCGCTAATCTGCGCTGTGCCAGACGAACCACACCGGTTGCAGAAGCATACTGCTCCAAACATCCCTTGTTCTGGCATCCGCACACCTCTGTTTCACTGTCTTCGATATGAATATGGCCGATTTCGCCACCTGCTCCGGTTGCACCGGTCAGAATGTGACCATTGATAATAATACCGCCGCCAACACCGGTACCCAGTGTAACTGCAACCAGATTGGAGTAGCCCTTACCACCACCCTGCCACATTTCACCAAATGCTGCTACATTTGCATCATTACCGGCCTTTACCGGCAAGTCCAGATAGCCGCTCAATACCTTGGGAATATTAAACTCATCCCAGCCTAAGTTTACAGCCTTATGAATATTTCCTTCCTCATCTACAGGACCGGGTACACCGACACCAACGCCTACGATATCATCACCATCAATACCCTTTTCCTCCATAACCGCCTTAATGCTGGCAGCCACGTCAGGTAAAATGCTGGCACCGTGATTATCCTTTACAGTAGGAATCTCCCACTTCTCCAATACACAGCCTTCTCTGTCAAACAAACCTAACTTTACGGTAGTACCACCGATATCCACACCAAAAGCATACTTACTCATCTCTTATCCTCCAAACAATTAATCCTCTTCTCTTTTTCTTGCTAAAGATTTCTGTACTCTCGCATATAATTCCTGTGCTGCATTATAGCCCATCTTCTTCTGACGATGGTTTACTGCTGCTGATTCGCAAATGATTGCCAAATTACGTCCCGGACGAATAGGGATGTTATGACACACTACCTTATTGCCCAAGTATTCCGTATAGTTTTCTTCCAGACCCAGACGGTCATATTCCTTATCCTTATCCCAGTCCTCCAGACGGATTACCAAATCGATAGCTTGAGTATCTTTTACGGAAGAAGCACCAAAGAGTGCCTTTACATCCACAATACCGATACCTCTCAGCTCGATGAAATGCTTGGTAATATCCGGTGCACTACCGATAATGGTTTCCTCACTCACTCTGCGGATTTCTACCACATCATCCGTCACCAGACGATGACCACGCTTGATTAGCTCCAACGCCGCCTCTGATTTACCGATACCACTCTCACCGGTAATCAACAAACCTTCGCCAAATACGTCCACCAATACACCATGCACGGAAATACAGGGTGCCAGCTGTACATTTAACCAACGAATAGTCTCTGCCATAAAGGAAGAAGTGGATTTCTTGGTAGACAAAATCGGAACATTATGCTCTACTGCAGCTTGGAAAAATAACTCATCCGGTCTCAAATCCCTACTGAATACCACCGCCGGAATATCATAGGAAAGCAATTTATGATAGATTTCCTTCTTCCTATCATTATCCAAACCTTCCAAATAGGTATACTCCACAAAACCGATTACCTGCACGCGAGTTGCATCAAAATGCTCAAAGAAACCTGTCAGCTGAAGTGCCGGACGATTCAGGTCCGTCTGCGTAATGCGCTTATTATCTACATTCACTTCCACTGTCAGATTTTCCAGCTTCATCTTGTCGATAAGCTTTTTTAAACTAATACTTGGCATAATCTTTTGCATCCTTTCTGAATTCGATTATCTTCAATATAACATATTCTTTTCGGGGCTTCAATGGAAAAATATATAGATTTCCTCTGCCACCTTCCGGGTGATTTCGGGGATTTCCATGAGCTGCTCTACTTCAGCATTGCGGATTTCTTCCAAGGACCGGAAGTGACGCATCAGTGCCTTTCGGCGGGCAGGACCGATGCCGGGGATATCGTCCAGCACGGATTTGACCTGATCCTTGCTGCGCAAGGAACGATGATACTCGATGGCAAAGCGGTGTGCTTCGTCCTGTATACGGGTAATTAATTTAAAGCCCTCCGAATGAGTATCTATAGGCAATTCTACATTATTAAAATACAATCCTCTGGTGCGGTGGTTATCATCCTTTACCATACCGCATACCGGAATATTGATACGAAGCTCCTCTAGCACAGATAAGGCGATATTTACCTGTCCACGTCCACCATCCATAAGGAGTAGGTCCGGAAATTTAGTAAAGCTGCCGAACTGTTTCTCTATGTTCTGTTCTTCCAGCTCCTTTCCTTCCTCCATACCATGCAAAAAGCGGCGGGTCAACACCTCTCTCATGCAGGCGTAATCATCCGGACCGGACACGGTTTTGATACGAAACTTGCGGTAGTCGCTTTTCTTGGGCTTGCCCTTTTCATATACCACCATGGAACCGACATTTTCAAAACCACTGATATTGGAAATATCAAAGGCCTCCATACGCTCGATATTCTCCAGCCCCAAAAGTCGGGCAATCTCCTTCACGGCCCCAATGGTACGACCTTCCTCACGCTTCAGGCGTTCCTTATCCTGACTTAAAATAAGCTTGGCATTCTGAGCAGCCAGCTCTACCAGCTTCTCCTTCGTACCAATTTTGGGTACACGGACATACACTCTGCTGCCTCGCCTCTGGGTCAACCAGCTTTCAATCAAGGGAATATCTTCTATATCATATTGCAGCATCAGCTCCTTAGGAATAAAAGGAGTACCTGCATAAAACTGCTTGATAAAATCTTCTAAAATCTGTGGCTTCTTCTGTCCCGACACATGCGTCATATAATAATGTTCCCGACCAATCAGTTTCCCGTCGCGGATAAAGAACACCTGCACCACTGCCTCTGCCTCATCCTGATACAGGGCAATCACATCCTTATCCTCTCCCACACTATTGGTTATCTTCTGCTTCTGGGACACCTGCTTCACACTATTTAACAAATCCCGGTACTTAGCAGCCTCCTCAAACTCCATATTCTCTGAAGCTGCCAGCATCTTCGCCTCTAAGTCCTTCTGAATGGGACCGTAGTTACCATTCAAAAATTCCATGGCTCCTGCAATCTGCTGACGATACTGTTCTTTATCAATATATCCCTGACAGGGTGCCAAACACTGCTTGATATGGTAATTTAAGCAGGGACGCTCGTTACCGATTTCCTTTGGCAGACTTTTGTGACAGGTTCGCAGCTGATACAATTTGTTCAACAGCTCTATGGTATCCTTCACTGCTGCCGCACTGGTATAAGGTCCGAAATACTTAGACTTATCCTTCTTCATCTCTCTGGAAAAAAGGATGCGAGGGAATTCTTCCCCCAAAGTTACCTTGATATAGGGATAGGTCTTGTCATCCTTTAAAAGTGTATTATATTTGGGGCTGTGCTCCTTTATCAGGTTGTTCTCCAGCACCAGCGCTTCCAACTCCGAATCCGTCACAATATATTCAAAACGGGCAATCAAGGTCACCATCTTGTCAATCATAGGACCACGCCCGATATTCTCACGAAAATAAGACCTGACACGATTGTGCAAGTCAATGGCCTTACCCACATACAATATGGCATCGTGAGCATCCCGCATGATATATACCCCCGGATTATGGGGTAGCTTTTTCAATTCTTCTTCAAAGTTGAACATCTCGTGCCTCCTGCCATATTGTGCCCGCGTATGTCTACGCTCGCAAACCCGCACTTGGTGCTTTCTTGTTTGCTATCGCAGACTGTTTGCCCGCTATCGCGTAGAAAATCAAATGTCAGCTTCGCTGCCGCTTGATTTTCTTTCGCGTACATTATACCACAATTCCCCTCAATCTAAAAGAGCAGACCCGTTTGGGAATCTGCTCTTTCTCATGGTTTACTTATTTCTTATCCCAAATACTTCCATTGGAAAATCTTCCGGTACTGCCCGTCGTATTTCCTGAAGTGCCAATGGTAGTATTACCGGTTGTAGTACTGTCAGTAGCATGACTTCCTGCATCTGTGGCAGGTCTATCCTCCGGTTCAGCATCCATTTTTTTCTCTGTAGCTGTTTCCTCCTGCTGCGAAGCTTCCTTTTCTGCAGCCTGACCGGCAACACCCTCCGAGTTTTCTACGCCCTCAGCTCCAACCGCAGCCGTTCCTTCCGCGGCAGCCTCTTCTGCAGCTGTAGCCTCACCGGTAGTAGCGGTTTCGTCTGTTATGGTCACATCCACCTTGCTCTTCTCCGCCTTTTCCTCCTCAGGCTCCAAAATACCCTTCTCCTGACGGAAAATCTTCATGAATTCCTTACCGGTGATGGTTTCCTTCTCAATGAGGAAGTCAGCCAGCTTATCCATCAGCTCACGATTCTCACGCAGAAGCTCCAGTGCCTTTTCGTAGCTTTCCTTCAAAATATTTACTACTTCTGCATCGATTTCCGCAGCAGTCACATCACTACAGTTCAAATGTGCAGAGCCATCCAGATAACGGCTCTCTACGGTTGCCAGACCAATCAGTCCGAACTTCTTGCTCATACCATACTGTGTCACCATAGCCTTGGCGATATTGGTCGCCTTTTCAATATCATTGGAAGCACCGGTGGTCACCGTATCAAATACGATTTCTTCTGCCGCACGTCCTGCTAATAAACCTACCAGCATATCACGCAGCTCTGCTTCGGTATTCAGATACTTCTCTTCTTCCGGCACATGCATTACATAACCCAAAGCCCCCATGGTACGGGGTACGATGGTAATTTTCTGCACAGGCTCAGAATTCTTCTGCAAAGCACTGACCAATGCATGACCTACCTCATGATAAGAAACGATTCGACGCTCCTCCTTACTCATGATGCGGTCCTTCTTTTCCTTACCTACCAGCACCTGCTCTACCGCAATAAACAAATCCTGCTGGCTTACAAATTCACGCTTTTCCTTTACCGCATTGATGGCCGCTTCATTTATCATATTCGCCAAATCGGAACCTACTGCACCACTGGTAGCCAGTGCGATTTCTTCCAAATCTACAGTCTCATCCATCTTCACATCCTTGGCATGTACCTTCAAAACATCCACACGTCCCTTCAGGTCCGGCTTATCCACGATGATTCTTCTGTCGAAACGACCGGGACGAAGCAATGCCTTATCCAAAATCTCCGGACGGTTGGTTGCACCCAGTATCAATATACCCTTGGAACTATCAAAACCATCCATTTCAGAAAGCAGCTGATTCAAGGTCTGCTCACGTTCTTCATTGCCGCCGCCATACTTGGAATCACGACTTCTACCGATGGCATCGATTTCATCTATAAAGATAATACAAGGTGCGTTCTTGGTTGCTTCCTTGAACAAATCTCTTACACGACTGGCACCTACACCTACATACAGCTCGATAAAGTCCGAACCTGTGAGGGAGAAGAAAGGCACCTTCGCCTCACCTGCCACTGCCTTTGCAAGCAATGTCTTACCGGTTCCGGGAGGTCCTACCAACAAAGCTCCCTTTGGTAGCTTGGCACCAATCTTGGTATATTTGCCGGGATTGTGCAGGAAATCTACAACTTCTACCAGCGACTCCTTTGCTTCATCCTGTCCTGCCACATCCTTAAAGGTTACACCGGTTTCCTTCTGTACATAAACCTTTGCATTGCTCTTGCCTACGCCCATGGGACCGCCGCTGCCACCGGACATCTTGCGGAACAAAAAGCCCAGCAATATCCACATCAATATCAACGGCAATACCACCGTTAACAGCATATTCAAAATCATATCTGACATACTGGTGGAAACACCGCCGTAACTAGGCACCTTAGCATCCATCAGTCTCTGTGTCACTGTATCATACTCTTCTATTAATATAGCAGAATATACAGTGGGACTCATCCTGAAATAGAAAGGATACAGCATATTATTCCCTGTATTCTCCTCTTCCTTCAAGGTATAAGAAATCCTTTCGTTATTCAGCTCTACTTCGTCTACCTTACCACTTTCCAAATGAGCAATAAACTCAGAATACGTAACCTCTTCTACATTTCCGCCATCTCCCATGAAGAGACTCCAAAATATAGCTCCCATCACTAAACTGATTAAGATTGCCATCACTATGGACAGGAAACTGGGACGTTTCGGATTTTGATTGTTATTGCCTCCGTTTCCCCGATTGTTATTTTGATTTTCCATATATAGTAACTCCTCGTAAACATTTCGCTTTTTCCACGCTATGTTACATTTTAAACATTTTTCAAAATAGAATCAATAGAATAAATGTGAAATCGCAAACACATATCTAAAAGTTTTCTAAAATTTATTCCCAATTCCGCACTGCTTCCGAATAATACTGTATCAGCATGGGCTTGGATAAGGTGTTTAATTCTATTTCTTCCCCCTGCAAGGTTTCATCCTTGCCGAAAATGAACATCCCCTTGGCATTCTCCGTGGTCAGGTATTTGGTTTCCACCTGTATCTGCGCATCCCCCGTCAGCGCCTTTACCGAAGCCAAATTAAAGCCCCAGTCTCCAAAGGCCGGCACCTGAATATGATACGGTTGCACCCAAAAGCCCTCGCTCTCTAAGGTTTGATTGATACACCAGAAAGCCTTCGGTGCATAATAGGGACTGGTAGACTGCACCGTCATAATACCATCCTCTGTCAACGCATTCTTACACAAACGATAAAATACATTAGTATAAAGCTTGTTCAAGGTCTCATTGTTAGGATCCGGCAAATCCACCAATATCACATCAAACTTTTCTTCTGTCTCCTCCAAATAACGGTAAGCATCCTGATTAATCACCGTCAGCAGTTCGCTTTTCAGAGCCCCTTCATTCAGCTGCGCAATATGAGGATTTTCACTACAGATACGAATCATTTCCGCATCCAAATCCACCAAGGTAACCTCTGTTCCCTCGTACTTTAACAGCTCCCTCACTGCCAGACCGTCACCACCGCCCAGCACCAATACCTTATCCTTTTTTAAAGCATTGGCCATAGGAATATGCACCAATGCTTCATGATAACGATATTCATCCAAGGAACAAAACTGAATATTACCATCGATAAACAAACGGATATCATCCTTGTGCCTCGTCATGACAATATGCTGATATTGAGTATGCTCCGACAGAATGATTTTATCCCTGTACAGACCACCTTCAATACGATCTGCCAAATAGTCTGATGCGAAAATACCGATAAGCATGCCTGCAAACAATAGCACCGAAGTCACCTTTAACACAAAAGCCTTCTTCACACGCTCTGAGTATTTAAACACAATCAACATCGCCGCTACTAAATTCAGTGAGCCTGTCAAAAAAGCAGTAGCAAAATATCCCAGCTGCGGCAACAGCAACAAAGGGAACGCAATAGAGCCAACCAGACTTCCCACATAATCAAAGCTGAATATGGAAGAAATGGTGACTCTCAGGTTTTCCTCGTCGGCTTCTATAATTCGGGTCAGTAGGGGTATTTCTACCCCTACTAACGTACCGATAATAATAATTTCTATGTACATCACTAATTGATACTGTTCCAGATACAAATTCGCCAGAAACAGCACCAACGCACTGACACCGCCAACCAGTCCTACCCCGATTTCAATCATTCCAAACCAGTCGAACAAGTCCTTCTTAATATACTTCGATAAAAAGGAACCCAGACCCATTGCTGCCATATAGAGACCGATGGTGATGGAATACTGTAATACCGTATCTCCCACCAGATACGAACTAATGGCACTGATAATCAGTTCATAGCAAATGGAACAGCCTGAAATAATCAGGGTGGTCAGCATCAGCAACCGATATTTTTTCATTAATAAATCACTCCGCTAATCACCAATGCAAGACCTACGAAAATACCGAATACCATAATACCTGCTGCGGTATTTCCGTTACCGATTTCCTCGTTTAAGTTGTACTTCTTGTTAAAGATGCTGATTGCCAAATAGCCTACTACAAAGAACAGAATACCCATTGCAAAGTAAAGCACGCTACTGCCGATACCCTGCAATAAAGTTTCCTCTACAACAGAACCTGCCGGAGACATAATCGCTGCACGCAAAATGGTACCCACTCCGATGAAGGAGCCTGCTGACAACCAGCCTACTGCAGTATTGCCCTTCTTAATTTCTGTAGGGAAGTGACAAGGTACTACCAAGTCAATTAAAAAGTTACCTAACATCATCAAAACAATACCTAATGCGGAATAAATTCCTACCTCTAATAATGCGAATAAAAAGTCCATTTTCTTCTTCTCCTTTCACTATTTACCACTGCTTAAGCCACCGCCCGATGAAGTACGGGAACTGGTGCTTGCCTGTCTGATGGAACTGGAATATGTATTGTAAGTACTGGTGTAGCCTGAGCTGTCCAGCATACTATCCGAAAAACTACTATAGGGTGAGGAATGATCCCCATAAGTGGAGGTATCCGTTGAATAACCCTTGGAATAATAGTATCTTCTGTAATATCGGTTAGAATATCTGTTGCCCCGATACAAATCATTGTCATTGCGGTATGCGTACTCTCTGGTAGATACCTGCACCAATGTCTTATTGTCCTCAGAGGTATAAATAACGCAATATTCATTACTGGTTAATATGGTAATGGTACCGTCTCCATCCTCTGTATTCTGCTGAACATCCTGCGTATTTCCGTCGATACCCTGAATAATATCCTTGGCAGCCATATCCAAAGTGTAGGTAGTGGAATATACATCCGCCTTTTGGTTATCCGTTCCGGTAATAGAAGTCTCATACACATACTTGGTTGACTTTTCCAGATACTTGGCTATCTTCGGGCTGCTGGCCAGAGACGGAAGTACATTACCCAGAACCGTCACACCAATAAACAATCCTGCCACCAGCTTAATCAGTCTATTGGCATTCTGCTTTGCCTGTTCGTTAGAATAGGAGCTGCCGGAATAACCGGAACTGCTGTTTCTTACCACGCTGCCGTTTGCGGAAGATATCAACTGTATCTCATCTGCATCCAGATAATAACCCACGGAAATCTCTTCCTCATCATCCCATCTCTCTACGGAGATAATCTTCTCTTCTGTTACATCCTCATACTCTGTAAAGGTAGCCTTATCCCCCTTTACCACATCCACATTTCCTTCTGTCTGCATAACGATTTCTGTTCCCTCATCTACCACATGGTAGCCATGAAAAGATACAGAACGGTCTGCCTTTCTGGAAATGGAATACTCCCTATAATGGTCATCGATACTCAGCCATCTTTCCTGACCGCCGGACTGGGCTATCAAACGATATTCTACCCACATTCCGTCAAAAACGATTTTACCGATGACACGAAACTCATCACCGTCTACACGCAATCTGTCTCCGACACTATAGTTCACTGTTCTCCCCTCCCTTTATGTTTCTTTCAAAAACTCTGGTTTTCTGGCTCTTCGCTCCAAACGCTACACGGATTTCCTCTGCCAGCTTCACAGGAAGCTCCTCATTACAGGAAAAAATATCCACTGCCGCATATTGGTATTCCGGCCAGGTATGTATAGAAAAATGTGAAGTGGTGATTACTGCAATATAGGTAATCCCTATGGGCTCGAACTTATGAAAGCACTCCTCCACGATTCCCACCTGCATATCTGCTAATATCTTATGTGCAATTTCCTTTACAGCATCCATATCATCGATAATTGTTTCATCACACTGATACAAATCCACAAAGAGCTGCTGCGCCACTTCCCCACCTTCTTCCTCACATTCGCCTATTAATCTATGATTATACCAAAAAGATTTATTTTTCGCAATAAAATCACCTGTTCTTTCCTAATTTTATGCCCCTAATACAAAAAAACTGCAACATCCCTTCCAAAGATGCTGCAGTCTCTCTGCTGTCTTCCTCTTCTTTATCCCAAATGCTTCTGTATCATGGCATCCAAACTGTCTGCATTCATGCCACCCACATGCACCTCTACCGCTTCTCCACCCTTGAAGAAGATAAAGGTAGGAATATTCATCACACGGTACTTCTGTGCCACCTCCATGGAATCCTCCACGTTTAACTTACCGATCTTCATGCGTCCCTCATACTTCTGTGCCATCTTCTCCACCAAGGGTGCCATCATCTTACAAGGACCGCACCAATCTGCATAAAAATCCACCAATACCGGAAGCTCTGAACTTAAAACCTCCGCCTGAAAATTTTCTGTTGTAAATACCATAACGTTTCCCTTCCTTTCCGTACTTTGTACTGATTCCTAGTATTTCCTGCTACCTTGCATCCATTCACTTACCGAAATATAATATACTTACATATGGGATTGCCCATAGAGGAAAACTTCTCCTCGTACTCCGTCATTACATTGCCATCTACCAGCTTCGCATCTGCGTGCAAATCATAGGTAATCACCTCTGCCTGCCAGCCTGCCGGCTCCAGCTCCTCCACTGCGAAATCAAACAAATCCCTGTTATCCGTCTTAAACTCCAAACGGGCACCCTTCTTCAAAATAAAGTCATATCTCTTCAAAAATTCTCTGGAAGGCAGTCTGCGCTTCGCATGACGGTCCTTTGGCCATGGGTCGGAGAAATTCAGATAAATCTTGTCCACCTCTCCCTCGCCGAATACCTTGGCGATATCCTCTGCCTCCATACGCAAAAACTTCAGATTGGGCAGTTCCTCCTCATCCATCTTCTGAATGGCACGAAGCAGTACACTGGAGTACTTCTCCACACCTACATAATTTATCTCCGGGTGCAGCTTCGCCATAGCATGGATGAACTGCCCCTTCCCCATACCGATTTCAATATGGATCGGCTGGTCATTTCCGAACACCTCCGCCCACTTGCCGGGCATCGAGGGCTGCACCTCCTCCTGCACTACAAACTTGCTCTCCGCAATCGCATCACGGGAACCGGGTATATTTCTCAAACGCATATCTTTATCCTCTTTCTCCAAATACTGGTATCATCTACCACGATTTTACTCTGTGAGTATTATACCCTATTCTGCTTCTCTTGGGAAGTAAGTTTTTGTTGCCTTTCAGAATCGCTTTTCAGAATCGTTTCCGGAAACACCCGCCAACGAAAAGTCTCGTGTGCAAAACCGCACTCTACCCATATATTGCATTAATATTCCTTGGTAATCGTTACAACACCATACATTTCCATGAACTCCTCCAAGTCTTTTGAAGCCTTTATCAACATGACTTCCTCAAAATGTCCGGTATTCAAATCTTTAAAGCCTGCCACCTGTTCTCCGGTACATATACTACAACGAAGAACCGCCTTCTTTTTCTCTTTATCATAAGACTTCTTTTCATATTTTTTCTTAAACATAACCGTTACCTCACAGCTTTTTCATAAGATGCTTTAGTCACCACAGAATGTGGGAATGAAATGGATGTCCAACAATTCATCCAATACCTGCAACCCAAAAATAAGTCTATAGGTTTTAATATACAAAACCAAACCATCCGCATCAAAAACAGCATGCGATGAAATAATACCATATTAATCATTATCACATATTTAAATATAATTGTAATCTCTACTATATTTTTCTAAATATGCTTCCACTTTACTAATTATATTGTCGATATTCCTACTTTCGTATAGTTCTATTGGTTTTTCCCAATCATTATTTTGAATAACTTTTACACAATATTGTCCCTTTGGTTCGTTCTCAGGGTACCACCCCACATCAATCCCTAATTGAACCTTTTTACGTTTCCTTTGAATATACATAATATCTTCTGTTAAATTTAACCAAACTTCATCATTATCTCCAGCTTCTAATAAATTGATATACATAAAATTATTTACAACCATTTCCCACCCTGAAGGAATTGCCAATTTTACAAACTCATACATATATTCTTACAACCTCATTTCGTATCAAATATTTGTCTACCCTATCTTTTCCCATTGGATAACCATGATAATTTTCAGATGATAACTCACCTCATATTCAAGTTGTTGGAACACCTCTATTATATCCAATGACCCTACTTGTAAGTTTTCAGTTCATTCTCATTTACTATCTCTTCGAGAAATAGAGCTATTTCTTCCATTGTTGCATGAAACTGCACACTTGTTTTTTTCATAATACGTTCCTCACACTTAAATTCATATGTTTATGAAAAGATCCCTTTTAGCTGTGCACCGCCATTTTAGGCAACACCTTTTCTGCTAGGATTGACTGCCTTTAATTTTACCCCCTACTCCAAACACTCCGGATCGCCCACCTCTTCATTTCCCAGATATACCTGAAACGGCTTTCCTTCGTATAGATTCATAATCTGCCTTCGTAGCTTCGACGGATAAAGCTTCGACTGATTCAAAGTCTGAATATCCAGCCAATCATAACCGACTTGATTGGTATCTTTGTGTAATGCTGCATCAGGTACTTCTCCCAAATATTCGCATAAGAATACGAAATCTACCCTATGAAAGTCTTCCCCATGAACGCCTTCTATTACAAATGCCAACTCCTTTGCTGCCACCTTGATTCCTACTTCCTCTGCCACCTCTCTGCAAACAGCTTCCGCGAGAAGCTCCTCCGTTTCCTGTCCGCCACCGGGCATGATGTACCATTCTTCCTCTTTGTCCCTGATTTTAATTGCCAGCATTTTTCCTTCTTTGATGATTAGGGCTTTAGCTGAATTTCGAATATATCTTTCCATGAGGTTCCTCCATCCACTTTATCCTTTAATTCTAAAATCCTGCGTTCAATCTCTTTGATTACTCGTATGAACTCCTCGTCTGATTTTCCTGTAGGGTCTTCCAAGCCCCAATTATCGTCAAATGCTCTGCCTATGAACGGGCATCCCACATTACACCCCATGGAAATTGCCACATCCGGATTCGGGATATCTGTTATCAATTTAGAGTATTGTGTCTGCTCCATATCAATCCCATATAATTCTTTCATGATTCGGACTGCATCCTGATTTATTTGTGGTTTCGTTTCGATCCCCGCTGAAAATGATACGAAAACCTCCGATGCCAAATGTTTTCCCAATGCCTCTGCAATCTGACTTCTGCAAGAATTATGCACGCATATAAAAGCCACTTTCTTCTTTGGCTTTTTATAAAACGGACACCTATCTTGGATGCATTGCTCATTCTTCTCATGAAAACAACATTCTATCTTCTCGCTTTGTAATTCCACATCATAATTCTCGTTTATATATCGGATTGCCTCCTGAAAACTCAAAAGAGCATCTCTCTTACAGCATCTGGGACCGCCTACCTGAGACAAACTATATAATGCCTTAGAGGTAAATTCCATATGTTTTCCCCAAGAAGCATCTGCACTCAAAGGACCGGTTCCGTCTATAATAGAAAGTGCTGCTCCCATAGAACTTACCGCACCGCAGACACCCCACATCCCACAGGTAGCTCCGGGCATTTGTAATCCTCTTTTCATCAGTTCCTTCAAACTATTGGGCAAATCAATCTCACCACCGGCATTATAAAAGGCAGTCAACAGTGCCGCACCATCTAACACATGATGCTCCGGTCCGTGCATTCTGACAAAATCCATTTGAGCGATATTCCGAAAAATCTCCATGGGATTTGTACTCCCTTCCCGTAAGCACGCTTCCACAATCTTCCTTCCTCTTTCTTCCATGATTATTCCGCCTTTCCTATCAAACTGATAAAATCAATAAATTCTTTCACCTCATAACAATATTTATCTAGGTATAGATTAGCACATACACAGATACCTGCCAATGTGTAATTTTATAAAACAGACCGAACCATATATCTCCCCTGTTTCCAGCCCATTGTCGGACACTTTTAATATTTTACAGATTTTAAAAATTTTCTGCAGAAAACAGTTTGGTTTTGCTCCAAAATAGTGTATGATATATAGTAGTAATTTCAGAAAGGTAATACGTATGATTTTGAAAGGTTTCAAGAACTTTAGACATTCCCTCCGCGGACTTGTCAGTGTACTGGGGCTGAGCATTTTGCTGAGTACTCAGCCTGTACAGGCTGCGGAATCGGAACATATTCCCCTCACAGATAAATCCCTGAATGTGGAATCCGTTGAATGGACAGGCTGGCCGGAGGCACCTGCCATCAGCTCTGATTCTGCCATTTTGATGGAAGCTGACAGCGGAGTAATTTTGTACTCCAAAAACATTCACAAACAGCAGTATCCTGCCAGCACCACTAAGATATTGACTACCCTCATTGCTACAGAACGTTGCTCTCTGGACGAGATGGTCACCTTTTCCTACAAGGCTACCCATGATATTGACCCGGGCAGTAATCACATCGGTATTGATGCAAATGAGCAGCTTTCCGTAGAAGATTGCCTAAAGGCCATACTGATTCGCTCTGCCAACGAGGTTTCCTTTGGTATCGGTGAACACATTGCCAAAGATACTTGGGAGCAGTTCGCACCAATTATGAATGAACGTGCTAAGGAGCTGGGGGCACTGAACTCCAACTTTGTGAATCCCAACGGCCTCCCTCATAAGGAACATATGACCACTGCCTACGATTTGGCCATGATTGGACGAGCTTTTTTCGATAACGAGCTCCTCTGCAAAATGACCCTTACCAAGCAGATTCATTTGTACCCTACAGATACACAGCCGGATGAAATCTGGGAAAACAACCACATGGAGCTGATTCCCGGTGGCAAATATGAATACAAGGGACTGATTGGCTGTAAAACCGGTTATACCAATGCAGCCAGAAGCTGTCTGGTTTCCTGTGCAGAAAGAGATGGTCTGAAGTTGATTTGCGTGGTTTTACGTGCAGATGCTCCTGCTCAGTACGAAGACACCATCGCACTATTAGACTACGGCTTCAGCAATTTTGAAAAGCGTAATGTTTCTCAAAATGAAACTCATTACAGCATTGACACCGATAACTTTTTCTACAATGACAATGATATATTCGGCAGTTCCCAGGCACTTTTGGAGCTCAACGACCAGGATTATATCATCCTACCGAAAACAGCTGCCTTTACCGATGCTGTTTCTACCATTTCTTATGATACGGAAACAGAAACGGAAGCAGCCCGTATCACCTATACCTATCATGATTTGTTTGTAGGCAGTGCTTCTATTGATTTTGCCCTAAGCAATCAGACAGACTATACCTTTGAGGCTTCCGATTCGGAGGGTACTGCTACCTCTGCTAGCGGAACACTTTCCGATACAGACGAAACTTCCAAGGATACAGATACCGAAAAGGAACCCTCCTTTATCTTTGTGAATCTGAAGAAGGTACTGCTGGTGATAGTCATTATAATAGGCATCTTATTCCTGGCAGCACTGATTCTGCTTTTCCTGCGGAATTACCAAATCAATTTCCCCGGGAAAACAAGACTTCTCAAAACCGGAAGCAAATACCGCAGCAACCGGTTACAGCCAACCCTATCTACTGACCTGAAAAAGAAGAGAAGACAACAAATAGCAGAAGCGAAGCGTAGACAAAGAAGAGCAAGGCGGCGATAAGCCCCTTGCTCGATTTTTATTTTTTATTCTTTTTACGACGCATTTCCTGTGCATGCGACTTCTTTTTCAAAATATCTTCCACATCCTGTTCGGATATGAATTTCGTGGTTTTCACAATATAGATTGCACCATCATCTGTACGCCGCACTCTGGCCTTTCCTTTTAAATAGCCATGCTTTTCACAATGAGCAATACAATAATAGTTCTTTCCATTGGCAGTAAACCACTTTACCTTTTTACGCAGGTTCCTATGGCAAATGTAGCACTTGCTGGAAGCCACATCTTTATCTGCAAAGGCGGTCGCTTTGTCCGGAAACTCTCTGGAAATATACTTTTCATAGTTTTCAAAACGTATCTTAACCTCTTTATCTCTGCTCTTGGGCGGATTGTAGGTGTCATAAGAAACATTTTCGAAAACACTCTCAGGCTCCAGCCTGGTCATAACCTTCGCGGTATAATAAGCATCACTAAAGGCTCTGTGGAAAGGAATATCCTTTTCAATACCCAGATAGTCCACAGCCCACTCCAATGCTCTTCTGCTCTTACGGTCTTCAAAAGCAATACTGAACAGCTTCTGAATATCCAAAAAGGCAATGGGACCATCACTGAGCGGTTCCATCTCATAGAAACGCATATTCCTCTGAAGCTCCGTCAAATCCAACGGGCCCCAAGTACAAAAAGAATATTCCTCTTCCCCGCACCATTCCAGAAAATCCTTCATCACCTTCACAAAAGGCTCTCCGTGACTTAACTCCTCCATACGCATATGGATAAGCTTGCTGGTCACATAGTGCATTTCCTGATAGACCTGCGGTTTTATCAACTGACTGAATTCGCCTGCGAACTCAAAGTTTTCATTCAGTTTTATGGCACCGATTTCAATGATTTCAAAGGTTAAATCCGATGCCTCCGGTTCCTTTCCGGTATTACTTTGGTTCCACTCCAAATCCAATACAATGTAGTTCATCTTTTCCTCATTTCAGCATGGGGTAAGCACACGAGCTCTATATGGCCTGTGCCTCTATTATCGTTTCTCAATCAATAATTGCGAATTTATTTCCTTCTACAATATTTATACCTTTTCTACCGAGAAAATGCAACTGCAAGATTTAGGAAAATAATCCCTCTAACCAGGTATGTGCCAAACCTATCCAGCTGGCGCTATCCGGCTCCACACTGCGACCGTCCGCAGTCTCCGTAAGCTTCGTTGCCAAGCCCAGACCATGTCCTCCCTTTGGATACATGTGAAACTCCGTAGGGATACCGGTCTTACGCATGGCTCCTACCAGCAACAGGGAATTTTCCACCGGAACAGAACCATCCTCAAAGGTATGCCAGATAAATGCCTTCGGAGTGTTCTCATTGACCTGCTTTTCCAAGGACATCTTCTCCAAAAGCTCTGTTCTGTCCCCCAGTAAATTCTCAAACGAACCTCTGTGCGCAAATTCCCCAGAGGTAATCACCGGGTAGCAAAGTAGCATGCCATTGGGACGCAGGATTTCCTTATCCGCTATATTTAATGCCTCTGCAATAAAATCCTCTGACCAGAACATACCGAAACTGGCCGCCAAATGTCCTCCGGCAGAACATCCCTGCACGACAATCTTATCCTCTGCCACATTCCACTCTGCCGCATGCTCTCTGATAAGCTTCATAGCATTAGCCAGTTCCAAAAGTGCCGTCGGATACTGAGCCGGTGCACAGGAATAACGAAGCACTGCTGCATGATAACCCATAGCCAAAAACTGGAGTGCCATGCTTTCCGCCTCTCTGTCCGAGGTATAACCGTAGCCACCACCGGGACAAATCAGTATCAAGGGCCTGATATTCATTTTCATGGCAGGAGAATACTCCTGAATATACGTAACTAATTTTGCATCCGGCGCAGAACCCTCTACGCAGATGGGGTAGGTGTTGTGTAGCATAATGACTCCTCACATTCCCGCCGACAGACCGGGATACTTCCGACCTGTCGGCTACAATTCTTACTCTATATCTACGGCCCGACTCAGCAACACGTGCTACGCACTCAAAGCTGCTAACGCAGCGGTTGCTTCGTGGGAAAGGCTTAAAAATCAAATGTCTGCTTCGCAGCCGCTTGATTTTTAGTAAGCCTTGCCCCAATATACCATCTTTTTCGCAGGGGCACCGCAACATACGCAGGTCTCGCTGAGCTCTTCCTGCTCGAAAGGCATACAACGACTGGTTACGCTGAGTTTCTCTTTAATTACATCTTCACAGGTCTGCTCGCCACACCACATAGCCTTTACAAATCCGGACTTTTCATTGAAAATCTTCTCAAACTCTGCATAGTTCTTAGCCACATAGGTATGCTCTTCTCTATGAGCTCTTGCTCTCTCTAACATTTCCTTCTGGATGGTTTCCATGAGCTCTGCTACCTTTGCTTCCAGCTCATCTAAAGAAACCTCTATCTTTTCTCTGGTATCACGACGGCAGATAACACACTTATTTGCCTCGATATCCTTAGGACCGATTTCCACACGGATAGGATAACCGCGCATTTCCGCCTCAGCGAACTTATAGCCGGGAGTCTTGTCAGTATCGTCTACCTTCACACGGAAATCCGCTTTTAATCTGTCACGCAGCTCGTAAGCCTTGTCTAATACGCCTTCCTTCTTCTGCTGGATAGGAATAATGCAAACCTGTACAGGTGCTACCTTAGGAGGCATCACCAAACCTTCATTGTCTCCATGTACCATGATAATGGCACCAATCAGACGGGTAGTCATACCCCAAGAGGTCTGATGTACATATTTCAAAGTATTGTCCTTATCGGTAAACTGAATACCGAAAGCCTTTGCAAAGCCGTCACCGAAGTTGTGGCTGGTACCGGACTGCAAAGCCTTGCCATCATGCATCAATGCTTCGATAGTATAGGTAGCTTCTGCACCTGCAAACTTCTCCTTCTCGGTCTTCTGACCCTTTACCACCGGAATAGCCAGTACTTCTTCGCAGAACTGAGCATAAACATTCAACATCTGTACGGTTCTAGCCTCTGCATCCTCAGCAGTTGCATGTGCAGTATGTCCCTCCTGCCACAAGAACTCTCTGGAACGCAGAAAAGGTCTGGTTTCCTTTTCCCAACGAACTACAGAACACCACTGGTTGTAAACCTTGGGCAAATCTCTGTAGGACTGGATATCATTCTTATAAAAGTCACAGAACAGGGTCTCTGAGGTAGGTCTTACGCAAAGTCTTTCCTGTAAAGGATTCAAACCACCATGGGTTACCCATGCTACTTCAGGTGCAAAGCCTTCTACATGATCCTTCTCCTTCTGCAACAATGACTCAGGAATGAACATAGGAAGGTATACATTTTCTACACCTGTCTCCTTGAACATAGCGTCCAACTGCTTCTGAATCAACTCCCAAATAGCGTAACCTGCAGGCTTGATTACCATACAACCCTTTACGCTGGTATAATCAATCAATTCTGCTTTCTTTACAACATCTGTGTACCACTGTGCGAAATCCACATCCATGGAAGTAATCGCTTCCACCATTTTCTTATTGTCTGCCATTTTTCTTTCTCCTCTTTCTTACTAAATTCTCAACCTATGTTATACTTTCGGAAATTTAGGTAACTTGCGTCCTATGGCACCTGCTGGTACCTGTTAATACATTCCCCTTGCATGCTCCCGCAGGATGCTTAGTAGTTCTTATCATACAATATTATGCGTTGGTTACAAAATCACAGCTGTTTGAGCGAAGCGAGTTTTGTGATTTTGTAACTGTATTTAGCAGAATTTTGTATGATTAGAACTACTTGCGTCCGAGGACTTGCGCAAGGGGGAATGTGTTTACAGGTACCAGTAGGTGTGCTACGACGCGTATCAATTCTTTCTTCCGAAAGTACAACAAAGGGTGGCACACCAAGTTTCCCCAAAGGGGCCGAATCTCGGCGGTACCACCCTAAATTTCTGCAAATGCATCTTCTCTTACCGTTAACGCCGGTGCTACGCTGTATTTTCATACAGAGCTCCGAGGCAGGTTCCAAATATTTCACATAGAAACTCGCAGCAAATGTTTCCTCTCTGGGATGCTTCCTACTTGTACTAACCCTCTTCAACGCCGAAATATTCATTTGTACAGGCACAAGATACTACCTGCCTAATTAGAATTATCATAGTTCATGATACTGCTATTTGTCAAGAGCCGCACCAAACTTTATGGTATTTCCGCCCTTCCAGGTCTCACCCGGCTCTGCCACATTGGTATAAGGACGCTCGGAAATCTCACCCTCATAACCTTCATAATCGCAGATACCGTACCAAGGCTCCAGGCATACATAGGCTGCTCCATTGTCCGGCATGGACCATACACCCCAAACCGGTGCACCACATTCCACACGCACATATTCCTTGCCGCTATCGTCACAGAGACCTACTGCTGTTACACCTTCTCCATCGAATACCAATGCATCTGCATCAAAGGTATGCTCGTCAATAGTCACCAAGCCATCCTGCACATCCAAGGTCAAGAGTTCATCTGTCACCAAACCCTTGTCATTAATACGCAAGGAGAAAATCAAGGTCTTATGCTCTGCACCATGTAGCAGCACCTTCTGACCGGTTCTGCCCTCTCCATTTAACGGACAGGCAAACGCTGCATGTCCTCCTACAGAAAAGTACATGGTATTCTCTCCGGTATTCTTCACATACCAGTTTTCCTGCACACTGTCTTCTCCCAAAACATATTCAATATCCAGCACAAAACGGAAAGGATAATTCACATAGGTTTCTTCTGTATCTGTCGTTCGAAACAGAATACGGTCTGCACTCTGCTCTACTACCTCATAAGGCACTCTCTGCCCGAAACCATGCTTCTGCGCCGGATATACCTTTCCCTCATAGGTATACTCTTCCTTTACCAATTTCCCGATAAAAGGGAAGAGAAAGGGAGCAGTCTTTCCCCAATAGGCAGGGTTCGCACTCCACATATATTCCTGTCCGGTTGCCTTCTTCACTACAGACTTAATCTCTGCACCGAAGCTTTCCAATTCTACCTTTACTGTTTCATTTTCCAATGTATAACGCATGTTTTCCTCCTGTTCATTTACCTCTTCCAATATTCTATTGACCACATGACCTGCGGACTACCATCCAAAAATCAACCCGTTTCCGCACATTTCTGTTCCCAATGTTCTACCATCAAAGTGTACCACAACTTACAAATCTTCACAAGGGAACTTCATGCCCCACTGTTCACGCATTTCGTCCAAAAGCTCCATCATCCGCAAGGTTTCGCTATGGGGCATCTGCTCACACTCTATCTTCCCCTGTTGTAATGCGTCCATACATGCCAGTATTTCATACTCATATCCGGTAATCTGCTCCGGTCTCTCAAGCCTTTCAACCACATTTCCGTGCATATCATGTACAATAATCACTTCCGGGTCATTGGTGTTTATTACTTCGATGTATCCCTTCTTTCCATAAATAACCCCCTCGTTGCGCACCAGAGAACGCATATTGCTGTGAAGCATAGCCTGACAACCGTTCTCAAAGGTAAGTGTCACACCATTGGTCCAATCCACTCCTTCCGGTGATAAAACCGCCGAAGAGGTTACATTTGTCACGTCCCCCTTCACAAACATCAATGCAAAGTTCAAGGGATAAACACCCAAATCCAACAAAGCTCCTCCTGCCAGTTCCGGCTTCACCAATCTTTCCCTATGTTCCAAGGCTAAGCCAAAGCTGGCTGTCACAGAAGTAATCCCTCCAATTACATCACGAACCAGTAAGTCCTCTACCATAGCTCTTGCGGGCATAAATCTGGTCCAAAAGGCCTCCGTCAGGAACACACCTTTTTCCTCTGACAATCGTATCAGTTCTCTTGCCTGCTTTGCATTTACACAAAAAGCCTTCTCTACCAATGCCGGCTTTCCATTCTCCAGACACAGCTTCGCACATTCATAATGATGAGAATGCGGCGTCGCTACATAAACCAGTTCTACCTCAGGGTCTTGCACCAGCTCCTCATAAGAGCCATAGGCTTTTGTAAAACCATACTGTCTTGCAAAAGCTTCTGCCTTCTCCAAACTTCTGGATGCTACTGCATAGCGCTCCACACCTGCTAATTCTGCTACTGTTACAGCCATTTTTTCTGCAATCCACCCGGTTGCCATAATTGCTAATTTCATAACCATTCCCCTTTTCCTACATATATTTTCTTACTCTTTCTATTTTATCACAACTTGTTTCATATCTGTAGTGTTTTATATATTTCCGCATTTTTAAATCAAAACTTTTTATTTTCTTGACATCATTTTATACAAATGATAACATATCCTACAAACCAATTCCATTCTAGGAATTTATTTTGCTTATGTCTTTGTACTTTCATACAGAGCATTCTTTCAACGTATCATGGCACATTCGCCGGATATACCTATTTTTTCTATATTTTATTCAAGGAGGATTTCTATGCATTTCAAACAAATTTCTAACTCAATTTTTACCCCCGGCGGTTCACTTCCCAAATCATTACAAGAACCTCGTCTCAAGGAAGAAGTATTAACACAAATCTATGGTGATCCGGAAACCTATTCCCAATTTACCCGATTAGTTCCCGATGCCCAAGATGCTCTGATTGAATTTTGTATGGGGAATCGTGGATTAAAAATCACATATGATCCCTTCTTTCATCATATATTTCATCCCAAGTCACATCCCGAACGACTAAGTCGTCTGCTCAGTGTCATACTAAAACAGCCAATAAAAGTGAAACAAGTGCTTCCGCGGGAAGGAATACGTCTATCGGATACATCCTCGTTAATGATTATGGATATTCTAGTAGAATTGGAAGATGGTAGTCTGGTAAACGTAGAAATACAAAAATATGGTTATTACTTTCCCATGCAACGCTCCTTCTGCTATGGTGCTGATTTATTAGTACGTCAGTATGCACAACTACGTGATACTATGGGCAGAGAATTTACCTACAGCAAATTGCAACCGGTTTATGTCATTATCCTCATGGATAACAGTCCATCCGAATTTGCTCAATATCCGGATGTTTTTCTGCATCGTTCATCCTTTCAATTTAACAGTGGTCTTTCCATAGGAAATCTACTAAACTTTATCTACATACCCCTTGATATTTTCCGTGAAATGCCGCATAATGAGCTTGGAGAGTTGGAAGCTTGGCTGTACTTTTTAAGTTCAGATAATCCGCTTCACATACAAAGAATTATAGAGGAATACCCCTTCTTCCAAAGCCTCTATCAAGAAATTATCAATTTTCGTTATTGCCCAAAGGAGTTGATTACTATGTATTCCGAAGCATTGGCTATACTAGACCGAAACACCGTCAATCTGATGATTGATGATATGAAAAAAGAACTTGAGAGGATGTCTGCTGATTTGGCACAAAAACAAGCTGCCATGGACGAAATAAATGCTGCCCTGTCCCAAAAGACTGTTGCTCTCTCAGAAAAGGACGCTGCTCTGTCGGAAAAGGACGCCGCTCTGTCGGAAAAGGACGCTGCTCTGTCGGAAAAGGACGCCGCTCTGTCAAAAAAGGATGCTGAAATAGCACGCCTCAAAGCTCTTTTAGAAAAAAAATAATATCCAAATATAACAACAGGAAAATACCTCCGACCATTTCAGAATCGGAGGTATTTTTCATTATATATAATTCTGCTTATCTTTCAAGAATTACAGATTTTGTGCATTATATAAAGTACTATAAAAGCCCCCTTGTTCCAATAATTCCTCATGTTTCCCCTGTTCTATAATCTTCCCTTGCTGCAGTACCAGAATACAGTCTGCATTCTGTATGGTAGATAACCTGTGTGCAATAACAAAACAGGTCCGTCCCTTCATCAACTCATTCATAGCCTGCTGAATCTTTATCTCCGTACGGGAGTCCACATTAGAAGTTGCTTCATCCAATATCAGCATAGGGGAATCTGACAAGAGTGCTCTGGCTATGGTAATCAACTGCCTCTGTCCTTTTGAAATATTCACACCCTCGTCAGTCAGTATCGTATCGTACCCTTGTGATAAATGCTCTATATAGGAATGAATTCGAGCCGCTTTTGCAGCTACCTGCACCTCTTCCATCGTCGCATTTTCCTTACCATACACAATATTGTCATAAATCGTTCCCTGGAACAACCAGGTATCCTGTAACACCATAGTGTATGCCTTGCGCAAATCTTCCCGCTTTACCTTACAAATTTCCTTTCCGTCTATGGTAATAGTTCCTGCATCTACATCATAAAAACGCATCAAAAGATTGATAATAGTAGTTTTTCCGGCTCCGGTAGGTCCTACAATGGCAATGGTCTGTCCCGAGTTCACACGCACTGAGATATCCTGCAAAATTTTCTTCTCCGGAACATATCCAAAATCCACATGCCTGAAAATCACTTCTCCCTCTACCTGTTCCAGAGGCATTGCTGCTTCCACATCCGCCGGTTCCTGCTCCTCATCTATAATTCGGAATACTCTTTCTGCAGCCGAAAAAGCAGACTGGAACTCGTGCAAAATATTAGCGAACTCATTGATAGGACCAGCAAACTTTCTGGAATACTGCACAAACTGCGCCACACCGCCCAAAGTAATAAAGAAAATGGAGGATTCGGTTACTGCCCCGCTTTGGGAATACATATAAAGGATACCTCCCAAAATCATTACCAGAGAAATGGACAAATTATTAATAAAATTCACTGAGGGGCCCATAGTAGCACCATAGTATTCCGCATCGTAATAAGCATCCATTGCGGCTTTGTTACGTTCATTAAAGCGTTCCCCCATCACATCCTCTTTACCATAAGCACTGATTGTCCGACAACCGGACAACATTTCCTCTGCATATCCGTTCAATTCTCCCAACTTGTGAGAACGTTTGGAAAACAATGGCCGTACCTTCTTAGAGCGATACCGGGTAAATAAAACAGAAACCGGCACTGTTACCGCAAATACCAATATCATAGGCTTGCTGATTTGCCACATGAATATCAGGAACCCCAGTACGGTATAAATACTGGTCATAACCTGCACCAGATCATGTGATAAAGAGCTGTTTACCGTATCAATATCATAAGATATGCGACTGATGATATCTCCCACCGCATGGGTATCAAAATAATTCACCAGAAGCGTAGTCAGTTTCTCAAACAATTGCTTTCGCATGGTGTATACAATCTTTTGACTCAAATGTATCATCAGGACAGCCATTAAATAGGACAATAACGCTGAAGCAACATAACAAAGCAGCATTTTCCCTACATTTCGCCACACTGCTTCAAAATCCACACCCTCTGATGCAGAAATCGCATCAATGGCCTCTCCGGAATACATGGGACCCAGCAAAGACAATTGATTGGAAAGCAATGTCAATACTATTGCCACCAGAAACAAAGGCCAATGCTGCAATACATATCCTCCCAAACGCAACAATACTCCTTTGGTATCCTTTTTGCTTAATTTTGTCCCGGTGGACTTGTTTGGGGTATTTTCCGGCCTGGGATCTCTTGCAAATCCATTCTTACTCAACGAAAGCACCTCCCATCTGGGAATCACTGATTTCACGATACTCTTCACACTGCTCCAGAAGTTCCTCATGTGTACCTTTTTCAATGATTCTGCCATCCTCTAATACCAAAATCAAATCACAATTCTTAATGGAACTAATCCGTTGTGCCACTGTCACAATAGTAGTATCCTTCATATGCTCAGAAAGTGCCCTGCGCAAATTCGCATCGGTCTTATAATCCAGTGCCGAAGAACTGTCATCCAGTATCAAAATATCCGGCTTCGCTGCAATAGCCCTGGCAATCAGAATACGTTGCTTCTGTCCTCCGGAAATATTAGTAGCCTTGGCAGACAACATATGCTCATATCCATCTGAAAAGGAGGTAATAAAGTCATGTGCCTGAGCCACCTTGGCCGCCAGCTCCACCTGTTCTCTGCTTAACTCTCTGCCAAAACGTATATTTTCATAAATGGTATCTGCATATAAGAAGTCGTATTGCATAGCGGTACCAAACATACTACAAAACTCTGGCGTAGGAATGGTTCGAATATCCCTGCCATTCACATAAATACTTCCTTGCGATACATCATAAAAACGCAGCAACAACTTCACCAATGTAGATTTGCCGCTACCGGTGGCACCGATAATTCCCAAGGTACCTCCCCGGGGCAATTCGAAGGAAATCTCCTCTAAATCCATATGCGTTCCACGTCTATTGTCACAACCTGACCGTGTCGTAACATCTTCTTCTTTCTCAGTATGGTATAGGTACGAAAAGCTCACCCCCTCAAACAGGATATGTGCATCCGTTCTGCGCGGAGGATATAACTTCTCCTCTTGTACCATCAAATCCTCCGGCGTATCCATCACCTCCGCAATACGCTTTGCGGAGGCCGTACTCTTGGTGAACATCACAAAAATACGTGACATGGTCATCATTGCCATGGAAATCAATGTAAAATATTGCATAAAGGCAATGACGGTTTCCGGGTCTGATTTCAGATTCGCCACTCTGGAGGCACTCAAGGTAATGACCATAATAATTCCCATGTTCATCAACAATGCCATCAAAGGATTCACAGAACCCATAATCATTCCGGCATGCTTTTCATTTGCCACCAAATCCTTATTTACCTCATCATAACGCCTATGCTCATAATCCCCCTTGGAAAGTGCCTTAATCACCCTGATGCCCTGCACATCCTCTCGTACTACACGAACCATCCGGTCTACGGACTGCTGCACCCTGGCATAAAGCGGCACACCCTTTCTGGAAATAAAGTAAATAATACCAAAAATAAAAGGCAAGGATGCCAGCATAACCAATGCCAGATACCAATCCATCAGCAGTGTAATCACGGTCCCTCCCAATAATAATATGGGTGCCCGAACGCCCATACGTTGCATCATACTCACAAAGTTATGTACATTATAAGTATCTGTAGTAATGCGTGACTCTAAGGAAGGGATGGTGAAACGGTCTGTCTGTGCTGGGGAAAGTCGAAGCATCTTGGCAAACAACTCCTTGCGTACCTTTTCCGAAAAATCTCTTGCCACCTTGGCTGCCATACGGTTGGCTGTAATATTTAATACACAGGCACTGCCGGCACAAAGAACCATGAGCAGTCCCCAATAAACAACATTCGGTATGCTCCGGGTAACTACTACATCCTTTAAAATATGGCTCAATATATATGGTAAGAACAGCTCCACTAAAGTTCCTGTTACCTTAATACAAAAGCCAATCGTCATTCTTTTCGAGAATGGTTTCAAATATTTCAAAATAAATTTCATTATCGTATCCCCTCTAACAAAATTTCTAAAGCTTTCCCAAAGCTTTTCTCTTCCAAGTCGGAATAATTCACAATAATGGTATGTTCAAATGCCTCCTTCTCCCCCACACAATATTCAGAAAGGCAATCCATCTTAATTCCCTGCTCCCTGGCATACCATTTTAGTTCTGTATCACTTAAATTCGTCTTTAACTTCATTAAAAAATGATTTCCCGCATCCTTTTCATCTATTGTAACATATTCCTTCAAGGGGGAATACTCTAAAACCTTTAGTAAACTATCCCTCTTCTCTTTATAATACTTCTTCATACGATGAATATGTCTTTCAAAATAGCCCTTGTTCATGAATTCAGCCATAGTGTACTGCTCAAAAGCGGAAACGGTACAGGAATAAAAGTTCATGGTATTGATGTATCGCTCCATCAGCTTACGCGGCAATACCATATAGCTAATTCGTACAGAGGGAGCCAAAGTCTTAGAAAAAGTATTCATATAGATTACTCGGTGGTTGTAATTAATGCTCTGTATCGCCGGTACCGGTCTGCGACTAAAACGAAACTCGCTGTCATAATCATCTTCTATTATATAACGTTCCCTATCCTGCTCTGCCCACTCCAATAATTGCTTTCTTCTAGCTATAGGCATGATACTTCCTGTGGGGAAATGATGCCCCGGAGAAACATGTACCACACTGGCATGACTCTCATACAATTTCTCTACCTGCAAACCATTTTCATCCACCGGAATATATTCCCAGGTAACATCATGTGCCCGATAGATTTTTGTAATCTTCTGATAACCAGGGTCTTCCACCGCATAAACATGCTCTCTGCCCAATAATTGTATCAAACGACCATACAAATACTCTGTTCCGGCACCGATAATAATCTGGTCCGGAGAAACCTGCATGCCACGAAACGCATACAAATACTTGGCAATCGCCTGACGCAGTTCAAAAATCCCCTGAAAAGGAACCGTTTGCAGCAGATTCACATCCTGCTCGGTCAACACATTCCGCATGATTTTCGCCCATGTACTAAAAGGGAACTTATCGATAGCCGCCTGATTAGAGGTAAAATCCACAAAGTAATGTTCCTCTCCCACATCTCCCTGATAAACACTAAAGGGCATGTGATTTTCATGGGCAGAAGTACGGTTTCCCGCATCCTTTCCCATGGGCATTACAAAATAACCTCTCTTTTCTTCCGAATAAATATACCCTTCCGTCAAAAGCTGTTCATAGGTATTTTCCACTGTCTTCAGGCTGATTTGATGATGCTTTGCCAGCTCTCTCTTAGACGGTAACTTCTCATGCCCTTGCAAAACACCATCTAAAATATCCCTCTTAATGCACTGATACAAATATTCATATATGGTTAGATTCTCTTTTTGAGTTAAATCATAGGTTAACACTCAATCTGGTCTCCTCATTTTTTCTCATTTTGGTTATTTTCATATCACCACTTTCCATTATAATAGGATACATAAGATATAGCAAGCAACAAACACAGGAATATGCAACCAAAGTCATGGTTACACTGTATTCCAAGTATATGTTCAAAGCATAATGTATGAAGGAGGAATTTAAAATGGGTGTTTACGCAATCACAGGTGCATCAAGCGGTATCGGTGCCAAAACAAAGGAATTATTGGAACAGGAAGGACACAAGGTTATCAACATTGACTTAAAGGGTGGAGACATTTGTGTGAACCTTGCTTCTGCAGAAGGCAGAGAAGAAGCTATCACAAAGCTTCATGAAATGTGTCCGGACGGACTGGATGGTATGATTTGCAATGCAGGCGTTTCCGGTGCATGCGGTAACTTGGAATTGATCATTTCCTTAAACTACTTCGGAACCATTGCTGTAGCGAATGGCGTCTATGATTTATTAAAGATGAAGCATGGTAGTTGTGTAGTTACTGCCTCCAACACCATTTCTCAGGGTGCCGGCAGAATGGATATCGCAGACTTATTGAACAACATCGGCGATGAGAAGAGAGTTCTGGAACTGGTTGGTGCTCTGGACTCTTCTAACTTAAGCATTGGCAACAGCATGTATGTATCTACCAAATACGCTTTGGCTCGTTGGGTGAGACGTGTATCTGCTACTTGGGCAGCAAACGGTGTTCGCATCAATGCCATCGCTCCCGGAAATGTAAATACTGCTATGACTGCCACTATGAGTACCTCTGCAAAGATGGCACTGAATGCATTACCTATTCCTACCAAATTCGGCATGGAAACCCTGATGGATCCTATTGAAATCGCTGAAGTTATGGTATTTTTAGTATCCAAAAAGGCAAGCGGTATCAACGGCAACATTATGTTTGTGGATGGCGGTACTGACGCATTGTTAAATTCTGAGAAAGTATATTAAGGGGAGGATTTACAACATGAAAGCAATTGAAAAATATGTAGAAGCTATGGAAAACAAGGATTTTGCAGGATTGGCAGAGTTGTTCACCGCAGACGGAATTCTCTGCGACTATTGCTCCAATTCCTCCAACCAGAGAGAATATCATATCTATGGAAGAGAAGCCATTAACATGTTCTTCCGCAACAAGTTCGGCTTCCGCCAGTACTCCATCATGAGCCCGGAAGTAGTAAATGAGGAGCAGGCTGAATTTATCGCAAATTTTGGCGGCTATCACATTATGGCTATTGCAACTGTCAGAGAAGTAGACGATAATGGTTTTATTAAGAGATTAACCGTAAGACCGAAATAGGAGTATGCCATGAACCGAACCCTGACCTACCGAATAACCAAACAAAACAACGGACAGACCATTGAACAATTTTTGCGTAGTCAGGGCTATTCCTCCCAATGCATCAAGGAGCTGAAAAAGATGCCGCAAAGCATCCTGATTAATGATGAGTGGCAATATATGAAGCATCTGTTACAGTCCGGCGAAACCTTGATTGTACAGGTGCAGGAGGAAACCTCTTACGAGAAAATTCCTCCTGTGGAGCTTCCCTTAGATATTGTGTATGAGGATGAGGACATTCTGGTGATAAACAAGCCTCCTCACATGCCCATACACCCTTCCCTGAACAATTACGAGAACTCTCTGGCCAATGCACTGGCTTGGTATTTTGCGAAACAGAACAAGCCCTTTATTTTTCGCTGTATCAATCGTTTGGACAGAGATACCTCCGGTCTGACCATTGTGGCAAAACATATGCTGAGTGCAGGGATATTATCTGCTATGGTAGCAGAGCGGACCATTCACAGAGAATACTTGGCCATCGTGCGTGGTGAAGTCTCTCCGCCACAGGGAACTATTGATGCTCCCATCGGCAGAGCAGGAGACTCCATTATAGAAAGAAAAATTGATTATGAACAGGGGGAGCGTGCCGTTACTCATTATCAGCTCCAAGAGTATCAAAATGATCACAGCCTGCTATCCGTTCACTTGGAAACAGGTCGTACCCATCAGATACGTGTGCATATGAAGCATATAGGCTTTCCTCTGGTGGGAGATTATTTGTACAATCCGGACATGGAATTCATCAAACGTCAGGCACTGCACTCCCACCGCCTGCAGTTCGTCCACCCCATCACCAAGGAAGCTATGGACTTTACTGCGCCTTTGCCCGAAGATATGAAACAGGTATTGATGCCCGTCTCATCTGCTCAAACCACAAAAAAAAGAATATAAGTGTCCACAGATGATGCAAAGTGCCCCCAGAGAGACAGCTACTCTCCGGGGGCCTATCTTTTTTTCTCTATTACTATTACCATTACCAATTTATCTGAGCCATTATTTCTTCCACATCATATTTCTCTTTTATCAAAATATACTCACAACCATACTTCTCACACATTTCCCGGCACAACGCATTGTCCTGAAGTAACATCTCTTTTGTACAATACTCATCATCCAGACGGCTCTCAATCACACTGCCGAATGCTCTGATATCCTCAAAATGCTGCTCGATGTACTCTGAAGTCATAATCAGGCAGAAAAACCGTATCTCCTTTAAATACTCCTCCGCAAAGCTTTCCCTCCAATTATAAGGAAGATAACAGCCTTCCATCACCAGATTCTGGTTATTTTCGATAGCAGTCTTTATCATTTCGCTTAAGATAGGCCACATATACTCCGTCAGCTTATCGTCCTCTTCTACCGTAAGGTTCGTGTAACCGCTTCGAATAAGCCCCATCTTCAAATGATCTATGGATAAATAAGGATACTTGTATCTCTCCAACAGCTTCTGTGCCAAATTGGTTTTCCCTGTATGAGAGCTTCCACCGATTAAAAGTATCATCGCAAACCTCCTACCAATACTGTGCCCACTCCTTGCTCATTCTAGTCAGCGCTTCCATATAGAAATAGTCTCCCCAGATATTACATTCATCCACTCCATAATGATTGCAGGTATTATAAGGAGAATGATTGGAATAGGTTGCATGCAGTACTAAACCGTTTGATTCTGTCATATCCTTCACTGCATACTTATCATACAAGGACTTAACCAGCTTAGATGCCAAACTCCGATAATATGCAGCCTCCCTATCAGGCAAATATTTCGCCATCTCCAACATACCGCAGGCAGCAATGGCTGCACTGGAGGAATCTCTGGGCTGGTCGTCACCATCCGTAAATTCCAAATCCCAGAAGGGTACCAAATCCTTCGGCAAATGATGGATAAAATACTCTGTTACCTTCTGAAACTTCTCAATATACTCTTCGCATCCGGTATAGCGATAAGCAGTTGCCAGACCATAAATCCCCCACGCCTGACCTCTGGCCCAGGCAGAACCGTCACGATATCCCTGACAGGTAGCACCACGAACAGGAGCACCCGTCTGTGGGTCAAAATAAAAGGTATGCCAGGTAGAGTAATCTTCACGTATTACATTCGATACTGCAGTATGGATATGTTTATCTGCAATACTTCGATATTTATCGTCGCCGGTTTCCTCACTGGCCCAATACAGCAATGGCAAATTCACCAGACAGTCAATAATCAGACGATAATCCTTAGGATTGTCCACCGCTCCCCATGCCTGGATAAACTCACCCTTTTCATGATATCTGCCAATCAACTGTTCTGCCGCCAAAAGCGCTGCCTTCTTTCCTTCCTCGGAACCAATTAACTTATAACCGGCCACACAGGAAGGCGAGTACAAAAAGCCCATATCATGATGGTCCACGCAAATCTTCTGTTCGATTCTTTCTAAAAAAGAACCAATCTGTACCTCTCCAGCCGTCCGCAACATTTCCGCAGCCATGCGGGGCGTACCAATCCGCAGAAAAGCCACCTCTTGGGGATGGTCCAGCACGAATTCATATGCCAGCCAAATCTCTCCCGTCCAAAAACCATTGGTCCAGTCGGTATTCTCCACCGGCTTATAAAAGCCCTCCTCACTAAAGGCATTCTGAAACTTATCCGTAAACTCCGGCAAAACCGTCACAATCTGCTTGGTCGCAAAGGACAAGGCATCTATTATCTCTTCTGTTGTCATTTCCGAGTATGCTTCTAAATTTTTCCTCACAGAACCTCTCCTTTTTCCTAGCGAATAAAACAAATGACTAATCCACTACTTCTATAGTTACCATTACCGGGCGATTGGCTTTTGGAATAATACCATTAGCATCGCCGCCTTCTGTATTTTCACAAATATCATCCACGATTTCCATGCCCTCCGTCACATAACCGAAGCAGGCATACTGTCCATCCAAATAGATAGAATCCTCATGCACAATAAAAAACTGGGAGCTGGCACTGTCATTCTTGGCAGAGCGTGCCATGGAAATAGCACCTCTGGTATGAGACAGGTTATTCTCCACACCATTTATGGCAAACTCCCCTTTGATAGTAGTACCACTACCGCCATTACCGCTTCCGGTAGGGTCGCCACCCTGCATCATAAAGTCCTCAATAATTCTATGGAACACTACATCATCATAAAAACCATCCTTTGCCAGATTCACAAAGTTTGTTACAGTAATGGGTGCCGCATCTGCATCCAATTCTACCTTAATCGTTCCTTTATCCTTGATAATTATATTCACATGATGCTTGCCGGAAAGGAGCACGGTATCCGTTTCCCCATCCTGCGAAGTACCGCTATTTTGTGCATTACCTGCACCGCCGCTTTGTGCAGCTCCTTTATTGCCACTTGTTGCAGTGGTCTGTGAAGTAGTTACATTATCGCCCTGACCACAACCGCACAAAATACAAGCTACAACCAGTCCTATCGTCAATTCTTTTATCCAATTCCTCTTTTTCATGATTTCTTCCTCCTAATATACGCTTCCCCTATTCCCAACACCAAGAAAATCGTAGCAGCTCCCATAGCCTGCTGAAAGCTCACCATATTGTTGAGAGTATATGCAAACACCGCCAAACCACAAGCCCCCACGATTGCGGAAGACTTGCCGGCTTTTATATAACGGATGATGGCACTGACCATCATACCTGAATAAGCAATCATTCCCAATAAACCTACATTCACCAGCATGGTCAGCCACTCACAATGAGCATTGGTCAGGCTCAAATGTGCAAAGCTTTCCCGCATCATATCTACTAAGGTTTGGTTGGTTCCGCTGTACACATACATAGCCATACAATCCGGTCCCACACCAATCATTTTTCCCAGAAAATCCTGCTCCCCAAAACACATAAAGGCTGCTGCCCAAGCCGCACCACGCTTACTGCCCCATTCCCTATCAAAAGTAAAAGCTGATATCTCTGACAAAGCTCCGATACTTCCCGGAGCTTTCGTATTCACAATCCCCAACGTCACAAAAATCACCAGTGCCACTGCAAGCAATACACATCCGCCATAACCCACTGCGCGAAATACCCGAAGCGGAATGTTTCCCTTTTTCTGCATGTACTTAAGACCTGCACAAAACAATACCGCCAGCACCGGCAACAAAATTGCCACAGGACTATTCGTAAATAACGTACTCATGGCATCCGGATAATTAAAACGCTCCGGAAAAAGAAGCCTCACCAATCCTGTTACGGAACATGCCAGCCCCATGCAGACCAAGCATTTTCCCAGAGACAGCAGCTTTTCCATACTTCCCATGGACATGAGGTAAAGTGCCATCAGCACACCACCCAAAGCCAGGACACCGGACTGACTTCCCTGAGTCAACAAAGTAGCAAAGCCTACTGTCAACCATAAGTAAAAGAATATCCGCAATCCCCTATTTTTTTCTGTCTGAGACCATATGTAATACAACCCTCCGAAAAATAAAATCACCACATACCCGCAGTACCAGTTCATATTTCCTATAGTAGAAATAAATTCTATAGTCGCATTTTTCATCTCCAGAGGGCGTACCTCAAAACGGTTCAAATAACCCAATCCAAAAACCACTAATGTCACCGGAAACCACAAAAACAACAAGCCTTTGTATCGCTTCCAGCATCTGGATACTACAAAGTACATTCCTACCAAAATCAACTGGCTGCCCAAACCCATATACCAGCCCTTAGCCCCCTTCAAGGCACTTCCGTAAACACTTTCTTCCTGAAATTCCGAACAGAAATAGGACAAGGTCACTATCACACCATACCCCAGTGCAAACCAATCCGTCACGGAAAAATCCTTCCATAGTTCTAAGGGCTTATGTCCTTCACGCTTCACATATATAGCAAACTGTAAAATCGCATAAATCAAAAGAAACGGAGCCATTATCAGCCCCATCTTCGTACTTACTTCATAAAAGAACTCATACTTATTCGTACCGATGCGGGCATACCCATCCGTGAAATAAAAAGGCATCACCACCATCAACAGCAACATATATACGCTCACCAGTCCATTCAACAGACTACCCAGAAAAGCCCCTGTATCCCGCAACAAATCCGGTTGCTTCTTTTGTTTTTTCTTCTTAGTCGAGACCTTGGAATGGCTCATACCTTTTCCCTCTCTTTGTATATAATCCTACTTTATCATGATAGTCAATTCACAGCCTTAAGTCAACTCATTTTGTGCCGTGTCCTCTTGCTTTTGCAGGCTCTGCCAGGTTTGCTGCACCAATATAAAACCCAAGGGACCTTTGATAATACCGGATACTCCAAATAACTGTATTCCTGCATAGAGAGCCACTAAAACCATGAGTGGCGGTATCCCCATCCTTTTCCCTATCAGCTTGGGTTCTAGCATCTCCCTTCCGAAAATACATATTACATAAATCACCAGACAAACCACCGCCCTCGTATACTGCCCGGAGACCAACTGCCCCAAAGCCAGCGGAATTAACACAATGCCGGTTCCCAAAAGCGGCAATGCATCCAATGCTCCCGCCAGTATCCCCCAAAAGATACCACTCCTTACTCCAAACAAAGACAATCCTACCGCACAAATGCTCCCCGTCACCAGCATAATAACCGCCTGTGCCTTCACAAAAGTAGCAATATATCGTATCACTCCGCAAATAATTTCCAACAGAACATGACAGTCCTGTCGGTTAATCATCTTATTCATTATGTCATCATAATCCTTTGCCAAAAACACACTTGCCACTACAAAGAGCAATAAAAAAGCACCAATAGAAATGATTTCCTTCAGATACTTCACCGAGCCGGACAATACATTTGGCAATGCATGTTGCTGCAAGTAATCGATAACTCCCTGTACATTTTCCAGTATGATTTCCTCCAGATATTCTGTATCCATGCCGGTCAAACGATTTCCCAAATTACACAGCTGTCGTACCAGCTCTTCTATTTTTTCTCCGATGCCCTCTATACCGGTTACCCAGCCGGGCAGACTTCCCACCATCCATGTGAACAGCAACCACAAAAGTACTGTAACTGCGGCTCCGAACAGCACCAATAAAAAGACCGCACCTATCTGCCTGTTAATATGAAGCCTTTTCTGCAATCTCTTAAGTAAGGGACCGAAAATCGTCACAAAGAGCATGGCCACCAACACCGGAGCCACCAGCGGAGTAATATATTTTAAGAAAAAATACACTACTCCTATGAGAAAGAGTAGTGTCAGTAATTTGCTTCTTTTCCATTTTTCTACCATATCTGTCTCCACCCTTCTGCCTCCCCGTGAAAGCTAGGTTTTCAGATATAGTATTGTCTTTTTCTGCTTTTTTATGAGTGCCATGAACGGACACGGACTAGTTAATATTTCCAAATCCCTCCGGCAGTTTAGGTTCTATGGTAAACTCCAGCTTCTTGCCGGTCACCGGATGCAAAAACTCCACCTTGTATGCATACAAAGCCACATTTCGTATTCCAAGTTCCTTGCTTATCGCTAACGAGTGCTCATTTCCATACTTACTGTCTCCCAAAAGCGGGCATCCTGCATGTGCCATCTGCACCCGTATTTGATGAAAACGCCCGGTATCAATATGAATATCTGCTAAAGAAATGGTTTCTGATGACTGGGTTGTCATTTCCTTCACGATTTCATACCGTAAAACAGCTTTTTTTGCCTCCGGAGCATCCTTTTGTGACACATGTGCCACATCCTTATCCTTTACCAAATAATCCACAATTTCGCCAACTTTTGCACAAGGTTTTCCACATAGCAGTGCATAATATTGCTTATTTAGACTTCCTTTCGACAGCTGTGTCGCTAATTTTGCTGCTGCCGACTTATCCTTCGCAAAAATCAGCAAGCCTTCCACCGGCTGGTCCAAACGATGTATCACTCCTAAGTAAGGTTCACTGACCTTGCCTGCCTTAGTTCTTGCCCCCTCGGTAACACCGGATACGTTTTTCCCCTGCTGCACAGCACTTTTCTGCCCGGACACCAAGTACTTCTTCAACTCACTGACCATATCCACCTGTCCAACACGTCCGCTCTGGGTAGCCAGTCCGGCAGGCTTGTGACATACCAGCACATGTGCATCCTCATATATAATCTTTGTTCGCATAATCTCTCCATTTGTTTCAGCGTTGTTTTCTAAGTCCCTGCTCCCTAATTTGTACATGAAATTTATCTAATTGCCCGGGAATAGAAGCTATAATCTAAATCCTGCTTTATCTACGATAAGATAAATATTATTTCCTGCTTTCTCTTCAAAATGTGCCTTCAGCTGAAGGTTACTGTCCCATTTCGCCTGAGGATAGGAACCGTACCTGTTTTTCACATCCTGCATCCGTTCCTCAATATCCAATACCCCTTCTGCTCCTGCCAGTGAATCACATAGCTGTATCAGTCTGTCGTATTCATCCATAATCACCACGCTTAAGGCATCCTGAATCATTTTCAGTTCCTCTTGCGTAGTATCAAACTTTCCTATATATTCGTCCGTAGACTGACTGTTAAAAGAATGTGTCAGACATATCTGAGCCACCTCATCATAACCATGTGACATCATATAAGAATAACCATCCGACACATGTCCCATGTGCCTTCCGCCGAACTTCCTACCAATATCATGCAATAATCCTACGATATATGCCTTATCCGCATCCATATCCCCGCATGCTCTTGCGATACATTCTGCACAATGCGCCACCACACGACTGTGATTTCCCCATGGTCCGGGATTACAGGTTTCAGCCTCTATTAAAATCTGCTCGGCTTCTTCTCTTGTTGGTAACATATTACTTCCCCTCTGACTTAATGCAAACGTTTATCCTTTAAATCTTAAACCGATATCCCACACCCCAAATAGTCTCAATATACTGCGGTTTCGCAGTATCTGTCTCAATCTTCTCACGGATCTTCTTGATATGCACTGTTACGGTAGCTATATCGCCGATAGAATCCATGTCCCAGATTTCACGGAACAGTTCTTCCTTCGTAAATACATGATTAGGGTTCTCTGCCAGGAAGGTCAGCAGGTCAAACTCCTTGGTGGTAAAGTTCTTCTCTTCTCCATTGATGTATACTCTGCGGGCAGTCTTATCGATGCGGATACCACGGATTTCTACGATGTCATTCTGTGCCTTGGCATTGCTGCCTACCAGACGCTCGTATCTTGCCATATGTGCCTTCACACGAGCCACCAGCTCACTGGGGCTAAACGGCTTGGTCATATAATCATCCGCACCCAGACCTAAACCGCGGATTTTGTCAATATCATCCTTCTTTGCAGAAACCATTAAGATAGGAATATTCTTCTCCTCACGGATTCTTCTGCAAACCTCGAATCCATCCATACCCGGCAGCATCAAATCTAAAATCACCAGGTCAAAATCGCCTTCCAAGGCTGCCTTGAGTCCTGCATCTCCGGTGTTTCTGATTTCCACCTCGAAATCACTCAGTTCTAAGTAATCCTTTTCCAAATCTGCAATTGCTACTTCATCCTCAACAATCAAAATCTTACTCATATTTTCCTCCTCTATGCCTCTTTCTGCAATTCCTTATATTTTCTTATAACAAAGTGTATACAGGTTCCTTCCCCTTCTTTGCTGGTTGCCCAAATGTATCCACCATGGTCTTCAATAATCTTTCTTACAATCGATAAGCCAATTCCGCTACCACCCTGGGCAGAATTTCGGGATGCGTCCGTTCGGTAAAAACGCTCAAATACCTGCGGCAAATCCTTCTGGGCAATGCCCTTTCCATTGTCCTCGATTTCCACCCGAATAGCATCTACCTCATCCAAAATACGGATATCGATTTCTCCACGGGGCTTATCCATATACTTTACACTGTTACTGATAATATTATTGATAACTTTCTTCATCTGCTCCGGGTCTGCAATAATCTGTGTATCCGGCTCCACCAAATCCGTATAGTTCAAAGCAATATTCTTGGACTCCAGATCCAAACCTACCTCTTCCACACAATCCCCGAAATAATCAGCCACATTGATACGGTGGAAATTATAAGGGATCCTGTTATTATCAATACCCGAGTAAATGGTCAACTCATTAATCAGCCTGTCCATATCCATAGCTTTATTATAAATAGTACGGATATATTTATCCATCTTTTCCGGAGTATCGGCCACACCATCCATAATACCCTCTACATATCCTTTAATGGCTGTAATAGGGGTCTTCAAGTCATGGGAAATGTTGCTGACCAATTCTTTGTTTTGCTTCTCGTGCTGCTTATTCTCCTCCGTACTTTCCTTCAGTCGCAGCCTCATATCCTCATAGTTGCGATACAAGTCCCCGATTTCTCCCTGCACATCTGTTTGCAGCATGTAGTCAAAATTACCGTCTTTAATCTTCTGCATGGCCACATTCAACTGATTCACCGGAAGAAATACACTTTTGCGAAACCACTGGGTCAGCATAATACCTGTGAACACCAATATCAGCACGATAGCTATAAACATATCAATCAAAAGCTGCTTGGATATCAAAGCATTCATTCTGGAAATCACAAAAATACTTCCTTGTGCTCCATCTGCAAAAGCGAAATCATACTGCTTTACATATTTATTAAGCTCATCAAAATAATAACCGGAATCCTCGTCCTTGGCTTCTTCCTGAAAAGGTGGCAACTGTGAAAAAATCCGCTGTGCCGCCTCCGTATTTCCGGTATAGTATATTTCTTCGCCTTTACGTACCAATATATAAGCCGACCTTTTAGAAATCCCTGCATTCAAGCCTTTTAAATATTCCATGTCCTCCAACTTACTTTTGTCCTGTTTGGCCTGTGCAACAATCTCCTCATAAGTCTCATTCGCCGCTCCTGCAAAGGTCTGAAAGGATTCCGTCATCAGGGAATAATCCATTTCCTGCAGAGAATGGCCCTGCTGATAATTCATTAAAAAAGCTCCAATCAGGCAAAATGCCATGACCGTCAATAACAATGGTAACACTATAATCGTAATAAAGGTAATTTGCAGTCTCGTTTTAAATTTCATAAGTTCCCCCGCATCATATACAGTTTCTACTTATGTAAGTATACCACATTCCACCCCAACATGTATAAAATCCTCAAGATAATATCATTAAAAAATTCTAAAAATTGGTATAAAATTTTTTTGATATTTTTTCTCAAAACCTATTGACATCTGCTCAAAATTTTGTATAATAAAATCAGTAATCATTACTAATATCGTTTTGAAAGGAGGAGCTAATGGCACTAAAGCATAGCAAGCAGCGGGATATGATAAAAGAATTTCTAATGGGTCGTAAGGATCATCCCACTGCAGATGTTGTCTACATGAACGTCAGACAACAGTATCCAAATATCAGTCTTGGCACTGTATATCGTAATCTGACACTTTTGTCAGACATTGGTGAAATACAACGCCTTCGACTTGGCGATGGAGTAGACCACTTTGATGCTGATACCTCCACACATTATCACTTCATTTGTAATGATTGCGGTAGTGTAATTGACCTGGAAATGGATAGCATCGAATCCATCAATGATATAGCCGGTCAACATTTCAACGGCCATATATCCGGTCATGTAACACACTTCTACGGCTCCTGTGAGTGCTGTTTGAAGGAAAAAGCTTTATAACAGAAGATATTTCCGGACCATCCGGAACCAAGCGTCAGTGACGCACAACTATAAAATAATTTTAGAGAAGAAAAGGAGAAAAGTATTATGAAGTATGTATGTAGTGTATGTGGTTATGTTCATGAAGGAGATGCTGCACCTGAAAGCTGCCCTATCTGTAAGGTAGGTTCTGATAAGTTCATCGCACAGAGCGAAGAGAGATCTTGGGCTGCAGAGCATGTTGTAGGTGTTGCACAGGGCGCACCTGAAGATATTATTATGGACCTTCGTGCGAATTTCGAAGGTGAGTGTTCAGAAGTAGGTATGTACCTGGCTATGGCACGTGTTGCTCACAGAGAAGGCTATCCTGAAATCGGTCTTTACTGGGAAAAGGCTGCTTACGAAGAAGCTGAGCATGCTGCAAAGTTTGCAGAGTTACTTGGTGAAGTAGTTACCAACTCTACCAAGAAGAACCTGGAGCTGAGAGTAGATGCTGAAAACGGCGCTACCGCCGGTAAGTTCGACCTTGCTAAGAGAGCAAAAGAGCTGAACTTAGATGCGATTCATGACACCGTGCATGAAATGGCTAGAGACGAAGCAAGACATGGTAAGGCGTTCGAAGGTTTATTAAACAGATACTTTGGTTAATTAGAAAAACCTAGAAAATTAAAGACTTTCAGAGAGAGAATGGAGAAATCTATTCTCTCTTTTTTTATGGGATAAACCAAAAGATATAAGAAACTAAAATATAAAAAGAAAGCACGGACTTGCGCCGCGCCTTATATTTCTATTCCAATCCATATGCTAATAACAAGACTAATTTCTTTTTCATTTCATATACCTCATTCAAAATTGCATCTATTTTTGTATTTTCAATTTTGCATATTATTTCAATCACTACTTACCTTTTTTAACAATATCCGTCACTATAAAAGAATCAACTTCTTCTCCATTTTGATAGGTAAAAGGGAATGGATCACGGGGCTTTCCAATGTGAACAAATTCTATGCCATATTCGTCCGTATTCCAAAATTCATCCGGTATACTCAGCAGCATCAACGTAGCAGAAACTCTTGTTAATTCAAAATCATCTAAAGTATAAACAACTTCCCCGGCAACTTCATCATACAAAGATAAATTTGATACCGTTTGCCCTGTCTTTAGATTTTTAAATTCAAATGCCCCCTTTTGTTCCAGCGCATCTCCTTCTTCCAGAAAAATCGGGTTGTAAAATCCGTAGACATATTTTCCTTCCAAGCATGGCTTTGCTACGGTTCTTGTAGTTTCTTTTACTTCTCCGAAACTATCCACTTCTTTCAAGGTTTCTTCAACAACCTGAAAATATTCTTTCCAATTATCCGTAGTTATTGCTACTAAAGACATGTTTTTGGCACAGTATTCCTTTGTTATGGCAATCCTACCATTTTCTCCAACATTATAATCTTGTCCTTCTGCCGGTTTTCCCTGCTCATTATTTTGGTTTACCTCACTTTGAACCGCTTCCTTTTCCGTAGAATTATTACTTGTTTCTGTACTAATATTAGTTTCTGTATTACCACTATCTGCTTCTTTCTCACCACATGCTACAAGGGATAAAGACATCATTATTCCCAATACTAAAGTTAAAATTTGCTTTTTCATTATGCTTACCTCTCAAAAGTCTTTGTTCCTTTCCGGAAAGATATAGGTTTAGATTATTTTAATCATATACTACACAAAATAACAATACCATTATATTTTTCTCTACTCATACCCGATTATTTGTGCTATGATTATCTTACCAAACACAAACTTCAAGGAGTACACTCATGAAATACTTTAAGTCACTACGTTTTGAATATAAAATAGCCTTTGTTATTTCCGCAGTACTGCTTTTATGCACTGCAGTTACTGCCTATTACGCAGATTTCCACTCTCTCAGTGTGTGGAGCCTATATATTTGGGATACCCTGTATGCCACAGGAAATCCCACCCATTTCTATGCACATGCAGCACAGAACATCTGGCATGCCCCACATGGCACAGTGGGTAGCGATGCTCTTATTTATATCCCTTGGGCTATTTGGAACTTCCCCATGTGGATTTTGCAGCGCTTCTTCGGATGTAACCTTATGGAAAACCCGCTGATGCAGCTTTACTCCAAATGCTTTTTATTGTTGCTAATCTTTGGCAGTGCCATGATTTTCAAGAAAATCACAAAGCTGTTCCCTATTAGCGAAGACCACGCTAACAACTGTGTATTTTTATTTTTTTCCGGCTTTTTCACCTTACTGAGTACTGCTTATATCGGACAGAACGATATCTTAGTCGTTTTCGTGCTATTATTGGCTATGTATGCACTATTTTCCGGCAAGTGGAAGACCTTCCTTTTCTGGGCAGCACTGTCCATCGCATTTAAGCCATACTTTATTTTTCCGTATATAGCTATTATTCTGTTTAAGGAAAAAAGAATACACTATATCCTTTGGTATGGTATCGTAGGCATGAGTATTTATATGGGACAAAAGCTACCTTTTCTCAATGCCCCCATGTACCGGGAATCCTTCTCCGGCGGTGCCACTCACATGATACTCCGGCTGATGATAGAAAACTCTATCAACTTTACACCTCACATGGTATCCCTTTTTGTGTTGTGCCTGTTAGGTGTGTATGTATTAGCTTATTTCAGTGAAGCCGGTGAAAACAGCAATGAACAAGTCATCTATTATGCTTTGCTGCCCTATATTTGTTTTTTCCTCTTTGTTCGATACGAAAGCTATCGACCATTGTACTTATTTGTATTTATGGCACTGATGATTATGGCTAAACCGGTTTACTATCGTATCAATCTATTACTGGAAATCGTGGCATCTGCCTGCCTCATGTACTACTATTTATATAATGGCGGCTGTTTCTTTGACGGACATTATTTATTATTGCCCGGTGCACATGAGAGCTATATTTCTCTAAGTGCTTTTGTGAAAAGTCATATCGCCACCTCCTATAATACGGTATGTATGGCAGTATTTTTACTCTGCCTTCTGATTTTTGCAGTCATTAACCATCCCGGCTTCCGCTTGCTGAACAAGGCACTGGTGATGAAGGAAGAGAGATATATTATTGTACTGCGTAGTTGCTTCTTTGCACTCCCCTTTGTCGCAGCCGTCTTACTTAGATATTTGTAAATTATGGTCATAATTTTCTGAACACTTCGCCAAATACTTGACTTTTGTTGACCAATATTTTATAATTTTCTAAGAACAATCTGATTATTTGATGCTATACAGACTGTTTAAGAATAACATAAAGGAGTATATACTATGGCAAAGAAAAATGGTGCACAATCAGTAGAAGTAATTCCCGGAAGAAAGGTTATTCTTTCTGCCGGCGTAGGAAAAACCAATATCGACGAATTAAAATGGCTTACAGAAACAGTGTTATCCGAGGCAAAGGCTTGGTCCTCTACAGGTTGGGCATACATAGCGGATTGTTCTCAGATGAGTCCCGTTACTCCTGCTGAAGGTGGAGAATTGGTTGTAATGACTAAAAAATTCGTGGATGCAGGTTGCAAGGCATTTGCTTTTGCAGAAGGCAAATCCATCATGTTAAAGGTTCAGGCTCAGAAAAATACAGAGCGTTCACAGACCGGCATAACAGAAGGTCACTTTGCAACTGTTGAAGAAGCACTGGACTGGCTGAAGAAGGAAGTAAATATTTAATTCACTTATGGGTAGGTTCCGGTAACCTACCCTTTTTGTATATCTGACTTTTTCTTTCTAAATATTTGTAGTTTTTTACATATTCCCCCTACTCTAATTCTGTAAAATATGGTATGATATTCCTATATTTGTTGGAGGGATTATCTTGGGATTCAGATTAGCAGAAATCGAAGAAAGTGGTAGCATCGTATTACGTATCAGTAATAAAGACATGAGTATGGAAATCAATGGTACCATCAAGAAGCATTTAAAGGAAAATATTGCCTTAATCAGTCTGGAATATGCCGGAAATCAACGTCTGGTTTTCGATAATGTTTTGGTTGACTTAGAATATTTTGATGATACAGGCATCCCCTTTATATGGAGAAATGTAAAGGTTGTAAGCTTTAAAAATGAATATGTTTTACAAGTAACTTCTGATGGTGTGAAATACAATCGCCGCGGCTGTTTTCGTGTGGCTGTAGCCACCACTGCTCTGATGATAAAAGCAGGACGTGCAGCCGGTCGTGTTATGATTCGTGATATCAGCTTGTCCGGTTTCTCCATAGCAGACCGAAAAATGGAGCTGGGGCTTTCTATGGGGGATATGATATCTATTTCCTTTGAAGATTTGGGACATAAACTCAACTTAACCGGTTGCGTTCTTCGTATTGAAGAACGTGAAGACATGATTATTTACGGATTAGAAATAAAAAATCTTTGCAAGGATTTGTCATCCTATGTAAATGTAAAACAAAGACATAACAAAAGGCAGGGCTTATAAGTGAAGAAATACATACCGGGCACCATTACCCTCATAATACTTATAGTACTTTTGTTGATGGGATTAATGAATCGTGAACAAATAGCTGTATGGTATCAGAATATTACTGCATTTACCACCTCTACCCCTACGGAAGAGGTGGCTTATTTTGTGCCTACTGCTACGCCAGAGCTTCCTTCTGCTCCCGTTACTGAGCCCACAGCTGAACCTACAACACCGCCACTTTTTCATGGTACTCCGGAGCCTTCTGAAGCACCCTTAGTAGAATCTACTGCAGAACCTTCTGCAACTCCTTCCGTGGAGACTACCGCAGAACCCTCTGCGACTCCTTCTATAGAAACAACACCGGAACCCTCTTCCGTTCCTACACCTGAGCCCACTCCAGTTCCGACGCCAGAGCCGACTCCGGTTCCTACACCAGAGCCGACTCCAGTTCCAACGCCTGAGCCGACTCCAGTTCCGACACCTGAGCCCACTCCAGTTCCGACACCTGAACCCACCCCGGTTCCGACGCCCGAGCCTACCCCGGTTCCGACGCCCGATACCAATTATAATACAACTGCTGCCAATGACCTGCTAACATTGATTAACAGTCACAGAACCACGCCACTGGCTGCAGATGCCGGATTGATGAATACCGCAAATACCCGAGCACTTGAAATCACCACGAATTTTGCACATACAGGCGACTATACGGAATGTCTGGCTAAAGGACAAACCTCAGCCGCAGAAACTGTAAATGCCTGGCTGAATTCGCCGGTTCACGCTTCCATTATATTAGATGAATTTTATGTTCGTGCCGGAGTCTCCTGCTACAACTATAATGGTACTCTTCACTGGGTAATTGTTTTGATGTGGTAATGAAATAAAAGTCCCCTGAAAGCAAATAGGATGAATGATCCTATCACTTTCAGGGGATTTCTTAAATGATGTTCTTATTACTCCTGCCACATAAAGTATCTGCCTTCTGCAAAAGCTTGAGAAAGTTCGGATATTTAATTATCCATTAGATATTCCGCAGGCACTTCCTTGGTCAGCCATACTCCATTTACGGAACAATAGAAATCATAGCCCTTCGCAAACATTTCTCCGCTGGCAACCTTAAATATAAAAGGCTTTCCATGACGCTTTCCGACCTTCACCGCAGTATCATAATCCGTAGATAAATGCACATACAATCTGGATTTCTGTTTCAATCCCTGTTCCTTAATGGATGCCACGAACTTCTCCCCCGTTCCATGCCAGAGGTACTCCGGTGGCTCCTTCTTCTCCAGTTCCACATCCACCGGAATGGAATGCCCCTGATTGGCACGGATGAGGGTTTTGTCTTCGTTGAAGCTGTATCTTTGCTTATTGTCAGTCGCCACAATTTCCTCCAACATAGTCATATTCATTTCCCGGTCCCTACTAAGTGCTTGTAAAAGCTCCTCCACATTTGCCCAGCCATGCTCATCCAAAGTGATACCAATGGTTTCCGGTTTATGCCTAAGAATTAGACTTAAAAACTTGCTGGTTTGTTCTATTCCCTTGTCCATAAAACGTCTCCTTTACTCCCCATGTTTTATCAAGAAATCCGGACTGACCGCCTTAAAGGACTGCTTGCCATCCGGGGTACGGAACACAATTCCTTCTCTCATTGTATCATACAATGCACTCTTTCCGGTAGCGTATTCTAATACTTCTTCCATGGTTTTTCCCTTGATATTCACCCTTTCTGCCACGATAGGAACGAATTTCAAACCATGCTTTTCTACGATTTCCTTTGCCTCCAAAGAGCCTACCCTTCCTTCCGGAAAGATTAAGTTAAATACATACAGGTCTGCCTCTGTCACCTTGTACTTATTTCCCTGTACGTTGGGTGCGATACATTCTCCCTGAATCGCCACCCATTCACGGTCGCCTATCAACTGATACAGTACCCCCTTCAAATGGTACCGATTCACTACCTTCCAGTAAGAAGAGCTGTCTTCGTTCCACAGTCTCAGATTTCTGGAACAAACCATAAACTCATATACTACTCTGTGGAACAATCCCTTGCCCTTGGTACGTCTCAGACAAAAGGTTCCGGACTGACCATCCACCTTTTCGGTTGCCACATAGTCACAGTCCATATCCAGATAAAAAGGAACATTTTGTATTCTGGTTTCGTCGGTTTTGCTGATAAATTCCGGAAAGCCATTTGCTTCCTTCTTGGGCAATACTAGCTTACGAAACCATGCCCACCGCATCAAAAACTTCGGGTATTTTCTTTTGGGCGTAGCGTCCTTTACCTCAGGATCCTTATCCATGGTGCCCTCGTACTGGGTAATCCCCATCAGCTCTGTTACGTCATTACCTATCTGATAATTTCCCTCCGGCAATACAGATAAAGGGAAACAAATCCCCTGGCTCAATACACCCCCCATCCTCATAGTTTTAATACGAAACTTCTTACTCCTTAAAAATTCAAACTCCGGCTTTTCCGGAAACACAGAGTCTATTTCACAAAATACGCAAACCTGTCCTTCCTGATAATCTGCCTTTTGTACAATAACGGTCCAGCCCAACACACCGGCCAAGACAATCCTATCCTTGCCTTCTATGGGCTTGATCCATTCTATTTTTTCAATATGTGCTAATTTTCTGCTCACATCTATTTCACCTCTACTTCTCTCCTACATAAACTAATTTTTCAATATATTCTCTGTTCTCACCCTTGAAAATCGGTATCTCTTCATAAAAGGCTTTCATTCTGGTTCCCAAATCATCTCTCAGCTTCATTTCTATCCTCTCCTTCCGAATCTCCTCCGGAATGCATCATAATTCTCCGTATCTCTTGCAGTACAGAATACTGCAAATTCAATGGTTTCAAAATCATACTTGTACTCCGGCAAAATCTCTGCAAAAGCCTGCACTACCACTGCCGGCGGGTTCTGAAAGGCGCCACAGCCAAAGGCACCCAAAATCACTACCTCATTCCCCTCCAATCGGGCAATATCCAGTATTCTGGACAGTCGCTTCTTATGTAGCTCCTTCAGCTCAGAGGGCTTGAGCGAAACTGCCTTTGCTGCTCCGCCCGGGTTCATGGCATTGGACGGATGAAGGCGTAGATTCGGTGCTGCACAGGTCAGAATATTAACCGGATACCAGTCCTTCTCCTTTAACAATTTAGCGCCTTCTCCATCCTCTCGAATCACCATAACCTCCGGTGTATAAATACAATCATCATTGTACACTGCACAGTGTAAGCTTCGATGGGGACCATAAAAACCCGACATATTCACCGGCTGTGTCAGGTTGAAGTACAGAGTACTGCAACGGCACAGACTTTCCTCCTGGGCATTGGATCCCTTGGTCACACCGCCACCGGGATTGGTGGCCGATGCGAAATTATGGACACAAACTTTCTTGCCCTGATAAGCTCGTGCAGCCTCAAAGGAACGCTTCTTGGACACTACTATCTGTGCCTCTTTCGTATAGGCATGCTCCGTCACCTTTTCTACCTCATCCCACTCGTATATAATTCTCTGCTTCGCATTGCTTTCCTTTATCACCTGCTTCAATGCAGGATCCTGCTTACAGAGCTTCTCTGTTTCCTGAAATATTTCTACGTTTTTATCTCTCTGACTCATAATTTTTTCTCCTTTTCACATCGGCTTCGTAGCTGCCAGGTTTTCTGTTGTGAGTATTATACCACGTCAGCTACAGCATTTTCCACTGCCTGATAGCGGGGTGCGTTAATCGCTTCCTATAAACATGCATAAGGGTCTGTTTGATTACTCAACACCATCTTCATTACAGTAGGACTAAACCCACTGACTAAAGCTACGCCCAGTGCATTTTCCCTTACCGGAATGGTACCGGTACGACTGGCGATATTCCAGAATACCAATCTGGGCAAGCGATAACCATAAGCCGCAAACTTCTGTGCAATCACCTCAAACAGTCTACTTCGACTACCCGGATTACCTGTCGTGCTCACTACGCAACCATCAAATTCCATATCCGACAATACCAGAACATTATCCGGCAAATCCTTTTGCTGTAATCCACCGGAAACTGCTGTCTGTAATATTAAATCAAACACTGCCTCGATATTCGTGTTTGCTACTTCTGTATAAGCTGCCATGATTTCCAGCTTATCCCGCAAGCTCTTTCCACCGCTCAAATCAACCAACTGAGGATGCATACTAAAGGTAATGAACTTGTTGCGATAGGCTTCCCCGCAACGCTCTGCGAAATAAATCGCCAGTGCATTTGCCACATCCATGCAGGTTACATCTGTATTCGCCACTCTGCTGCACATACTACCGGAACCATCTACTACGCAAATGGTTCGACCATCTCCCTGCACATAGTCCGGCAGTTTCTGCCACAATTCCTCCAATGTTACATCCTTTGAATGCTTTACTCTGTTTCCCCAGCCTCTTCCCTCACGATACGAGGAAACAATATCATGAGGAAATAGTGCGCCTCCGCGAATGGTTGCTTCTCTCTTTTGCAAAGCTGACAAGTATGCCTGTCTGCGTTCACTATCATGTCTGTAAAAGGCATCCCTGTATATTAAATTTGCCCGGGAGGGTACTCTCTCATAGTCAATCTTCCCCCAGTCTCCCTTGCTCATCCTTACCTCAACCACATCCAGATAAGCTCGCAGTTCTGACAAAAGCTTCCTGTATTCTGCATTTGTAAGGTTCAAGCCCTGTCTCAAGATTTGTGCCTTAGCCCTAGTTTCCTCAGCGGACGCATTTAAGGAAGGCATCCACTTCGCCAACAGGGATATGGTTTTAGCTGCCTGCATATTCCGAACATCCTCTGTCAGCTGACTTCGCACAAGCTCTACGACCTGACCGGCTAATGTGGTATCCAACAAACACCACAGATTATCCCAGCGACTGTAAAAAGGTATGAGATGCAATACAACAGATGCTATTTCCGCATGTGTCTGTGCCATATAATGCATCAATACACGAAACAGCCGTCTTTCTCCCATGCCTTCCCGCACATCTGCAGCATAAAATAACCACTTCACTGCTAATAATCTGTTTTCATAAAATGCCTTTACGAAATCCTCCGTTATCTGTTCTTCCCTCTTATTTCTCATGGAAGATACCTTGAAATTCATATCCAAAAGAGCCTTTCCGGTAGTTCGATAACCCCGAGCTCCATTTTCTGTAACATGGATATTCCCCTCCTCTGCCAAGGTATGCTGTAACCTATTTAAAAAGTGATTGCCCTTCAAAGCTGTCATTCTTCTTTCTCCTTTCTGACTTACAAAACTTGTATCAAGAAAAATGTGATGCCTCCCATCAAGTCGAAGCATCACATCCTTACACAAGACGACCTCTATTCAGCTATTGTTGACTATCCGGTTTATTCATTGCGGAAGTCGCCTTACTAATTGGAGATGGCAGGATTCGAACCTGCGACACCCTGAACCCTTATTTTTCGCTGTCAGTACTTTTTCCAAAGTGCATTTTAACAGATACTCTACCAACTGAGCTACATCTCCATATTTTCTTCTCCCTTCGACATCTCTACTTTACTACAATGTCCCATCCACCGCAATAAACCTGTAGTATAACGTTCAGAAACCAAAAGAAGCCACAAAGGTTACTCCCTTTGTGACTTCTCTGATCTTCTTTCTTCTTACGCTTTCTCCGTTGAAGCCTTCTTATTCCCTGCCTTCTTACTTTTAAGGCGTGACTTCAAACTGCTTCCTTTATAGAACAACTGATTTTTGTAAGTCTTTCCTGCCACGATAACCAATACTACTGTAGTTACCAGCAAAATAGACATGTACAGAATACCCTGCCAAACAGTTACATTACCAACCACCAAATCACCCGGCAACATATATGCACTGGTAATCGGGATGATACGCAGGATAGTATTAATCCATTCTTTTTCCTGCAAAGGCAGCATGTAGGCACCAAAGAAGCCTGCCAGCATTATCAACTGGTAATAGCTCATGGTCTGTGCCAAATTCTCTGCCTTGGTGGCAAAGCTGGCAATCATACCTGCCAACACACAATAGAACAGGAAGGACAGACATACCGTAAAGAATGCTAATGCAAAGGAGCCTATGGTGAAGGCGGTACTGCCCTCCTTGCTTCCCAACAACCGGAATACTTCCAACAATACATTGTTATACTCCGGATAAACTGCACTCTTTGCCACTACATCTCCCAACAAAAAGCCTGCCACCAGACAACCAATCCATAATGTCATCTGAAAAATAGCAAGGGTGGTCACTGAAAAAATCTTACCAAAAATCAAACCATAGGGACGGGTCAGTGTCAACATCATTTCCATGAGCTTGGAGGTCTTCTCCACGCTGACAATATTACCTACGCTCTGACCATATACCAAATTCATCATATAGATAAAGAACATACATAACATAGGAAGTAACATGGAAACCAATTCTTCGCCGATGCTCTTTTCAGACTCTCCGGCATCCAGAATAGTACCGGACACACCACTCATAGCAACCATCAGCTTCTCCATGGGAATTCCAGAGGAGAACAACTTACTCTGTTCCATGACTACCATCACATCCTCCAAAAAGTCTTCTCCCTCATCCTTGGTAATGCCGGAACGTTCCGGCAGACAAAGCTTCATCAAATAGCCACTATCCTCTTCGCACAGGTGCAAAATAACATCTTTCATACCCTCAGCTTCACTATTTTCTGCATCTTGTGCAGGAATCTTTGCTAAAATAGCTGCATTCACCTCTTCTACACTGCCGCTTTCTTTTACAAAGCTCAGCGAAGGATAGCGTTCTTTAAAGCCTTCCAAAAAACCATCCAGATATAAAACCTCCAAACCGCTGTCATCCACTACGTGAACCACTTCGATATTGGAAACCTCTGTAGCATCCTTCTGCTGTACGAAAGCCATAATCAAACTGATCGCCATACCACCCACCAGTAGAAACAATGCCAAACCGATGGTTGTCGCCTTGAATTTCTTGGCGATAACACTCTGCTTAAAGGTAAAGGAAAATACGTCCTGCCAACCACTGAATAAACCTTTATTCATGCTGCTTTCCCTCCTTTCGCTCCGACTGCGCACGATTCTTTGCAATCTGCAGAATATCTTTAAACTTCAGTACCGACCCATTATAGAAAATCATGGATTCGTAAACCTTTGCGGTGAAGGAGAACAACACGGCTGTCAAAAGCAACAATAAAATCATACTTATCACTGCAATACTCATAGGGATCTTGCCTAATAAAATGCTTGCAGGTACTACAAAAGGTGCTGACACCGGTAATAAGCTGCAAATATTTACAAACAACTGATTGTCACCACCCATCATCAGTACAATACACATACCAATACCTAAATAGGAGCCCAAAATCATTACCATATTATAAAGCTTCAAGCCTTCCGCCAATTCATCAATTTTGCTGACAGAAGCACCTGCCAAACCTGCCAAAATGCTGTAGAACAATACTCCACAGAGAATTATCACTATGGCAATCACGATTCCTGCCGGGGTGATATTAGACAAAATTTGCAGTAAAGCAGAAATCTCCACAGTTTCTCCGGAGGCATTGCCCATATCCACACTACCGGTGCTACCGCCTCCAAACAATATCATATTCAACACAGTAGAGATACCATAGCTGACACCCATCACTGCGAACTGAATAATCACCAACAATAAGCAGGACAGTATCTTACCCACGATAAGTGCCATGGGACGTACATTAATCATCAGATATTCTACCACTCTGGTAGACTTCTCTGTTACAATAGAGGTAGCAATACTGCCGCCGCTCATGGAAATCACCATGGTAACCGCCGTGATACCAAAAAGCAGTACCATATATTCTTCCAGAGAAATTCCCTCTGCCTTTTCCTTCTCCGGCACCAGTTCGCCGTTTTCTGTTACAAACTCTAACTTCGTCTCCACCGGTCTGTTCAAAAAGTTCAACTGCTCCCCTGTCACCTCAATTGCCGCGATTCTGGCTTCTTCAAAGAAGGACTGAAAAGCATCGGAAAGCTTTTCACAATCTTCCTCCTTTAAAGCTGCGTTAGAGGCCTTTACAAAGGTCAGATGAAACAGTCCTGCCGGATCATAGGACACCTGTACAATCAACTCAGTGCTTCTTTCTGCTTCCTCGTCCTCTGCTTGCTTTTCCAGAGCCTCTACATGCTCCTCAAAGGTCTGTGCAGGAGTTACATTTATTTGCACACTGTGAAAAGCAGGATCTTCCAAAGATTTGCTATAATCAATTCCCAGTCCGGTCTCATCATAAACCGTAAACTGCGTCACCTCACTCTGATAAACCTCCTCATCCTCATCCAATTTGCCAATCAGACTGGCTACCGGCAGAGAAAGGATCAGAATGATACTAAAAAATATCAGGGAGCCATAGTAAGCCTTTTCCTTAAGTCCCTGTACCAGGGAAAAGCGAAAGACCTCCTGCCATCCTATGTAATCACTCTTCTTCATTGGCAGCCCCTGCTTTCTCTACGAAAATTTCGTGCAAGGAAGGCTCACGCAGCTCGAAGCGGATGACCTTCTTATTTTCCTTTAACAAATCAGCCAGGAACGCATGTGCCTGTTCCTCACCGGTTACCTTCAGCTGAGTACCGTCCGGAGTTTCATTTACAATAGGAAGTGCATGCTTCTCTATCAGCTCTGCAAAATCCTCCTCACATTTCACGAACATGTTCACACGGCCATAACCTTTTTTAATTTCATTCAAATCGCCCTGCAAAACAGCTTTTCCACGATTCAGAATCACAATATCCTTACAGAATTCTTCAATGGTAGCCATCTGGTGAGAAGACATAATCAAATACTTGCCCTTCTCCATTTCTTCACGAATAATTCCCTTGAACAAATCTGTATTCACCGGGTCCAAACCACTGAGAGGCTCATCCAAAATCAACAGCTCCGGCTCAGAAAGCAGAGCCGCCATAAGCTGTACCTTCTGCTGATTACCCTTGGACAGCTGTTCAGCAGTCTTTGGCTTTTCCGGCTTCTTATTCTTGGTCTTTGGAGGATACAAATATTCCTCCAGCTCCAAACGCTTCGCCCAATAAGCGATACGCTGCTTCGCAGTTTCGCGAGGTACTCCCTTCAGCTTGGCAAAATACAATAGCTGATCCATCAGTGCATACTTAGGATAAAGCCCTCTTTCCTCTGCCAGATAACCTACATTCATGTGCATGGGGTCAATAGGTTTTCCCTGCCATAACACTTCTCCGCCATCCTTTGCTAGCATGCCTAAAATCATACGGATAGATGTGGTTTTACCGGCACCATTGGTACCCAGCAGGGCATATACGCCCGGCTTCTCCAGAGAAAAGGACAAGTTGTCTACAACTGTCTTTTCTCCATACTTTTTGGATAAATTTCTTACTTCTAAAGACATAGTTTCCTCCCCTGTTTCTGTGGTTTGGTAGCGAACTGTCACACACCGGACAAAAAACATTTTTCATAGCCTGTGTTTTTGAACGGTGTATTAGGTGACAGTTCGCTACCCAACCACTGGTAAAATGGTCAATGTAAAATCTATATTTTATCCTGTGGTGTATACCACAAGTTTCATAACAAACAGTCTTTCTATTACTTATTTCAACTTCCCATATAACTGAAAGGCATTCCGATAAGTAATCTCTTCTACTTCTTCCTTAGGCATTCCCTTTATCTCTGCAATCTGCTCTACGACATAGGGCAGTTTGCGTGAATCGTTTCGTTTGCCTCGGAAGGGTACGGGTGCCAGATAAGGGCAATCCGTTTCGATGACGATACGGTCCAAAGGCACATAATCTACCACTTCCTTCAGCTTTTTGCCATTGTTGAAGGTGACCACACCACCAACGCCGATATAGAAGCCCCAGTCTAAAAAGTTCTTCGCCATTTCCTTGCTATAGGAATAGCAATGTATCACACCACCGATTTCCTCTGCATGTTCTGCCTTCATAATATCTACGGTATCCTGTGCGGCATCTCTGGAATGAATGACTACGGGAAGCTTCACTTCTCTGGCTAATTGTAGCTGTCGCACGAACCACATCTTCTGAATGTCACGCTCCGGCTCATCCCAGTAATAATCCAAGCCGATTTCTCCCACAGCCACGCATTTTTCCAGAGCACATTGTGCCTTCAGCCAATCTATGTCCGCATCTGTCAGTTCCCCACTATCCGTAGGGTGAACGCCCAAGGCTCCATAGATAAAATCATACTGCTCCATCAGAGCTATGGTACGTTTGCAGGCACCTAAGCTGGAACCAATATTCACGATTCGGTGAATGCCATGCTCTGCCATGGATGTCAGCACTTCTGCACGGTCTTCCTCAAATGCCTTGTCATCATAATGTGCATGTGTATCGATTATCATTAGAACAGCTCCTCCATCTCCCGATAAATTCCTGCCAGTCTTTCATAAGACAAATCCGTCTCATTCAAAATAGTATAGCGGTCCGGTCTGGAGGCTGCTGCCTGCTGCCATGCCCCCACGAAAATTTCTTCCGTAATGCCCCATGCGGAAGGCTTCACCGGAAGCTGATACTCCCTTAATAGTCTGGTAATCTTGCCGATGTTACGGTTCTGGAAAATACAAGCTGCATAACTGCCCATGGCCACTGCAATACCGTGGGTTACATTGATCTGCTCACTATAATTTTCCTCTAAGGCATGACAGAACAAATGCTCCGAACCACTTGCCGGTCTGGAATCTCCTGCGATTTCCATAGCCAGACCACCCATAACCAGTGCCTGTGTCAGTATCTTGATAAAGCTTTTACTTTTCAGCTCCCTTTCTTCATTGAAACAGATGGTATTGAAAGCCATCTTTGAAAGCATATAGGCGAAGTCATCCACATGGCTGTTACCAACCTCATGTGCAATCTTCCAGTCGTTTAAGGCAGTATACTTACTAATGGTATCGCCGATGCCTGCCAAAAGCTGCTTCACCGGTGCTCCCATAATCACATTCACATCTACGATGATGGCATCCGGTATCGTACACTGAAAAGTCTTTCTTGCCTTCCCCTCTGTGCCCAAAACAGCCACCGGAGAAGCCAGACTGTCATTGCTCAGGGTAGTGGGCAAACACAGGTACATGGACTTGCTAACAAAGGCTGCATATTTGGCCAAATCCAGCACCGTACCACCACCAAAGCCGATAATCACCTGCACATTGTTCATACAAACATACTTGGCCAAAGCCACCGCATCATCAAAATAATTATTCTGCACCAGATAGACCTCAGAATCCTTGAAATCCTCCTGCAATGCATCTATGATATCAGAAAATAATTTTTGCAAATTTTCATCCGTAACAATAATGACCTTCTTATTGCCGATATCCGGCACACAGTCAGCCATAACCTGATCCACCTGCTCAAAAATACCTTCTTGTACGATTAAATGATAGGGAAGTCTGAAATTATTCATGCTTTATCCTTTCTATGTCAGGAACTGGTTAAATAGGAATGTTCCACCGTCCGACATGTAGCTATATTTGCTCCAATTCACTAGAGCACACCTTATTGAGCTCGGGTACTCAGGTATTCCCTCACTTCGAACAGGCTCTTGAAAATCCTTTCACTGAGCTGTTCCATCTCCTCCGTAGGAGGCATCAGGTCCGGTACCATAAGTGGACGTAATTCTCCCGCCGCGGCAGCTCGGATACCATTGTAGGAATCTTCTATGGCAAAAGCTTCCTGAGGTGCTACTCCCAGTTCCTCACAAGCCTTTAAGAAAATATCCGGCTGAGGCTTGCTACGTGTCACCATATCTCCACCGATAACCACCTGAAAATATTCGATGATACCTGCATCGGTCAACTCCTGTCTCACCACGCTACTGCGTGTGGAGGATGCCAATGCCACCTTCACATGGTTTTCTTTTAAGTATTGCAAAAGCTCCACCACACCTTTTTTCATAGGTAGGCGACCACCGTCATAATTGTCATGATACAGTTTAGACATTTCCCCTTTGTAAGTATCATATGGGAAATCCTGTCCATAACGGTTCAAAAACTTCTGTTTTGTCTCCGTACTATTAACACCCAAACACTCTCGGCAGGCTGCTTCAATATCCGGTATACTATACTTGTCTGCTATCACCTTCCAGCATTCGATAACCAGCCTCTCAGAGTCGAAAATAATACCATCCATATCAAAAACCACTGCTTTAATTCCCTGTTGCATGTCTCACTCCTCTCTGCAAAAGATTGCATCACGTTACAACGTTAAAGCCATACAAAAGAAATTATATTATTTATCCCCCTAAATAGCAATAGTACCATAGTATCCTTAATGATTTTTTCAGAAATTCTCTATGCCCTCTCTTGACTTTTCACAGGTCATGGAGTAAAACAGTTTTTGGCTAATTGATACAACCTTAGAAACAGGAGCAATTCGTTAACACAGACATGGTCTGTGTTATGCCGGGGTATATTATGGAACAAATAAAAAAATACGAACAGGATTTTACGCGGGGACCTATTGCCAAGCAGATACTGCTTTTCAGCATTCCCCTGATGTTTACCAATATTTTACAAATCCTTTTTAATATGGCAGATATTGCAGTAGTAGGACAGTTTGCCGGTACCCTTGCTTTGGGTTCTGTAGGTTCCACTGCTACTTTGGTTACCCTTTTCACCGGTTTCCTCATCGGTATTGCCAGTGGTATCAATGTCACTGTGGCACATCATCTGGGTGCCAAGAACGAAAAGGATGTGCAGGAGACCGTACACACCGCTGCCATCCTGAGTATGGGAATCGGTGTACTCATTCTACTCGTAGGGCAGTTTTTCTCACGTCCCATATTGGAGCTGATGCACACCAAACCGGAACTGATAGATGGTGCTGTGGCCTATATGCGCATTTACTTTTTAGGCATGCCGGCTCTGGCTCTTTTTAACTATGGCAATGCAGTCCTCAGCGCTGTCGGTGATACCAAACGTCCCTTAAAATACCTGACCATTTCCGGAGTTGTGAATGTAGTACTCAATCTTTTCTTCGTGATTGTGTGTCAACTGGATGTAAAAGGTGTGGCACTTGCCAGCATTATTTCCCAATACCTCTCAGCCGGCTTAATACTTCGTATTCTTTTCAAAAGTACGGAGCAATATGGTCTGTGTCTGAAAAAATTACACATGCATAAGAATAAACTACTTTCCCTGCTGCGTATCAGTATCCCTGCAGGTTTCCAGAATGCTATCTTTTACATTGCCAATCTGTTTGTACAGGTCGGCGTCAATAGCTTCAGTGCCACCTATGTATCTGCCAACTCTGCGGCGGCGAATGCCGACGGTCTGGTTTATGATGTAATGGCAGCCTTTTACACTGCCTGCGGCAGCTTCATCGGACAAAACTATGGTGCCGGTCGAAAGAAACGTATTCTGCACAGTTATTTAATCAGTCTGACCTATGCCTTCCTTATCGGTACTGCCATGGGACTGACTATCTGGTATTTCGGCGAAGAATTTCTGGGGCTATTTACCAAAGACCCTACCGTAGTGGAAGCCGGTATGATTCGACTGACGATTATGAGCTTTTCCTATGGTTTTTCTGCCTTTATGGATGCTGCCATTGCTGCCTCCCGAGGCTTAGGAAAGGGATTGATACCCACCATTATCATTATCCTGGGCTCCTGTATCTTTCGTATTATTTGGATTTATACCGTGTTTGCCTATTTCGGTACCATTACATCATTGTATCTGCTATATATTTGTTCCTGGACCATTACCGCTATCGCAGAAACCATTTATTTTGTGTACGTATATAAGAAGGAACTGAAAACTCTATAATACTTAGTCTCCCGACCGGTTGTTTGAAACTGTCGGGAGACCTTTTTTCCTTCCTTAATTGGACGCATTGGCTGCTGCCGTTGCCGCAACCACGGCACACATTGCCGCCTGCTGTGCCGCAATCATGGAAATAGTGCTGTTTATCGATGCGGAATTCATAACATATCGCTCGCCCTTTTCTACATAAATACTACCTACCAACATAGCTGCATGCATCATTCTCTGCCTCTTGGTGGCTCCCAGCAGACCGTAACCCTTCTGGGTCTCCAGATAATCCGTCACTTGGATAAGCTCCTCCACGATACAATCTAACTCTACATTCAAGATGCTGAGTGCTCCCAAAGTAGACAACTCATAATCTGCACCATACTTATAGCCTCTCGCCTTCAAGGCATCAAACATAGCCACAATTCTGCTGCACTTACTCTCTGCACTACCCTCTCCCAAAGCCAAGACGTGACTCAGAGACTGCACTGCATTGCCGGAGAAAAACTTATCCTTCAAAAGCCCATAACATTTCTCCACCTCTGCAATCATCCCCTGCGGGCTCCTCTCTGCAAAGGCCAGCATAGCCGCAAAGGGACCGTCCTCTCCGGAAGTCAGGAAGGGATGCTCCTTCTTCATCAATTGATAGATTTCACTGGTTTTCTCCACCATGTGAGCATACTGAGAGGAATCTGCCAAACGCGCCACGATAGTAGATACTAACGGCAAATAAGGTGACGACCAAAAATGCTTCTTCAACAATTCATGTACCGCCAACGCATCCTCTAACAGCTTATCTGCATCCTCGCTCACTGCCAGCATACACGCCATAGGTGCCATAATACTTCCTCTGAAATCAGAGAAGATACCCGTCTTATCCTTAATCTTCTTTTTATACTGTTGCAATTCTACCGCAGAAATGTCCTGCCTCTTGTCTGCCAGAATCCCCGCACAAATCGGATGCAGATAACTGCTTTCCCAGGCAAATGCCTCCTTGGTCAGCTCCCTATCCTTGATAAACTCCGTACAAACTGCTTGTAATCCTTCTCTCATCACTATCTCCCTGCCCTTTCTTCATAACTACTATTCATTAATAATACCTGACTTCACTATACTACAGTGCCATCATCCCTACAATTCCCATACCCAACACGTTAGGGAAGTTTAATGTAGCAATCTTTGCACTTTTCTTTTACACACTACTTCCTTTTTACATCCGGCGGCACTCCCTGCCTATTTGAACCACCCTCTATTCCTCCTACCGCTACCGGCTTATTCGTTTCTTATACTCAGTATATTTTTTTGCAAAAACAATGAATATGCTCAGATATATTAAAAGCATCATTGCAAAAGTACATCCCAATACTATATTTCCCAAACGAAACTGCATAAACAGCTGAGGAATAATTATCAAGCAAAAAATAACCAGCAAAGGCATCAACCTACCTTTAAATACTCTCTGCATCATTTCCAGTCGGGAGCTGTCATCACAAAAGATACCCTCATCCTCTTTCATCTGTGTAGCAGGCTTGCGAAAATAACTGTATCCAAAGAACTCCTGCAAATACTCCCAGCCACAATCCGCAAACATCTGTATATATTCCTGTTTATGTGCCAAGCCTTCCTGATTGTAATCCAGCTGATACACTACATCCTCCGGTTCACACTCCTCAAAATGATAGACCCCAAGTCCCGTCACCAGCAGGAACTTCCAACCATGCCTGTGCATTTCCCGCAGGTACTCCTGCTCCTTTTCATGCTCCATAATGGTAAACCACTTAATTTCCTTCTTTTTCACTGCCATATTCTATCCCTCCCGTGAATTTCTGTACAATCTCTCTATTCGCTTTAACTCCAGCTCCAACACCTGCCTGCCCAGCTCCGTAATCTGATAAATCTTACGCTTCTCTTCCTCCCGCACGAAGGTGATGAGACCATCCTTCTCCATCTTAGACAGGCTACCATACATAGTTCCCGGGCTCAACCGTATCTCTCCGTCAGTCATCTTTTCCACTCTCTGCACGATGCCATAGCCATGATTCGGCTCCTGCAAACACAACAATATATAAAACCCTGTCTCCGTCATAGGCACATAAACTTTTCTAATATGCGAATCCAAATGAACACCTCCTACTTTTCCACACTTCTAAGATTTCTTCATCCTGTAACATAGCATTCCACTTCGATATATCGCAGTACGAGTATCGTACCTCGATACAACTATATCGCACTGCAATATAGTTGTCAAGAATAATTTTAAAATGAATGTGGTTTCATTTTTATATTGACAAATCTGGTGTATTGCCCTAAAATGAAACTACATTCATTTTAAGGGAGGCCACCATGCCCAAAGTAACCGAGGAATACATTCTCACCAAAAAACTGAAAATCATTCAGGCTGCTTACCAACTATGCTTAAGCAAAACCGTCAGTACCGTCACCATGCAGGACATTATCGATGCGACCGGTTTCAGTCAGGGAGGCATCTATCGCTTTTACAAGGATATTGATGAAATCTTTCAGGACATGCTGCGAGACAGCCGCCAGCGGGTAAATATTATGGCACAGGTAGATGCTATCTTTGCAGATGCGAATACACCTATGAAAACCGTTCTCCATCAGATGTTTGAACTGTTGGGGGATTTTATGACTGCAGAACTCATGGGGATTGTGAAAATCAATTTCGAGCTCTCTGTCCTGACCATGAATGCTCCGCAACGAGCCGAAAAAATACTAAAGGATCTTGAAGGCACCGGAAACTTTGAATATCTCCTGCAACATACTATCCGATACCTGAAGCAACATATTGACACAGACAATCTACAACCTAAGGTCAGCTTCGAGGAACTTTTGACCTACCTCATCTCCTCTTACAACGGTATCGAAATGAGTAGCATTGTCAATCATTGCTATAAAAAGTTGCCCCTGACAGAATGGTACACGCCCAAAACCCAGCTAAAAACCTTAGAAACGACATTATATTATTTATTAGGATTGGAGGATTAGGCTATGAAGCTACATGAATTTGGTACAGAAAATAAACCCGTTATGGTTCTCATACATGGAGTATTGACCCCCTGGCAGATTTGGGAGCCGCAAATCAAAGCCTTTCAGGATACCTACCATATATTTGCAGTGGCCTTAAGTGCCCACACCGAGGAAGAAGCCAGTGAATTTGTTTCCTTGGAAGCCGAAGCCACCGAAATAGTACAGGCTCTCCAAAATCATCAAGTAAAGGAAATCGACGTATTGTGCGGACTTTCTCTGGGCGGTGTCATCGCCCACGAAATCTGGAAATCCGGCATCCTTCCCATCCGTCATCTGGTGCTGGATGGTGCTCCATTGGTGCCATTTCCCTTGCATAGTTGCAAAATCATGACCGGTAACTACATACGCATTATTCACAAATCACAAGCTAGAGACCCCAAAACCTTGGAAGCCTTCAAAAAGAACTTCCTGCCGGAGAAGTATTTGGAGAGTTTCTTAAAAATTGCAGACTTTATGACCGATACCTCTATGATCAATATTATACAGGCTGCGGACACCGGCAACTTATGTACCATCGTAAACAATCAGAGCAAAATACTGTTTATACATGGCACTAAGGGTAACGAAATCCTCTCCAAAAAGGTAGCAAAGCTTATGAAAAAAGCCTATCCGGAAACCCAAGTGGTATGTTTCCCGGGTGACGTGCATTGCTACAAGGCTATTTACGAACCGGAGAAATGGATTGAGGTAGTGAATGCATTTTTAGAATAACCATAGTCCAGAGAGGAGAATATTTAAAAATCTAATTTCCTATTGACAAAATCTTTATCTATTGATAATCTAACCTTGATATTAGGCGAAACGCTTGATCCACGCTTGTTAGGGAAAATTTTCTCTAACAGGCGTTTTTTTATTTTCGAAAACAAGCCACCGCCTTTCACCACATTCATTTCAGGAAAAGGAGAAAAAAGTATGGTTACCATCAGCAAATTCAGTTATGACAACCCCCGCTTCATCAATCTGCTCCGTAGAAAGAGCAGCATTCCGCAGGAAGTAGAACTCACCGTCAAGGAAGTTCTAAACAACGTGAAGGAACATGGTGACAAAGCCCTGTATGACTATATGAAGCGATTTGACCATGTAGATATCAAGGAAATCGGGCTCTTTGTATCCGAGGAGGAATTCGCCCTCGCCCGGGAAAAGGTTTCTGAAGAATTCAAGGATGCTGTCCAAAAAGCTTGCGACAATTTGTTTCGATTCCACAGAAAGCAGCTGCCCAACAACTTCTGTGTCACTTATGAAAACGGAACTAAACTGAAACGAAAGTATACCCCCATCAACAGTGTAGCCGTTACTGTTCCCGGGAATATGGCCCCCCTGGTTTCTACCTTATACATGAACCTGATACCTGCCATTGTAGCCGGTGTGCCCGATATTTATATCTTAACCAAGCCACGGGCAGATGGTACCATTGACGAACACCTTCTCTATGTAGCGGATTACTTGAATGTGAAAAACTTTTACAAACTTTCCGGCTCACAGGGCTTAGCTGCCGTTGCATATGGAACAGAAACTGTGAAAAAAGTAGATGCCATAACCGGCCCCGGTAATAATTACACACAAATGGCTAAGAAATTATTATTTGGTGAAGTAAAAATCGATTCCATCGCAGGACCTTCCGAAATCGCTATTATTGCAGACGAGAATGCAAATCCTACCTTTATCGCTGCAGATATGATGTCTCAGGCGGAACACGGCACCGGCTTTGAGGCAAGTACTGCCTTTTGCCTATCTTTGGAACAGGCACAAAAAGTAAAGGCAGAAATCAACCGTTTGTGCAAGGAAAACCAACTAACGGATGCCACACAGAAAACCTTTGAAAACTATGGGGATATTTTCCTCGTAGACTCCATATCGGAAGCTGTAGCAGCCGTCAATACACTGGCTCCGGAACATGCGGAGCTGCTTTTAGAGGATTATCAGGATGCCTTGAGCCAATTAACCAATGCCGGAGCTGTATTCGTAGGAGCATACAGCACAGAACCGGTAGGCGACTACTTCTGCGGCACCAATCACATCCTTCCTACCTGCGGAACAGCACGTTTCTCCTCCGGCATGTCCGTGCAGGAATTTATGCGTGGCTATAGTGTGATTCACTATCCGGAGGCAGCCCTCAAAGAAAATGCCGACCACATCATACAGCTGGCCGAAGCTGAGGGGATGCTTGCCCATGCTTTGGCGGTAAAGGTGAGGAAGAATTCCCAAACAACCTCTTCTTGATGTGAGAGCTGCTTTTCCTCAATATTTTTCAAATAAAGTGTTGATATTTGAAGCAAGATATCCTAAACTTTTTAATAGATTAAATATATATTAAAAAGTATAAAAGGAATTACTTGTTATGAGAAAAAAAATCTCCTTAGTGATAATATGTTTCACCTTTCTCTTAGTAGGATGTAGTGGAAACATAAATGCTACTACTGAAAACAATCAGGGGATTTATTATGAAAACTCCATGCCCTTGGGGGAGACCTATTATCATCTGATTATTTTTGACCACCTGAATGATGTTACTTTACAAACAGGAAGTGAATTATTTGACCAACAGTTGCATTTAAGCGAGGCTGCTTTAGTAGAGGGTATCAACACTGAAGAAGACCTTACTTATCAGCTTCCAACCGATGATACTGCTGTACAAGAATTTCTTGTTGCCCTTTATGAGGGTACCTTTTTAGACCCGAGTGACGCAGCATCTCCAAGTCTTGATGTCACCCACACTTATACCCTGTCCTTTATCGACTCTATTGGTTTGACTACTAATATTCTGATATATGAAGAGGGATATGTAGCTATGGAGCAACGCGGGTACAAACCTCTGATGCTTCAGGTAGATGCCTTAGCGTGCAAAAATATCATTGAACAGATAAGGAAGTCCTAATGTAAGGTACATTTTTCCACTTGACATTCTTCGTCACTTGCGTATAATATAGTAAAAGAGTTTTTGACAATTACATATTTTGAAACCGTTGAAGTGGAGATAAAAATAAACGGGCACTTACAGAGAGCCGGGGGGGCTGAGAACCGGCAGAACGCTATTTATTAAATGGACCACGGAGGGCATAGTCAACGGAAAGTCTGATTTTTGTATTCTTTCCTAGTATTCTATGACGTGCAGGCATACGTCAGTTGCCGGGAATATGTTAGTATTCTGTAGAGTGTGTGGATTCCACAAATCAAGGTGGCACCGCGGTATTGATTTTACCGTCCTTGACAATAGACAGTACTATTGTCAAGGACGTTTTGTTTTGTTCAGAGCCAATGATGCGACTGAACTAATGATTTCAAATGTAAGAAAAGGAGAACAAACATGGCAAAAGGAAGATATGGTGTTCATGGTGGTCAGTATATTCCTGAAACACTCATGGACGAAGTTTTAAAACTGGAAAAAGCATATGAATTTTACAAAAATGACCCTGCATTTAATGAAGAGCTGAATACTCTCTTAAAGGAATATGCAGGCAGACCTTCTCTACTGTATTACGCAGAGAAGATGACCAAGGACTTGGGCGGTGCGAAGATTTACTTCAAACGCGAGGATTTGAACCACACCGGCTCCCATAAGATTAACAATGTACTCGGTCAGGCACTTTTGGCTAAGAAGATGGGCAAAACCCGAATCATCGCCGAAACCGGTGCAGGTCAGCATGGTGTTGCTACTGCTACTGCAGCTGCACTTTTGGGACTGGAATGCGAAATCTTCATGGGTGAAGAGGATACCATCCGTCAGGCACTGAATGTATATCGTATGAAGCTTTTGGGTGCAAAGGTAAATCCTGTTATGACAGGAACCCGTACCCTGAAGGATGCTGTAAATGAGTGTATGCGTGAGTGGACTACCAGAATGGACGATACCCTGTATGTATTGGGTTCCGTAATGGGTCCTCATCCTTTCCCTATGATTGTCAGAGATTTTCAGAGTGTCATCAGTCGCGAGGCAAGAGCACAGATTCTGGAAAAGGAAGGAAGATTGCCTGATGTAGTGATGGCATGTGTGGGCGGCGGCAGCAATGCTATGGGTATGTTCTATGAATTTATCAAGGACGAATCTGTAAAGCTTATCGGCTGTGAAGCTGCCGGTCTTGGTGTTGACACCGATAAAACTGCTGCTACTGTTTCTACCGGTACCTTAGGTGTATTCCACGGCATGAAGTCCTACTTCTGTCAGGATGAATATGGTCAGATTGCTCCTGTTTACTCTATTTCTGCAGGACTTGACTATCCGGGCATCGGACCCGAACATGCTCATCTGCACGATATCGGCAGAGCACAGTATGTACCTGTCACCGATGAAGAAGCTGTAGAAGCATTTGAATACATTGCCAGAACAGAAGGTATCATCGCTGCTATTGAAAGCTCTCATGCTGTAGCACATGTGATGAAGTTAGCTCCTACCATGGATAAGGATCAGATTATCATCTGCTGTCTGTCCGGTCGTGGAGACAAGGACGTTGCCGCAATTGCGAGATATAGAGGAGTGGATTTACATGAGTAAGATTAGCGAAGCATTTCAGAATAAAAAAGTATTTGTAGGGTTCCTGACTGCAGGCGACCCATCCTTAGAAAAAACTGAGGAATTTATCATTACCATGGAGCAGGCCGGTGCATCCGTTATCGAAATTGGTGTGCCCTTCTCAGACCCTATTGCAGAAAGTCCTGTGGTTCAGGAAGCTAATGTACGTGCTCTTTCTGTAGAGGGCGGCTGTACTACAGACATGATTTTCAACATGTTAGCCAATGTAAAAGACAAGGTTTCCATCCCCATCGTACTGATGTCTTACCTGAACCCGGTTTATAAATTTGGCTACGAAGAGTTCATGGCTAAATGTAACGAAACCGGTGTCAGCGGACTTATCATCCCTGATATGCCTTATGATGAAAGAGGCGAGTTACTTCCTTATGCAGAGAAGTACGGCATCGACATTATTTCTCTGGTAGCACCTGCCAGCAAGAGCCGTATCCGTATGATTGCAGGAGATGCAACAGGTTACATTTACGTGCTGCCTTCCCTGAATGCTACCGATGCCCGTAACGATATTGTTACCGACATCTCCGGCATTGTAGCAGAAATCCGTCAGGTAACCGACACTCCTGTCATTCTGGAGATTGGTGTGAACTACCCCGAAGCAGAGTATGAAACCATCGCTGACGGCTTCGTAGTAGAAAATGCGATTGTAAATATTATTGCCGAGCATGGCGATAATGCAACAGATAAAATTTATGATTATGTAAAGAAGACTGTGGAAAGCTTATAATTTACCAATTATTTTACAAGGTGATTTTTATGAATACTTACCATGAATATTTAAATTGTGAATTATCTTTATCCTTTGAAGAAATGCTTCAGATACATGAAGATATGCTGGCAGAAATCGGCTCCGAAGAAACAGCATTGGAGTTATATAATGACCTGCTTGCACAGGCTGTTAAATATGCATATTATCGTGCCAACTGGTGTCTTTGGTCAGCACAGCAGAAACTGGAGCAGGACACCAATCGCACCAAATGCCACAACAGCCTGATAGACTGCTTCAATATATTAGAGCGTTATCTAAAAAGACTTGGGAAAGCTGCCTCCTGGCGTGCTACCCTCGGCTACACGGAGGAGAAGCCTCGTTGCCGCAAAACCATCGGCGACTTTGCCTGCTTCTTGGTTTTTATTCATTCCTTGAATGCAAGGTAAAACCGCACATTTTGTATCTAAGGTAAATATCCAAAGGAGAACCTT
>JAZLEI010000016.1:0-18235 GCA_045615205.1 Acetatifactor sp.
TCATCATCCTCGGTAATACGCAGAACATCAATTCCGCCTCGTTCCAATTCGTCCAGAATTCTTTCAAACTGCTCCTCCTCTAATGGAAGATCTGTAAAAAACTCTGTTACCTCCTGATATTCCAAAACGTTTTTCTTCTTCTTGGCCATGTTCAAGAGTTCTTTAATTTTCTCTTCAAATTTTGCCTGTGTGTTTTCGTCCATTCTATGGTTCCATCCTTCCTAATGTATTCAAATTGTTTACGAATTCTTATGTCAGTATTCACTCTAATCCAAGGAAATATGCGTCTTTGCAAGCTCTTCTAATGCTTTCTTACCTGCAATTACCTTATTTAAAGCAGTCATATCAGTTCCCATCTGTGCAGAAAAGTATTCATAACTGTTTTGCTTTACCGCCAGAACAATATCCCGAAAGGCTTTTTCTCGCTCCTGCTTAGTTGTAAGCTCCGGCAAATTGGTATTAAACAATGCCGCAGCTTCCCTTTGTTCCTCCTCATCAGTAAACATACTGATAATACCGGCCGGGTTATAGGTACCTTCCGACAACTCCTGAAACAAACGCTCTGCTACCTTATGATACAATTCTTCCGTAAAATCCTCTGCAGAAATATATCGGGTAATCTTGGAATAAAGCTTAGGATCATCAGTTATCCATGTAATCAAGAGCTTTTGCGCTTTCTTTCCTTTTTCTTCCGGAGCTTTCTTTGCTTGAACACCGGACTTCGGTCTTTGGGCAGGTTGTACCAATCCTGTCTGCGTAGCATAACCACTTACCAGCTTTCGCAACTGTTCAAAGCTGATATTATATTTATCCGCAATGGCCTGCAGATAATTTTCTCTTTCCAACTCTTCCGAAAAACCACAAAGCTTCTTCGCTATCTCTCTGTGGAAATTGGTCTTAGCTTCCGGATCCTTCAAATCATAATTTCTGCTCAAGATACGAATTTCAAAGAAAAAGCTGTTTTCTGCCTGTTCAATACGTTCCTCAAAAGCCTCCTTGCCTAAATTCTTCATAAATTCGTCCGGATCCTTGTGAGGCTGCATATTAATGACCTTTGCAGTCAATCCGGCTTCCTTCAAAATACCAATGGCCTTCAGTGCCGCCTTAGTTCCAGCACCATCGCTATCATAAGCCAACAGTACATTATCGGTGTAACGGCGCAACAAATTCGCCTGTTCCGGTGTAAATGCAGTACCCAAAGATGCTACCGCCTGTGTGAATCCTGCCTGATGCATGGCAATCACATCCATATAACCTTCACACAAAATAATGTTTCCGCTCTTTGCTGTTCTGGCGAAATTCATACCATACAAATTACGTCGTTTGTCAAATACCGGTGTTTCCGGTGAGTTTAAATACTTGGGTTCTCCATCCCCCATTACACGTCCGCCGAAGCCGATCACCTTGCCATGTATATCAAAAATCGGGAACATGACACGATTCCAAAACTGACTGACCAAACCGCTTTTCTCGGAATAATTTGCCAACCCGGCTTCCTTTATCAGCATGTCCTCATAACCCTTTTGTTTTAAATATTGCACCAGCATAGCTCCGCTTTTTCCGGAATACCCTAAACCGAATTTCTTAATAGTCTCCTCACTGAGTTGTCGCTTTTGCAAATAATGATACCCAATCTCCCCATTGGGAGTTCGTAACTGGTAGTAGAAAAACTTAGCTGCTTCCTTGTTGATTTCCAACAGACGGGCACGCTTGTCCTTCTGAGCCTTCATTTCCTCCGTGTATTCCATCTCCGGCAAATCAACCCCTGCCCGCTCTGCCAAATGCTTGACCGCTTCCACAAATGTATAATTCTCATAATTCATCACAAAGGAAATTACATTTCCGCCTGCGCCACAACCGAAGCAGTAATACATTTGTTTCGGACCACTCACAGAAAACGAAGGCGTATCTTCGTTGTGAAATGGACAACAAGCCCAATGATTGGCACCCTTCTTCTGCAATCTGACATATCCGGCTACCACATCCACTATATCATTTTTCATTCTGACCTCTTCAATAAGCTCGTCCGAATAATACATTTTTCACTTCCTATTCTTAAATGTGCCAAGATTTGGGGATATAAATCCGCTCATACTGTGCGATAGCAAAACGATCGCTCATGGCACCAACATAATCACAAACAACTCTTTCCTTGGGTTCCCCCTCAGAAAGTAAGTTCAAAAATTCCTCCGGCAAGTCATCCACATGCTTCATATAATGCTGATAAAGTGTCTCCATCAACACCTCTGCCTTGCCTTCCTCACTCTTCGCCTCCGGGTTCTGATAAACCCTCTCAAACATAAATTTACGTAGCTTGGTCATAGCCTCCGCTACCGGCTGGGACATCTGAATATCATCTTTTCCGAAGCTGGTACTTACAATATCATGAATAAACTGATTCAAGCGCTCATTGGTGGTATAACCGATAACATCTCCGATTTCCTTAGGCACATCACTTTCCTGCAAAATACCGCCACGGATGGCATCATCCATATCATGATGTATGTATGCAATCTTATCAGACAGTCGGACAATTTTCCCCTCCAAGGTATGCGGCTTACCTATAGTCTGATGATTCAAAATGCCATCCCGCACTTCATGGGTCAAATTCAGTCCCTTTCCCTGCTTTTCCAAGCGGTCTACCGTTCTGACACTTTGTACGCTATGTTCAAAGCCTAACGGACAAACACGATTCAAAGCTCTCTCTCCTGCATGACCAAAGGGGGTATGTCCCAAATCATGTCCCAGTGCAATTGCTTCCACCAGTTCTTCGTTCATTCGCAAGGCTCTGGCTATGGTTCTGGCATTTTGTGACACTTCCAGGGTATGAGTCAAACGGGTACGATAATGATCCCCTTCCGGTGTTAAAAAGACCTGTGTCTTATCCTTTAAGCGACGAAATGCCTTGCAATGAATAATTCGATCTCTGTCTCTTTGAAAAACAGTTCGGATATCACATTGCTCTTCTTCACGAAGTCTTCCCTTTGACTCTCTGCTGTGGGTCGCATAAGGGCTCAAATATTCATATTCCCATTGCTCCAAGGTTTCACGTATTGTCATGACTACCATGCCTTCCTGCTGCTTTTTCAGCTTAAAACTGCAATTATTAGTCTCTATTTTTAATATTCTGCGACTTTTCCCAGAATCCTTTTTCTTTTTACGCTAATTTTTACTTTTTCTTATTCTTTCCTTATCTGCATATCTCATAAATAAACTCTGCACATTTATCCATGGCGTCATATGCCCTCTTAAAAGGTGCCATTTGGAAGACATGCCACATTTTCTCATATTTATCAATGTGTGCCGCTACATTTGCTTCCACCATCTTTTTATGCAAGCGTATGGCATCACTGTAAAGGACTTCATTTTCCCCTACCTGTATGTAAGTAGGCGGAAAACCTGTCATATCTCCAAACAACGGTGAAATCAAAGGATTGCTATAATCCTGTCCTCCTGCATAACTCTCCCGGATTTGATACAGATATTCCGGGCTCAATACAGGGTCTCTCTCCTTATATTTTTGAAAGGACTGTCCTGAACAGGTCAAATCGGTCCAGGGAGACAATAAAACCAAACCTCTGGGGAGCAGTCGTTTCTCTTCCTTTAACTTCAACACCAAAGCCAATGCCAGATTCCCTCCGGCAGAATCACCTGCCACAATTATATCTCTGGCTCCATACCCTAACAGCATCAAATAATTCCATGCCTTTAAGGCGTCCTCTACTGCTGCCGGATACGGATGCTCCGGAGCCAGCCGATAATCAAAAGCCAGCACATCCATGGAAGTACTCATCGCCAGCTTGGAGGTAATAGTGCGGGCATATTTACTGCTTCCGGTAGAATAGCCGCCTCCATGACAATACAGAATAATATATTTCTTCATATGGGGACGATTGACCGATATCCACTCCGCCTCCATATCCTGCAAGGAAAACTCCTGATAGGAAATATCCTTGGTATTTCCCAAAATGGTCCCAATATATCCCTGCGACTGTCGCTTCTTTTCAATATCCGAACTATCCACCAGACCATGCACTCTGCGAATAAGTTCCACTAATTTTTGTTCCCTTTTTGTCAAACTCTACACCTCTTAAAAATGCAAACGTCTGCGCACTGCATTTCGCAGTCTGCGCATAGATAATACACAAATCAATGCCACATCAATAATCACACATATAGTAGCTACTATAGAAGACCAACCGACAGAAATCGCATCATATACCAGCCAGTCTATCAACAGCTCTATCCCTACACACAACAACCCTATGGCAGTCACGGTATAAAGAGCAGTTGTCAAAATAGAGCGCGGCAGGGTTCTCATGCAAAACACATAAATTTCTACCAATATAGTCATAAATACGACCAAAGCAATCCCCAGCCCATAAAACCAGTCATTCGTACTGGTCAGCCAGGTTATCAGGTACAAATAAATCAAAACTGCCACCCCATCAAATAATATAGCAAAATACACATGCAGCTTTGGATAAATAATCACCGGAAACATAATGACCCACAACAGCAGGCAGGCACCAATTACCGTCACCGACCAATAATTTGTGTTAAACACAAATCCGTTTAAACTGGCACAGGTTATGGCCATTGCCAAAAGTACGATGGTTACCAGTATCCCCATATCCTTCCTTTTTACGGTTTCTACCGGAGCCTTCTCTTTAGGGAAAGGAGAAATTCCCTGAACTGCAGCCACTTCTCTGGGATTAATCACCGGTGTTTCACAAAGCGGACATTTCTTTAAGGAAGCCTCCAACTCCACACCGCAATTCACACAATAAGACATACCATTTCCTCCTCTATTCTTCCATCTCACGATTACTTTCTATTTTTACATGCACACCATCCTGTACCAGCTTACAGAAGAAATATCTCTCCACCTCTGCTTCCACGATACTGCTGGCAAAGGTGATGGTCAGAATATCCCCAAAACTGATAATGGCACAATTGGTTCGGGAGGAAAACGGCTGCCCCATACAAATATCAAACCGTTCAATATAAGGTCTCATGCTCTCCGGCACCGGAAGCGAGCCCATATTGGTAAGTCCGGCAGAAGAATTCCTATCCTGTACCTTTGTATAGAACTGCCGCACCACAAAATCCTTCAAAAACAAAGGCACCACTCGGATAAAAGCATTCTTCGTAGTCGCCGCATTGGTGGTGATATCCCCACGCAAAAACTTCTCATTGATATAATACTGCATATAATTATGCACATGCTTTACGATTTCTTCAAAGGTATAATCCCCCAGTCTGGGGTCAATCCCCGGATAAATCATGGTAATAAAATTACGCAAGGTATTCGAGGGAAAGAAACGTCGCAGATTTACAGGCATAGCTATCTTCACCGGTCTCAGGCTCATATGAAAACTATTCTCCTGATGCTTCATCAAAGCATAAATCAACACGGCATTTAAATACTCCGTAATGGTTGCATTATAGCTCTTTGCCACCTTGATTACCTCAGCCGTAGACATAATACCATCCACAATATTCAGGGTATAAAAAGGCTCTTTGGTTCCCCGGATACGATAGGTCTTTTCCCCCGGTCTGGGCGGCTTTACCTGGGCATTGGCATACTTCATATATGCATCCTCCAACTCCTCCGGAGCCGGCGGAGCATCAATATCCAAAACCAAGCCGCTATTCTCTATTTCCTTCCCTAACAGCCGCAAATACGTGGCTGTTACGGTTAAAAGCACACACATACCTCCGGTACCGTCACCCAAGCTATGATGACATTCAATTGAAATTCGATTCTTATAATAATAAAAGCGTACCAGATATCTGTTGTTTGCCTTAAAATCCATAGGCTGGCAAGGATTCTTCACATCCTTCTGTACAAAAGGTCCCGGACGATGATTAGGTTCCAGATACCGCCAGAATACGCCCTTTCGCATAGCGGCTTTATAGGTTGGAAAACGGGGCATTGCCATATCTACTGCCTTTTGCAATACCTCCGGTTGTATTTCCTCCTTCAGCAATACAGACAATCTATATACAGAAGAAAAATCCCTACGTTGAAGTGTAGGATACACAATTGCCGAAAGATCCAGCTTATACCAGTCCTTCTTTGCAGAACCTTCTCCTACTGCGGAAGCATTCCACTTCTTCATTCACTCATTCCTCGTCTTTCTGCTCACATAGTACCTATGTCTGCATTCTTATATTTCTTCCACAAACTGCAAAGGGTCTGCATCCTTACAATGTACAAAGTGCATTAACATATAAGCACATTTAATAGCCACATTCTCTTCTCTTAAAATGCGCTTGCATTCTTCCCTATCAGCCAGAATGATTTCAATATCCTCCGACTCCTCCTGATGGGAATTGCTGGGGGTACCGCTACAATATCCAAACACCGTACCACATGCTTCATCAGTAACACCTACTGTAGTAAAATAAGGTCTGGAATATGCTTCACTGACCTTTTTCGGTACAAAGGTCAGCCCGGTTTCCTCATAAATCTCTCGAACTCCCGCTTCAAACATATCCTCGCCAGGTTCCACCAAGCCTGCCGGAAACTCGTAAACATAATCATTTAAAGGATAACGAAACTGTTTAATCAATACTACCTTATCCTTCTTCTCACCATACACCGCATAGATAATCACTCCATCCGGCTTGTTTTCATGGGTTCTGGCCTTTAAGGTTTCCGGGGTTTGATTTCTGGAAACCATATAATAAGGTGCTACTTTACCATTTCTTCTCTCTGCTTCAAACTCATACATATTTAAAAACTTATTATCTGTTTGCTTTTTTATCCCCAGAACTCTGTTTATTTTCTCCATTCTTATACTGCTCCGTTTTCTGCTATATTCTGAATCCTCTATTCCTGTTCTAATGCCCGGAATATTCTCTCTGCCAGCTTTCGCATTTCTGACTTATCTACCTTACATACCTTTCGATCATAGGTATAGAAACCATTGATTTCATCTTCTACATCACTGACCTGCGTATAGATACTACCGCATAATCCTTCCTGCACATAAGGCAACACCAATTCCTCATATCTGGACTGTATTCGTGCCAATAATTCCTCACTGCTCTTACAGGTTCCGTAGCCATAATTCTTTTTCGAAAAAATATGCCCTGACACCAGATACGAATAACCTCCAAACTCTGATAGGAACACCGGTCTTTCCTTATACTTCGGTTTCTTCGGTCCGAAATAAATATGCAGACTGTCAAAATCATTATCCTTCTGTGCAAACCACCCGGATGTCGAATCATAAAACCTGGTAGGGTCTGCTGCCTTTGCCAGTGCATACATTCTGTCACTTTCAAACTGTCCCCAGCCTTCATTAAAAATCGTATATGCTACGATACTGGGATGGTTGTATAAACAGTCTATGGTTTCCAGCATATGCTCTTCAAAAAATTTTTTTTGTGATTCACTCATGCCTTTCCCGTTATCCTTCCTGGGCAGCAGTCCAATGGTAGGAAGTGCTGTATCTCTCAGGAACGAATATTCCCCATTGTTTACCATATCCTGCATAACAAGCATACCATGCTTATCACAATAATAATAAAAACATTCCGGTTCTACCTTTATATGCTTACGCAACATATTAAAGCCTAATTCCTTCATACGCAGAATATCTCTCTCATACTCCGCTTCCTCTGTCGGGGTCATAATACCATCACTATAATACCCCTGGTCCAACACGCCATGCATAAAAATCGGTTTGCCATTTAAGCATACACGATTTATGATTTTCTCTTTTTTCACCGGATGGGGCATCGCCTTAATTTCTATGGTTCGCAGAGCAAAGTAGCTCCTTACCCGGTCTTCACCAACCTGTACCGACATAGAATACAAATAAGGGTTTTGAGTATCCCAAAGCAAGGGTTTATAAGTCTCCCCATTTGCCATGGGTATCTTACTTAAATCAATATACCCCTCTGTCCCCTGCAAATTAACCACGTATTCCTCTCCTGTATGAAGTTCTATGCACACACTGACTTCCTCGGGACACTCAGTGCCTATAGCCTCCACAGCCAACTTTAGCCCCTGCAAATCCGGCGTTATTTTCAAGCCTTTGATATAAGCCTTTGGTACCTGCTCCAACCACACACTTTTCCAAATACCGCTAATCGGGGTATACCACATACCACCACGGTCCCGACTCTGCTTTCCATACGGATATTCTTTATTCAGTTCATCCGTCACCTTGACTACCAGTTCATTATCCGTTTCTTTCACAACCTCTGTAATATCGAAAGTAAATGGCAAGTATCCGCCTTCGTGTTTCCCTATAAAGCTTCCGTTTAAAAATACCTCTGCCAGTTGGTCGACCCCTTCGAAATGTAGTAAAGTTCTTTTCCCTGCATCATGCCTATCCAAAGAAAAGCTCTTGGTATAGGTCATATGCTCCTTTATTTCTCCGATATATTCTGCTAAAACGGTCTCCGGCGGGAATGGAACCCGGATTGCTTGTCCCTCCAAATTCCAGCTTCCATTTAGGCTCTGCCAGTGTTCCCTGACCATCTGTGGTCGTGGATATAATGACCACACTGTAGCCATTCCTTTCAGCTGTTCTCCGGCCTCTGTATATAAGTCAAACTGCGTTGCTTCTTCTTTCTTCATGATACAATTACCCCATATTACGATATATGTATACAGTGTATCATAATTTCCACATTCCTACAAGAAAAAAGGTTGCCAGGAAACAGCAACCTTTCATCAAAAAAACATTCTTATCCTTCAATAAACAATACACCCAAAGTACCCGGACCGCAATGACTGGAAACCACACCACCGGCTCTGGTAACCAATATTTCATCAAATCTGTGCAAGCTTTCCAGATACTGCTTCACACTATCAATGGCTTCCTGCCGGCATCCGGAATGTGTAATAAATACTCTGTCCGACTTTGCCTGCAATAAATCCGCTTCCATGTCCTTCACATAATTCAAAATGACACTATTCATCTTGCCACGGTACTTTTTTTCAGCTCCCATGACACCATCCTTCACTACAATCTTGGGATGAAGCTTCAACATACCTCCTGCCAATGCAGCCAATCCGCTGCAACGTCCGCCACGATGCAGATAAGTCAAGGTATCCACCACGAAACTGGCTCTCACCTTCGGTCTAACCGCCTCCATTGCTGCTACGATTTCATCCAAGGACTTTCCTGCCTGTGCCATGCATGCTGCTTCGATTACCTGCAAACCAACACCGGTAGACAAATTCGCCGAATCAATAATACGTACCTTCTCAGATGCTTCCAACTCATTTACTGCCAAATGAAACACATTGTTAGTGGTAGACATGCCGCCGGCAATAGTAAATACAATCACTTCCATGCCTGCATCCAAAGGTCCTTTGATAGCCTGAATAGCCTCCTCGATGGATACTGCTGATGTTTTCGGTGTTGTATTGTTCTCATCTGACCACTTATAAATTTCATCAGGGGTGATACTCTTTCCATCCAAATAGTCCTCTTCTCCCAAAATAATATGAAGCGGCAATACAGAAATATCATACTTTTCTATTAAATCCTGTGATAAATCGCAGGTACTGTCTGAAATAATCTTTACCATCCAAAACTCCCCTTGTAATAAACATATATTTTAACAATATTTTAACATATTCAAATCATTTTACAAGTAAATCCTAAAAACCCGGCTAAAAAAAGGTGTGAAAATTCTATAAACTGCTTAGAATTTTCACACCTTCTATTACACACCCGGGTTATCCACAATCCCTACAAATAAAGGTACTTCCCTTTCCATATCCATAATCATATATAGAAAAGGCTCGTCAAAATAAATATCGATTGGTGGCTTCTCATGAATTGCAAGACTCTCTGTAGCAACCACTACCATAGTTACCGCAGCTGCTTCTGTTCCCTCTTCATCCACAATCACCTTTGCCTTCTGATATACTAAATCAATATACATTCCTAAACCGGTATCCAACGTACCGAGACCACTGAAATCCGCTTCTCCTTCTACAAAAGCTTTTTCTATTCCCATAGCCTGCAGACTGTCATTTAACATCTTATCAAACTCTACTTCAAACTTAGGCAGACGCAAATTACACAAGGTCCACTCCTCCTGCTGTAAGAAAGCACTGATATCCTCTGTACCCAACTGTTCATACATTTCACGCACCGTAAGCTCTCCTACCGGCTTCAATGCTACAAAAGCCTTGGCGGTATCCTGATAAGGCAACACCACGCCTTCTGCAATAGCGTTCTTTACATATTTCTGATTTTCTTCGTACATCTGCATCATTTCTACCTGCTTCGTAGTACCATCCTCCAGATGAAACTCTCTCTGAGTAGTAGCATTTGCAGAAAATTTCCTCTGCCATTCTCCTTTGAAATATATGGTATTTAGTAACGCCAGTCGTGCATCCTCATCCAAGGGTTTATCCAAAATACTCTTTATCATACCATTGGTCTTCTCATCCACCCACTGATTCATACGTTTTTTTGTCTCTTCCGTTGCCAAAGGTGCCTGCCATACATCTGCCTGATAAATATAGGATGCCTTTTCCAACCATTCCTTATCCGGGGTTAAACGAGTATCCACCCACGCAGAATTTGCCAGAGTGATAATCATTCCCTCTTCTTCCTTGGGCAAACCAATCATCAAATCATAGGGCACCCCTTCCAAATCCCCCATGACTGCCTGAAATTCTGTCAAAGTCTCTCCTCGTGCACCTGCACCGGTCAGTGCCATTGCCAAATAAGCAGAAACCGGAGAAAGCACCGGATTGAGCTCCTCTATATTTTTTTCAAATAATTCGTAAGAGAAATTTTGTAAAGCTTCATAGCCCTCCACAGCAGTAACAGGCGCCACTACTACATCCACAGGTTCCTTTCCGGATATTGGTTCCGGCTTTTCTACTACCTTTACGTCCATACCGGTTAATTGTTGTGCATCACTGCCGGCACATCCGGTCAATAATACCATCGTTAATAATACTACACTGGCAAAACGCTTTTTCATCTATGAAAACCTCCTTTTCTCCATAAAAAATAACCCTTTCATATACATATGTAAGGATTACTTTTCAGTGGTTACATATTTTTCCAAAACTTTTTCAAAAAAGATTAATCATTGTTGGTCATTCGATAGCCCACGCCTAATTCATTGGCAATATACTGATTCTCTCCCGGCTTTTCTCCCAGCTTTTTGCGAATATTTGCCATATTCACTTGAAGCTTCTTGATACTGCCGGAATCTGCATACCTCCAGATTTTATTTATGATTTCTGTATAAGTTAGTACCCTGCCCGCATGAACAGACAACAGCTCTACAATATTGTATTCCGTCTGCGTCAGCTTGACTTCCTCACCATTTACCATAATACGACGACTGTCATACTCTATCACCAAACCATTGGTCGTAAAGCTGTTTCGCACACCACCTTCTCCGGCAAACTGCCGACTGTTTCGCAGTGCCGCACGTACTCTCGCCAGAAGCTCCTCTGTTCCAAAAGGCTTTGTTACATAATCATTAGCGCCCAAATCCAAAGCTTCCACCTTATCATTTTCATTATTTCGGGCAGACAAAACGATAATCGGTGTAGCATCATTTTCACGGATGCTCCGTATTAATTCCACACCATCAATGTCCGGCAAGCCTAAATCCAATATCACCAAATCCGGGCAATGGGACAAATACTGTAGCTTTCCGCTACTACCATTTTGTGCTGCCAGCACCTGATATCCATTGGTTTCCAATATGGTTCTCACAAAGTTACAAATATTTGTTTCGTCCTCAATCACTAAAATTTTAAATTTATTACTCATTTTCTTTCTTCTCCAAATCCAAGATAAACCGAAAGCAGCAACCTCCTGCCTTTCGATTTTCTACACTAATTTCTCCTTCATGTGCTTTGATAATAGATGCACAAACAGACAATCCGATTCCCATGCTACTCTTCTGGTGGTCAGCAGGTGCATCCTTCTTTTCAAAATATCCGGTAAATATATCTGTCATACGCTCTTTAGGAATCCCGCCACCATCATCCAGTATTTCAAAAACTGCCTTTTCAGCCTCCAGAAATACTCTCAACTTCAGCTCTGTCATACCCACTGCATGCTGCACTGCATTTTCCAGTATGTTTACAATCACCTGTTCCATCAACATGGCATCCATAGGTATTGTCACAAATTCTTCCGGTAACTCCACCACGATTTGTTGCTTCGGATAACGCTTTCGAAAACGAACCAATACAGAATCGATCAACTCCTCCAGCACTACCGGTGTCTTAATTAACTTCACATTGCCATTATCAATCTTGGTAACCGATAATAAGTTTTCCACCATTCCCATGAGCCACTGGGAATCCTCTCGAATACCTCTCGCTAACTGCAAAACCTGTTCCTTACTTAGGGCTTTATTTTCTACAATAGCAGAACTGGAACCATAAATCGTAGTCAACGGTGTTCGTAAATCATGAGAAACCGCACGCAATAGATTCGCACGCATCTTCTCCTTTTCACTTTCTGCCTGTAGCTTTTCCTGCTGCTTAATCTTTATGGTTAAGGCACTGGACATGACGGTAATAACCAACATAATAATTGCTGATACCAGGTTCTCCGGAATACTGAAATTAAACTTAAAGTACGGAAAGGTAAAAGCATAATTCAATGCCAAAACACTGATAAAGGATGCTACGATACCATATATGTAGCTTCTCGTAACCAAGGATATCAAAAACACCGCTAAAGTAAACATTGCCGGCACTAAGGAATAGGTTTCCGAAGCTTCCACAATACACAGACTCACCAAAAAGAAAGCAATTAGAATAGCAGCAGTAAATCCAACATTCACTGCCACCTTATGTAATTTCTTCATAGTTGTCGTCCTCCTATAAATAGAGTATATCATCTGAGCGGTAAAGAAATGGTAAAGAATTCTTTATCCATACCATTTGGATTATAATACAAAAGAAAAAGAGCCTTGATTTTTCAACCAAAGCTCACATGCAGGAAAAGGGACTTGAACCCTCATGAGCGCGAGCTCACACGGACCTGAACCGTGCGCGTCTGCCAATTCCGCCATTCCTGCGAACAAATAGTATTGTACAGTTTTTTTCAAAAGCTGTCAATACTATTTTTTAAATTTTTGCAATTATTAGAACAATGAATCAAATATACTTCCGGAACTATAGGTATTACCATAAGTACCATTAAAGGTATAAGTAGCCGCTTTCTCCGCTTCCTTCTCTGCGGTATAGTTCATCATGGAAGAAGATGCAGAAACCCTGTATGCAAAAGAACCTGTTCCATTGAATAAATTCTTCACCGTAGCAGTATCTGCCTTCATAAAGGTGTCCTTATCCACAGAAAGAGAATTATCTTCGTTGATTGTAATGCCTACCTGACCTAACATCTTCTCATTTATTGCGGTATTCTGTACCATGCTTCTGGCTTTTCCTAAAATGGATGTACTGTTTACACTATCCATAGTATCCAATACAGAGTTGTAATCCTTTACGAACTCATCTACTGCAGTATAAACCTTCTTCATATCCTCCTGTGCAAAAACAGACTTCGAATCCTTCGCCAATAACTTATCTGCAGACTCCTTTAAAGAATCTGTGGCAGACTTCACCTTCGCTATGGTCTCCGTATCATCCTGACTGGTGGCATTGGTCTTGCTCGCCATCTGCTTCACCTGTGCACTGGAACCGGTCTCAGCATAATAAGCCTTCATCAGCTTGCCATAGCTACCATTCTTAATCATAGCATAATCAATTAAGAAAGAACTGCCTGCTGCTCCCGAATTCTTCGATGTACTCATGCCGGAAAACAAATAAGAATAATCCGCCTTCGCCTGAATATTAATACTCATGTAACGCACCTCCTTGTCCGTTAACTGTTATCCTAAACTTCCTCAATTACATTATATAGAAATTTCTTCCGGAAAGCAATGGTTTCCTGTAATTTTCCTCCTACTAATTTACTATTTTCGGTTTTGTCCCAAAAATTTGTACAACTTTTTTCAAAAAAGCATTGACAATTATTTCCCAAGATGCTATTATCATATTTGCTTGATGAACAGCAGTTTATCAGTAAGCGGAAGTGTCGGAATTGGCAGACGAGCAAGACTAAGGATCTTGTGACCTTTAGGTCGTGTGGGTTCAAGTCCCATCTTCCGCAGGTTTATGAAATAGTCGAAAGCCTTGATTTTTCTAGGTTTTCGGCTTTTTTATTTCTCGAAAATGGAATAATGTTTTGGTCACTTTGGTCACTTTTTGCTTGTTCTTTACGTTCCAATGCAGCCAAGACTATATCATCTGTTTCGTTATCACCTTCCACATTAAAAATGTAATGTTTCAATGTTGTAGCCTCATCCGCATGTCCCAGCATATCCTTTACAATGCTGAGATTCACACCATTATGTAACAAAGTTGATGCATAAGTCTTTCTTATCTTGTGCATAGTCTTAACCGGAATACCAATATATTCACAACCTCTTTTTACCTGTGTGTCTATTGCATCAGGGCTCATACACTTTCCATTCTTTACAAACAAAAAATCGCCATAACTATACCCATATTCATCATTTATCGTTTTTACTCTTTCAATGATTCTCTTTGCTTCAGAAGTCAATGGCAACCATCTATCGCCCTCTTCTGACTTAGTATACTCCACTACAACAAAACCCTTGCTTTTAATATTATCAATATCGGTAACATCAAATTCTTCCACAACTTGTCTGTGTATATGTATCTTATTTCCAACAATATCTGATTCACTAATAGCAAGAATTTCACCCTTTCTTGTTCCTAATTCAAAATCAAGCATTATTGCCAATGGTGCTGTGTTGGAGGGATTATTCTGTAATCTTCTCTCCATTTCTTTAATAAACAAAGCTTTCTCATCCAACTTATACACTTCGGTTTCATTGGATTTCTTGTCACTTGCAAACTTCTTTTTATTCACCTTAACACGATAGGGATTTTTTTCAATATATTCTGCATCCACAGCATATTCTAAAGCTTGCTTTATAATACCACACATATTATAAAAAGCCTTCTTCTTAATGCTGTGTTCCTCTATTATTTTTCCAAAGAAATCATCCATATCAATTTTCGTCAACTCATAGATTGATTTATTGACGAAATCGCTATGAGGTTTATAAAATCTCCTCCAATCAGCAACCATACGTTTAATCGTACCACTATCGACTAATCCAGATTTATATTGGATAAATTCGCGAAACAACTCCTCCAATGTCATATCCTTAGTTGTATCTTCTTTGACATTTTTCCCTAAATCCTCATAAAACTGAACGACAACACTTTCCAAGTCCTTCTTTTTCTTACGTTTAACCTTCGTTCTCCCATTAGACTTCGTATCATCAGGTAAATGAGTATACCAAGCTTGTTCTTTCTCACTAAACCATATTGAGTATTTATGATTCTGTAAAATCTCCTCTCTCTTTTTCAATTCCATCTGTGCTTGCACATACGCTAAATCAATAATACAATTTTCCTCAATATATTTCAATAAATCATTTTTATAATTTTCTATATCAAATACACTCCATTCATAATTTTATCTATATAAATGGGCATAGTCAATTCAGACCATGCCCAACAAAATAACTGAAATCATCTATTGCAATCTCAAACAACCTAACCCTATTCAATTTTATACATTTCCTCTAAGAGATTTAATCAGCTCATCCATCTCAAGCTTGTACGATTTCTTCAATAAATTCATATCCACAACTACTTGTTCATACATATTTTTCGTCTCTTTAAGAGCATTCACCAACTTCATGTGTTCCGCACGATATGTCTTAGCTGCTTCAACAATCTTCTGGTTATCCATTATATACTGTTCCAACTCTTCCACTCGTTCCTTGAGTGCCTTATTTTCTTCACACAATTTATCAATCATGGCATTTTCTGCCTTATTATTCTTTTTCAACCTATGTTTCCTCCATAATAATAGGGCTACCCAAAACAAGGCAACCCTATACATTTATTAATGTCTATATTTCCCCAGACTATTTCTGCCCAGCATTGGCTCAACTGCAATACTTTGAACGATTTTCTCAAATCTCTTATCATGTTGCATCTGCGTTACCAATGAATCATAATCCTTAACATTCGGTAACACCAACTCAATCTTATCAACCGCATAAGTCACATTATTATTTGTATTCTTATTCACATTCGGCAAACTAGGAGTCTTAACAATATTCCCCCATAACTGTTCAGCATTTAAAGGCATGAGATTATTCCTAAGAACATCCTCAGTCTCTTTTGCATTAAGTACAGTTTCACCACCGCTAAATGGGAATAGCGATGCATTCTTAGCAAGTAAGATGTTTCCGTCCTTATCAACAATAATTTCACTACCTGCTTCGCCAACAAGACCGACACCACGTTTAGCATTGTCTGTACCAGAAGAGTAAGCCTCCATCTTCCAACCAAGTAAGTTACCTTGTGCATTCATACGTCCATTAGCTTGATTCTTGGTAAGATTATCAACCATGACTTTACCAGACTTATCAACTAATCTATATCTTGTAGGTCTAGCATATACTGCACGTTCATTATTATTCACATAAACTGCTTTATAATTATTTGAAGAAATCCAACCTGAACAAGCTGATTGAGTACCACCAGTAAATAAAACTTTCTTACTATCATGGTCAATTACTCTCCATGTTAATACCTCTTGTTTAGGAGATGATGGAGGTGGTGTAGGTTTTGTATTATCAGTATCATCAGAAGATTTTCCACCATTACCAGTATGCACTTCAGGAATAGGATTATGGCTTGGATTAACACTGTTCTGACCATTAGCAACAGCATTCTGAGCACTTGCAATACTGTTTGCGTTGATAGTAGCCAATCTGTTAATCTCGGCAGTCATTTCCTTCATAGAAACACCAAGCCCATCAATAGCAGTGATAACATTTGTTGTGCCACCATTTATAGCACTTGCAATATTATTGTTTACATTGAGCATATCACTATGAAAAATGTCACCATATACGCTAACAACATTATTTGCAGAATCCCAAATAGTTTCCATCTCTTCTGAGATTTTATAACCATAAGCGTTAGATGCTTCATGAATAGCATTACTGATAGTTTCGGCATTCTTATTGGTTGCATCAACTGCTTCGGCTACTAGACCATCAATATTGTCGAGACGAGTATTAACCCATTCTTCTGTAGAATCATATAAATCACTATAAATTTGCTTTTGTTCTTCAATATAGCGTTCATATTCTGACTCAGCTAATTCACTTCTGGATTCCTCAAGTTTTAGACGTATCTGTTGAATGGTGGATTTTGTTGCTTCGCTATCATCACCTTGATATGCCACTAACTGCTTTTCGAGAGAACTAATTTCAGCACTTTGTTCAGCTATAGATTTTTCATAATCGTAAAGGGATTTGGTTTTGTCAAGTAACTCTTCCCTCTTGTCAATTACTTTTTGAAGTGAATCCAACATTTTGTTAAGTCCGTCTTCCGCTAAATCCCTCAAGGCTTCCTTTTCCTGAATACTATTCGCAATAGCTTCCTGTTGCAACTCAATCAACTCAGTACGTCTATCTACCAATTCCAAATCATAAGGGTCACTAGCCATTTCCTCTTCAATACGAGCTAATTCTTCTGCATAAGCAATAGACTGTTCCATGTAAGTGTTATAATTCACAGCATGTAAACCTTGTACAACAAGTCCTTTGTCAGTGATAACACCCTTGTCGGTATGCAAGTCATAACCATCAAGAATATTAATAAGATGTTCTGATTCGGTTACAATGTTACTTACATAGCCTTGTACTCTGTCGAATACGTCCCAACTTAATTGCTGTAAGGTTTGATTGAACTCAATGAGTTGTGTTGTAGCCGACTGTAATTCTTGTTCTACATCATTGATTTGATTATACATTTCAAACCAATCGTCACTATATTTTTCAATAGAACCATTCTTAACAGCTTCGTCAAAGGCTGATATGAGAGAAGAGTACTTATCTTGCAACTGCTTAATATTTTCCTCTTGTTTGCTAGCCACAGCTTTATAATATACTTCACTAGCCATATATCCAGCAGTTTCGGATTGGTCTTGATACCCCTCAAGCATAGAAATGTTGTGGTCTGTTTGGGCAATCAAATTGTTGTATTGGGTATCAACACTATCAAATTTTGCAGTTTTCATCAGAATATCACGAAGTGTTGCGTTTGAACCGATTTTTGATTTGCAGTTAAATGCAAGACCCCATACGG
>JAZLEI010000017.1:0-36897 GCA_045615205.1 Acetatifactor sp.
TACCGAGGATGATGATATTGATGATGAGCATATCATTCTGACGGAAGAAGATGAGGTAGATGTAGAAAATATTGATTTGTCTGTTCCGGATGGTATTAGCATCGAGGATCCGGTACGTATGTACTTAAAAGAAATCGGTAAAGTACCGTTGTTAAGTGCTGAGGAAGAAATTGAATTAGCAAAGAAGATGGAAATCGGTGATGCAGAGGCGAAAAAGCGTCTGGCAGAAGCGAATTTACGTTTGGTTGTCAGCATTGCAAAGAGATATGTAGGTCGAGGTATGCTGTTCCTGGATTTAATACAGGAGGGTAACTTGGGTCTGATTAAGGCTGTAGAAAAGTTTGATTATCGCAAGGGATATAAGTTTTCTACTTATGCGACCTGGTGGATCCGTCAGGCAATTACCAGAGCTATTGCAGATCAGGCTAGAACCATTCGTATTCCGGTACACATGGTAGAAACCATTAATAAGTTAATTCGTGTAAGTCGTCAGTTGCTTCAGGAGCTGGGAAGAGAACCTTCTCCGGAAGAAATCGCAGAAGAGATGGAAATGCCTGTTGACAGAGTGCGTGAAATCCTGAAAATCAGCCAGGAGCCGGTATCCCTGGAAACTCCGATTGGCGAAGAGGAAGATAGTCATTTAGGTGACTTTATTCAGGATGATAATGTGCCTGTACCTGCAGATGCAGCTGCATATACTTTGTTAAAGGAGCAGCTGGTAGAGGTATTGAGTACTTTGACAGACAGAGAACAAAAGGTATTACGCTTGCGTTTCGGTTTGGATGATGGTCGCGGTCGTACTCTGGAAGAAGTAGGTAAGGAATTTAATGTTACCCGTGAGCGTATTCGTCAGATTGAGGCGAAAGCACTTAGAAAGCTGCGTCATCCCAGTCGCAGTAAGAAGCTGAAGGATTTCTTGGATTAATGAAAACAGTAGAATTGTCAGCCAGAATGCAGGCACTTGTAAATATGGTGACTCAGGGGAGTGTCGTATGTGATGTAGGATGTGACCATGGATGGGTATCTATCTATTTAGTGCAGCAAAAGATAGCACCAAAGGTATATGCCATGGATGTGCGAACTGGTCCGTTAGAACGGGCGAAGGAGCATATTGCGGAATATCAGTTGGAAAGCTACATAGAGACCAGATTGTCAGATGGGTTGGCGAACCTTCAGGCGGGGCAGGCAGACTGTATGATATGTGCCGGAATGGGAGGTCCTTTGATGCGGAAGATATTAAGGGAAGGACACACAAAGGCACGTGCCATGAAGGAACTGATTTTGCAACCACAATCAGACTGGCCGTTTTTTCGCCGTTTTCTGCGGGAAGAGGGATATCAGACCATTCAGGAGAATATGATTTATGAAGATGGAAAGTATTATCCTATGGTAAAGGTAGTACCGGTAGATGCCGCAGAGGTTTCCGTTGCTTCTACAGAAGAGGAGCAGGAGCTTTGGGATGTATTTGGTGAATTGTTATTAAAGGGAAAAAATACTGTATTGAGACAGTATTTGGATTTTTCTGAGAAGCATGTAGAAAATCTGTTGCAACATCTTAGAACACAGGGTGGAACATGTGCAGAAGAAAGAGTAGTGGAACTGGAAAAGGAACTTTGTATATTACAAAAGGCAAAGGCTTATGTCGAGGATTTTTCAAGTGGCACTGAAAAGGAAGAATGATGGATATACAGCCTGTAGGGATTTCTGCGGGCTGTTTTGCGTAGCAAAGAAAGTGGGGGTAGTATGATAACAGTTACAATAGCAGGGGAAAAAAAACAATATGCAGAAGGAACTACATACGAGCAGATAGTGCAGGCGTATCAGCCTCAGTATGATGGTTTGATTGGCTTGGTAGCAGTAAACGGAAAGTTGCAAGAGCTGTTTAAAGAACTGAAAAAGGATTGTGAGTTGAAGTTTTTTACTTTAAAGGACGATGCGGGCTATAAGACCTATGTGCGTACAGCAACCATGCTTTTATTCAAGGCAGTGTCAGATGTATTCGGATACGAAATTGCGCAGGAATCCAGAGTAGAATTTGCAGTAGGAAACGGTTCCTATATTACTACCAATGATAAAATTGCACCGACAAAGGAGAATGCAGAGAAGCTTTTGAAGCGTATGCAGGAGCTGAGAGAACAGGCAGTACCTTTTATGAAGAAGTCCTATTATCTGGATGATGCTATGGCTCTTTTTCAGGAAAAAGGAATGAAGGATAAGGAGAGATTGTTCCGCTATAGACGTAGCTCGGTGGTAAATATCTATGAAATAGAGGGATATTTTGATTATTACTACGGATATATGTTACCAAACGCCGGTTATGTGAAATGGTTTGATATTATTCCTTATGACGAGGGATTTATGCTGTTACTTCCGAGCAAAAAAGAACCAACTGTGGTGAAGCCTTTCGTAGAGCAGAAAAAGCTGTTTGCGACCTTAAAGGATGCAGAAAAGTGGGCAAAGGAAATCGGTCTGGACACGGTAGGTCACCTGAATGACAGAATTTGTAATGGTTCCCTGAATGATTTGATATTGGTACAGGAAGCTGCACAGGAGCGAAAAATAGGTGAGATTGCTAAGGAAATCGTGGCGAGGGGAAATGTAAAATTTGTTATGATTGCAGGACCTTCTTCTTCCGGAAAGACCAGCTTTTCCCATAGGTTATCTATTCAGTTGCGTACCATGGGGAAAGTACCTCATCCCATTGCGTTGGATGATTATTTCGTAGACAGGGAGAAGACCCCGCGGGATGAAAATGGTGATTATAATTTCGAATGTCTGGGTGCCATTGATGTAGAAGCATTTAATGAGGATATGGGAAAGCTGTTAAAGGGAGAACGGGTGGAGCTGCCCACCTTTAATTTCAAGATTGGTAAGAGAGAGTATCATGGAAATTATAAACAACTGGGACCGGATGATATTTTAGTAATAGAGGGTATACATGGCCTGAATGAGAAGATGTCTTATACTTTGCCGGAGGAGAGCAAGTATAAAATCTATATCAGTGCATTGACCAGTATGAATGTTGACGGACATAATCGTATTCCTACTACCGATGGTCGTTTGCTGCGTCGCATGGTGAGAGATGCACGTACCAGAGGTGCTGATGCCCGAAGAACCATTGAAATGTGGCCTTCTGTACGTAGAGGAGAAGAGGAAAACATCTTCCCCTTCCAGGAGGAAGCAGATGCTATGTTTAACTCCGCACTGATTTATGAGCTGGCGGCTCTGAAGCAGTTTGCAGAACCGCTGTTGTTCCCTATTTCAAAGGACCAGCCCGAGTATTACGAGGCGAAGCGTTTGTTGAAGTTTTTAGAGTATTTCTTGGGTATTAGCAGTGAAAGTCTGCCAAATAATTCTATTTGCAGAGAATTTGTGGGTGGTAGTTGTTTCAAGGTATAAGGAGTAGTGAGTACAGATGAAATATATGGTGAAATGTGCATTTTGTAACCGAACCTATGTGGTGGATGCAGAGAACAAAGGAGCACAATTGACCTGTACTGCCTGTGGCGGACAGAATACAAATAAGGATATCGTAGAAGAAATACCACCGGACATTAAGATTATGCCGGGAGGAACCAGAGAGCCGGATCCGATAGCAACTATTCGAAGCTTTCAGGCAGCGTATCATCCGGTGGATGAGGACCCCTTTGCCATAGATCAATATAAGATACCGTGGCTGAACGAGACTACGTTGGGATTGATAATAGCTGCAGTTAGTCTCCTAATATGGATTATTGTTTTCTTTATTGTGCTATAAAATGTTTGGAATGACTGATTTACAGGAGGCAAAACTCAAAGATGAGACTGGCAGATTTAGAAAAATACAATCAGATAGTGATACAGGTTCATGACAATCCGGATGCAGATGCAGTGGGGTCAGGTTATGCAATTTATCGTTATTTTCAGGAAAAGGGAAAGGATGTCCGACTGGTTTATGGTGGGAAATATGTTATGGGAAAGAGCAATATGCTCTTGTTGGTGGAAGAGTTGCAAATTCCCATCGAACATGTACAGAACTTGGAGAAGTCGGAGTTGTTGCTTACGGTGGATTGTCAGTATGGAGAGGGAAATGTGCAACATTTTGAGGCACAGAACATCGCCATGATAGACCATCATAATACCGGTAAGGAGTCTGATGACATGACAGAAATCAGAAGTCATCTGGTGAGCTGCTCTACGGTTTGTTATGCTCTTTTGAAGGAAGCAGGCTTTGATGTAAATCAGGATGTGAAAATATCTACGGCATTATATTATGGGCTCTTTATGGACAGCAATCAGCTGGCAGAAATCAGTCATCCTTATGACAGAGATATGGTAGAGTTTTTGGAATATGATAAAAATCTGCTCAATCGCTTGAAGTATGCCAATTTAAATATTGAGGATTTTGAGACTGCCGGAATAGCTATTTTACGACACAATTATGTAGAGAAGCATCGACTGGCTATTATTAACTCCAAGGCCTGTGACCCGAATATCCTGGGCTTGATTGGTGATTTGGCTCTGCAGGTAGAGAGCATTGATGTGAGCATCGTATACAGTGAATATCCAGGTGGCTATAAATTATCCATTCGAAGCTGCCTGTTAGAAGTGGCAGCCAATGAATTGGTCGGCTTTTTGACGGAAGGAATCGGGGACGGTGGCGGACATATTGATAAGGCAGGAGGTTTTATCAGTGCGGCACAGTTTGAAGAAAAATATGATAACCAGAGCATTGAAGGCTATTTTTTTCAAAGGATGGACGAATATTTTGAAAGCTATGAAGTGGTGAAGTATAGCGAGGGAATGCAAAATAAGGAAGCGTTTCAGCGGTATCGTAAGAAATCGGCCATATATGGTTTCGTGAGGATGGGAGAGCTTTTTGCAGAAGGAATGGAATGCAAGATAAGAACCTTGGAAGGCGACGTTTTTGTAACTGCTAATAAGAATACATATGTGATGATAGGACGAGAGGGAGAAGTATACCCTATCGAAAAGGCGGTTTTTGAAGGGCGCTATAATCCCTTGGAAGAGGAATATGACAGGGAGTTTGATTACAAGCCGTCTATCATCAATATTACAGAGAACAGGGCTTATGATTTGTTACCTTATGCGAAACAGTGTGTATCTCAGCCTGGGGCACAGATTTGGGCAAAGGCCTTGGAGTTACCGACTAAGGTGTTCAGTCGCTGGAATTATGAAACCTATATGTATGGACGACCGGGGGATTTTCTGTGTTATAGTGCCAACGATGAAAAGGATGTGTATATAGTGAAGCAGGAAAGCTTTCCGCATATATATGAGGAAGTATGAGAAATATTATATTAGCAACCAAAGACAAAGAGGAATTTGTGTATGAAGAAGATGCTCATAAAGAAATTAATCATAATTAATATTATCATGATGCTGTTGGCTCTGGCTGCCAATTATCTGATGAAAACAGGTGAACTGAAGAGTATCATTATTTTTGCAGTGTTTTTACTGCTTACTACCATTATACAGGTAATAGTAGTGACACAGCATTTAAACAAATATTTTGTAAATGCGGTTGCAGATGTAAATAAGAAATTGGGTGAGATTACGCACGGGAATCTGGACGCTCGTATAGAAGTGAATACTACAGAGGAATTTACGGAATTAAGCGGTCACATTAATGATATGGTGAAAAGTTTGCTGGAAACTACGGATAAACTGTCTTTGGTATTGGATAATGTGGAGTTGGCGGTAGGCGTGTATGAATATGGTCCAGGTATGGCTCGTGTCAGAGTCACCAAGCAAGTAGCAAATATTCTGTTTTTGGAGGAAGAAAAAGCACAGCGTTACCTGGCTGATTATATTCTTTTCGCAGATTATCTGGATGTGTTGCGTAGTCATCCTTTCGATGAGGAGAAGCATATTTATCGTGTGTTGGGAGAGGTTCCCAAATACATTAAGATGGAATCCTTTCAAAAAGAAGAGAATGTGTTTGGTGTAGTGACGGATGTAACAGAGGAAATTGTGGAACAGTTGCGTAAGGAGCAGGAGAAGAAAGAAGACTTGTTGACAGGATTACCCAGCAGGAATGCTTTTTATAGTACCTTGGACGAGCTATTTGAGAAGCCGGAAGTTACAAAAAACAGTGTGTTGATTCTTTTTGATGTAGAGAAACTTATGGAAATCAATGAGGAGTACGGTCAGGAAGCAGGAGACAGGTATTTGTGCTCAGTGGCAGAACTGTTTAAGACGATTTCACCGAAAAAATCAATCCTCTCCCGTTTGACCGGTGGGGAATTTGTGCTTTATTTACATAGCTGTGAGGAAGAAAGTGAATTAGATGAATATCTGGAAATATTCCGAAAGAGAAAAGGTAAAATGATTTCTTTAGGAGAAGAAAAAGAAGTGGCTTTGGATTTTTCTTATGGTTGTTCTTATTATGAAAAGGATGGAAAAGACTATCACGATTTGATGAAACTGGCAGATGAACGCATGTATGAAGAGAAACGTGTAAAAAAGGAAAAAGTAGAAGATTAATTCTTTACTTCCTGAAAGAGTTGCTGTAAAATAACAAAGTCAGAAAATCTCTAAAAGGAGCAAAAAGTATGAAAACTAGAATTGGCATTTTAGGATATGGTAATCTGGGCAGAGGAATTGAGTGTGCCATTAAGCAAAATGAGGATATGGAGCTGGTAGCTGTATTTACCCGTAGAAACCCGGAAACAGTGGAAATTTTGACTGCAGGTGTAGCAGTACGTTCTGTAGAAGATATTATGAGTATGAAGGACCAGATAGATGTATTGATACTTTGTGGTGGCAGCGCTACGGATTTGCCCAAGCAGACACCGGAATATGCAAAGTATTTTAATGTGGTGGATAGCTTTGATACACATGCAAAGATACCGGAGCATTTTGCTGCAGTGGATGCAGCGGCAAAGGAGAATGGTCATGTGGCAATGATTTCCTGTGGCTGGGATCCGGGAATGTTTTCCCTGAACCGCTTGTATGCAGGTGCAGTATTGCCACAGGGTAAGGATTACACCTTCTGGGGCAAGGGTGTCAGTCAGGGACATTCCGATGCAATTCGCCGTGTGGAAGGTGTAGCTAATGCGAAGCAGTATACCGTACCGGTAGAAAGTGCATTGGAAGCAGTGAGAAGTGGTTCCAATCCGGAGCTTGGCACTCGTGACAAACATACCCGAGAGTGCTACGTAGTAGCCAAGGAAGGGGCAGATTTGGCACAGATTGAGCAGGATATTAAGACGATGCCCAATTATTTCGCAGATTATGATACTACCGTAAACTTTATTACGGAGGAGGAATTGCAGACAAATCATGCCGGTATTCCTCATGGTGGCTTTGTAATCCGTAGTGGTAAGACCGGTTGGGAGAGTGAGAATACACATATTATTGAGTATAGTTTGAAGTTGGATTCTAATCCGGAATTTACGGCTTCTGTTATTGTTGCTTATGCGAGAGCAGTGAATCGTATGAAACAGGAAGGTATGACCGGTTGTAAGACAGTGTTTGATGTAGCACCGGCATATTTAAGCCCATTGAGTGGTGAGGAATTACGAGCACACTTGTTGTAATTATACGAGCACAGTCAGAGGAAGTAAATAGAATAAGCTTGTAGAAACAGCCCTTTTCTGGCAATCTATGGTTGAAAAGAAAGGGGCTTTTTGTTATACTTAAAGGGACTATAAAATGTGTAAAGGGGATACCTATGGAACTGAAATTTCCGAAGTTATATCGTTATGATAGAATTGCAGAACATTGTAGTATAGCAATACCTGTGGCAAAAGGGGTTATGCAGGATGCAGACAAGGTACAGGTGTATCAGGAAGGCAAATGTGTACCGGTACAGAAGAAGGTTACTTCGCGATATTCGGACGGAAGCGTACGTTATTTGTTTGTACGTTTTCTGGCAGATTTGCCGGCGAATCGAAAAACAGTATTGGAGTGTAAGCTTGACAGCGAAGACAGCTGTGAGTATGAAGGACTGCAGGTAAAGAAAACAGAATGTGGTTATACAGTAAGTGCCGGTGTGGAATTTGCTGTTTCCAATCATTCTTCTGCGTTATTTGATTGGTTAAAGGTAGGGACACAGCAGTACAGTGGTAAACAGTTCGTGGGTCCTTATCTGGAGGATGGAGACGGGAACCGGTATGGCATGAAGCTGGGAGAGTGGCAGATTACAGAGTCCGGACCATTGGTGGCAGTGCTTCGATGCAAAGGGGAATGCGTGGGAAGCAAGCCGGTTTCCTTTGAAATGAAAGTAACCGCTTATGCAGAAAAGCCGTGGATAGAGATTTCGTATCGTTTGATTAACTCTACAGAGGATGCTTTACATATAGCCTCATTAGTATTTGCCGTATTGGCAAAGGAAAATGCAGAGTACAATCCTTGTTTGGTAAAAACACAGAAGATGAATAAGCTGGATTCTACCGGTTGCGGAGATGCAAATCAGAGCGAACTGGAGGAAGGTCCTGTTTATGAAACCACAGGAATATCCAAGTTGCCGGAGCTTCAGAATAAAATAGATGTAAACAATGTGAGAACCTGTGTAGGGAATTCCAATTACAAGACAAAATTTAGCATCGGCCGTGACGGAGAAGCGGTGGACCGTATTGTGGATGCCAAATATCTGGTAGGAGAGGCAAATGAACATTTTGCAGAGGTTATTTACGGAACATTTTTTGCCGATAGAACAGATGGCAGAGGGGGTGTTTGCGCTACCATTTTTCAGGCACAGCAAAATTACCCTAAGGCAGTAAAGGCAGATAACAGCGGTGTATATGTTATGTTGGTACCGAAGGACGTGGATAAGGTGGTTATGGAGCCCGGTATGTCCAGAGAACAGCGGTTCCAGTTGTACTTTCATACACCGGAGGAGAGCCTGATAGAAATAGATAACAGAAGTTTGATTTATCAGATGCCGGATAGACCCCATATTGCACCGGAGGTCTTTAAGGAGGCCGGAGTGATGCCGGATATCTTTGTGGACAGGGATAAAATTAATGATGATGTTGAGCTTTCCTTGATAGGAAAGTGTGACGGACATGCCCGTTCCTATGGTATGCTGAATTGGGGAGATTCCCCGGATCCGGGCTATACCACTCAGGGAAGAGGAAATGGCAGCCCGGTGTGGACCAATAATGAGTATGATTATCCGCATGCCTGTGCATTGTTCTATGCACGTACAGGAGAGAGAAGATTTTTAGATTATATGCTGGTGGCTTGCAGTCATTGGATGGATGTAGATGTGTGTCATTACAGCAAGGACCCTTTGAATATAGGGGGGCAGTGGGAACATACCGGAGGTCACTGTAAAGATGGTGTTATGGTTTGTTCTCATGAGTGGGTAGAAGGTCTGTTAGACTATTATCATTTCAGTGGTGATGAGCGAGGTTTGGAAACTGCTTTGGGAATTGGCGAAAATGTGTTACGCTTGTTGGAAACCCCAAAGTATCAAACCAGCGGAGAAGTGGGTGCCAGAGAGACAGGTTGGGCATTACGTACACTGGTGGCACTTTATGCAGAAACCAATGATGAAAAGTGGCTGGTTAAGTGCGAATGGATATTGGGACATTTCCGCCATTGGACAGAAGAGTACGGCGACTGGGTGGCACAGTATATGGATAATACATTAATCAGAGTAGGTTTCATGATTTCTGTAGCTATCGGAAGTCTGATGCGCTATTATCGTTTGTTCCCTTCAGAGGAGATTAAGGAAATGATTATGAATGCGGTGGACGATTTGGTGGAAAACTGCCTGATGGAAACCGGAGTATTTTCTTATAAGGAACTGCCCAGCTTAAATAGAATAGGCAGTAATACCCTGTTGTTGGAGGCAATGACCATTGCCTATGAATTAACAGGGGATACGAAATATTTACACTATGGAAAACGAACCTTCTGGAACAGTATTCGGGCTGCAGCACCGGGGGTAACCGGCGTGAAGAGTATTGTAGAGGATGCGGTGATCCATAAAACAACAGGAACGAAGAATTTTGCCCAGAGCTTTATACCTTTGTCTGTATTTTATAAGGCATTGGCAGATAATAATATGCTATAAACACTATATGCTGTTGAGGTAGTAGCACAGGTGTCCTTGTGATACTACACGGAGGTAGTAGTATGAAGGTATTGGTTAGATGTCTGAAAAGTGATTATGCAGTATGTCCTGCCTGTGGTAGTCAGAATATCGTGGGAATAGGCAAGGAATGCTGCCATTGTGGCCAGTGTGGTCAGGCACTGGAGGTTTCGTTTGTAAATAAAGTTTTGAATAATGAAGAGCCGGAACTGGAAGACTTCTTTATGCAGATGTCTCTGTTTGATGACTAAAAAGAATCACGGAGGAGCGTATGATACGGAAATTTATTTTTGGCAATCCAATCGAAACAGAAGCGGTGATTGTCAAAAGGATGACACAAGGGGATGAACTGCCGTATTTGGAAAGCTGTGAAGTGGGGGATTTAGAGGGATTTCGCTACAGGATGTCAGCGAAGGATGTAGTATATGGATTGGGACAGAATGTCAGAGGGATTAATAAAAGAGGTTGGCATTATGTCAGTTATGCGGATGACAATCCGCATCATCATGAGGATGTACAGTGCTTGTATGGTGCACATAACTTTTTTGTACTGGATGGAGAGGAACGCTTCGGAGTGTTTGTCGATTATCCGGGCGAGTTACGTTTCGATATAGGTTATACGCACAAGGATGAGTTGTTGATACTTCCGGCAGAGATGAATTTGGTATTGTATATCATAGAAGGAGAATGTCTGAAGGGTATTGTAAAGCAGTTTCGTCAAATGATAGGACGCAGTTACATGGCTCCCCGATGGGCTTTGGGCTATGGACAGAGCCGTTGGGGATATAAAAATGCAGAGGATATCCGAGAGGTGGCGAAACAGTACCGGGAGAATCATTTACCTATCGATATGATTTATTTGGATATCGATTATATGGATGGATATCGGAACTTTACCTTGAATACAGAAGCATTTCCGGAGTTTACGGCATTTGTGCAGGAAATGAAACAGCAGAATATTCATCTGATACCGATTATTGATGCCGGCGTGAAGGCGGAAAAAGGGTATTCTGTGGATGAGGAAGGTGTAGAAAAAGGGTACTTTTGTAAATATGAGGATAGTACTGACTTCGTGGGCAGTGTATGGCCCGGAGAATGCCATTTCCCGGACTTTTTAAATCCGGCAGCCAGAGAATGGTTTGGAGAACAGTATCAGTTTCTGCTACAGCAGGGAATAGATGGTTTTTGGAATGATATGAATGAACCGGCTGTCTTTTATTCCCGAAAGCAGATGCAGAAAATGAAGGAATATATTCGGGATTTGTATGCAGAAGGATGGCCGGAGGATAGTGAGATAGATGCACTGTCCTGGAAAATTACAGCACTGAAAAACTCTCGCAAGGATTACCAAAGTATTTATCATAATATGAATGGCAGCAAAGTTTGTCATGATAAGGTACATAATCTGTATGGGTATAATATGACCCGTGCGGCAGGGGAAGCATTTGAGAAGCTATGTCCGGGAAAAAGGATTTTATTGTTCTCTCGTTCTTCTTATACAGGAATGCATCGTTATGGTGGCATTTGGACCGGAGATAATAATTCCTGGTGGAGCCATTTGCATATGAATTTTCATATGTTGCCCGGACTGAGTATGCAGGGCTTTTTGTATTCCGGGGCAGACTTGGGAGGTTTTGGTGCGGATGTAACAGAGGATTTGCTGATGCGATGGCTGGAGCTGGGGATATTCACTCCTTTGATGCGTAATCATTCTGCGTTGGGAACCCGTAGGCAGGAGGTATATCGTTATACGGATATTCCGGCGTTTCGGAGAGTGCTTAGTATTCGTTATGCACTGCTTCCCTATCTATACAGTGAATATATGAAGGCTTGTCTGAGAGATGAAATGCTTTTTCGTCCTTTATCCTTTGATTATGAGGAGGATACACATGCTTCGCAGGTAGAAGACCAGCTGATGTTTGGCGAAGGTATCATGATTGTTCCGGTGATGCAGCAGAATGCAACCGGACGTTATGTATATTTGCCGGAGGAGATGAAGCTGATACGTTTTCGCAGTGCACAGGATATACAGGAACAGGTCATGATAAAGGGGCATCATTATATTGAGGTTGCTTTAGATGAAGTCATTTTATTTTTGAAGCCTGAGCATATATTAGTGTTGTCAGAGGGTGGAGAATGTGTAGAGGATATCGACTTCGAAAAGGTGAAAACCATTGATTTTGTGAAGCAGGAAGCGGTATATGAATACTATCATGATGATGGAATAAGCTATGTATGCGAAGAAACAGAGCATATTACAATAATTAAGAAAAGTAAGTAAGAGGAAAAGCTTTGAATACATTGAAAAAACTATTTTATGGAATTAGTATTTGCATATTGTTGGTGTGTATTGCCATTTTGACGATTGCGTCCAAGCCGGAGTGGTCCCAGAAGGTTTCCGAGGTGCTTTATGGGGAGGATGGAATCGTACCTACAGCTTCTCCGATACCGGAGGCTACGCAGTTCCCGGAAGGGGAGATAAATGGGACAGAGGTGATAGAACCTCAGAATACTCCCTTGGTTTATGTAACTCCTGCTCCGGGGCAGGAACAGGTTCCCGGAACAGAAGAGGCACCTGGTCAAGAGGAAGAGGATAAGTATGTACCGGCAACTATTGATATAAAAACAGTATGCCCTCCCAGAGCACAGTTATCGGCTTATATAGAACCGGTAACAGAGGCAGTTACCATACCGGAAATAGTCAGCTCTCTCAATGGATATAAGGAAATTACTTCCAGCATGGCAGAGGTTAACGCAGAGGAATTAAAGCAGCTGCAGGAGGAATTGAGTGAGGGAGATACCGGTGCTTTGCTGGTATTTGAACAGACTTATTATCCTTATTATCACATGCTGGATGACAATGAAAAGGAATTGTATCGACAGATTTATGCAAATGCCTTTGCAATGACAGAGAAGTTTAAACCGTGTGTGGAGATTTTTTCTACGAACTTAGGCAGAGTAGTGGAGGCTGTATTTAATGACCATCCGGTGTTATTCTGGGTGGAGACCGCCTATGGTTGTAAATATGGTCCGGATGGCAGAGTAGTAGAGATTTCCCTACAATACAATGAAACTTCTAAGAAGGCAGAGCAGTCCAAGCAGAAGTTTGAGGAAAAGGCAGAGGAAATATTGAGTGTTGCCAGAACTCTAAATAGTGATTATGAAAAGGAAAAGTATGTGCATGACAGACTGGCGGCAAAGGTAAGTTATGACAGTAGTGCAGCTATGAATCAGAGTGCATACAGTGCATTGGTGAACGGAAAGACGGTTTGTGCAGGTTATGCCAGAGCATTTCAGTATTTATTGCAACAGCTGGGAATTCCTTGTTACTATTGTCGTGGTTATTCCGGTGAGAATCACGCATGGAATATTATTGAATTATACGGAGATTATTATAATGTAGACCTTACCTGGGATGATACGGTTCCGGGAAATTATGACTATTTCAATCGAACAGATGCAGATCTGGCAGGCACCCATATTCGTAAAAGTTTATCTGTGAAGCTACCGGCATGCGGCGGTACTTTGTATCGTGGTTTGGAGAAGTCAGTCAGTCCCGATGGGGAGAGTTCGAAGCCTTCAGAAGAGCTGGAATCTCCTTACAGTGCAGGGTTAGAGTTGTATTATGACAAGCTCTGTAATCGTATCGAGATGCTGGGAAGGGGAAGAGCGGATTATTCGGACATTCTGGATGCGCAGGTATGGAAGGAACTGGAGAGTGCATATCTGAATGGAAATGCTTCCTTTAGAGAGGATTATTTGATACGTTCCTTGCAACTGGTCAATGCTAATTATTGTATTATCAGCTTGTCTGCAGAGGAAATAACGGAAAATGCCTTTGAGGTAAATTGTTCCGTATTGGTGCAATAGGATAGGAAAAGGACAGGAGGTTCGAGTAACTTTTCTGTCCTTTGTTTTGGAGGAACAGGAAATGTTGGAAGAAACAAAGTATCGATTACAGGGATTAAAAATTAATGTACAAAAGGGTGAGGAAAGCTATGGAGCGGCTTATGGAGAAAAATTGAAGCAGTTTATAGGTAGCTATGATTTCATGAGACTGGGGCAGTCGGTAAATGCATGTCGTTGGGAGAGCGCTGCCATGTGTATTCGAAGAATGTCCATGGAGGCAGAGAAGCTGGGACTGGAATGCTTTCAGAGGCAGTTTACGGGGATTAGACAGAACATTGCCAGAAAGGATACTCAGGAAGTAAAAAACATCCTGAGTCTGGTTATCGTGAAACGAATCCAGATACAGGATGCATTGAAAGAACTTTAATATTTTTTCCAGCAAGCCGGATGGAAGAGGATTAACATGGGAAAAATTTCCAAACGTCCGGCCAGCATGTTAAACATCAAAACATATTTGGAGAAGTCTGAAAGGAAGGAAAAGTTCTGTGTAGGTCCTACCATATCCAGACCGGGTCCGATATTGTTGAGAGTTGCAGCCACCGCAGTAAAGGTGGAGGTAAAGTCCATATTCTCCAAACTGATTAGCAGCAAGGAGAGGAAGAAAATGACAAAATATAATGCTATGAAAACTGTGGTAGAATGGATCACTTCGTGAGAAACAGGGTGTCCGTCTACCTTTATTTTTTTCACCAGTCTGGGATGTATCAGCTGGGATAGTTCTTTGCGGATGCTTTTGAACAACAAAATAATTCGTGATACTTTAATACCACCTGCGGTACTGCCGGCACAGGCTCCGATAAACATCAAACTGACCAGTATGGATTTGGACAGCATGGGCCAATTGTTGAAATCAGTAGTTGCATATCCTGTAGTTGTAATGATAGAGCCTACTTGGAAAAAGGCATGTCGTACGGTTTCTTCTACGGAGCCATACATAGAGTAGGTATTCAAACTAATAAGTATTCCGGAAGTTAAAATAATCAAAAGATAAACTCGTACTTCTTCCAGAGAGATGGCTTCCTTGAACTGTTTGCGGAGAAGACAAAAGTAGGCTGTATAATTGATGCCACTTAATATCATGAATAAGGTAATTACATTTTGAATAATCGGTGCATAATCAGCAATGGAACTGTTTTTAATACCAAAGCCGCCTGTGCCTACGGAACCGAAGGTCAGAGTCAATGAGTCAAATAGTGGCAGACCGCAAAGCAGTAAAATGACGATTTCAGCCAAGGTCATGGAAAAATAGAGTAGATACAATATCTTTGCGGTGTCCTTGGCCTTGGGAACCAGCTTGCCCACCGAAGGCCCTGTACTTTCCGCTTTCATCAGGTTCATGGTAGTACCACCCATCATAGGTAGTATCGCCATAATAAATACGAAGACACCCATACCCCCAATCCAGTGTGTAAAGCTACGCCAAAAAATGCTGGTATAGGATAAGGCCTCCACATCGGTCAGGATACTGGCACCTGTGGTAGTGAAGCCGGAAATGGTTTCGAACAAAGCGTCGGTAAAGCTGGGAATTTCTCCGGTAAATACAAAGGGTAAGGCTCCGAAAACACTCATAACAATCCAGCCCAAGGATACGGATAAGAATCCTTCTTTGGGATAAAGCTGTGCTCCTTTTTTGCCATAACAGGAACAAATAAGCCCGCAAACAAAACAAACAGCAGCAACAATCACATAAATCAATGCTTCTCGAAATTCTTTATAAAACAAACCGGTCAGAGAGGGAAGGAGCAGAAACAAAGCTTCAAACTTCAAAATCCAACCAATTATATAAAGTATAAGTTTTAGATTCATAGTGCAATCCTCACTATCGATTAATTTGTCAATATGTCCGTAATATCATGCAAACGTTCATTGGTCAAAACAACTACTACAGAATCTCCGGATTGAATCACATCCTGACCACTGGGAATAATGATACGATTGTGTCGATTGATACAACAAACTAATATATTTTTCTTAATAGGTAAATTCATAAGCGGTATATTGGTCAGCTTGGGATTTTCCTCTTTGATTAGGAATTCCAGTGCTTCTACTTTGCCATCCTGCAACTTGTATAGATTTTCTACATTGCTGTTTAGAGATGCATTGACAGAACGGGCAAATTTAATAATGGTTTCAGCAGTTAAAAGTCGAGGATAGGTGATACTGTCCAATTTTAAATCATCCAATACGCTATTGAAAGAAATTCGATTAACCTTGGTCACTACTTTTGCTTTAGAGGCTTTTTTGGCATATAGGGATAAAAGAATATTTTCTTCGTCCAAACCGGTGAGTGCTGCAAAACCCTGTACATGATCCAAACCTTCCTGCATTAAGAGCCCTTGGTCTATACCGTTTCCGCAAATAATGGTTGCTTTAGGTAACAACTCACTGAGTTCCTCGCAACGTTTCGGGTCTGATTCAATAATTTTTGTTTCAATCCCGGTAGCAAGCAAACGGCGAGCCAGATAATAAGCAATGGTTCCGCCTCCTACAATCATGGCAGTATGAATACGACCGATGTTAATACCGATTTTGCGGAAAAAGTCATGAGAATTCGCAGGGGTAGCTACGATGGAAACGATGTCTCCTTCTTCAAATACAAAATCACCTCGAGGAATCATTACCTGCTCTCCACGGGTAATTGTACATACCAAAACCTCGCATTTTAGAGTAGTACGAATATGAATTAGTTTGTAATGGTTTAGCTTGCAGTCTTCAGTAACACGGAAGTGTAAAAGCTCAATACGCCCCTTGGAAAAGGTATCAATACGAAAGGCAGAAGGAAACTGAAAGATACGGGCAATCTCTGCTGCCGAAGCCATCTCCGGATTGATAATCATGGCAAGTCCCAGTTCCTTACGCAAAAATTCCAGTTCTTCGTGGTAAATAGGATTACGGACACGGGCTATAGTTTTACAGTTACCGGCTTTTTTTGCAATGACACAGCAAAGAAGATTTTGCTCGTCGGAATTGGTAACTGCTATTAATAAATCTGCCTGCTTGATACCGGCTTCTAAAAGAGTCTGATAACTGGCACCATTGCCGATGATACCCATAGCATCCAATTCATCCGTGATAGCACGGACACGTTCTTCTTTTATATCAATAACCACAATATTGTGGTTTTCCTTGCTTAATTGCTCTACCAGAGTATAGCCTACTTTGCCACAACCTACAATAATGATTTCCATAGCTGCCTCCTAAAAAATATTCGTGAGTAGTATATCACATTTTCACTGGAAAGAAAAGAGGCATGCACCTCAAAAGGAAGTACATGCCTTGATTTCGGGAGTAATTATACACCTTCATGGAAGGTACGGCTGATGACATCAGCCTGTTGTTCCGGTGTAAGTTTAATAAAGTTTACAGCGTAACCACTGACACGAATGGTTAATTGAGGATAGTTTTCCGGATGTTTCTGAGCATCTAAAAGAGTATCTCTGTTTAATACATTCACATTTAAGTGGTGACCGCCACCTGAGGTATATCCGTCCAATAAATTCACCAAATTGTTGATTTGTGCCTGATTTGCCTGCATCATAAAAAGCCCTCCTTTAAATAATTAAAATAGTAACTATTACTATTATTATAATAGCATTAGATGCTTTTTATGTCTATTAGTTTTTTCAAAATTTTTGTATTTATTTTAAAACATGCCACATATATTGAAGGGAAGGAGGTGGACAAAGTGTGCCAGAGTATTTTGCAAATTTTTCCCCGCGACAGAAGGGGATTGTTTGAATACACAGCCAGTAGGGAAAAAAGGGTAAATGAAATTCGTTTGCGTTGTGAGAAGCCTATATTAGTAATAGAAGGGGGACAAGAGTTTTTCCTGAATAAAGCAGGGCAGTATACCAGGCTTATAGAGGAGGCGGTGGTGCTTCAGAGAAGTGAGTTGGATGGGATTGTGCAACATGTGTGTCAGTATTCTTTATATGCGTATGAAGAAGAATTAAAGCAAGGTTATATTACGGTATCCGGCGGGCATAGAATAGGAATGGTCGGACAAGTTGTTATGGAGAAAGAGAGGCATATTCGTACCATAAAAAATATCCGAGGTATGAATATCCGAGTGTCGCATCAGATAAAAGGAGTTTCACAGTCTGTATTGCCCTACCTGTACGAAAAGGGAGAAGTGAAAAATATGTTGATTGTCGCCCCACCCGGCTGTGGAAAGACTACACTGTTGCGTGATATGGTGCGAAATATTTCAGATGGAAATGTATTCGCAAAGGGGATGACCGTAGGAGTGGTGGATGAAAGAAGTGAAATCGCAGGGTCTTTTCTGGGACAGCCCCAGAACGATGTGGGAATGCGCACGGATGTTTTAGATGCCTGCCCCAAGGCTTTAGGGATGATGCTCTTATTACGCTCCATGTCGCCGAGAGTGATTGCGATTGATGAATTGGGTAGTGAGGAGGAAATGGCTGCAGTGAAAACCATCGTATCCTGCGGCAGTAAAATCCTTGCAACCATGCATGGAAATGATTTACAGGACATTCGACGAAGGAGTGGCATGGAGCAATTATTAAAGGAAGCATGCTTTGACAGGATATTGCTACTGGGGAAAGTACAAGGAAAATGCGTGATACGAGGGATTTTTGAAGAAGCAGAGAGTGGGGAATGGGTATGCAGAAGCTGTTAGGTTTGGGGATGATTTTGATAGGATGCAGTGGACTAGGATTTTGGTATAGTTCACAGTTTCAAAAGCAGTTAAAAAACCTACAGGAAATGTGTTATATATTAGAGTTACTTCTGGGAGAAATCCGCTTCGGACGCAGTACCCTGCCGGAATGCTGTTTTCATTTGGCTGAGAGAGTGGAAGAACCCTATCAAAGCTGTTTTCGGGAGATTTATGAATCTTCCCGCAGTAATCAGGGAGAAAGCTTTGGAGAAATCTGTCACAGTTATTTGGAAGGGGTGTTGCTGTCTATGGTAGTGGCACAGGAGGACAAGGTCCGATTTCTTGCCTGCTTTCATCAAAGTGGTTTTGCAGAAGGCAGAATGCAAATAAAGGTATTGGAACAGACCAAGGAGGAGTTGGAGGGAAGATTGGAGGTACTTTCTAAAGAGAAGGAATCCAGATGTAAGCTGGCGCTGAGTTTAGGGACTATGAGCGGATTATTATTGGTCATTCTCTTTATATAGAGAGGCCGGGAAAGGAATACGGAAAATATGAGCGTGAGTCTGATATTTAAGATTGCGGCAGTGGGAATATTGGTGACTATTTTATGTCAGGTGTTAAAGCACAGCGGAAGGGATGAGCATGCTTTTTTATTGAGCCTGGCCGGATTGATTTTGGTATTGACCTGGATAGTACCCTACATATATGAATTATTCATTACCATACAATCCTTGTTTGCATTATAGGAGGATGGAATGGAAGAGATTGTAAAGGTTGGGATTATCGGTATTTTGGGTGTATTGACTGCCATACAGTTTAAGGCAGTAAAGCCGGAGTATTCTACTTATATTGGTATTGCATTGGGGCTTTTGATATTTGGTTATACAGTACAGCAATTACGAACCATGCTTGGGAGTCTGGCTTGGATGAAAGAATTGTTTGAGGGCTCGGGGGGATATTTGACTATATTGATGAAGGTAATCGGTATCACTTATTTGTGTGAATTCAGTGCCGGAATATGTAAGGATGCAGGTTATGGTGCCATTGCAGAGCAGGTAGAGGTTTTGGGAAAGCTGTCGGTTATGTTCGCAGGATTACCTATTTTGTTGGCTGTGGTAGAACAAATACAGGGCTATATGGGGTAGGAAGAGCAGATGGATGTAAGGGTGGAGGAAATTTGGCAGGATTATGGACTGGAAGAATTGCAGCAGGGACTAAAGAGTTTGTTTCCGGAGTATTCCATATCTTTGTCACAAATACTGGACAAGGTGTTGAGCGGAGATGTTCTGGGGGCAGTAGGACTTTTGTATGAGGGCAGCATAGGCGGAGTGCTGGAGCAGCTGGGAGATTTGAGAGATATATTGTTATGGTTGTTGTTATTGGGGATTGCAGCATCTGTACTGACACATTTTGTGGAGATATTTGAGCGTCATCAGATTGCAGATTTGGGATATTACTTTATGTATCTGCTCTTTGTTATGATATTGTTTCAGTGCTTTCAACAGACTGCAGAAATCGCCCGGCAAACCATGGAAAAAGTTGTTTTGTTCATTGAACTTATGATACCAACATATATGTTGGCGGTGGGAGTAGCCACCGGTACAGTGACGGTGGGGGCTTCTTCGCAACTGCTTTTATTGTGTGTGTATGGGGTAGAACGATTGCTGGGTGACTGGGTACACCATTTGATATCTGTCTATGTGGTACTGTCTATGGTAAATGGTGTATGGATTGAAGAGAAATTGAGCCTCTTAGTGGATTTACTGGGAAAGCTGGTGGGAGTTCTGCTGAAAGCAGCTCTTGGGGTGGTCACGGGCTTGAGTATCTTCCAGACCCTGATTACCCCGGTTATGGATTCTGCCAAGGCATCCTTGCTGCAAAAGGCAGTTTCGGCAATACCGGGGATTGGAAATATGGCAGAGGGGGTATTGGGATTGGTAGTAGGCTCTGCTGTGATTATAAAGAACAGCATCGGTGTGGTGTTGTTGTTACTGCTCGTTCTGCTTTGTGCAGCACCGCTATTAAAAATGTATGCCATTGCGTGGCTTCTGCGACTGGCAGCAGCGTTGTTGGGGATGATTAGTGACAAGCGTCTGGTAAGCTGCACCAATCATATGGGGGAAGGTTGCATGATGATGTTTCGTACCGTAAGCACTGCCATGATACTGTTTCTGATTGTCATATCTGTGGTGGCAACTGCCACAAACAGAGGATTTTAGGGGGGTGAACGCTTTGTTGGAAAAAATAGGACAATTGGCAGTTTTTCTGATATGTGCCCAGACACTGGTGCATTTTCGGGCAAAGGAGTCCTATGAGAAATATATGAAACTGTTGGTAAGCATGATGCTTTTGATATTATTGGTAGAGCCGATTATGAATTTGTTCTCAGAACGGACTTGTGGTACGTTTTTGGAACAGGTGCGGTGGTATGAGCAGCAGTTACGGGAGATAGTGATATCAACAGGACTGGAAAATCAGGAAATACAGCAGAGACTGCAGGATATTACGCAGAAAAGTGTGGAGGAGGCTGTGGGGATGGAAAGTGTGCTTCATATGCAGGAGGCTGAGAAGAAATCGGTAGAGAGAGACGAAAGGGCGTATATACAGGAAGTTCCCAAAGGAGGGAAGGTGCAGGTGACACCGGTAGAAATAGAAAAAATAACGGATGTAGAGATAGGAGCAGTGTATGGGAAGTCTGGGGAAAATCCTTGAAAAGTATCATTTGGAGAAATGGTTTCAGAGGGACAATTTTATTATTTTAGTGTTGGCGGGCATACTGCTGGTAGTCATTGCACTGCCTACAGGGGATGCAAAAGCACAGAAGGAGGGAACAAATGTGGAAAACTCTGCCTCGTTGCAGGAGCAGGTAAGGAAAACGAATGCAGTTGAGGAAGGAGATATGCCCTATGATACATTGCAACAGTATACGAAGTATTTAGAGAATAAGTTGGCAGAAACCTTGAAAGATATGAGAGGGGTAGGGAAGGTACGAGTGATGATTACCCTTCAGGCATCGGCAGAACAGGTGATAGAGAAGGATGAACCCATCAGTCGGAACAATACCTCAGAAACGGATGGAGACGGTGGAGAACGTACCATATACCAGATAGACAGTGGGCAGGAAACGGTTTACAGTAAACAGGGGACGAATCAGACACCCTATGTAACTAAGACCATATTGCCGAAGATATCCGGGGTGCTGATTGTAGCAGAAGGAGCCGGAACCGGAGCAGTGAGTAAGAACATTACAGAGATTGCGGAGGCTCTTTTTGATCTGGAAGTCCATAAAATAAAGGTAGTACCTATGGAGTGAAGAGAAGAGCACAGATCTGAAAGAAAAATAGGAAGTGAGGTATATCAGACGGATGTCTTTCATAGAATTAAGTAGTAAAAAACAAACGCAGGGAGAGATAAGCGTGAAAAACTTAATCAAAAAAAACCAATTAATGATTACCGCACTGGCAATTATGCTGGCGATTGCCGGATATCTGCAGTTTGCGGGCAAAAATTTGGAAGATGAGGAGTATCTGGCAGTAGATAATATGGCAGATAAAATCTCCTATACAGAGGTGGAAAGTATGGATTCAGAGGTAGAAATTGTTTTGGATGATTATCTGGAAGAGGATATGACAGTGACAGGTGATTTGAGTGTGGCTGAGGCACAGCCGGATGCCAACGAAATTCCGGGAGAAGCAGTGTTTACTTCGGCAAATGGTGTGGCAGTTCTTTCGGAAGCGAAGCTTCTCAAGGAGCAGGTACGAGCTAAGAATAAGGAAACCCTTTTGGAAATCATTAATAGCACCGGATTGACTGATGCACAGAAGCAGGATGCAGTAGATACCATGGTACAGATGACCGGTGTGGCAGAAAAGGAGACAGCAGCGGAAATATTATTGCAGGCAAAGGGCTTCGATGATGTGGTAGTGAGTATTAATGAGGATGCGGTGGATGTTGTGGTGAATCTGGCAGAGCTTACCGATGCACAGAGAGCACAGATTGAGGACATTGTAAAGCGTAAGACAGAAATCGGTGCAGAGAATATTGTGATTAGCACAGTTTCCAAACAGAAATAATTTATGCGTGTACAATACATAAAAATGTGGTATACTTGTACCAATAGTGGGTTTTTATGTCCAAGAGAAATACAGGAGAAAGACAATGGAAAAAAGAAGAGTATTTTTAATTGTATTAGATAGTTTCGGAATAGGCGCTATGGAGGATGCACCGGAATATGGTGATTATGATGTGAGTACCATTCGGAGTGTAGCTTCCAGTGCCTGTTTCCATGTGCCAAATATGCAACAAATGGGCCTTTTCAATATAGAAGGAGTTACAGTCGGAGATGCTGAAAAGGTACCAAAGGCAGCTTTTGCCCGTGCTAAGGAAAGCTCTAAGGGAAAGGATACTACCATAGGACACTGGGAGATTGCCGGAATGCGTTCCACGAAGCCTCTGCCTACTTATCCGGATGGTTTTCCACAGGAAGTGCTAGAGGAGTTTTCGAAAAGAACCGGAAGAGGAGTGTTATGTAATCAGCCCTATTCCGGTACGGTAGTCATACAGGAATACGGAGAAGAGCATATGCGTACCGGAGACCTGATTGTGTATACCTCCGCAGATAGTGTTTTTCAGATTGCGGCTCATGAGGAAATCGTTCCCATTGAACAGCTTTATGAATATTGCCGTATTGCCAGAGAGATTTTGAAGGGAGAGCATGGGGTAGGAAGAGTGATTGCCAGACCTTTTGTGGGCTCTCGTAGTGGTGAATTTACCAGAACTGCAAATCGTCATGATTTTTCTATTGAGCCACCGGCTGCCACTATGTTGGATCATCTGAAGGCGGTAGGAAAGGATGTATTGGCAGTAGGTAAAATCAATGATATTTTTGCAGGAAAGGGAATTACGGAGTATGTGTATACCAAAGGGAATGCCGAAGGAATAGAGCGAACATTGGAATATCTGGAGAAGGATTTTGAAGGATTGTGTTTTATTAACTTGGTGGATTTTGATTCCCTTTACGGACATCGCAGAGACGTAGATGGATATGCACAGGCATTGACGGACTTTGATAAAAAGCTCCCTGAGATTTTGGCAAAGATGAGAGAAAATGATTTGCTGATTATTACAGCGGATCATGGTTGCGACCCGGGATATGAGGAAACGACTGATCACACCAGAGAGTATATTCCGGTGCTGCTTTACGGAGAAAAGATAAGACCTGTAGATTACGGAACGAGAGAAACATTTGCAGATATAGGGGCAACTGTGTTACAATACTTTAATATTGTGCCTGAGTTTGCAGGAAAAGATATTTTGGAGGAAAATTAACGTGGGAAATTACGAGAAAGAGATAAACAGACGAAGAACGTTCGCAATCATATCGCACCCGGATGCGGGTAAAACAACCTTAACAGAAAAGTTTCTTTTGTATGGTGGTGCTATCAATCTGGCAGGTAGTGTAAAGGGTAAGGCAACCGCCAGACATGCAGTTTCTGACTGGATGGAAATCGAAAAGGAAAGAGGTATTTCGGTAACCTCTTCCGTACTGCAGTTTGAATATGATGATTATTGCATTAATATACTGGATACTCCGGGACATCAGGATTTCTCGGAGGATACCTATCGTACCCTGATGGCAGCAGATTCTGCAGTCATGGTAATTGACGCTTCCAAGGGTGTAGAGGCACAGACCCGAAAACTGTTTAAGGTATGTGTCATGCGTCATATCCCTATCTTTACTTTTATCAATAAGTTGGACAGAGATGCACTGGATACCTTTGAGTTGTTAGATGATATAGAGAAGGAGTTGGGAATTGCTACTTGTCCCATTAACTGGCCTATCGGTTCCGGTAAAGGTTTTAAAGGTGTGTATGATAGAGAAAGCAAATGTGTGATTACCTTCTCTGATACAGAAAAGGGAACCAAGGAAGGTGTTACAGAGCGTATTCCTGTACAAGATGAAGCACATTTACGTGAATTGTTAGGAGATGAGGCGGCAGAGAAGCTTTTGGAGGAAGTAGAGCTTTTGGATGGTGCCAGTGCGGAGTTTGATTTGGAGGAGGTACGAAAGGGAAATTTGACACCGGTATGCTTCGGCTCTGCTCTTACGAACTTCGGTGTAGAAATTTTTCTGCAGAATTTCTTAAAAATGACCACCACCCCATTGCCCCGAAAAGCAGATATCGGTGTGATTGATCCGGTAGAAAATGATTTTTCAGCTTTTGTATTCAAGATTCAGGCCAATATGAACAAGGCACATCGTGACAGAGTGGCCTTTATGCGTATTTGCTCCGGTCGCTTTGATGCCAGTCAGGAGGTTCGTCATGTACAGGGCAACAAGGTCATGCGTCTTTCCCAGCCACAGCAGATTATGGCAGATGAGCGTAAGATTTTAAGCGAAGCTTATGCGGGAGATATTATCGGTGTGTTTGATCCGGGTATCTTCTCTATCGGAGATACAGTATGCATGCCAAAAGCGAAGTTTGCCTATGAAGGTATTCCTACCTTTGCACCGGAGCATTTCGCCAGAGTGCGCCAGGTGGATACCATGAAGAGAAAGCAGTTTATCAAGGGTATCGAGCAGATTGCCCAGGAAGGTGCCATTCAGATTTTCCAGGAGTTTAATACCGGTATGGAGGAAATTATCGTCGGTGTAGTAGGTGTCCTGCAGTTTGAAGTATTAAAGTATCGTCTGGAAAACGAATACAATGTTGAAATTCGCCTGGAGCCGTTGCCTTACGAGCATATCCGTTGGATTGAAAATCACAAGGATTTGGATATTACAAAGATTATCGGAACCTCTGATATGAAGAAAGTAAAGGATATGAAGGGCAATCCATTACTGCTCTTTGTGAATTCCTGGAGTATTGGCATGACCCTTGACAGAAATAAGGATTTGGTATTGTCAGAGTTTGGACGAGACTAGTCGGTTTTGAACCGTTTCGAAATAACAGGAGGTGGAAAACATGAGGAGCAATAAAAGACAGAAGCTGGTTTTCCTGCTCCTGTTTTTTGTGATAGCATTCAGCGGTTGCAGTATGGAGGAGACAGATGCTTTATTAAAACAACTGGTCTTGGATGAAGAGGCGGTCAGAGAACAGATAGAATCTATTACCTTGCAGGAGATAGAAGAGAAGATACAGGAACAGATAGCACCGCAGGGAGACGAAACAGATTATGAACAACCGGAACATGATACTTATGCATACAATAGCCTGACGGCAGCAGAAAAGCTTTGGTATGAAGATATCAACAGGTTGTTAAAATATCGCAGGAATGGTAGTGTGCAGCTATCCGGTGAAGGGATAAAGGCCGGTTTGACGGAGGATGCTGTAGATAAGGTATATCAATGTGTCTTAATTGACCATCCGGAGTATTTTTATGTGGAAGGTTATGAATACACGAAATATTCCATGGGTGACAAACTTTTGGGAATAGAAATCAATGCCACTTATACTATGAATGAGCAGGAATGCAGAGAAAGCAAGGCTCAGATGGAGGGGGCAGTTGCAGAAATTTTGAAGCAGGCACCTACAAACGGCAGCGATTATGAAAAGATTAAATTTGTATATGAATACATTATATATCATACCCAATATGACAAAAATGCAGAGCAAAATCAAAATATTTATTCGGTTTTAGTAGGAAATGCATCGGTTTGTCAGGGCTATGCAAAAACGACACAGTATTTGCTGAGCCGTTTGGGAGTAGAGTGTACATTGGTATTTGGCAAGGTGGGCGGCACAGAAGCACACTCCTGGAATATGGTAAAAGCAGATGAGGAATACTATTATCTGGATACTACCTGGGGAGATGCATCTTATACCATAAATGGTGAAAATGGGGAAACAAATGCCGTACCCGAAATAAAATACGATTATTTGTGTGTTACTACGAACCAGTTATCCCAAACCCATAATATTACCCATGACATAGCTCTGCCGGAGTGTGAGGCTACAGCGAATAATTATTATATTCGTGAGGGATGTTATTTTCAAATCTATGACGAAGAACAGATTCGCAGGGAGCTGGAAGAAAATCTCTATGCCAATCAGGAGATGGTAGCCATGAAATGTGCCTCCCGTCAGATTTATGAAAAAATGCATGAGGAATTGATTGCCAAACAGAGAATTTTTGAATTTGTGGATGATAGTTATACGGGCATTGCCTATATAGAGGAAGAGGAGCAGTTAACCTTGACATTTTGGGTGACAAAATAAGGGAATTATGCTATACTCTTATATAAGTATGAAATTATAGTACATGGAGGGAAAAACATGGAAAGAGAAATAGATCAGAAGAATGTGGTATTACAGAATGATACAGACAGAGGCATGGTACAGATTGCAGATGATGTGGTGAAGATGATTGCCAGTTTGGCAGCTACGGAAGTAAAAGGTGTTTCTGCATTGGCAGGAAACATCACCAACGAGCTTATGAGCAAGGTGGGTATGAAGAAGCTCACCAGGGGTGTCAGAGTAGATGTTTTGGAAGGAAATGTAACCATCGACTTGGCACTTACCATGGAGTATGGTTATAACATTCCGGCTACTTGTACCAAGGTACAGGACAAGGTAAAGACCGCAGTAGAAAACATGACAGGATTGACCTGCAGTGATGTAAATATCCGTATTGTAGGTGTGAAATAGGAGTTAACATGGGAAGACACGAGCAAAGAGAGCAGCTTTTTAAATTATTGTTCCGTGTGGAATTTAATTCCGCAGAGGAGATGCCGGAGCAGGTGCAGCTGTTCTTTCAGGATGATGAAATAGAATATACCGAAAAAGCTATGGAAGCCATTCAGGAGAAGTATCAGTTGATTCAGGAAAAGCTCCCGGAGATTGATGCACAGTTAAATGAAAAGGCAGAGGGTTGGAATACAGAGAGAATGGGCAAGGTGGAATTGACCGTGCTTCGTATTGCTGTGTATGAAATCCTTTTTGATGAGGAAGTTCCGAATACCGTAGCGATTAATGAGGCGATTGAAATCGCGAAACAGTATGGACAAGCTGCTTCCGGTGGTTTTGTAAATGCTATTTTGGCAAAGTTTGTGAATAAGCAGGATTGAATATAGAATGGCAAGAAGTGTATATACCGTCACACAAGTAAATGCTTATATTAAAAATATGTTCACGCAGGATTATATGTTGCAGTCTCTCTTCGTCAAAGGAGAGGTGAGTAACTGCAAATATCATTCTTCTGGACATATTTATTTTACGTTAAAAGACCAAAAGGGTACCATGAACAGTGTTATGTTTGCCGGAAATCGGGCGGGTCTGAAATTCCAGATGAAGGAAGGGCAGCAGGTCATTGTATTCGGTACTGTGGATGTATATGAGAGGGATGGCAAATACCAGCTCTATGCCAAGCAGATTGTACTGGATGGTGCAGGAGCATTGTATGAGCGTTACGAGCAGTTAAAGCAGGAGTTGGAAGAGCAGGGAATGTTTTCCAGAGAGTACAAACAGCCTATTCCCAGATTTATCAAGACCTTGGGTGTGGTGACGGCAGATACCGGTGCGGCAGTGCGGGATATTGTCCAAATCGTTACCCGTAGAAATCCCTATGTACAGATTATTCTTTACCCGGCCATTGTGCAGGGGGAACAGGCAGCAGAGAGTATTGTAAAAGGTATCCGTACCTTGGAACAATTCGGCGTGGATGTGATGATTGTAGGCCGTGGCGGCGGTTCCATAGAGGATTTGTGGGCTTTTAATGAGAGGGCTGTAGCACAGGCCGTGTTTGATTGTTCCGTTCCTATTATTTCCGCAGTGGGACATGAAACTGATACTACGATTATTGATTTTGTTTCGGATTTGCGTGCCCCCACGCCTTCAGCGGCAGCAGAACTGGCAGTGTATGATATTCGACATTTCGAGGACTTGATGCTCCATTATGAGGATGTATTGGCAAGAGGTATGGCGGATCAGATAAACCTGAAGCGAGATATCCTAAAACAGTATGAACTACAGTTGAAATATATGAATCCGGTCAGTCGTATCCGTGAAAAGCGTATGTATCTGATGAAGCTGGAGGAAAAGCTGGAAGAGCTGATGCAAAGCACCATAAAGGAAAAGAGACATTCATTGGCTATTTATATTGAAAAGCTGAAGGGCTTATCTCCCTTGCAGAAGCTGAATAGCGGATACTCCTATGTATCGGATGCACATGGCAAAAATATTCGTTCCGTTCAGGGCGTGCAAAAGGGACAGAGCTTGTATATTCAGGTGACGGATGGAAGTATCCAAACGGTGGTAACAGATATTGTGGAGGAATAGCGATGACTATAGAAGAGAATTTTGCGAAAATCGAAGAGACTATTGAAAAATTAGAGGCAGAGGATATTTCTTTGGAGGAGGCTTTTGCTGCTTACAGCGAAGGCATGAAGCTGTTAAAAGCCTGCAATGACCAGATTGATAAGGTGGAAAAGAAGGTATTGAAGCTGGCAGAGGACGGAAGTCTGACAGAATTGGTATAAGGGGTGACAGGATGGAAACATTTGAGAAGGAATTGAGTACCACAGTAAGTGAGATAGAGGGGATTATTCAGAAATATCTGCCGGCAGAGGAAGGCTATCAGAAGACCGTTTTGGAGGCTATGAATTATAGTATTCTGGCAGGAGGAAAACGTCTGCGCCCCATGATGATGTTGGAAACCTATCGTATGTTTGGCGGAAGAGGTAAAGAAATAGAGCCATTTATGGTCGCAATAGAGATGATACATACCTATTCGCTTGTTCATGATGATTTGCCGGCAATGGATAATGATGAATACCGCAGAGGTCGTAAAACTACTCATATAGTATACGGAGAAGCGATGGGTATTTTGGCAGGAGATGGTTTGTTAAACATGGCTTTTGAGACTGCTATGAAAGCATTTCCTTTACAGGAGGATGATTTGGATGAAATAAAGCCGGGATTGATGCTGGGAATTGCCAGAGCATTGGATGTATTGGCACACAAGGCAGGGGTGTTCGGTATGATAGGTGGTCAAACGGCAGATATTGAAGCAGAAGGACAGGAGCAGATTACCACAGAGCAGTTATTATTTATTCATGAGAATAAGACAGCTGCTTTGATACAGGCATCTATGATGGTAGGTGCTATTCTGGCCGGTGCAGGACAGGGTGAATTGAAGCGTATTGAAAAATGTGCGTATAATATCGGTATTGCATTCCAGATTCAGGATGATATTTTGGATGTGATCGGTTCTCAGGAGGAGCTGGGCAAGCCTATTGGTAGCGATGCTAAGAACCGAAAGCAGACTTATGTGACCATTAATGGTTTAGAGACTGCTAAGGCTCATGTGAAGGAACTCTCAGAGGAGGCTATTCAGATTGTGGAATCCATGGGAGGAAACAATACTTTCTTAAAGGAACTGATTGTTTCTTTGATAAACAGAAGCAAATAGTGCAAAGAGGGAATGTGTATGTTTTTAGAGCAGATTAATGAAGCAAATGATATCAAGAAAATAGACCATGAACATTATGAAGAACTGGCAGCAGAAATACGTCAGTTTTTAATTGAGAAGATTAGTGTGACTGGCGGACATTTAGGCTCTAATCTGGGTGCAGTGGAATTGACCATGGCGTTACATCTGGCATTGGATTTACCTGCGGATAAGATTATCTGGGATGTAGGACATCAGTCTTATACTCATAAGCTTCTCACCGGAAGAAGAGATGGATTCGAATCCTTACGCCAGTATCATGGTATGAGCGGATTCCCAAAGCGGAAGGAAAGCTGTTGTGATGCTTTTGATACCGGACATAGTTCTACTTCTATTTCAGCAGGTCTGGGTATGGCAAAGGCCAGAGATATCAAAGGTGAAAACCATACCATTGTTTCTGTAATCGGAGACGGCTCTTTAACAGGCGGCATGGCATATGAAGCAATGAACAATGCGGCGAAGCTGGAGACTAATTTTATCATTGTTTTGAATGATAATAATATGTCTATTTCCGAAAATGTGGGTGGTGTATCCAAGTACCTGAATAATATTCGTACCGCTAATGGATATTTGGGGCTCAAGAAAAATGTAACAGAGGTGCTTTTAGGCACCAGGCATGGGGATAATGTAGTATCCGGTATCCGCAAGGCGAAAAACAGTTTTAAGCAGCTGGTGATTCCCGGCATGCTTTTCGAAGATATGGGGCTTACCTATCTGGGACCGGTGGACGGTCACAATATTGACTCTATGGTACGCGTTTTGCAGGAAGCAAAGCGTGTGCAGGGGTGTGTAGTAGTGCATGTAAATACCCAGAAGGGAAGAGGCTTTGCTCCTGCAGAGCGTCATCCGGCACGTTTCCATGGTGCGGAACCATTTGATATTGAAACCGGTCTTCCCACCAAGCAAAAGACCAAGGCAAATTACACAGATATTTTTTCGACAGTTATGTGTAAATTAGGACAGAGGGATGAGAAGGTAGTAGCGATTACTGCTGCAATGCCGGATGGCACGGGATTGAAGCGTTTTCGCAATATGTACCCGGAACGGTTTTTCGATGTAGGAATTGCAGAAGAACATGCAGTAACCTTTGCAGCAGGACTGGCAGCAGGAGGGTTGAAGCCGGTAGTAGCAGTATATTCCTCCTTCCTGCAGAGAGCCTATGACCAAATGTTGCATGATGTTTGTATACAGAATTTGCCGGTAGTATTTGCCATTGACAGAGCAGGACTGGTAGGTAGTGATGGTGAAACCCATCAGGGTATTTTTGATTTATCCTATTTGTCCAGTATTCCGAATATGAGCGTATGTGCTCCTAAGAATAAATGGGAACTATCCGATATGTTGAAATTTGCAGTAGATTTGGGAGCACCCATTGCCATTCGTTATCCCAGAGGACAGGCTTATGATGGTCTGGAAGAGTACAGAGAACCCATCGAATACGGAAAGGCAGAATGGATTTATCGGGGCAAAGAGGTGGCAATTTTTGCAGTAGGCAGTATGGTTAAGACGGCGGAGGCTGTGCTGGAGGATTTGAAGATTGCAGGTATTCAAGCCAGTCTGGTAAATGCCAGATTCGTAAAGCCTATTGATGAGGAAGCCTTAAAGGAGGCTTGTAAGGAGCATAAGCTGATTGTTACTATGGAAGAGAATGTGGCAAGTGGCGGCTTTGGCGAAAAGGTACGTGCCTGTCTGGATAAATATGATTTGGTCGCAGAGTCTATCAGCATTACCATACCGGATGCCTATGTGGAGCATGGAAATGTAGAGCTTTTGAAAAAGGAAATCGGTTTGGATGTAGACAGTATTACCATGAGTATTTTGGATAAGCTGTTCTATATGAATAATAAGTAAATCGTGTAAGTGGATACAGTTGTTGCTAATTTGAGAGTGCGAAAGGTAGTGAAATTTGGCCGGCAACTGCAGGAGTATATTATGAAGGAACGTTTGGATGTTATTCTGGTGAATCAGGGGCATGCTCCTTCCAGAGAAAAAGCTAAGGCAATTATTATGTCCGGTAATGTTTATGTGAATGGACAGAAGGAAGATAAGGCCGGTTCTCAATTTGATGAAAGTAAAATCCAGCTGGAGGTAAGAGGTTCGCAGTTAAAATATGTAAGCCGTGGCGGTCTGAAGTTGGAAAAAGCTATGGAATGCTGGGGGATTGGTCTGGAGGATGCAGTGTGCATGGATATTGGTGCTTCTACCGGCGGATTTACGGATTGCATGTTGCAGAACGGAGCGAAAAAGGTTTATTCTGTGGATGTGGGACATGGACAGCTGGCATGGAAGCTTCGTAATGACGAACGGGTAGTGTGCATGGAAAAGACCAATTTTCGTTACATGGTACCTGCAGATATTGCAGATAGTCTGGATTTTGCCAGCGTAGATGTATCCTTTATATCTTTGACGAAAATATTAGTACCTGCCAGAAATCTGTTAAGGGATGATGGGCAGATGGTATGTCTGATTAAACCACAGTTTGAAGCCGGCAGAGAGAAAGTAGGCAAAAAAGGCGTGGTAAGAGAACGCAGTGTACACGAAGAAGTAGTTCGTAAAGTGTTAGACTATGCAGATAGTATCGGCTTTGATGTATTAAATTTAGAGTTTTCCCCCATAAAAGGACCGGAGGGGAATATTGAGTATTTGATGCATATTCAAAAGAATGCAGAACGTTCTCTGGAAAAACAGGAACTGACAGAAAGAGAAGCAGAGGAAGCTTTAGAGGGAATTCAGGCAGAGAAAAGCGGACTTACCTATGAAGCAGAGTGGAATAGCCGGATAAAGGAGATCGTGGACAAGGCGCATGAAAATTTGGATAAGCCGGAATAAGGAAGAGGTATGGTAGGATGAAGCATTTTCTGATTTATACCAATTATCATAAAGACCCTGCAGGAATTATAACAGAACAGATAAGACAGCATCTGGAGGGAAGAGGACATGTCTGTACAACAGTTACAGATAGGGAGGGTTTTCTTCCGGTGGAAGAGTATGTCTTAAAGGAAGCTTATTGTATGTTGGTGTTGGGCGGAGACGGAACTATGCTTCAGGCTGCCCGTGATACGAAGCAACAAAACATTCCTTTGATTGGTGTGAATTTGGGTACTCTGGGTTATATGACAGAGATTGAGCCGGGGGGACTGCCGGAAGCTTTGGACAAGCTGATTGCCGGAGAATTTCAGACAGAGCGTCGTATGATGTTAAATGGTCATGTGTATGGCTGTAAGCAGGAAATGAAGGAAGACTGGGCTTTAAATGATATCGTTATTTCCAGACGAGGTCCTTTACAAATTATTAAGTTGAATGTTTATGTCAATGGACAGTTTTTAAATGAGTACAATGCGGACGGTGTAATCGTAACCACTGCAACCGGTTCTACCGGTTATAATTTGTCGGCAGGAGGTCCTATTGTAGACCCGAAAGCACAGCTTATTATGCTGACACCTATTTGTCCGCATACCTTAAATGCCAGAAGCATCATCCTGTCTCCGGAGGATGTGGTGGAGATTGAAATTCCGGATGGCAGAGAAGGAAGAGCACAGCAGTTGGAAGTGAACTTTGACGGTTCCAATGTGATACCGGTGAAGACCGGTGATCGCATCAGGATTGTGAAATCGGAGAAGGATACAGAAATCATTAAGATTAATAAAGTAAGCTTTTTGGAAATATTACATAAGAAAATGAGTGATTCATAGATTGCTATGAAGGGGGAAGTGTATGAAGAAGGTCAGACATCGACAGATTGTGGATATTATTTCCAATTATGATATAGAGACACAGGAAGAATTGGCAAATCGATTGAAGGAAGCCGGCTTTGAGGTAACACAGGCTACGGTTTCCAGAGATATTCGGGAATTGAATTTATCTAAGGTTCCGGCGGGTAAGGGAAAACAGAAATATGCAGTATTGCGTCAGGAAGATTCCCACATGGAGGACAAATTCATTCGTGTACTACGAGATGGCTTTGTGTCTATGGATATGGCACAGAATATTTTGGTGGTACGTACGGTATCCGGTATGGCTATGGCTGTTGCTGCTGCAATCGATGCGTTGAAGTTTTCCGAGGTGGTAGGTTGTATTGCCGGTGATGATACCATCATGGTAGCAGTACGTACTACGGAGGATACCAGAATTCTCATGGATAAAATCCACAAAATGATAGAACGCTAATACGGGAGAGCGTTTAGGAGAAGGCAGATAAGGAGAGTAGAAATGTTACTTAGTTTACACGTGAAAAATCTGGCTTTAATTGAAGAAACGGAAGTGGAATTCGGGGAAGGATTAAACATTCTGACCGGAGAAACCGGTGCCGGAAAATCCGTATTAATGGGTTCCGTAAATCTGGCATTGGGTGGGAAGTTTGATAAGGATATGCTGAGAAAAGGTGCAGATAGTGCATTGGTAGAATTGACCTTTTCCTGCAAGGAGGAGGAAAGGTTGATTCAGTGTTTGGAGGAGCTGGATATCCCTATGGAAGATGATGTGATTACCATCAGCCGCAGATTACAGGCAGGCAAGACGGTAAGTAAGGTAAACGGGGAAACAGTCAATGCCAAGCAGTTGAAAGAAATCGCAGAGTTTTTGTTGGATATTCATGGTCAGCATGAGCATCAGTCCCTGTTACATAAGAAAAAGCATTTGGAAATATTAGATGCATATAGTGGTGCAGAAGCGAAAGAAGCTTTGGAAGAAGTAGCAGCAAGGTATAAAAAGGTATCAGAGCTACGTCAACAGTTGGAAGAGGAAGCCTTGGATGAGGTTGCCAAGCAAAGAGAGCAGGCACTTTTAGACTTTGAACGGGACGAGATAGAAAATGCTCGTTTGATGGTAGGGGAAGATGAAGTACTGGAACAGCAATACCGTAAGCTAATAAATAGTAAGAAGATTACAGAATCATTGGCAGAAAGCTATCGATATACCGGTAGTGAGGATAATAATGGAGCAGCCAATGCCTTGGGCAGAGCACTTCGACTGGTGAGCAGTGTCTGTGAGTATGATGAACAATTGATTCAGATACAGGAACAGTTGACCCAGATAGAAGATTTGCTGTCAGAGTATAACCGTGACGTTTCTTCTTATTTATCAGATATGGAGTTTGATGGTGGGGATTTCAGGCAATTAGAAGAGCGTCTGAATGTCATAAATCATCTGAAAGATAAGTATGGGGATACCATTGAAAAGGTATTAATAGCTTATGAAGAACGGGTAGAGCGTTTGGAGAAATTGGCGGATTATGATGCTTATATGAACGGTCTGCAGGCGCAATTGATTACACAGGAGCGTTATTTGGAAAAGGCTTGTGAAAAGTTATCTGCACTGCGTAAGGAAAATGCACAAAGTCTGCAGGGAATTTTACAAAACGCATTAGAGGGCTTAAATTTCCTGACTGTACAGTTTGAGATAGCAGTAACACAAAAGCAGGTTAGCAGTAACGGTTCTGATGATGTAGAATTTTTGATTTCCACCAATCCCGGCGAGGAAGTGAAGCCTTTATCCCAGGTGGCAAGTGGTGGTGAATTGTCCAGAATTATGCTGGCTATCAAAACAGTACTGGCTTCCAAGGATGCCATAGATACTTTGATTTTTGATGAAATTGATACCGGTATCAGTGGAAAGACTGCATGGCAAGTATCCAAACAGCTGAATATTGTGGCACGTGCCCATCAGGTAATCTGTATTACCCATTTGCCGCAGATTGCAGCTATGGCGGATAAACATTTATTGATTGAAAAAAATGCAGAAGATGGAGCGACTATCACACATATCAAAATCATAGAGGAACAGGCACAATTAGAGGAATTAGCCAGACTTTTAGGCAGTGATAGCTTGTCAGAGGCAGCAATTTCCAATGCCAGAGAACTGCGAGAACAGGCATTGGTACAAAAAGGAGAATAATTCTCTCAAATAAAAACAGGAAAAGAAACACATACTAACCCAAGGAAAGGTTGGTATGTGTTTTTTATGAGTGAGAGAAATGAAGAACTGCAAAATCAGGAACTGGTGGTGTTTCTGGAACATTGGAAGAGGAAAAAGAAAAGAAGAAAAATATACAGAATATGTTTATGTATATCAATGTTTTGTTGTAGTATGGCTTTGGGAATATATGGGTATTGGTATTTGTACAATCAATTGCCGTCAGTGCTGCGAATGAAGGCGGGAGAAGAACAGGTTTTGGATTTAGGATTGCCCCTGACCGGAGAAGTGGTAATGGTAAGTGATACCGGAGAAACCAATATTCCGCAGGGGGCTGTAACCATTGATTTAAACGAAGCGGTTACCCTGCAGGTAGAAGAGGACAAAAACTATTTGCTGGATGTGAAACTGTTTGGGTGTTTGCCTTTTAAACAAGTGGGAATACAGGTTATAAAGGACACGGAACTAATACCGGCAGGAATTCCTATTGGTCTGTATGTGGAGACGGATGGACTGTTGGTCATTGGAGTAGGAGAATTTCAGGGACCGGACGGTATCAGCTACAGTCCTTCTAAGTATATTCTGAAAAGTGGAGATTATATCTTAGAATGCAATGGAAAGGCAGTAACGGACAAGGATACTTTCATCAAAACCATCGAGAAGTGCGGAAATACAAAGGTGCTACTCAAGATACAAAGGGATGGTGAAATTCAGGAGGTATCCATACAACCACAAAAAAACAGCTCAGGTAAACATAAGCTGGGAATATGGATAAGGGATAATGCACAGGGAGTGGGAACCTTAACCTATATTGATGGTGAGGGACATTTTGGGGCTTTGGGGCATGGGGTGACAGATGTGGATACTTCCACCCTGATGACTGTAGAAGATGGTACCCTCTATCAGACGGAAATCATTGCTATCAAAAAGGGAAAAGTGGGTACGCCCGGTGAAATGACCGGAA
>JAZLEI010000018.1:0-20069 GCA_045615205.1 Acetatifactor sp.
TTGAGACAAAGTACGATCCTTATACAAACACAGTAACAGAAGTTAACAGAATCGCATACTCAGAGGGTCTTCGTGCAAAAGTTAACTGCTACGGTGCTAACGATGTTTGCGAAGGTGTTGCAATCATGTGGAAGGAGAACGTAGACGTATCTATCACAGGTAACTCTACTAACCCTACAAGATTCCAGCATCCCGTTGCAGGTACTTACAAGAAGGAAAGAAACGCTGCAGGCAAGAAGTATTTCTCAGTTGCTTCAGGTGGTGGTACAGGCCGTACACTTCATCCCGATAACATGGCAGCAGGTCCTGCTTCTTACGGTATGACCGATACTATGGGACGTATGCACTCTGATGCACAGTTCGCTGGTTCTTCATCAGTTCCTGCTCACGTAGAAATGATGGGCTTAATTGGTGCAGGTAACAACCCTATGGTTGGTATGACTGTTGCAGTTGCAGTTGCTATCCAGGAAGCTGCTGATGCAGGTAAGTTCTAAGAAATTAGAAAGTTGAATAAATAATAGGATGAAACCCATCACTTTTTCTTAAAGTGGTGGGTTTGATTTTTATAGAATATTGCTTTGTTATTAATGCTTTTTGATACTAGTTATGGTAAAATTTAAGGTAAAGTAGTGGTTTCCGTGTTGTGACCGGTTAGTTAAATAGGTCGAATAGGGGGCATGATTGAAAGTGTGTAAATATGTGCAAAGAAGGTGATTTGTTTTATGGCAGTCATTTTAAGAATACAAGATAGGTTTAAGATAACCGGTAGAGGACTGGTGTATACCGTAGAGCATAATAAGGGTGCTACTATTCGCATGGGTGATTTGTTTTATGACTTACATGGACATAAGTTTAAAGTAAATGGAATAGATATGGTCACCGGATGTTTTACGAATGTTCCCTTTGATGAGTTGCCGCTAGTGCTTATGTTTGAGTTGCTTGATGGTGTAGAGGTAATAGGAAATATTCTTGTTTCAGAGTTACAGAATATTAATTTCTTGTTTTGTAATCATCCGTTATATCCCAGAAGAGTTGATATGGACTATGAAGCAGAATATCAAGAAGCCGGGGCAAATCACTCCTGTGCATTATTCAGTTATGAGGATTTGGAAAATGGAAAGTTATCTCTATACGGTGAAGAAATAACAGGTCTGACCATTTATCGCGGTTGGATGATGAAGCCGGAAATGTATCAAGTCTTCTATAATTTACTTGAAGAAAAAGGCATTTTTCTGATTAACAGTCCTGCAGAATATGTAAAATATCATACTCTTCCGGGATGGTACAATGAATTTGCTGATATGACGGCAGAAACAATCTGGGAAGAATGTGGAAATGTAAATGCTATCTTGGAAAAGAGTACATTATTAGAAGGAAGTTATATAGTTAAGGATTATGTGAAAAGCAGAAAGCATGAGTGGTATGATGCATGTTATATTCCTAATATTGCAGATAAGGCAAATGCATCAAAGGTGATTCGTACTTTTGCAGAACGCCAAGGAGAGGCGTTGGTTGGTGGTATTGTTCTTAGGAAATTTGAAAAGCTTAAACAGTTAGGATTTCATGAAAAGAGTGGAATGCCCATTTCGGAAGAATATAGAGTTTTGGTATATGCTGGAAAAGTTCACATTATGGGAAGTTATTGGAACGATGATTTGCAGGTAGATTTTTCAGAGAAAGAATTTGCGTGGATGAATGAGATTGCTGACAAAGTTCGAAGTAACTTTGTGACGGTTGATTTGGCACGTAAGGAAGATGGTACGTTAATAATCATGGAATTGGGTGATGGACAAGTATCCGGACTTCAGGAGATTGATGAGAAAGAATTCTATAGCCGCTTTTGCAAATAGTAGTATTGCTTCTAAATAATTATGTAATTGTTAGTAAGGAAAGGAAAACGTAGTTGTTTTATTAGACGAATAAATAGGATAAGACGTGGAGGATACAATTATGTCAGAAAAGCAAAAGTACATTAATGTTGCAAAAAAAGTAGATGGTGACCTGCGTTTCTGGAAAGCAGAAAAGGATTATTATGATTCTGCAGTGGAGGAGGCTGTCAGCCAGTGGTGTGCGGAGGTGACGGAAGAGGTCGTTGAGGGATACAAAAAAGAAGGTAAAATAATGACTTGGTCCATGTATATCAAAACTTATTTTTGGACGAAAATCGCTTATTACCAAAATGACGAGATGCTTCTGTTGTCCGAGGAGGAGTTGGCGATTGTGACACAGCTATTGCGTGCTTTTGAGGATGCGGATAAGTGTTTGGTTGATGTAGTGAAGCATCTCGAGAATGCATCTAAAGATAATATTGATGGTGATGATAAAGAAAAAACTATCATACTGACGAAAGAGGAAGTGCTGGAAAGTATCAAACAAAACCCTGATTACATATTAAGTGAGACTGTTTTGAATAGAATATTAACAGAGGAGGAAAGCTATGAAGCAAATGTGACTGCTTCAACATTATATTCTTATATTATAGATAGTGCAGTTTCTTTTGGCTTTAAAAAGTGGGATCCACAGTTGAAGTCACAAATATTTGAAGCTGCAGTCAATCTTCGGGAATATCCGATGGATGCGTATGAGGGACGAGTAAAAAGGATCCGTGACCATATTTACCCGAGCTTCGGAACGTTTCCAATTGAGTTGGAAGAAGTTCTGCTATATTTCTTTCAGTGGTCTTATGATGAAGTGAATACAGAAAAAGCTCTGCAATTGTTTAATATTATACAGGATTATCTTTGCGACAATTTGATTGTAATTGAGAATTCTTATGAAGAGTTGCAAATTGGAGAAATGAATCGTTGTGCTTTGGAAGGACAGGATATTCAGCCTTACTTATTGAATGGTTTGAAATGGCATCTGGGCAATTTTGATAAGGAAGAGACGATTTCAAAGCAGGGACTTTGTCTGTATGAATATCCTGATTTGTATATCCGGAGGTTTGAACCCTGGGGAGATAAGCGTCGTAAAGCGTTAACAGCGAAAAGCACTTTAGAAGGAGTAAATGTTTTTGTATCTGAAGCGGTAGCTTTTTATCATCAATATGAGTCTGAGTTTGCGACATATGCAGAAAAGATTGAGAATTGGAAAACTCATATGGAACAAGAGGATTGTCCTGTGTTGGACTATTTCGGAGAGGATGATGCATATTTAGCAGAGAATTCTTATGGAATATTATCCATGCAGCGGGATTTTGCCTGTCTGGACAATAGTGACGGATATTATTGGATAACTGAGGAAGAACGTGAAAAGATTAAGGAGAGATTAAAGAAGTTCTTGGATTATCGGGAAGAGAAGATACATACCATTTATATTGAACGTATCTCCACTATTCTCAGAAAGTGTCTGTATGCTTTCCAAATTACTCGAAGCCTCGTAGAAAGACTTCTGATTAATAATCATGAGTTGGTTCAGAGTGATGTGGAAGCATGGGAAGAGTTGTACAACGAAGTGGATAACTTCTGCAGAGAGGTAGAAAGAAAAGTATATAAGCGTTTTGATGTTGTTGTACGGGAAGGTATGGAATCTATCAGCTACGATGGTGTGAAGCAGATGAAACAGCTGGAGGAAGAAATCAATGCCTCTATTCGTGATTACAGAGAGGAATTGAAGAATGTCTGGGAGAAGGAAAGTCTGGAAGAATTACTGGAGAAGAAGCAGGAGAAGTTTGCAGAGCTGAGAAGACGTATTCCCTGCTTATCTAATGAGAATTTGGAAGAGACAGTGAAGCTGTACAGAAGCTTTCTGGAGCACAAGACGGAAGATAGAATCCTGATGGCTGAAGTAGAAGCGAAATACAGTAGAGTCTGGGATGCTGCTCAAGAGAAGGTGGCGGCATTGTATCGGTTACAGAATAAGCAGTATCGTCCGGAGAGCAAGGAAGTATTTTTGAAGACGCTGTTTACCGGAGAGTATTTGTATCAGAAGTTCTGTGGGGAGAATGCGTTATCGCTCTTGGATTATAGTGGTATTGCATTGGAATACTATGCGGCTATGGAGTACTTCATGAATGTGTTTATTTATCGACCATTGAAGGAGTTGCATTTGATAGGCACAGAGACTGAAAATTACGAATCTTATATGAATTATAATACGCATAAAAATCTGACGAAATATAATAGAAGTTTAGACAAAACAGAATATAATGACCAATGCATGCTGGGTGCCTTTGGATATTTATTCAAGAGTATTCAAAACAAAGCAGGTTTGTTTGCCTTTATGAAGCAGTTGAGAGCACAAGCATGTAATCAAGCATTAACAGATTTCCAACTGAAAAATCATATTCTGGATTTGGGTAAACGGATTGTTGAGTTTTCGGATAATATTTCTGAAAGAAGAAACGCTTCTGCACATGGAGGTAATGTATTAGCAATGGATGATGCAAAGGCTTCGAGACAGATTGTATATGGTGGAGATAGTAATAGGACCATAGTACCGGACTTGAAGGAAAGCTTTCAGTTATTATTAAAAATACTTGGTATATAAGTGTTTCATGATTAGATAACGTGTGAAAATTGATATGTTAATATCGTTTATTATGCAAAAGAATGATTGACAAAACTTACCTGTTGTTGCATAATTATAAGCGTGTTATGTAATTGGTTACATAAAATATTTTCATGAGGAGGATGTTTGAAATGGACGGACAGAATTTTAATAATGGTTATGAGGATATGTATCAGCAGAATACACCTGCACCGAACAAAGCAAGTGGTTTATCCATCGCAGCTTTGGTAGTTGCTATTGTAGGTATTGTGTTGGGATGCTGCAGCGGTCTGTTAGGCGTTGTTTGTGGTATCGTGGCATTGGTACTTGGTGTAGTTGGTAATAAGCAGAGCAAGTCCGGTTTGGGAACTGCCGCTATCGTAGTTGCAATTGTATGTATCGTATTGAGCATTATAAGCTGGATTATTGGTATTATTTTCCTGGCAAATGCAGATACCATGATTCAGGAATTAGAGAGCATGGGTTATACTTACTAATATTTGCTCTGATACGATTGTAAAATATGGAAGATACATATAATATTAGGTTATCCCGACGCTGCTATTATGTCTGTTTGGGCATAATAGCAGTTGCTATAATCGTAGGATGTGTACTTAAGTTTTTGGAAATACCGATTACGAAGCTGGATAAGACCCCTTGTGTTTGGATTACATATTTAGGGGTATACTGTCCCGGGTGCGGTGGTACCAGAGCGGTGGAAGCACTGATGCATGGGGATTTTTTACAAAGCCTTCTATATCATCCGGTAGTGCTTTATACAGTAGGTTTAATAGGGGTTTATGTAAGCTCTCATACATTGAATATTATTTCCAAGGGAAGAGTGAAAGCATTACTCTTGCATGGATGGTATTTGTACCTGATGTTAGTGATTATTATAGTACAATGGCTGATAAAAAACGTATTAATGCTTGTTTTTTTGATAGAATTGTGCTAGTGTAATGATAATGATGGATTATCAACTTTGATGTCTGAACACTTTAGGGTTTTCGCAAGGAAGTGTTTTGATATAAATAACTATTTGTGAGAAAAATGGAGGAGAAACAAATGAGTAAAAAGGCAACTGGTATTGTAGCTTATATCACTTGGATTGGTTGGATTATTGCTTTCTGTGCAGGTGATAAGGAAGGTGCTAAGTTCCACTTGAATCAGGCACTTAATTTATGGATTATCAATGTAGCAAGCAGTGTTCTTAGCTTTGTATTAGGTGGTATTCCTGTAATCGGTCTGATTATTGGTCTCGTATGTACCGTAGTTGGTATCTTTACTTTTGTTTGCTGGATTTTAGGATTAATCAATGCAATCAAAGAAGAAGAGAAGCCGTTACCTCTTATCGGTGGTATTGCACTTTTAAAGTAATTTAAGACAAAAAGGAGCCCTTAGGTGAAAGCCTAAGGGCGTTTTGTGTTTATAGGGAATTATTGAGTGGTAGAATCATCTCCTTGCAGAGCATTTAGTATCAGTTTTACACGCTTGTAGGCTCTGGAATAATTTTCCTGTGCATAAGCTTCCATACTTTCGTTATAATTCTCTTCATAAACAGTGTGGTAGGATTTGACTGCTTCGGTCATATAGTCGCTGGCTTCATCGGCAAGTGTTTCCAGATAAGTATATTCCTCCGGAAAGTCAATGTTAGATAATTTCACAAATTCATCCTTTAACATGTCCAGATTATGCATCAGCTCAGATGTGGCAGTTTCCAGACCGGCTTCATCCAGGGTAATATTGGTGATTTGGTTAATGGCGGTATCTATTTGTACTACTCTATCACAAAAAGTATTGATTTCACTTTCTAATTTGATAAGTTCCGTATTAATTTCACTACCGCAACCGGTGAGTGTGATACATAATAAAATAATCAGTGCTAATTTCTTCAAAATATCTCCTCCTTAACAATTATTATAAATTTATCATATTTGTAGGGAGAAAGCAATGCATTTACTTGTATGAAAATGGTTTTTATGGTATGATTTAAGGCAGTCTTAGGCAAAGAAGGGTTTACATATATGAAAAATTGTGAATTTCAGGAATATTTAAAGAATAAGAATGGTTTTCTGGTATTGGATGGAGCTACCGGAAGTAATCTGATGAAAGCAGGAATGCCGGTTGGTGTATGCCCGGAGCAGTGGATACTGGAGCATTCTCAGATACTGGTGGATTTACAGAAGCAATATGTGGCATCAGGAAGTGATATTATATATGCGCCTACCTTTACCAGCAATCGTATAAAGCTACAGGAATATGGTTTGGCAGAACGTCAACAGGAGATGATTAGTGCCTTGGTAGCATTGTCTAAGGAGGCTGCCGGAGGAAGGGCACTGGTGGCAGGAGATATTACCATGACAGGGGAACAGTTGGCTCCGATTGGTAAGTTGCCATTAGAAGAATTGATAGAGGTATATAAAGAACAAATACGCTATATGGTGGAAGCGGACGTGGATTTGCTGATAGTAGAAACCATGATGAGCCTGGCAGAGTGCAGGGCTGCGGTAATAGCTGCCAAGGAGGTTTGCGACTTGCCGATAATGGTGAGTCTTACCTTTGAGGAAAATGGTCGTACTTTATACGGAACTGATGCGAAAACTGCGGCAATTGTACTGGAGAAGCTGGGGGTGGCGGCTGTAGGTGTGAATTGTTCCACCGGACCGTCGAAGATGGCAGAAATTATAGCGGAAATGGCTGAGGTGTGTACGATACCATTGATTGCGAAGCCTAATGCAGGTCTGCCCCAGGTGGATGCTGCCGGAAAAACTGTGTATACCATGACACCTGAAGTATTTGCGAAAGAGATGGCTCTGCTTATGGAGCATGGAGCAGTGATATTGGGTGGTTGTTGCGGAACCACACCGGAACATATTTTGGCTTTGAAAAAGTCTTTGGCAGAGAAGACACCGGTGAAAAGAGAAGCAAAGAGCGGAATCCGTTATCTGACCAGTGAACGTCAAACATTGGTGTTTGGCTTAGACGGTAATTTCCTAATTGTAGGAGAACGTATCAATCCTACCGGTAAAAAAGCACTTCAGGAGGAATTACGTCAGGGCAATATTGACAGAGTGTTGAGTTTTGCGGAGGAACAGGAGGCGGATGGTGCTTCTGTTCTGGATGTGAACATGGGTATGAGCGGCATCGATGAAAGGGCAATGATGCTGCATGTTGTAGAAGAATTACAAACAGTGACGAATTTACCTTTGTCACTGGATTCCAGTCATATTGATGTGCTGGAGGCAGCGCTGCGTCATTATCCGGGACGAGCTTTGGTGAATTCTGTATCCTATGAAAAGGAAAAATTCGATAAACTGTTGCCCTTGGTAAAGAAATATGGTGCCATGTTTATTTTGCTTCCTCTTTCCGATGCGGGATTGCCCGGAGATTTGGAGGAGAAGAAAGAAATTATAGAGAAGATATACACCAGAGCCTTGGAGCTGGGAATGGAGAAAGAAGATATTATCGTTGACGGTTTGGTAACCACTGTGGGTGCAAATAAACGTGCGGGTATTGAAACCTTAGAGACCATTCGCTATTGCAAGGAAAAGGGGCTGGCTACTATCTGCGGATTATCCAATATTTCTTTCGGCATGCCGTCCAGAGTATATGTGAATACTGCCTTTTTGACACTGGCTATTCGGGAAGGATTGACCATGGCGATTGCGAACCCTTCTCAGGAGATGTTGGTTTGCGGTGCATTGGCTACGGATTTGTTGTTGGCAAAGGAAGAGGCAGATTTGCGGTACATTGAGTATGCCTCTAAACTGGCGCCCTTAGAGAGTAAGGCTAAGAATGGCAGCACAGCATCGGGAAAGAACGTTGCTGAATCCGGAACAGCGAAGGTTGTAGCGGGAGTTAATGGAAATGGTGAGGTTTCCGGTAGTGAAGCAGATTCGAACGACAACCAACAGGCATCCCCTTATATTGCAAAGCTGAAGGAAGCTGTTTTAAAGGGAAATCGTAGTGGTATTGTGAAGCTGACCAAGGAAGCATTGGAAGCCGGTGAGGATGCCAATATCCTTTTAAATGAAGCATTGTTACCTGCTATTAATCAAGTGGGAGATTTGTTTGAACAGAAGAAATACTTCCTCCCTCAGTTGATTGCGGGAGCAGAGGCTATGAAGCTTTCCATAGAGGTATTGGAGGAAAAGCTGCTAAAGGGTGTGCAGCAAGAGAATATGCCTGTAGTTGTTATTGCTACGGTAGAAGGGGATATTCATGATATTGGTAAGAATTTGGTAGCACTGATGTTGAAAAATTATGGATTTGAAGTCATTGACTTAGGCAAGGATGTGCCAAAGGAAAGAATTCTGGAGGCGGCAAAGGAGTATCATGCGGACATCATTGCTTTGTCGGCCTTGATGACCACCACCATGCAGAGAATGCGAGATGTGGTAGAATTAGTAAAAGCAGAGGGCTTGCAGACAAAGGTGATGATAGGCGGTGCAGTAACCACTCCGGAATATGCAGAGGAGATTTCGGCAGACGGTTATTCCAAGGATGCTGCGGAGGCAGTAAAGGTGGCGAAAAGACTGCTTGGAATGTTGAATTCATAAAAAGAGTTGATTTTCGTGCTTTAGTGTGGTAAAATATTAGGAACTTATTTGGAACGACAGGAGGAAATCCAATATGATAGGTGCTGATGCAATTATCAAATGCTTAGAAGCAGAAGGTGTTGAGTACGTTTTCGGTTATCCGGGCGTAGCAATTTGTCCTTTTTATAATAGTATATTGGAGTCTGATATACAGACTATTTTGATCCGAACAGAGCAGAATGCTGCTCATGCAGCCAGTGGTATGGCCAGAATGACCGGAAAACCCGGTGTCTGTGCGGTAACCAGCGGCCCCGGTGCGACCAATGTGATTACCGGTATTGCAACTGCTTTTGCAGACAGTATCCCTTTGATTTGTATTACCGGACAGGTAAACAGTGCATTGTTGGGAAGTGATGTGTTTCAGGAGGCAGATATTACCGGTGCGGTGGAGTCTTTTGTAAAGTACAGCTACCTGGTAAAGAATGTAAATGATATTCCCAGAATTTTTAAGGAAGCATTTTATCTGGCAAATACCGGACGTAAGGGTCCTGTTTTGATAGATGTACCTATTGATATTCAGAATGCAGTGATTAACAAGTTCCACTATCCGGAAGAAATCAGCATGCGTACCTACAAACCTACCGTAAAGGGTAATATGGCTCAGATTAAGCGCGTGTTGAAGGAGCTGGATAAGGCTGACCGTCCGATTATTTGTGTAGGTGGCGGTGTGCTTTTAAGTGGTGCAGAAGAAGAACTGAGAGAATTTAGTGAGAAGTATAAGGTGCCTGTGGTTAGTACCATGATGGGTATTGGCGCTATGCCTACCAAGCATCCTATGTATTTCGGTATGGTAGGTAATAATGGTAAGCCTTATGCTAATCGTGCCATGAATGAGTCTGACTTTTTGATTATGGTAGGTGCCCGCCTGGCAGACCGTGCAGTCAGTCAGCCCGGCTTGATTACGCAGAATAAGGTGTTGGTACATATTGATGTAGACCCTGCAGAAATCGGCAAGAACGCAGGTGCTACTTTACCCTTGGTTGGTGATGCAAAGCATATTTTCCAGGATTTACTGAAGGAAGAGCGTGAGGTAGAGCACGAAGAGTGGTTAGAGACATTGAAGGGTTATAAAGAAACTATGGAGCCCAAGAGAACTCCTAACCCGGATTATGTGGATCCGGCAGCCTTTATTACGATGCTGTCCGAAAAGATGCAGGACAATGGTGTTTATGTTGCGGATGTGGGCCAGAACCAGATTTGGTCCTGTGGTTATCATATTGTAAAGGATGGCAAATTCTTTACCTCCGGCGGTATGGGTACCATGGGCTATTCCATTCCGGCAGCTATGGGGGCCAAGGTGGCTGACCCCACACGTCAGGTAATCGCAGTATGTGGTGATGGTTCCTTCCAGATGTCTATGATGGAACTGGCAACCATGAAGCAGTTTGATATTCCGGTGAAGATTATCGTGTTGAAGAACAATTATCTGGGTATGGTACGTCAGTATCAGCATTTTACCTATAAGGACAACTATTCCGTAGTAGATTTGACCGGAAGTCCGAAGCTGGAGAACATCGCGGCTGCCTATGATATGAAGTATCAGCGATTGGAGAATATGGAACGTGCCGAAGAAGTCATTGAGGAATTCCTGAACAATGATGAGCGTGTTCTGTTAGAATGTCTGATTGACCCTATGGATTTGGTCTAAAAAGGAGAAATTACGAACATGAAAAAGAGAATATATTCCGTACTGGTGGAGAACCGTGCCGGTGTACTGGGGAAGGTTGCAGGTTTGTTTGCCAGAAGGTGCTTTAATATTGACAGTCTGGTAGTAGGAGAAACAGATGATCCGGATGTTTCCTGTATGACTATTGTCAGCAGCGGTGATGAAAGAACTATTGAACAGATTGAGAAGCAGTTAAATAAAAAGATTGATGTTATCAAGGTAAAGACCTTTGATGAAGCACAAAGTATCAGCCGTGAACTGATGTTGATTAAGGTAAAGTATAATAAGAATAACCGTCGTGATATCATGGAGACCTGTGATATTATGAAGGCACAGATTGTGGACATGTCCAAGCATTACATGATTATCCAGATTTGTGATGTTCCGGATAGAATCAAACTGATGATTAATATGCTTCAGTCCATCAGTATTGTGGAAGTGGCACGTACCGGTACGGTAGCATTGGCAAAATGTGCAGAAAATGATGAATGATAAGGTTGACAACAACACTTTATTGTACTAAACTGGTATTTGTGGTAGTTCGATGCAACACATTTTCGAGTTGTTTGTTTTGAACTACTACAAGGATTATTTAGAAAAGGATTATTTGACATGCAAAGAAAAGTATTTCAGTTATTGGTTGATAATAATTCCGGTGTGTTAAGCCGTATTTCCGGTCTGTTTTCCAGACGTGGATATAGTATTGAAAGTATTACTGCCGGTGTAACTGCAGACTATAAAGTAACCCGTATTACTATTGTAACAACCGGTGATGATGAGGTTTTGGAACAGATTGAGAAGCAGTTGGCGAAGTTGGTAGATGTTCGAGATATCAGAGAATTGAAGCCGGATGAAAGTGTTTATAGAGAGTTGGCACTGATTAAGGTAAAAGCAGCGGCTGACCAGCGTCAGGGCGTGATTTCCGTAGCAGATATTTTCCGTGCCAAGATTATTGATGTGGCAAAGGATAGTTTGATTATTGAGCTTACCGGTAATCAGGCAAAGATAGAAGCATTCTTGAATCTGCTGGAGGGGTATGAAATTCTTGAATTGGCTCGTACCGGTATCGCCGGTCTGGGTCGTGGTAGCGAGAATGTTGTTTACATTGAGAACTAGTGTAAAAAAGCACAGGTATATATTTAGTTAGCTCTAGGGAAAACCTATAAGTTATAAATTTTAATTACATATAATGGAGGAAAATCAAAATGGCAAAAATTTATTACCAGGAAGATTGTAATATCTCTTTGTTAGAAGGTAAGACAATCGCGGTTATCGGTTACGGTAGCCAGGGACATGCTCATGCATTGAATGCAAAGGAGTCAGGCTGTAACGTAATCATCGGTCTTTACGAGGGTTCTAAGTCTTGGGACAAGGCTGTTAAGCAGGGCTTTGAAGTATACACTGCAGCAGAAGCAGCTAAGAAGGCTGATGTTATCATGATTCTTATCAACGATGAATTACAGGCTTCTATGTACAAGAAGGACATCGAACCGAACCTTGAAGAAGGCAACATGTTAATGTTCGCTCATGGTTTCAATATTCACTTCGGTCAGATCGTACCTCCGAAGAACGTTGACGTTACCATGATCGCTCCTAAGGGTCCCGGACACACTGTAAGAAGTGAGTATCAGGCTGGTAAGGGTGTTCCTTGTTTGGTTGCTGTACATCAGGATGCTTCTGGTAAGGCTTTAGATAAGGCACTTGCTTATGCTCAGGCTATCGGCGGTGCAAGAGCAGGTGTTCTGGAGACTACTTTCAGAACTGAGACTGAAACTGACTTGTTCGGTGAGCAGGCAGTTCTTTGCGGTGGTGTTTGTGCACTTATGCAGGCTGGTTACGAGACTTTGGTTGAAGCTGGTTACGACCCCAGAAATGCATACTTTGAGTGTATCCATGAGATGAAGCTCATCGTTGACTTGATTTACCAGAGTGGTTTCGCAGGTATGAGATATTCTATCTCTAATACTGCCGAGTACGGTGATTACATTACCGGACCTAAGATTATCACCGAAGATACCAAGAAGGCTATGAAGAAGGTTCTGAAGGACATTCAGGACGGTACCTTCGCTAAGGACTTCTTATTAGATATGTCTGCAGCAGGTGGTCAGGCTCACTTCAAGGCTATGAAGAAGTTGGCAGCTGAGCATCCTTCAGAAATCGTTGGTGAGGAAATCCGTAAGCTTTACAGCTGGAACAACGAAGAAGATAAGTTCATTAACAACTAATCATACTTGTATATTATATTATGCTCCGGATTCATTGAGTCCGGAGCACTTTTATTTCTATAATAATCAATAGCCGTATCTGTTGTTGTATATTTTTCAGAAGTTTGATATGATATTTTAAAATACTTCAAATCGATACGGGGGATATAGATATGCTGAATTTACCGGAGAGAGTTTTGTTTTCTGACGGAAGTAAAATGTGGGGAAAGGTATTTGAAAAATTTCAAGTCAAGGTGTTTGTGCCTGTCACTGAACGGATGACAGATATTATTAACTATGGATTCGTTTCTCCCTATCTCATAGTATTTGAGGAAGAGAACAGTAGCTTTCAGGAAGCAAAGTGTTATGCTGAGAATACCGGTCTGGCAGAGATTGCAGCAGATTTTGGAAGTAGCGTGGTATTTGTGTACCCTACTAATGAAGGTGGTTGGGAACAGGCACCTGCTGACCTTTTTGAAGCCCTTATATCGCAATCAAAAATCAGCCAGTATTACGAAGATGGTGCGGCTCTTATGTGGGATCGTTTTCGTAAAAGTTGGGGCGTATATTTTATCCGCGGTGCCATTTTGAGGACTTGTTTGTATGGACGGAATGCATCAGCTGATTACATAGCGAAAAATTGTTTGAAGCAACTGAATGGAGATGGTTTATTTGGAAAGGGAGATATTACACCGGTAACCTGTGTGTTGGAAAATTTGAGTGTGCTTCCCGATTTGCAGAAAAGAGACATTCCTGTGATTTCCATCCATAATAGTGAGGAAGTAAATCGTATTTTGAAAGCAGGATGCGACCATCTGCTCATCAGAGACGAGGCAGATTATAAAAAGGACTATTATGAATTCTCGAAGAAATATCGACGTATGGTAGGTCATTTGGAAATAGAACCGGATTTTGAAAAGCTGGGTGTGGCGGTAGAGGCAGGATGCTGTAATGTGACGACTTCTCCGGATAATAGGGGAGATGATGCAGATACCACAAGTCATAAAGTAGGGTACGTAGCTTATTATAACAAAGCAAGTATAAATAGTAGTAAGAAGCTTCCTTTGGTACTATGTTTTCACGGTGGCGGAGATTCTGCTTTCTTTATGACCGGTGTTTCCGGGTGGTCACAAATTGCAGCTAAGTATGATTTTCTGTTGGTATGTGTAGAAAATCATTTGAACAGTACTGCTTCAGAAATGATGGAGCTGATAGTACATTTGGAAGAAAAATATCCTGTGGATAGTGAACGGATTTATGCAACAGGTTTTTCCATGGGTGGTTGTAAGTCTTGGGATATGTATCAGGAATATCCACAGGTGTTTGCGGCAATAGCTCCTATGTCTGCCACTTTCGAAGTGGGCTTGAATGTATATGGCAATGAAGTGCCACAGATAAATCAAGATAAGATTTTGCCGGTATTTTATGCAGGTGGTGAGTTGACACCACTTCCGGAGTTACCTTTTCAGGCACAAAAATGTCTGGATAGAATGACTTATGTTATGCAGGTGAATCGGACCATTGCAAAGAATGAGTCAATTTATGAAAATCAGGCTACTTGGCAAAATCCTATTTGGGGAATGGATGGAGATGTAGTATACAACAGAGAGGATGCTTCAAGAGGTAGTGTACTTACCCTGAATTTATTCAAAAGTGAAGGGGAAAAGTGCTACTGTATTTTTGCCAGTGTCAGTGCTCAGGGGCATGAGGTGAGATATCATACCTGTGAACATGCCTGGTTATTTATGAAGCAGTTCAGACGATTAGCGGATGGCACCTTGGTCGGTGGCGATTTTGAGGAAACGGCGAAGCTATATCAGTAAGGAATGCATGACCAGCCTTGTCAAAGTACAAGGAATGATGGTATAATAATCAACAGATTTCATACTTTTGGAGGTTTTTTATGAGTTTTACAACATATACTTGTGAAGATTTTGTAGAAGTTTTGTCCACCAAGGCTCCCGTACCCGGAGGCGGCGGAGCATCTGCACTGGTAGGAGCACTGGGAACAGCTCTCGGCAATATGGTAGGCAGTTTGACTGTAGGTAAGAAGAAATACGCTGACGTAGAGGCTGACATTATTGCTTTGAAAGAAAAGGCAGATGCATTGCAGAAGGATTTCCTGCGTCTGGTGGAAGAGGATGCAAGGGTATTCGAACCACTTTCTAAGGCTTACAGTATGCCAAAGGATACCGAGGAGGAAAAGGCAGAGAAAGCACGCGTGATGGAGATTGTGCTGAAGGATGCATGTTCCGTTCCTATGGAAATCATGAGAAAATGTTGTGAGGCCATTGATATTATTGAAGAATTTGCAGCAAAGGGTAGTATCATCGCCCTCAGTGATGCAGGAGTAGGCGCAGCATTTTGTAAGGCGGCTCTGTTGGGAGCTTCTCTGAATGTGTTTATTAATACCAAATCCATGACCAATCGTGAATATGCGGAGAGACTGAATGACGAAGCTAACGAGATGATTCGTATATATGGAGAAAAGGCGGATAAGGTATTTGAGAGTGTGAATTCAAGATTAATGTAGGGTGATAGTTATGATTGGTGTCCGGAATCAGGATACAATGTTCCTGCTTAAGGACTGGATATATGAATGGAACCAATAACCATATTGAAATATAGAAAACTGTATGATAAAGGAGACTAACAACATGGCAAAGCAGTTATTAGGTAAGGAAGTTACTGCCGCAATGAATGAAAAGATAAAGGCAAATGTAGCAAAGCTGGCAGAGAAAGGGATTACACCTACCTTGGGTATTATTCGTGTGGGTGAGCGTGAGGATGACCTTTCTTATGAAAGAGGTGCAACGAAGCGTTGTGAGACCTTAGGGGTAGCTTATGAGAAGTTTTTACTGCCTCAGGATGTGAGTGAGGAAGAATTGTTAAAGGTAATTGCACAGGTGAATGCAGATGATAACATTCATGGTGTGTTATTGTTCCGCCCCCTTCCCAAGCATTTGAATGAGGAGAAGATTATCAATGCCCTTGATTTCGCAAAGGATGTAGATGGTATTACTGACGGTTCTCTGGCAGGTGTGTTTGCAGGAAAACCTCAGGGATTTCCGCCTTGTACACCTCAGGGATGTATGGAAATCTTAGACCACTATGGAATTGATTGCACCGGAAAAAAAGCAGTTGTAGTAGGCAGAAGTCTGGTGGTTGGTAAGCCTGCTGCCATGATGCTGCTTAAGAAGAATGCTACTGTTACCGTTTGTCACACCAGAACCAAAGATATGCCTTCTGTGGTAAAGGAAGCAGATATTGTTATTGTGGCTGCCGGCAGAGCCGGTGTAGTGGATGGTTCTTATCTGAGAGAAGGTCAGGTGGTAATTGATGTAGGTATTAATGTCAATGAAGACGGCAAGCTTTGCGGAGATGTGAAGTATGACGAAGCAGAACAAATCGTAGAAGCCATTACGCCTGTACCCGGCGGAGCAGGAAGTGTAACCACTTCAGTATTGGTAGGTCATGTAGTAGAGGCTGCTATGAGGAAATATTTGTAACTATATATTATGGTTTTTACAGTCAGTGGCTTCTTAGACTGGCGGTATGAAACTGTGCTTACCTCTGTCCGTTGGGAAAACTTTGCGGAGAGAGGTTTTTTGCAAATACCTATTTGTCCTATTTATGGTTTGGGGCATATAAGGGTTCAAGATGTACATAATTGTTTATAGATTATAGAAGTAAGTATAAGAAAAAAGAAGGAAAGTGAGAAGCTATGTTTACCAAGAAAAGGGAAGTTGCTTATGCACAGGAAAATTTCAAGGAAGTATTGCATACTACACTGAATCCGGACGGTCCCGGTGTGGTGCGTATCCATTTGATACCGCCGAAGGTGGAAGGAAAGGAACTGACAGGAAGTGTGGTGATTATCAACGGACAGGATGTACTTCCGATTAACCGTTCCTGGAGTATTCTGTTAGCTGAGTTTATCAAACAGGTAAATCAGTATGCCGGAAAGGAAGTAACAGATGCGGACGTAGAACGTATCATGGAAAATACCTATCTTAATGTGAAGAAAGTTTACCGTAGGGCAAAGGAAACCGTCATTCGCAATGATATCTATACTATCATGAATACTTTTGGGCAGATAGCAAGAGGCGAAAAGACGGATGTAGAGATTGGCTATATAAGTTTGGGAGAATATGCTCCTCATATGAAGGCACCTCATCGTATGGATTTGATGGTGAGTGCCATGACGAAAGAGGGGGCATGGCATTGTAATCAAAAATGTCTCCATTGTTATGCTGCCGGTCAGGAGTTTTCAGAAGAGCAGGAGCTTTCTACAGCACAGTGGAAAAACATACTGGATAAGTGCAGAACTATCGGTATCCCCCAGATTACCTTTACCGGTGGAGAGCCCACCATGCGGGAGGATTTGTTTGAACTGATTGAATATGGAAGATGGTTTGTTACTCGATTAAATACTAATGGTGTGAAGCTTACCAAGGAATATTGTAAGGGGCTTCGGGATGCGGAGCTGGACAGTGTGCAGGTGACCTTTTACTCATGGGATGCTCCGATACATAATCAATTGGTTGGAGCTCAGAATTATGAAATGACAGTAGATGGTATCCGCAATGCATTAGCGTCAGGACTAAATTTAAGTATTAATACACCGCTTTGTACCCTGAATAAGGATTATGTGAAAACACTTGCCTTTTTAAAGGAGATGGGGGTCATGTACGTGACCTGTTCCGGACTGATTACCACCGGAAATGCCACCAAGGAAAATTCGGTAAATACACAGCTGACCACGGAGGAAATGAAGGAAATCCTGAAAGGTGCTGTGGAATACTGCTACAGCAATGGTATGGAAATCAGCTTTACTTCGCCTGGATGGGTGGAGGAGAGTTTCTTGAGAGAGCTGGCTGTGAATGTTCCTAGCTGTGGGGCCTGCTTAAGCAATATGGCTGTCACACCCGGCGGAAATGTAGTACCTTGCCAGAGTTGGCTTTCTGACGATAGTCTGGGAAATCTGTTGACAGATGATTGGGAGACTATCTGGAACAGTGATAAGTGTGTGGAACGCAGAAATTTTTCTGCGAAGATGGGCGGAGAATGCCCTTTGAGGAAGAGGTAGTGCCATGAAAAGAAAACCAATATTTGTCATAATCATAATGGTTCTTCTCTGTTCCTGGTTCGTGAACAGTAAGGTGTATGCGGCGAAGGAACCAACAGATAAGATTAATAACTACGAAGTGATTTTAACGCCCAGAGAGGATGCTTCTGTGGACATTTCCTATCATATTGAGTGGGAGGTATTGGAATCGGACAAGGCAGGTGCATTGACCTGGGTGCGTATCGGTATCCCGAATAAGCATGTGGATGAATTAAAGGCTGTGTCTGACAATATCAAGTCCATCAAAACCCACAAGGATGGTAGTGACATTTATGTGGATGTCACCTTTCAAAACAGCTATTACAAAGGTGACGTGGTATCCTTTGATTTTTCATTGCATCAGGATTATTTGTATTCCGTAAACAGTCCCCATCAGGGTGAGGTGACCTATACCTTTCGACCGGGTTGGTTTGATGAAATCAATGTAGAGCGATTGTATATCCGATGGAACGGAAAAGAAGCTGTCAGTGTATATCCGCTCAAGCCTCGCTTAACCGGTTATTATGAGTGGAATACGGTTTTGGATATGGGCGAAAAGTATACCATCAAACTGACCTATGGTATGGATGCTTATAACTTCAAAATGACTGCTGAGGAAAAAGAGGAAGAGGAAGGCACCGGAGCGGCGGTGGCTGCCATAGGAATTGTCGCTGTAGCTATTCTGATTATCTGTCTGATTATTCTATCCAAGGATGATTATGACAGCGGAAGCGGCTTCGGTAGCAGTTCGAAACCTATCAAAAGAACCTATGGAGTAGGGCATGTGCACCGTACTACTACACGTGTGGGAGGCGGTTGTGCTTGTGCCTGTGCTTGTGCCTGCGCTTGTGCATGTGCCGGAGGCGGCAGAGCAGGTTGTTCTGTGAAGGATTTCTATCATACGAATTTGAAGCTGGAGCAGTTGAAGAGGAAGTCGAGAGGTACACTTGTTAAAAAGTAAAAACTGAACAGAGGGGGATGAGGAAAAGATGGACGAGAACTACGAAGTAGTGAAAGAAAGAAACGAAAAGAACAAGGCTTTCCGTAAGTGGTTAAAAATTTATTATATTGTTAAGTATGGAGTAGCAGGCGTTCTGCTTTTAGGCTCGGGTGTGCTTTGTACACTTACTGACTCAAAAATAGCGGTCATTATAGGGTTATGTATTCTGGTTGCTATCTTTGTGGCATGGTTTTTGTGGTGTATTATGGGTGGTTCTAAAATTTGTTGTCCGCACTGCAATAATTATATCGGGCGATCTGATCCATGGAATATTCCGAAATGTCCATATTGCGGAACTAGTCTTGAGATACTGGAGTTTTTTGAAAGAGAGAAGTTATAGGTAGGAGTTCATATGCAACTGGGATTTCAGAATCTGGATGAAGAAGAACAAAAAAAGGCGAAGAAAAACGTTGACTTTCATAAAAAGACCAGAACCTTTGAGGGATACCTGTTATTGGCGTTTCTCATTGGTTGGATTGTACTTACGGGCTGGATGGGGATTAAAGCAATATCAGACAGAAGCTATTTGTCGCGTTTTTTAGAGAGTTTGATTGCTCTGGTAGTAACCGTGGGGATATGTGTGGCTTTCAAATATTTTTTGGATTGGCTGTTTTCTGCTGTATTCAAAAGCCAGAATACAGAAAAGCTTCCGAAACAGTCCCGGCGTTCCCTGAGAAATGTACTGAACTACATGAATGGTAATATAGCGTTGTTGGTTTGGGAGATTTTGTGGGGAATTATTGTTTTTTCAGCGTTACTGGTTGTGGTGATGGAGAAAGCTTTTCACCTGCAGGCTGTGGTTAGCTATGGCAGCAAAATGTTACTTATTTTTCTGGTAGGTTATGTGCTATTTCAAGCACTTCATAAAAGGCGTGATTTGACGAAAAGGTTACTGCAAAATACAGTAGGATATTATAATTATGGGGACGGAAAGCTGTATGCAGAGTATGTGGATTGGTCCATCAGAGAGAATTTGTTACTTTGTTGTAAACAGTATGTGCTTACG
>JAZLEI010000019.1:0-2440 GCA_045615205.1 Acetatifactor sp.
AACAATACAGAAAATCAACAACATAACTGTCTTTATTTTCTTCATAGCACCCTCCTGTTCCGGTAATTAACTCTCTTTGCTTCCGTTTTTCAATTTCCTTATTACAAAGCACAAAAAGGCTATTGCCCATAACACAATCGCCTGCACTAACCACATCATAACCATAACACTGAAGGGCTCTAAACCCTCACCAATCGTAATCCACCCTCTTGCCGGATGTGCAAGATACCGGTGTTTTGGACTTTCTCCAAAAATTCCGCTACAAATGTACCATGCCAGCAGATAGATCGGCAGATTTCCCCATGTGTATTTTACTTTGGTCCTGCCGGAGAACAAGATCGGCAGAGCGAGTAACCCTATCCAGAAAATATACCTGCCTGTAGGATCACTGGTAGAAAGGGTAAACTCATGATATCCGTTACCCAATTCTTTAAAATCTTTTATGGTTCCTGCCACACCAATACAGCCATCAGCTATGGCCAGACAGATAATGGCTGTCAATACTCCCATAATCGTTGCGTATATGTATCCTTGTGTTCTGGTTTTCTCCATCCGCAAGTCCTCCGTGTGTTCTATTATTCAAATAAATTTTCCAGAAAAGCCAGATCAATCTCATGATCCGCTTCCATTCCTTTATAATAGCGTCCATCATAAATAATCATATATTCACTAAGGACAGTCAGCTTCTTTTGCTCGATTCCATTCTGATCGTACCATATCAATGCATAACTCCAGCCATCACTGTTTACCTTTTCTCCCTTGGAATAGGTCAAGGCATTGATATTGTCAGTAATATACTGAATGCTTTCCGTTTCTGTTATTTCCACCTGTTCTCCGGTAGTCCCGGATGTCACAGTGATTTTAGCTGCTTCCCCTATTTCAAATTTATGAGTACGGGACGAACAGGCAGCCATACATAATACGATAAATGCACATACAACCAATACTATTTTTTTCATAAAGCCCCTCCTCATTTCCCTTTTATCTTATTAGACGCTTTTTACACCGTTTTCGTTACAATTTGGTCCTTTTTCCTTCCCTAGACCATTAATCTCCCATTACCGTATAAAAACTATAGTAAGCAGTTCCGCCATACTCTTCTGGGCTGTTCCATTTCGCAATTACTTCGTATATGTAGTTTCCATCTAATAATTTCATTACATGATCTGTCGATACACTTCCATCTACAAAATCCACCTCTATAGCCTGCACCTCAAGCTCCTGGCTTTCTTCTGAAGGCTTGTTCCAACAATCTGTGCTCCAATAACGAACCTCTATCTCATCCGGATCTATGGCAAATTTTAAATGTGCTTTAAATACATCTATTGAGGAATCCAACGGTAAATTCGGCATAAGCTCCTTACACTCTAACGGATGAACGCTTTCCGCTTCCACCTCAGTAGCAGTTCCGTCTCCATTATTATGCATCCATGAATAGGTTCCTTTCAGAGCTGTAATCTGTTCCTCACCGCATACTATAACCAGCTCAGGAGGTTCTGTCACTTTCATAGAATACAATGAACTGGAATAACTCATGCCTTCCTGCAATCTCTGCCCTGCAACAAAGTTCAATGCACCGGTTATATTCAGAGTTTCTGTTGCGTTGTCCTTGTAATCATTGTTTCTTTCACTGTTACGTACAAACACTTCATAACTACCGGCCGGAATGCCTCCTATTTTTCCGCTTCCTTCACCACCGGTAATTTCTTCGATATACTCCGTTCCATCTTCCGCACGAAGGCCAACTACTACCTCCATGGCTGCTCTCTCATATGTAATCGTATAGTCAAACCAAGCATCATCACCCAATATCTGATATGCAGTAAAATATGTTTCTTCCTTCCCCGGAGCCAGATCACTGAATGCAATGCTGTTTAGCTTGATATGCATATCGTCTTGGCTTATGCCCATCTCCTCCGATACAGACATGTCTCCATAAATCAGCTTATCAACATCCATCTTCTCCCAAAATCCCCGGCTTACTTCCTTCCCAAATACATATCCTCTATAAGACGTAACACCAGGATTTTTTTCTTCCGGCATAAAGTTTCCTTCGATGTAAAAGGAATACCCTAAACCAACATATTCACCGGACCCGCCATCATCTGCCAGATCAACACCTTTGCAGAAGATTGGTTTTTGGTAATTATGCACCAGTGCAAAATCGGTTATGCCAACGCACAACCATAAAACCAGCACCGCAAGTATGGCGATCACGATTCTCGTTATCTTGCTCTTTTTCCATGTGGTAGTTGCGCCGTACTTCTTAAATAACGCTTCGCAAAGGAACCCCACCACAATAAATGCCACATAAACACCGGCCCATATCACCCACAGATTGTTTACGCTGACACCATTGGCATCCATTTTAGTAACTTGAAAAATGAACCCAAACACAAAACCGATAAGGTATCCTGCCGAGATAAAATATGGCAGAACC
>JAZLEI010000020.1:0-176513 GCA_045615205.1 Acetatifactor sp.
CTACTTTTAAATATGATTCCAGTGAAGATATGGGCAAGCTGTTTGACCTTGAGGCAAGTGGTTACTTCTATACCCGCCTTCAGAATCCTACCAACGACTATGTTGCAGCAAAAATTTGTGCATTAGAAGGTGGTACGGCAGCCATGCTGACCTCTTCCGGACAGGCAGCAAACTTCTACTCTATTTTCAATATTTGCAGCTGTGGTGACCATGTGGTAGCATCCTCTACCATCTATGGCGGTACCTTCAACTTGTTCTCCGTAACCATGAAGAGAATGGGCATTGAATTTACCTTTGTAGACCCGGACTGCACCAATGAAGAATTGGAAGCAGCCTTCCAGCCCAATACCAAAGCTGTTTTCGGAGAAACCATTGCCAACCCGGCTTTGAACGTATTGGACATTGAGCGTTTTGCAGATGCTGCTCACAAGCATGGGGTACCGCTTATTATTGATAATACCTTTGCTACCCCTATTAACTGTCGTCCTTTTGAGTGGGGTGCTGATATCGTAACCCACTCTACCACCAAATACATGGATGGTCATGATGCTTCAGTAGGTGGCTGTATCGTAGACTCAGGCAAGTTTGACTGGATGGCTCATGCAGACAAGTTCCCCGGACTTACCACTCCTGATGATTCTTATCATGGTGTTACCTATGCGGAAAAGTTCGGTTTAGAGGGCGCTTTTATTACCAAGGCTACCGCTCAGCTGATGAGAGACTTCGGTTCTATTCAGGCTCCAATGAATGCTTATTTACTGAACTTAGGCTTAGAGTCCTTACATGTTCGTATGCCTCGTCACTGTGAAAATGCACAAAAGGTTGCAGAATATTTAGAGGCTCATGAGTGTGTGGAATGGGTAAACTACCCCGGCTTAAAGAGCAACAAATACTATGAACTGGCGCAGAAGTACATGCCCAACGGTACCTGCGGTGTAGTATCCTTCGGTGTAAAGGGCGGTCGTGCTGCTGCTGAAAAGTTCATGGGCAAATTACAGGTTGCTATGATTGCTACTCATGTAGCAGATGCACATACCTGTGTACTTCACCCTGCTTCTGCTACCCATCGTCAGATGAATGATGAGGAATTAAAAGCAGCTGGTGTAGGTCCTGACTTAATTCGTTTGTCCGTAGGTATTGAAAATGTCAATGATATCATCAACGACTTGGCACAGGCCTTAGAAGCTTGCAAATAAACCTTTCCAATTATCAATTTTATAAAAAATAATTTCATAACAGAAATCTTCAAAGGACGGCAAATATGTCGTCCTTTTGTGTTGACTTTTTTCCCCTGCCATGATAGTATACTTTGTGAACTGTTTACAAAGTGAACCTATTTCCATCTTACCGGAAGGAGTAATTATGAATAATATCAACGAATCCTTGCTTAATTCATGGCTTCGGTTATCCACGACCATAAACAATCCCCGCTTGGTTTCAGAACTGACGTACAATGAATCTCTGATTTGTAATATTTTGTACCAGCAAACCCATGACAATCCGGAGCAGCCTCTTACCGCTACACATCTTTGCCAAATGACGAATATTTTGAAATCCCAAATGAACCGCACACTGAATCAGTTGGAGGCAAAGAATATGATTACCAGGGAACGTTCTGCTACTGATAAGCGTCAGATTTTCATAACAATGAATCTGGATCAGTGCCATACCTATGAACGTCAGCATGCTCAGATTCTGCAGATACTGGATGCAGTTATTCACCATCTGGGTATCGATAAAACCCTGACAGCCATTACTTTATTTAATGACATATCCTCTATTGCGGAAAAATTGGACTTAGGAAAATAGTTGCAACACTATTACTGTAATCGAAGTCTACAAATTATCAACGATATACCAAACAGAAAGGATTTTTAAAAATGATACATTTACTGGTAGATTCCTCCTCTGACTATACCATGGAGGAAATCAAAGAAAAAAACATTCATTATGTACCACTTACCATTATGCTGGGAGAAAACAGCTACAAAGATGGTCTGGAGTTAACACCTGATCGCTTTTACGAAATGCTGACCTCCTCCAAAGAATTCCCCAAGACTTCACAGCCTTCTCCACAGGATTTTCTGGAAATTTTTAAAATGGCCAAGGAACAGGGAGATGATGTGATCTGTGTACTGCTCTCCTCTGCCTTAAGCGGAACCTGCCAAAGTGCACATTTGGCAAAGGACATGGTGGATTATGACCGAATTTATATTATAGATTCTTTGACTGCTACGATTATGATTAAAGTATTGGCAAACCATGCCAATGACTTAATCAAGGAAGGTCTTCCCGCTACTGACATTGCAGATAAGCTCAATGCCCTCAAGAGCAAGGTTAAGGTAGTTGCAGCATTGGATACTCTGGAATACCTATACCGAGGCGGACGTCTGAGCCGCGCTTCTGCTACTATCGGAGAATTAGCTAACTTAAAACCCATTATCCATGTTACAGAAGAAGGTGAGGTAGGCGTTTTAGGAAAATGCATCGGTCGTAACAAAGCCTTGAACTTTATCTTGAAAACCATTGAAAACAAAGACTTAGACCCAGCCTTCCCTCTTCATACCGTATATGCATATGGCACAGATAATTGTGAAAAATTGGAAGAAAAATTGATACAGAATGGTTATACCTTTGCCAACAGAGAACAAATCGGTTCTACCATCGGTGCCCACGTAGGGCCCGGTGCCTTCGGTGTAATTTATGTAGTGAAATGAGGCGATTAAATGAATCCTTTTTATAAATTTTATTGCAGAGCTTTTCAGTTTTGTTTTCGTGTTGCACTCCCCGTTCTCCCCTATAGGGAGCCACAAATCCTGCAGGATATGCCTAATGTGGCAACACTGTTCACACAAAAAGACATCAAAAGTGTATTGATTGTAACAGATAAGGGGATTGTAAATGCAGGTCTCTTAGAGAACCTGAAGGCTGCCCTGGAAGAAAAGAAAATTAATTACACTATATATCAGGATACTGTTCCGAATCCTACCATTGACAATGTGGAACAGGCTCGAGAAGCTTATCTAAAAAACAATTGTCAGGCAGTTATCGGCTTCGGCGGTGGTTCCTCCTTGGACTGTGCTAAGGTAACAGCTGCCCGTATAGCCAAGCCCAACCAACCGGTTAGCAAAATGAAAGGGCTACTCAAAATTTGGAAAAAGCTTCCTTTATTGGTTGCTATTCCTACCACTGCCGGTACCGGGAGCGAAACCACACTGGCAGCGGTAATTACAGATGCCAAAACACATCACAAGTACCCCATTAATGATTTCAACCTGATTCCCCACTATGCGGTATTAGATTATCGTGTGACTTTGGGTCTCCCCAAGTCCTTAACTGCCACTACCGGCATGGACGCGTTGACCCACGCAGTAGAAGCCTATATCGGTGGCAGCACCACAGCACACACACGGCAAATGGCTGAGGAAGCAGTAACGCTGATTCATCAGTACTTAAAGCGTGCCTACGACGATGGCTCCGATAAAGAAGCCCGGGAGCATATGCTTCGTGCTGCTTATTGTGCCGGAATTGCCTTTACCCAGTCTTATGTGGGCTATGTGCATGGTATCGCACATTCCCTAGGTGGTCAATATGGCACTCCCCATGGTCTGGCAAATGCTGTCATCCTGCCTCATATGCTGGAACGCTACGATGCCAGCTGTCACAAACGTTTGGGTACTTTGGTGAAAAAAAGTGGTATCGCGGATGCATCCTTAGACAACAAAACTGCCGCACTACAGTTCATCGCCTGGATTAAGGAAATGAATGCTTCCATGGGTATTCCTATGTATATAGAAGGAATTCGAACCGAAGATATCCCTACTATGGCGAAAAAGGCAGCTCAGGAAAGCAATCCACTCTATCCCGTTCCACGCTTATACGACAGCAAGGAATTGGAAGCAATGTATGACATTATCCGTGGGAACTCACTGGAAAATAAGGAATAAGGACGTAAAAACATGCAAATTGAAACTATTATGAACGCTCAGAGAGCTTATTTTGCTTCTCATGAAACCTTTGATGTAGATTTTCGCATTGCCAGCCTAAAGGCTTTAAAGCAGGCGATTAAACGTCATGAAGCAGATATCTCTTTGGCACTAAAGACCGACCTGGGTAAATCGGAAACCGAGGGCTATATGTGCGAAATCGGTCTGACCTTAAGCGAAATTACTTATCAGATAAAACATATCCGCAAATGGGCACGTAATACCTGGCATCCTACCAGTCTGGTAAATTTTCACGCAAAAAGCTTTAGTGTTTACCAGCCTTATGGCAGCGTTTTGATTATGTCCCCTTGGAATTATCCCTTTATGCTCTGTATGGAGCCTTTGGCCGGTGCATTGGCTGCCGGAAACTGTTGCGTTTTGAAGCCCTCTGCCTATTCTCCTGCCACGTCCGCAGTGATTAAGCAGATTATTGAGGAAATCTTCCCACCGGAATATGTTGCCGTAGTAGAAGGTGGACGTCAGGAAAATCAGGCTCTCTTAGACCAACACTTTGATTATATCCTCTTTACCGGCGGTGCTGCCGTAGGAAGAGAGGTAATGCAAAAGGCTGCCAAGAACCTGACACCTGTCACCCTGGAGTTGGGTGGGAAAAGCCCCTGCATCATAACCGACACCTGTAATCTGAAGGTTGCCGCCGCCCGTCTGGTATTCGGTAAATACCTAAACTGCGGACAGACCTGTGTAGCACCGGACTATTGTCTGGTGGATGAAAAAATCAAGGACGCCTTTTTGGAACAGGTACAACTGCAAATCACGAAAATGTTTGGCGAAAAGCCTTTGGAAAATCCTAACTACGGCAAGATCATTAACGAAAAACATTTTGAACGAATTTCCGGCTTAATTGCTCCGGAAAAGGTACTCATCGGTGGTCAGTGCAATCCCAAAACCTTACAGATTGCTCCTACTGTCCTGAATAATGTGACTCCCGAGGACGCTGTTATGCAGGAAGAAATCTTCGGTCCTCTTCTCCCTGTATTAAGCTATAAAACCATAGAGGAGGCTGAAGCATTCATCCAAGAGCGAGAAAAGCCTCTGGCACTTTATCTATTCACGCAGGATAAAAGCATTGAAGACCGCTTCCTGAAATATGTTTCCTTTGGTGGCGGTTGCGTCAACGATACTATCGTCCACTTAAGCAGCCCGGAAATGGGCTTTGGTGGTGTAGGCCACAGCGGTATGGGCTCCTATCATGGCAGAAAGAGCTTCGAAACCTTCTCTCATGAAAAGAGCATCCTGAAAAAATACAACTGGATTGATTTACCTATGCGCTATCAACCTTATAAGGCTCTCTATTTGAAACTAATCAAGCTATTTTTGCATTAAATCCAGCTCCTATTTCATAATGATGCTAAAACAGGCTGGGACTTCTCTATATTTCCCAGCCTGTCTGTTTTCTGCTATAAATGTCCTGTTTGGTATATCCATTCCACCAATCATCAAAACAAACACCTTTATTAAGATATAAAATCCTCTCTCATAGGAGTAAAGATATCCAGCATCAGACTGTCATCCTCTAATGCAATCAGTCCATGAGGTACTCCAGCCTCCACATAAAAACACTCGCCGGCACTCAGCACCTTCTTCTCTCCATCCAAATTCGCCTCAAAGCTTCCCTTGATAATGTAACCGCACTGTCGGTGAGGATGGGTATGCACTGCTCCTTCCATACCCTTCTGCCACTTCAACTCCACTACCATCAAATCCTGGATGTAGCCCTTTATCGTTCTTACCACACCATTATCTAAAACCTGCGGTGTAACATCCTGCATGGTTACGATTTTACCCTTTTGCTTTCTGGTGTAAGTCACATAATCATAAGGCATGTCACCATCTACATGACACTCTATTTCCTTCTCAAATGCACCGGTATCAAATTCCGGGAAATAGGTATCTCCCTCTACCACCGCATCAATTTCCGTAATAAACATTTTGTCCACCATATCAATGGCTTCCTTGTACAAACCTGCTCCTCCGGAAATATAAATATTCTTGCTTTTATCGGCAATCTCAATCGCTTCCTGTAAGGAACCTACTGTGGTACAATTCTCTGCTTCAAACTTCTTTGTATTAGAAACCACAATAGTATAACGATTTGGCAATGGTTTTCCGATTTCCTCATAAGACCTTCTCCCCATGATTACTACATTTCCTGTGGTCAATTCCCGGAAACGCTTCTGTTCTCCCTTAATTCTCCAGGGTATCTGTCCATCCTTACCAATCACTCTGTTTTTGCTGTAAGCTACAATCAATCCAATCATTGTCCTTCTCCTTCTCTATTATAAATCTGTTCTGACACAAATACTCTTCTCTCTTATTTGAAACGCTTCAAAATACTTGTTTTCCATAGGAAGCCATTCCTTTTGAAAACGCTCCAGCATTCGTTCACCATTCCGCACCCGAATACGTCTTACCTGTTCCTCTGCATCCACCTCTAAAAAGAACTGCAGATCCGGCACCTGTTCAAAATAAGGATGTGCACTATAACATCCTTCCACAATAGTAATCCTCTGCCATGGCACCTGACGTTTTTCTGTAATCTGTTGTTTTCTGCAATCATACACACCATAGCAAAGTCCCTGCTCGTCCGTCAAATGCTCTACAATCTCTTCTCGGAACCTTTCATAATCTACATTCCCTCCCAGCTCCGCCAATCGTGCTTGCGTCCTTTGGTGAGGCTGTAGGAAAAAATCATCCATGTGAAATAAATTACCTCCATACCGCTCTTGGAGCTGTTTCGCCAAAGTACTCTTTCCAGCGGCACACATTCCGTCGATTAATATAATTATGTTTTTCTTTTGCACATTCCGAAGATATTGTTCCACGGTAGAAAATACACTTTCATATATACAATAATTCTCTGTTACAATTGCCATTAATGCTTCCCCTGCCACTACATTATCGTACCGCAGGCACTGTTTCTCCTGCATAAGTTATCCTCCTTCATCCCTCATATTTTTATCATACCATATCCATTCAAAAAAAGAAACCCAGACCATCGTCTGAGTTTCTTCTATATATTCTTTATTATGCTGCCTTATCCTTTTTCGCTGCAAAGAAATCCTTGGTCTCCTTTGCCACTACACCACTCAGAGCAAACAATGCAATCATATTCGGGAAAGCCATCATACCATTGAAAATATCTGCAATAGTCCAAACTGCGGATACAGTCATGTACGGTCCAATAAATACTGCCAAAATATACAACCAACGATACACCTTAACTGCCTTCATCTTGCCACCGGTTAAGTACTCCAAGCATCTCTCAGAGTAGTAATCCCAACCCAAAATCGTAGTAAATGCAAAGAACACCAAACAAAGCATCAACAAGAAGGAAGAAACCACTGCCGTGAACGGTAAACCATGGTTAAATGCGTAGGTAGTAATCTGTACGCCTTCCAAACCTTCTACCTGCCATGCACCGGTTAATACAATAGAGATACCTGTCATGGAACATACAATAATTGTATCAATAAAGGTACCTGTCATAGATACCAGACCCTGACGAACAGGTTCTTTGGTCTGTGCTGCTGCAGCAGCGATAGGTGCGGAACCAAGACCTGACTCATTAGAGAAAATACCTCTGGCAACACCCTTCTGCATTGCTACAATCATGGAACCTACTACACCACCGGTTACTGCCTGTGGGTTAAATGCACCTTTTACAATAGTAACAATTGCAGCCGGTACTTCTGTAATGTTGAAAATAATAATAAGTACACTTAAAACAATATATATAACAGCCATAAAAGGTACTATAATCTCAGAAACCTTTGCAATACGCTTTACACCACCGATTAATACAAGTGCCACACAAATTGCTAAAATCAAAGAAGCAATGACAACCGTCCATGAATAGGTGCCAATTCCGGGAATGGTTACTGCCCAAGCCTGCTGGGGGTCAAAAAAGTTTACAACTGCAGAAGAGATACCATTTACCTGTGAAAAGGTACCAATACCCATTAATCCCACACATACTCCAAAGAAGGCAAATATCTTTGCAAGCCACTTCCAATTCTTGCCCATACCCTTTTCAATATAGTAGAAGGGACCACCAAGTGCATGATTATCCTTGTCTACTACACGATACTTCACTGCCAACAAACCTTCCGCATACTTGGTTGCCATACCTAAGAATGCTGCAACCTCCATCCAGAACAATGCACCGGGACCACCTGCTGCAATCGCTGTTGCAACACCTACGATATTACCGGTACCGATGGTTGCAGACAAAGCGGTACATAATGCACCAAAAGAAGTTACTTCTCCTTCACCATCCTTCTCATTCTTTACCATCCACTTCAATGCCAGTGGCAGCTTACGAACCTGCAAAAGTCCCAGTCTGGTGGTCAGTAACAAACCACCTGCCATAATGAGTACGATAAGGGGAACGCCCCATACCACATCATCAATTGCTACCAAAAATTCATTAATTGTATCCCACATACTTTCTACATCCTTTCTGAAAATATCGCAAAAAATAAGATTGCATAAACACAATCTCACCTCAAAAGACACATAGCATATTACTACTTCTCTGTCCTTTCGCCTGAGAGATTGATGTGTTCCCACACTTTGCACCTTCGGCACCCGTTTATTACATCGGGATTCTCCAGAGTCACATCCGTTTATAGTCTTCATCCACCTAAGTGAAAGCCTGAGAGTGTTACTCCTTCGGCAGCTAACGCTTTTCCTACAAACATCGACTGTCATTATTCATTTACTTTATATAAAGTATCATATAAAAAAAAGAGTGTCAATACACTTTAACTTATTCAGGATTGATAAAGCATATTACACTCTTACTCCCTAATTTATTGTTCTTTTCTGAACGCCGGAGAAGTAATTTGAGCCTTCTGCCAAAACAAATTCTTCGCTCAATTCTCCACTGTTTTGATTGCCCCACATAGCATCACCACGTCCATTCTGCTCTTTATTCCCTCGTCCGCCAAAGCCATCCTGCTTTCCATCTCCCTCAGGGCGTTGCATATCCTCCGGACGTTCCATTCCTTCCGGTCGCTTCATTCCCTCCAGTAACTCCATGCCTTCCGGTAACTCCATGCCCTCCGGCATGCCGCCCGGAAACATACCTCCTCCGAAACCCATGCCCCCAAATCCTTGACCCCCGGCACTTGCTACAAGCTGTACGTCTTCCTTCCATAAAGTATAAGTTCCTGCCACAAGCTTATCATCTGCCACCAATAAATACTGAAAATCATTTGCAGGAGTCCATTCCGCTACCACCTTCCCCCCTGTCCCCTTCATAGTATAGGTTGTATCACCGTTTTGACTTTGCGCAAAGTTAAACACGATATGGCTCTGCTCTCCTCCGGCAATTCGGTCCAACATATTTCCGGCAGCAATCACTTTACCGCCGTTCAAATAAATCCCCCTATCTGAATCAATTCCTGCATCCCCGCTACGACTGCATGCGGCAGCATTCACTACACCACCATTGATGACCAGCCATCCATTGGAATCAATGCCATCCCCTTCACCGGTACTGCCATCCACCAATATCGTCAGTTCTCCACCATTGACTGTCGTAACGGAAACATCATCTTCATTGGTATTGATACCATCATTACCGGAAGTAATATTGATTTTGCCACCATTGATGGTCAAATGCATCTCTGAGTCCAAACCTTCATTGACCGCCCAAATATTAAGGACACCATTCCCTTCTGCTTCTCCATTCACATTCATAGAACATTTAGAATAAAAAGCACCATCATATTTATGAAGCTTCTTAGAATCTGCCACTGCCGTACCATCTTCATTTAAAGTGTATGCTTCATAAATGCGTGCCACATAAGAACCATTGACCCGATTCACACTATTATCCGCAATCACCACATTAGCACCTGCCTCTGTAGTATCTACCTGATAGGTGGCATTTTCCGCATCCACCGTATTACACTCATATACATTATAAAAAATAACTGCCGGTGCTACCTCACAGGTAATATCCACACCATTTAAAATCAGGGTCACTACAGCCTCCGGGTTCTCCTTTGCTCCCTCTCCCAAGTCAATGGCTATCTGTCCTGCGGAGAGCGTACCGGTTATTGCATACGTACCAGGCTTAGTAATATGCACCACTATATGGCGGTCCGCTTCCTCCTTGGTATGCTCATCTGCACCTGTTCCTTCTCCGTAAGTAAATCCTTGCCCTGCCAGGTAAAAGACAATATCCTTTGCCACATATACTGCTGCATCCACATTCTGAGCCGCAGCTTCGCCATCTACAAAAACTCCATTATCACTTAACTCAATATTTACTGTATCCGAGTATTCTCCCCCCGCTTTCACCGTATTAGTATTCTCTCCCCTGCATCCTGCAAAAAGTAATATTATAGTAATGGATAATAAAAAAATCTTCTTGAGTTTATTCATGACCTACCTCCATTTTTCTGGACTTATCATAACAAACTCAAAAAGATTTTCAAGCGTTTTCACTATTTCTTCACAGTTCTTCCACACAAAAAACTTATTTGCCGATAGAAATTACGGGATGATAATATTAGCACAATTAATATCTCTTCCCAAATCATATACTATACCGGACTTGATACCAACTACCTTGGGACGTAAAATATAATCCGAGTAATTCTCTACTACCTTGGCCTTTTCACCATTGCTCAGTTCCACAATACAACCCACCGGATACAAAATAACACTTCCTAAAAAGCCTTTCAAGGAATCCATGTCCAACTCATAGGTCATGGCCATCAGCATTTCCACCGCATCTCGCTGGGAAAAAGCTTCCTTATAAGGACGCTCTGTAACCAAAGCATCATAAATATCCACCACCATCAGTATTTTGGCAAAGGCCGTAATCTTGGAAGATTCTAGTCCCATGGGATACCCCTGTCCATTTATCTTTTCATGATGCTGCAACACTGCATACTTAATCGTATCCTTGATTCCCGGATTATCCTTCAAAATATTGTAGCCCAATATAGGATGCTGCTTCATCAAGGCAAACTCTTCCTCAGTCAGTCTGCCTGGCTTATTCAACACCTCGTTGGGGATTTTGGACTTTCCGATATCATGTAACAAACCGGCTACACCAATATCATGAACCTCTTCCTCAGAAAAACCCATTTTCTTCGCCACTACCATAGCCATAGTTGCCACATCTACACTGTGTTTAAAGGTATATTCATCACTAACCTTTAACATACTGATATCTACAGCCAATGCATCATTGTCTTCAATTGCTTTCAGTAAGTCAGTAGCAATACTTTTCGTAGCATCTGCCAGATTTTCGGAACTGGTATTACTATATAAATAGGACATACCTTCCTGTACACGCTTCTTTACACTTTCCGAAAGATTAACCATATTTCGGTCAGAGACCTTTAACTTGTCAATCTTCTTTTGTGCGGTAGGTGTTACCGTCTCATCCCCTTTGGCAGGCTCATCATCCTTACCTTCACGGATATACACACCATTAATTCCCAAGCGTCCCAAAGCCTCTATCAGATAAGCGTTTAAAATCGTCCCTCTGGCAATTAAAATACGCCCGGTCTTATCAATAATACTTTGGTCAATTTTCATTCCTTCTTTTAATACTCTGGTTCCTACAAAAAATCTTCTACTCAACTTTACACCGCCAACTAACTTACTTAATCATTTAATTTCGTAATGGTATCTGTCAACTTACCTAATTCTACGGCAATACCGGCACTTGCCTCTGCCATATCGTTAGCCAACTTAGATACTTCTGATGCAACAACAGCAAAGCCCTTTCCTGCTTCTCCTGCTCTGGCTGCTTCTATAGATGCATTCAGTGCCAATATCTTCTGTCTCTGTCCGAAACCGGCTATCTTCTTGGTAATTTCATTAGCAGTCTCAATCTCTTCATTTGCCTTTTTTATACCATCCATCAGACGTTCCATAATAGATGCATTTCCCTTCTCTGCATAACTGGAGCGAACAAACATATTGATAACATCGCCCAGCAGACTGGCTGATGCCTCAATTTCTTCTCTGGTCTTCACACTTACTTTATGCAGTGCTTCTATGTATACATCCTCATTAATACCTAATTCTCTGGCAGTGCGACGGAATGTTTCTATAGAAGGATCCTCCGGCAGTACCTGACCACCGATTACGCTTCCTAATACTGTACCATCATTCAAAGTAATCGGTATAGCGAAATCCACCAAACCGGCATGACAAGCATAAACTCCTTTCCCTTCCTTATCACACTTTTCACATCTGCGCTTACCTTCCGCACTTCCTCTGGTTAAATCAATACAGAATTCGGTGAAGTTGTAACACTCTGAAATATATTCCCCTTCAGCGCTTACTGCTACAGTTGCAAGTCCAGTACTTTTTGCCCAGTTATCCATAATACACTCAAACTTTACCATGTCACAGAAATCTTGAATTCTTAACATATAACCACTCTCCCCTATTTTTATAGTTATTATAGTATATCATATTTTCTCAATTTTAACAATAACAAACGGAACTTTCTATCTCTTATACACCTTCCTCAGTCGCCATATAGAAATCAACAACATTAGCCCGAAAAAGGTATAATAAAGTGCCCACTCCGTCCACCTTGTCAATGGTTTTGCATCCCTCATATTTTCCTCGTAATATAGCTTTACCATTTCTCTGTCATGAACCGAGTTCATACCGGTTATATCAAATATGTGCAGCTTATTATCAGCATCCACATACCGTGCCACCTCTGAACCGTTTTCATACTTTACATACACTGCTTCTATACAATGTCCCTGAGAATACAGCTGTATTTCCCCAATATGTTTCAAAACAACTATTATGAGCACGATTATAGCAAGTCCCAGCAGATATTTCCAAACAGTACTCTCATACCGCTTTTCTTCCTTTTCATTATACACTACCTCTCGACCATCGAAACCTTCCCATGCATCTTCACTTTCCCGATATCTTTTCTTCATTACCTCTGCCTCCATCATATCATTGTCTACATTTTAGCATATGAACAGCACATAGAAAAGCAAAATAAGCGATATAACATAATCTCCTTTGATTATCCCATATCGCTTATTTCTATATTAGTCCCCTTTTACAATATATACTATATCATGTGTTCTTATTTTAAAAAACAACTACTGTTCGACCATTATCGATATTTTCTCCAAATGAAATACTATGTATTTTTATAACATTTATTTTGATTGTAATAAAAAATGTCGAAAAAGCTCGAAATTCTAAGATTGTAATTCCTATAATTATACATTACTATACAAAATATATAATTTATCTGGAGAAAACCTTAAGAATGAAATACGAAAAAGAACTACTCGAAATCCTATATAATCTGGGAATACGGAAAATGTATAAAGGATGCGAATACATTTTATATGGCATTCATTATATTTCAGAAAATGAAGCTAACTTCAGCCCCATCACGAAAATCCTATATGTTGAAATAGCAAAAGAATACAGCACTTCCAATCTATGTATTGAAAAGAACATCAGAAGTGTTATTGAACTGATTTGGAAAGAATCTACAAATGATGTATGGATTTCTCGGGTATTTGGAAATTATTACCTACTTAAAAGACCCAGCAATCTGGAATTTCTGACTTCTCTCTATCATTATGTTAGAAATACTACCTCTCAGTATTCATTACCAGACAGAAAAAACCCTGGTTTTATTTGCCCCATGTCCGGTAATGAATGTGAATATTGCAGAGATTATATCTCTAATTTTTTGAAAGAATATAAGATACCGCCACACTCCGCTAAATTATGATAACGGTTATACTAGTTAAGGCATTTTCCACACTATCCTGTATTCCATATAAAAAGGACTATCCGCAAATGATAGTCCTTTGGGGCTAGAAAAAAAAATGCTTAAAACCATATGTTTTAAGCATTTTTAGCAGCTCGTAGGGGAATCGAACCCCTGATTCCGCCGTGAGAGGGCGGCGTCTTGACCGCTTGACCAACGAGCCAAATGTTTTAAAAAAACTCCAGAAAATCTGCAAATTTCCTGTTACTCAACCAGTCTCTGCTGAGCACTTGTTTATAATACTACAAGTCAAACAGAATTGCAAGTATTTTTTGAAAAATTCATGATATTTTTTTGTGCGTTGCACTGAGCAGTGCGCATCTAAGCCGAAATGACTGCCGGGAGCTTGCTTACAGGCAGTCATTTTCGAGCGAAGATACATACAGCGAATGCTTTCGATACCTCTCCTTTGCAATTCACTACTCTATGACAGAGAATATGCTCCGGATCCGGGTTAGCATGAAGTGCACAGCCTACCACACGGGATCAACGTTTATTCCCGGCTAAAGCTGCCACCTGTCCATAGGTAACTACCTTCCCCTTAGGGATTTGCATTACTACATCATAAGTCAATTCAAAGGTGGTCTTTGCCATGCGTTTCTTCCTTCCCTTCCACCAGATGAAGCGTTCCTGTACCTATCCATTTTCATCTAAACTACTCTATCCACTTCGCCGCCGCTTCAGTTGTAATCTTCCCTTCATCTACCATCTTTCGAATATAATCTCTGGCCTTTTCTGTATTCTCGCCTCCGTTATCTACAGTTTTTCCAAACCAAAATAAGGCTTCCTCGTATTTGGGGGATATATACCCATAAAAAATTCCCAACTTATACATAGCCTCCTCATCTTCTAATTCAGCAGCTTTTAAAAAGTTTTTTTCCGCTTTATCATAATCAGCTTCTCCCAGTTTATCAGATACATAAATAGAACCTAAATGGACCATTGCTTTTGCATTTCCTGAGGCGGCCGCTTTTTCATACCAATACACAGCCCTTTCATAATCCTCCTCACCCAGTTTATTGGTAGCGTACAGCCCTCCCAACATAAACATGGCATTTTCCTGATCCTGCTCAGCAGCCTTCATAAGCCATTCCTTTGCTTTCTCATAATCCGGTTCATTCATGCCACTACCTATATAATAAAGACAACCTACCTTAAACATACATTGGGGGTCTCCTACATAAGCCCCCTTCTTAAACCAATTCATTGCCTGTTCATAATCCGGCTTCTCCATTCCCTTACCAGAGAAATATATAACACCTATTTTTTCATAGGCTTCTACTCCCCCGGTGTCCAATGCCTTCTTATAATATTCCATGGCCATTGCGTAATCCTGTTCTTTCCCTTTTCCCTCCTGATACATATCACCAATGGCAACATTCACTTCTCCGTCTCCGGCATCCACTGCCTTCTTGTACCATTGCATTGCCGCAGAATAATCAGGCTTACCTTCCATCACACCATATTTACCATAATAATACAAATTGCCAATTCTTTTCATGGCAGTGGCATATCCTTTTTCTGCGGCTTTTTCATACCATTCCATAGCCTTATTAATATCTTTCTGAGTATTACCACGTCCGTACTCATACTGCAAACCGATATTCGTCATAGCTGCATTGCTTCCGTTATCAGCAGCCTTTTTATACCATTCTTTGGCAACTAAACCATCAACAGCTACGCCCTTTCCATAGGTATACATGATACCCAGGAAATTCATAGCATCAATATCTCCTTCTTTTCCACATTTATCCAAATGTACAAAAGCTTTTTTATAATAATCGTTAGCAATAATCGGCTCATCGTTGGCTTCATGCACACCACCGATATAGTAATTTCCCTTTCCTTCATAATAAGGATACTTCTCAATTCCTTTTCGGTAATATTCAATCGCGTTCTCCACATTCACTTCAACTCCGGCACTGCCGTTCTTGTAAATATGCCCCATCTCCAAAAACGCTGCCGCTGCCACCTCTATCTCTTCACTTTCAGAAGCGGCTTTAAAGTATTCAAGTGCTTTCACACCATCCATTTCTTCTCCGGCCAAACCTTTCTTTGCCAGACATCCCATATAATAATTTGCTTCCTCACACCCATTATTATATGTTTCCTTTATTAGTTCTGCAGCCTTTGCTATATCTACATGCACACCTTTTCCATATAAGTATAAATTAGCTAAACCCAAACGGCAAAGATTACTATTCTTTTGTATTCCTAATTCATAATATTCCTTTTCTTTCTCATATGCATTGGCACGATTACTAATTCTGCCTAAGTAATAATAAGCATCCGCATTTCCGGCTTTTACTGCTTTCTCAAACAGTTCCTGTGCTTTCTCGTCATTGGATAAACTTCTATATTGTGAAAGGTACAGTTCTTTCCCTTGTTTTCCATAAGAAACTGCTTGATAATTCTTGAAAAAGGCCACACCTATTACCAATAAAAGAACCAAACCTAAAATCAACATGGGTTTTCTTTGCGAAACTGTAGATTCCGTACCTTCTGCCTGACCATTCTCAGCCTTCTTTCTCATTCCTGCAAAAGCAACGCCAATACTTGAAATAATGGCAATAATGCCTGCTGTAATTAGCTCCGTTGTTACACTTTTTAATATGTCCTGCCAATTCATAACCCCACTCCTTCATTTGTTCATACACGCATGGCTCTAGCTAACGCGCAAACTGGCTCTTATACAATTCCGCGTAGAAACCACCTAACCTTAACAAGCTTTCGTGATTTCCCTGTTCGATGATATTTCCGTCCTTCATCACTAAGATAATGTCCGCTTCTTTAATAGTAGACAATCTATGGGCTACGATGAAGCTGGTACGACCCTGCATCATGCGGGCGAAGGCTTTTTGGATACGGATTTCAGTTCTGGTATCGATAGAGGAGGTTGCCTCGTCCAGTATCAGCATAGGAGGCAGGCAAAGCATAACTCTGGCGATACAGAGGAGCTGCTTCTGTCCCTGCGACAGGCTGCCACCGTCTTCCGTGATCACTGTATGATATCCCTGGGGCAATCGTTTGATGAAGCCATGTGCATGAGCTGCCTTGGCGGCTTCCATAACTTCTTCCTCTGTTGCTTCCGGCTTACCCATACGGATATTATCCAAAATGGTTCCGCTTCTTAACCAGGTCTCCTGCAGCACCATACCGAAATTGGTACGCAAGGAGCCTCTGGTAATGTTTCGAATATCTGTGCCGTCCACCTTGATACTACCACTGTTTACATCATAGAAGCGCATAAGCAGGTTGATGACAGTAGTCTTTCCGCAACCGGTAGGACCCACGATAGCCACTCTCTGACCGGGTTTTACGGACAGGCTGAAATCCTGAATCAGCTTCTTATCCGGCACATAGCTGAAATATACATCTTCCAAGGTAATATTACCCTTGGCATCCTCTAACACCAATGCATCCGAAGCATCCGGTATCTGGGGTTCTTCCTCAATCAACTCGAAAATTCTGGAAGCACACACCAGTGCATTCTGGAACTCTGTTACCACACCGGAGATTTCATTAAAAGGCTTGGTATACTGGTTTGCGTAGCTTAACAGAGTGGACAATCTACCTACACTGATACCACCCTTAATAGCTACATACGCACCGAAAATGCCTACACCGGCATACACCAAACTGTTCACGAAACGTGTTGCAGGGTTTGTGATAGAAGAATAAAAAGTTGCTTTCAAAGAGCATACACCCAAACGCTCATTGATTTTTTCAAAGCGTTCAATTGCCTCATCCTCCTGGGAGAAGGTCTTTACTACCTTCTGGTTTCCAATCATTTCCTCTATGAGGGCAGTCTGTTCCCCTCTGGCTTCTGACTGCTGCTTGAACATATCATGTGTACTCTTGGCAATAAACTTAGCCACGAAAAAGGATACCGGTGTAATACACACCACCAGTAAAGTAATAGGAACATTGGTCATCAGCATGAAGAATAAAGTACCCACAATGGTGATGATACCGGTAAACAGCTGGGTAAAGCCCATGAGCAGACCATCCGCAAAGGTATCCACATCTGCAATGACACGGCTCACAATATCACCATAGGAGCGTGCATCTATATACTTTAAGGGCAGGATTTCCAGCTTAGCAAAGGCATCCTTACGAATATCCTGAATCACATGATAGGTAATATAGTTGTTGCAAGTATTCATGACCCACTGAGCAATGGCGGTAAGCACCATCACAATACCGATTTTCTTCATAATAGCAAAGATACCCGGCATATCCACCAGTCCCTTGTCTATAATCAAATCCACCGCATCACCGATTAATATGGGGATATATAAGGTAAATGCTACGGTCAATGCAGCAAGCACTACGGATACGCCTACAAAGAACAAATATTTATGAATATAACGAAGGATTTTTCCCATGGTTTCCTTCTGATTTACCTTTTTCTCTGCCTTAGGCATTTGCTGCACCTCCCTTCTCATACTGGGAATAATAAATTTCCTGATAAACCTCACAATTTTCCAGCAGCTCCTCATGAGTACCCAAGCCGGCAATTTCACCATCATCTAATACTATAATCTTATCTGCATGCATAATGGTAGAAGCTCTCTGGGAAACGATGAAAATCGTTGTATTTCCCTCTAAAGTACGCAGAGCTGCACGAAGCTTCGCATCCGTCGCATAATCAAGTGCAGAGGCAGAGTCGTCCAAAATCAATATTTCAGGCTTACGAACTAAGGCTCTGGCAATGGTCAGTCTCTGCCTCTGACCACCGGAAAGGTTCTTACCATTCTGGGCGATTTCTCCATCCAGACCGCCCTTGCCTTCTACCACTTCACGAGCCTGTGCCAAATCTATTGCCTTCCACATTTCTTCGTCAGTAGCATCCTGCTTGCCCCACTGCATATTGCTGCGGACAGTTCCCTTAAACAATACTGCCTTCTGAGGCACGATACCGATACGGCTGCGCAGTTCATCCTCAGACAACGCCTTAATATCCTTGCCCTCCAAGCGAATGGTACCGCCTGTAGCCGGGTAAAAGCCCGGAATCAGGTTCACCAGAGAGGACTTACCGGAACCGGTACCACCGATGATACCGATGGTATCCCCCTTATTTACCGTAAAGTGCATATCGTGCAGGGTCTCATCACCGGCACCTGCATAGGTTAAGTTTACATGGTCAAACTCCAAGAAAGCAGGCTCTCCTTGTGGTAAATATCCCTGTTCTGCTACTATCTCTTCGTTGGTAATCTCCAAAATCGCTGCCACACGATCAGCACTGGCAATAGCCTTGCTCACCAGCACAATTAAGTTCGCCAGCTTCACCAGCTCCACCAAAATCTGCGACATATAATTAATAATGGCAACCACATCACCTTGGGTCAGATTACCCACGTTTACCTGAATGGCACCGGTATAAATCAAGGCAATGATAGCACCGTTTACAATGACATAAGTGAAAGGATTCATGCAGGCACTGATTTTGCCCACATGCATCTGTGCTGCTGCCAATATCGCGTTCTGCTCCCTAAAACGCTCCTCTTCCTTCTGTTCCTGATGAAAAGCACGAATTACGCGCACACCTGTCAGGTTTTCTCTGGTGGTACCAAGGACTGCATCAAGACCACTCTGTACCTTCTTGTACAAAGGCATGGTAATCACCATGATACCAAACACGATAATCGCCAAAAGCGGAATGGCTACCACGAAAATCAGTGCAGATTTCACATCAATGGTAAATGCCATAATCATGGCACCAAATACAATGATTGGGGAGCGCAGGAATAAACGCAGCACCATGTTCACACCGTTCTGGCACTGATTCACATCTGCAGTCATACGGGTAATCAGGGTAGAAGTACCCGCCTTGTCAATATTGGTAAAGTTCAGCCCCTGAATATGCTCAAACAATGCCTGACGCAGCTTGGTCGAAAAGGTCACTGCCGCCTTTGCCGCAAAAAACTGCGCCGTAATGGCACTTACCAGACCTACGATCGCCAAAGCCAACAAACAGGCACCCATCTTGCCGATATAACCCATGTCACCACTGGGAATACCCTTATCAATAATACCTGCAATGACCAAAGGCACAAACAGTTCAAAACATGCCTCCAGCAGCTTAAACAATGGTGCCAGCACCACTTCCTTCTTACAATCCTTCAAATACACGAATAACTTCTTCAATGTTTTCTTCCTTTCCGCAGCAAATACTGATTTGATAACCCTCTAACTCGTTGTACTCCTGAAAATAACAGCCTTCTACGCCTTCCAGTATATTGGTTTTTAGTACTTCTCCCAAAAGACCTAAGCCCAAATACTTTCCGTAGGCCTCCTTGCGGCACCAGATGTGAAAGAACAGGTCTGAATGTGCCTTTGCACAGTCACATTCCAAAACCGCCTGCTTCTCTTCCTCAGAAAAGAAGCGCTTCGCCATGGCAGACAACCGTCTGCCCTTCTTCTCCTGCACATCCACCCCCACTTCGCTCTCTGCCACCACCAATACCACATATTGTCCGGAGTGGGAGATATTATAGTGAATAGGATGTCCAATTATGTAAGGCTTTCCATGCTCTCCTTTTGCAAAATGTGCTTGCTCGTAAGCTTCCTCACCAAGTGCCAACCTCAGCAGATATTGCCCTGCCGCATGGTGTTTTTTGTGTTTAGACAGTTCCTTACAGTATTCACTTTTTTCAAACTTAATTATGTCTAAAATGTATAATATCATAGTTCTTACTTTTTTTCATTTCATCCTAATACTTTATAAATATATTTTCGGGCTGATATTCCTAAACAATTCTACTGATTTTTCTACGAAGCTCCCGGCGGTACTCCAGTTCTTTTTGCACCCCTTCTGCATTTGTATAAAATTCTATGGTATCCGAGTACCAGTTCCTAGTCCAACATTCTTTCTTCCCTCTTACATTTTCGATGTCACAATAAATTGGAATTTATCACTCAGCAACAGCTATCAATACAGCTCTGCATGGCGAACCGTCCGCACCGGATAAATTCAGTGGTGCAGCATTTAAAAAATAAACACCTTCTGAAACCTCTGCTAACCGAATCCCTTCAAGTAAGATAACATTGGCACCCAAAAGTATGTGATGCACTGCCATCGGTGCATCTTCCGGCCCAACAGTCTGAGACTCATTTCCCAGAAGTAAGATTTCTGAGGTAGCAAATACTTTTGCAGCTTCCGAAGAAACTTCTGCGGCTCCCTTAATCAGAATTCGTTTTGCAGCTTCCGGATTCTGTTCTTTCGCTTTATCAATTATTGCTACAGCATCATCGTTGGAGACAATCCCCTGATGCTCTGCCACATAAGCCATTCCCACAAACGCCTCTAAGCATATAGCATCCACAGTTTTTCCGTCTTTCAGAAAATGAAATGGCGCATCTATATGTGTACCATTATGAGCGCACATACTAAATGCAGTCAAATTATACAAGTCGCCTTTTTCCATTAAACTAAGCACCTTCTTTTCCGGTACCGGGTCGCCGGGATATACCTGGCAGCTGAAAACTTCTTGAGATATATCGTAGATTTTCATTGCTTATCCTCCACTACACATTCTAATTTATAATTCTGCTTGATTATCGAACAAATATTCGATGTAATATTAATAGGTGCTACCATAACGGTAGGCGGTTAGTCTTCCTCCAGAGGACTGTGACCTCTGTTTACATAGAAATCCACTTGTGGAAATCTTAGAATGGAGGATTTGCTTATGTTAACCATCGAAAGCTTGATTGCTGTCATCAGCTTATGCTTGACTTGTTTCAGTCTTGGCTATTCGCTTGGTAAGAATAGCAGGACACAAAAATAACCGCCCTAGTCCTGAGAAAACTTAGCGGTTATTTTTAGCTACTTATAAATTCTAGGCTAACCGTCTATCGGTAGCACTTTTTCTATTATTATAATATCACCTTCCCGCCATCATGTCAAATATCTATTCGATTTTCAATGTTCCTATAAATTGGGAATTGTCTAATTATTTGTTGCTAACAATGATATATGCATTGTCTGTTTCAAATACACTGGCCACATTCATAGATGATTCACTTATAAGAGAAATAATGTTGTCAGGTGTATCAGGGTATATTTTCACTTTGCGAGTTTTCATATCGATGAACTCGCTTTGATTTTTATCAATAGATAAACAAAAAATTCCACCATCATTTAACAATGTAGCGACTTTTAATATAACCTGTTTTTTGTCCTTAAAATGCATCATTGTAAGCGATGAGTAAATTACATCAAAGGTTTGAACAAAATCGTATTCGTTGAAATCACCACAAACAAAAGAAATGTTGGAATAATCTTTTAGGTTTTCTCTTGCTCGTTCTATGGTTTTGGGCGAAATATCTATTCCTGTTAATCGCATACAGTGTGAAGCGACCTTTACAGCAATTCTTCCAGTTCCAATACCGATTTCAAGAACATTTTTATTATTGGAAAGTTCCAATGATTCTAAAAATAGTTCTCCATCCCATCTGTTCATATATTCTTGTAATGGAGGAGGGTCACGAAATGGGTCGTTATTTTCATCTACCAATAAATCATAATGGGTAATTACATCCATAACACACACCTCCAAATTCAAAGTTATTGTTTCCTTAAAAGCCCATACAATTGAACTTACGTTCAATTGTCATCCCTCGCTCCAAAGAGCTCGGTCAATTCTTATTTGCTTACGCAATATCTTTCCCAGATAAATATACAATTCCCCAAAGTGTGTTCATTTCTCTTCAATCTATTCCACAAAACCCTAAAAGCCATGCCTTGCGGCATGGCTTTGTGTTTTTCTTTATTCTTCTGTCGCTTCGGTTTCCACCAATGCCAGTGCAATCTGCAGCTCATCCAACTGCTTGTCATCCACTGTACCGGGAGCCTCAGTCATGAGACAGGAAGCATCCTTTACCTTCGGGAATGCAATTACTTCACGAATATTATCTGCTTTTACCAACAGCATAACGAAGCGATCCAAACCGATTGCCAGACCTGCGTGAGGAGGTACTCCATACTTAAAGGCATTTAACAGGAATCCAAATCTTTCATATGCATCCTCTTTGGTAAAGCCCAGTACCTCAAACATCTTCTCCTGTACATCGCTCTGGAAAATACGTACACTACCGCCACCCAGCTCTACACCGTTTAGTACGATATCATAAGCCTTGGCACGTACTCTGCCCGGGTCGCTGTCCAAATACTGCAAATCCTCGTCCATAGGCATAGTGAACGGATGATGCATTGCTACGAAGCGGTTCTCATCCTCGTTCCACTCGAGAAGAGGGAATTCAGTTACCCACAGGAAGTTAAATTTATCGTTATCAATCATATCCAGCTGCTTTGCCACTTCGATACGAAGTGCACCAAGAGAAGCCCATACTACACTGTTCTTGTCCGCTGCAAAGAACATTAAATCTCCTGCTTCTGCGCCCATAGCCTCAGAAAGAGCCTTCAGCTCGTCCTCTGTCATAAACTTTGCAAAGGAAGACTTGTAGCTGCCGTCGGGCTGGATAGAAAGGTAAGCCAGACCCTTTGCACCGTAATCCTTTACGAAAGCAGTCAGGGCATCAATCTTCTTACGAGGCATCTCAGCCTGTCCCTTTACGGTAATACCTCTGACAGAACCACCATTTTCAATAGCACTGGTAAATACACTAAAACCACAGCCCTTTACCACCTCAGAAACATCGGTAAGCTCCATACCGAAACGGGTGTCCGGCTTGTCAGAACCGAAGCGGTTCATAGCCTCCTGCCAGGTCATACGCTGAATGGGAAGCTGTACCTCTAAACCAATGGCTTCCTTACATACTCTCTGTACCATTCTTTCGGTAGCATCAATAACATCATCCACATCCACAAAGGACATTTCCAAGTCCACCTGGGTAAATTCCGGCTGACGGTCTGCACGAAGATCCTCGTCACGGAAGCACTTTGCCAACTGAAAATATCTGTCATAGCCGGAGCACATTAACAACTGCTTAAAAATTTGGGGAGACTGAGGCAATGCATAAAAATGTCCCGGATGCACACGGCTGGGTACCAGATAGTCTCTTGCCCCCTCCGGTGTGGACTTACAAAGCATAGGAGTTTCAATCTCTAAAAAGCCTTCCTCAGCCAGAAATGCTCTGATAGTGGTAGCAATCTTACTTCTTAAGATCAAATTACGCTGCAAATCAGGTCTTCTCAAATCTAAATATCTGTATTTCAGACGAAGCTCTTCCTTGGTCTTAGAATCCGCTTCAATAGGGAAAGGAGGTGTATCTGCCTCGGATAATACACGAAGCTGTGTTGCACGGATTTCAATTTCACCGGTTGCAAGGCTTTCATTTACTGCACCTTCTCTCTTGCACACCTCACCTACTACTGCCACTACGAACTCACTACGCAAATGATATGCTTTCTCGAAGTTCTCTGCACCACAGTCGGTTTCTTCAAAAATCACCTGAAGCAATCCGCTACGGTCTCTCATATCCACGAAAATAATACCACCCTTATTACGCTGCTTCTGTACCCAACCCATAACGGTTACTTCTTCACCCACATTGGCAGCACTTAACTCTGCACATCTGTGGCTTCTCTTTAAACCCTTCATTGACTCTGCCATAATATCAACCTCACTCACTTTAATTCTTCAAAGGATCCTTGTAAAACTCTACGAAATCTTCATAGCCTTCATTAATTAATTGTTCCTTCTGGAACTTCTTATTCTTATTCATGCGGGCAACCAGTACCTGCAATCCGTCCTTACGGGCTTCTTGTGCCTGCGCGATTACCTTACAAAGTTCTTCACCGCCCACACCCTTTTCGATTAAGTAAGCTACTTTCTTGGGCTGGGTAGGTACCTTGAAGCCGCTTTCCATCAAAAGCAGTACGATACGCTCAAAGCCGATAGAAAAACCACAAGCCGGAACATCCTTGCCGGTAAACTTGCCTACCATCTTGTCATAACGACCGCCGCCACCGCAGCTGCCGCCAAACTCAGGAATAGCGATTTCGAAAATCGTACCGGTATAATAAGACATACCACGTACCAATGTAGCATCAAACACGATTTCAAACTCGGAAGCCTTAGTAGCACTGACACTGTCCATGATTTCACGAAGTCCTACATGAACCTCCTCTGCCAACACATCTCCCAAGGTCTCTGCCAGATAAGCCACCTTATCCTCTGCTGTCTCCAAGCCCTTGAACAGTTCCAAATACTTGTCCACACAAGCCTTATCAAAGCCATTGCTTAACAGCTCAGCTTCTACACCCTCCAAGCCAATCTTGTCCATTTTATCGAGGGTGATAAATACGCTATCATAAGACTCTTCCGCAAAGCCGCTGTAAGCTGCCATTGCCTTCAAAATCTGTCTGTCATTGATTCGAATCTGGAAGTTCTTGAAGCCCAACTTGCCCAATGTGGTAGTAGTAGCCAAAATCAGCTCGATTTCCGCCAAGTTGGAAGGCTCGCCTAAAATATCGATATCACACTGCATAAACTGGCGATAACGACCTCTCTGAGGTCTGTCTGCGCGCCATACATTACCCATTTGCAAAGCCTTAAAGGGTGCCGGTAAGTTCGCGGAATTGTTGGAATAGTAACGTACCAACGGTACTGTCAGGTCATAACGCAAACCTCCGTCCACTACTTCCTCTTCCGTAGTAGCCGCCTCTACATTCAGCTTCTCACCACGCTTTAAAATCTTGAAAATTAACTTTTCATTATCACCACCCTGCTTATTGGTCAGGTTAGCGATATTCTCCACACAAGGAGTTTCAATGGAGGTAAATCCAAACTTACCATAGGTTTCCTTAATCACACCTATGACATAATCACGAATTTGCATTTCCTCCGGCAAAATATCTTTCATACCGGTAACCGGTTTCTTACTCAGTGCCATAACTTCCTCCAATCTGAAGTATTCTATTATTCTACTTATTTCATACACGAAATTCTTTTATTATCTTAAGAGTTTTGATACCTTCTGTCAATAGAAACCACTGTATTTTTCGCCGGTTTATACTAGCAATCTAATGCAAACAGCTTCTCCTTACGTTCCAGCATCTCCTCTATCTTTTCAATATACAAAGCGACATCCTTCACATTATCACAACGCTCGATACGTCCATCCGGTAATACCAGCTTAGTAATACTTCCGGCTCCCAAGGCTACGATGGTCTGCTTCTCTTCCATAATCAGAATATTGTAAAGACCATACTTGCCGGGCTTTGCATAGCCCACATTTTCAAAATTGCCGGACATATTTTTCTGTCGATACAAATAATAAGGATGCATCCCCAGTGCTTTTGCACCATCTGCTGCGATTTCCATGGTCTCGTCTGTATTACGCAGTGTGGTAATACCATGCTCCGTAATCCACTGACTTAAGCGTGATGCACGCTTAATGGCCAGAGAATGCACCGTCAGACTATCCGGTGCCAGCTCAGTCACACGTTTAATGGTCTGTTCTACATCTGCTGCTATTTCTCCGGGAAGCCCCAATATCAAGTCCATATTAATATTCTCAAAACCAATCTCCCTTGCCATATGGAAGGCTTCTACCACCTGCTCCACCGTATGACGTCTGCCGATGATTTGCAGTGTCTCCTGCTTCATGGTCTGTGGGTTGATGGATATTCTGTCCACCCGGTGCTTTTTCAACACCTCCAGCTTCTCACGGGTGATACTGTCCGCTCTGCCCGCTTCCACTGTAAATTCCTTTACCGTAGAAAAATCAAAATTCTTTTTCAGTGCTGTGATTAACTTGTCCAGCTGCTCTGCTTCCAAGGTAGTCGGGGTACCGCCTCCGATGTATACCGTATCCAAAATCTTATGGGCATACTTCTTGGAAACATACTCCATCTCCTTTATCACACAATCTACATAATCATCTACCAGCTTCCGATATCCCGCAATAGGATAACTGGTGAAGGAACAATACAGACATGTGGTAGGACAAAAGGGAATGCCGATATAAAGGCTATAGCCCTCTTCATAGTGAATGTCCTTCAGAAGCTCCATTTCACGCTTGGCAATATCAATACTCAAATCGATTTTCTCTCTGCTGACATAATGTGTTTCCTGCAAAAATGTCCGGATTTCCTCCTCTGACATGCCTTCCTCCAGCATACCATACGCCAGTTTGGTAGGACGAATACCGGTGAGATTGCCCCAGGGCAGCTCTTTATCCAGTTCACTGCTTAACACACGATACAAAAAACGTTTAAAACCATCCTTGTATCTGCCTTCAGCGTCGGTGTAATCCCAATGATGCTTTTTCAGTGCAAATGCAATATCTGCCTGGTCGTCCCGGATTTCTATCTCCATCCCCACACTACCGGCCTGCTCCAAAACCTCAGTCACGGTTTCCTCTTTTGTCTCCGGACTCAGCACCTTCACAGTCTCCTCCGGATAAAAGGCCTTTACCAAGGAATGCACATCATATTCATAATTTGCCAAATTTATCTTTACTGCAAACATAACTTTTTCCTTTTGTCTAGTTTCTCTTATTTGTATCTCTTGTGTATCTCAAAGGCAATCGTGGACACAATCTCCTCTATTGTACATGAAGCGTTGGGTACAAATAAGCGAGCTGAGGCTTCCTTTTACGTCTACTCTACTTCTCAATATAGGTTGCCATGTGAGTGGCGAGATAGTTTACCGCATGCTCCCTGAGGCATAGTTGAAAATTGTTCTGACTTGCACGCTCCCGCAGGATGCTTAATGCTACTTAAGCTTTTCAAGAATGCATTAGAGCTAAAAATCTCACCTGTTTGAGCGAAGCGAGTTTGAGATTTTTAGCTCTGCTTTTCGCATGATTGGAAAGCTTTAGTAGCACTTGCGTCCGAGGACTTGCACAAGTCAGAATATTTTCAATATGCCTCAGGGAGCATGCACAATATCCCCTCCCCCTCACGGCAACCTTTCCTATTTACTCTGCCACGAAAGGATTGTACTTCTTTTCATGTCCGATGGTGGTACTGTCCATATGCCCCGGATATACCTTAGTATCCTCCGGCAATACAAACAGCTTCTCACGAATGGAACGCACAATACTGCTCATGCTTCCGGTAGGGAAATCCGTTCTTCCGGTAGATTCCAGGAACAATGTATCTCCACTGATGAGCATACCTGCTTCTTCTATATAATAACAGCAGCTACCGATGGTATGACCGGGAGTTGCGATTACTTTGAAGGTGATACCGTCAAATACCAGCTCTGCACCATCCTTTACATATTCATCCGGGACTACTGTATAGGCTCTGCCGGCATATTCGGAAACATTATTACGAGAGTTTTCGCAAAGAACCTTTTCCTCGTCCAATGCATAAATCTTTGCTCCGGATAGCTCTCTTAACTCCTTGGAGCCCCAGATGTGGTCGAAATGTCCATGCGTTAACAAAATCGCCTCAATGTTAAAACCATTTCTCTGCAATGCACTATAAATCTGTGCGCCATTATCCGCAGGGTCTACTACTACAGCCTTCTTGCTTTCTGCCTCATAAATAAAATAACAATTGGTCTGGCATGAACCCAGTACCATTCTTCCTATTCTGATATCTGCCATTAGCCTGTCGTCCTCTCTATATCCAATACATTCTCAATACCACGGATTTTATCAATGATACGATTTAACTCGTCTCTTCCGGATATCTCGAAATTCGTCTGCAGAGTTGCAATTCCCTGCTTATTAATTCTACTGTTCATGGTGATAATATTGATATTCTTCTCTGTCAATGCCTTCGAAATATCGGCCAGCAAACCATTTCGATTCATAGCATAAATCACAATTTCTGCCACGTACTTTTCGTTCTCTGCCATATTATCAGTTGCCTGCCAATCCGCATCTATCAATCGTACACGGTCATACTCTGGAAGGTTCAATACATTCACACAGTCTGTACGATGCACGGAAATGCCTCTTCCTCTGGTGACAAAGCCTACGATTTCATCTCCCGGAACCGGGGAACAGCACTTGGAAAAACGTACGGACAGATCCGTCATACCCTTTACCACGATGCCTCCCTTATTCTTCATCTTTGGGGTTCTGTTGATATTACTCTCCGCAATGGCCTGCAGGATTTCTTCGTTGGTGACTTCCTTTTTATTATCCAGGTCATAGAGTTCAACCAGCTTATTGACAATCTGCCCTTCCTTCAAAGCTCCATGCCCGATAGCTGCCAGTACAGCCTCCCAGTCGCGGAAGCCGTATTTGCGTTGTATCACTTCCATATATTCAGTCTTTAACAGATTCGAAAGGGTGATACCTTTATTTTTACAATAAGTAGTCAGAAGTTCCTTACCTTTTGTAATATTTTCTTCTTTAAATTCACTCTTAAACCACTGATTGATTTTATTCTTGGCCTGAGTACTTTTCACCAGTTTCAACCAATCACGGCTGGGGCCCTTGGAATTCTGTGAGGTAATAATCTCCACACGGTCACCGTTTTTAATCACGTAATCGATATTTACCAAACGTTCATTGACTCTGGCACCTACCATTTTATTTCCCACTGCGGAATGAATGCTGTAGGCAAAGTCAATTGGTGTAGAACCTGCCGGCAGATTCTTCACTTCTCCGCCGGGGGTAAAGCAGTATACATTGTCAGAGAACAAATCCAAATCACTCTTTAATAAATTCAAGAACTCCCTGTTATCCGACATATCCTGCTGCCATTCCAGGATCTGACGTAACCACACCAGTTTTTCTTCTTCCTGCGCTTCTACCTTTTTCCCATCGGAAGCATCCTTGTACTTCCAATGAGCCGCAATACCATATTCTGCTGCCTTGTGCATATCAAAGGTACGAATCTGTATTTCAAAAGGCTGACCGGTACTACCAATCAATGTCGTATGCAGTGACTGGTACATATTGGGCTTCGGCATGGCAATATAATCCTTGAAACGTCCCGGAATAGGCTTATACATTTCATGAATAACGCCCAATACCGCATAACATTCCATGACGGTATCCACAATGATTCTGACTGCAAACAAATCATAAATCTGTTCCAAAGTCTTATTTTGATTCTTCATCTTCTTATAAATGCTAAAGAAATGCTTTACACGGCCGTCAATCTGTGCCTTGATACCGGCCTTTTCAATATGCTCGCTTACTTCCTCCACGATGCTTTGGATATAACGTTCCCGCTCACTCTTACGGGCAGAAATCTTTTCCACCAGGTCATAATACACTTCCGGCTCCAGATATTTTAAGGACAAATCATCCAATTCTACCTTAATCTTGGAAATACCCAGACGCTGTGCAATAGGTGAATAAATTTCCAGAGTTTCCTTGGCAATTCTCTGCTGGCTCTCCGGCTTCTGATACTTCAGAGTTCGCATATTGTGCAGACGGTCTGCCAGTTTAATCATAATAACACGAATATCCTTTGCCATTGCCAGAAACATCTTACGCAAATTCTCCGCCTGCATTTCCAGCTTCGCATCGGATCCATCCACTGTACTGGTCAGAGGTAACTTCTCCAACTTCGTTACACCATCTACTAACAGTGCTACATCCTTGCCGAATTCCCTCTCCAGGTCTTCTTCCGTCATAACAGTATCTTCCACCACATCATGCAAAATACCTGCAATAATGGTTTCCTTATCCATTTCCAAACTGGCCAAAATACTTGCTACATTCAAAGGATGAATAATATAAGGCTCACCGGATTTACGCAACTGGTCTTTATGTGCTTCGCTGGCAATCTTGTACGCCTTCTCAATCATACTGATATCGCCACTGGGATGGTATTTTTGCACATGAGCAATAAGCTCCTGATACAGTTCCTCGGGAGTGACAAATTCCTTATGTTTTTGAATACTGCCTTCTACAAACATCAAATCTTTTTCTTCTGTCATAAGCCTCAAGCCTCACACTAAAAAAGTCTCTATTTCCCTTCATAAGTAATAGCAGCATCCAAACGATAATCTGCTATCTTCTCTCTTCCCTTCAAGCCTGCCAATTCAATCAGCACTACCACACCTACAACGATACCACCCAAATCCTCAATCAGCTTAATCATCGCCTCTGTGGTACCACCGGTAGCAATCAAATCATCTACAATCAAAACCTTCTGTCCGGGCTTGATACTGTCCTTGTGCATTTCTATGGTTGCTGTTCCATATTCCAAATCATAGGTTCTTTCTACAGTTTCACAAGGAAGCTTTCCTTTCTTGCGAATCAGTACAAAAGGCTTTCTATTATTATATGCAATGGGAGTACCAAAGATAAAGCCTCTGGATTCCGGACCTACTACCACATCAAAGTCCAAATCCTGAATCTTTTCCTGCATGGTATCAATAGCAAGGTGCAGACCGTCCGCATCCTGCAACACACTGGTTACATCACGAAAAATAATTCCTTCTTCCGGAAAATCCGGTATACTTCTTACATATTCCTCAAGCTTTTTCATAGGTTTCCTCTCCTTACTAAAACGTTTTCGTAAATCAGTTACCAATAATTATATTATCATTTTAGAAGAAAGTCAAAATATTCTTCGATATTCGCTCTTCCAAATACATTTTTTGTAAGTATACTCCCTCTTTTTACGAAATACAAAGCCTTTTTTTCTGCAATTTTCATCATATGCCATGCGAATAGCAGCCATCATACTTTGACAATCTTCGTATCTGGCCTGTGGTTCCATAGCCAAACTGCGTGACAACACCTCTCTGTAGCCTGCTCCTATGCCATGCAACCCCTTGCAATACTGTTCCATATCATAGGGCGGCTCTGCCGGATTCTTTCCTGACAATAAATATGCTAATATCTTACCGGCTGCATAAATATCGCAGGCCTTACTAAGCTTTACTCCCGACCAGAACTGCTCCGGTGCCGCATACCCATAAGTTCCTGCCTTCGTACTCTCCGGCAATGCTCCTTCCTTCACCACATTTTCTGCATAACAGGCAGCCCCAAAATCAATCAACCTGATATTTCCCTGTGGAGTAAGCATGATATTAGCCGGTTTCAAATCCCGATAAATAATACCGGGCTTCTGTGTATGTAAAATATCCAAACATTGTAATATTCCTTCCATCCACCTCACAATCTCTAAGGCAGTCGGTTTGTCCTCCTGATTCAATCGTTCCTGCAAGCTCCTGCCCTCAATATACTCCATCACCAAATATTCCCTGTTTTCTCTGACATATTCTTTCAATGTAGGAAAACAATTTGACCTTAGAGACTGTAACAATTGTGCCTCCCACTTCAACAGCTCTCCTTGTCCTCCTATCTTCATTGCATACTTCACACCGGTGGCCCTTTCTTCCACCAGATACACCTCTGCAGTAGCGCCTTTCCCAAGCAGCTGTATCTTTTTATAATTGCTTTCTATCATATCCTGATATCCGGTTTCCACTATTTCACCCCTTACTCAGGCATTCTCTATACCTCATTCTTTGCCTGTTTCCTATTTCTAACTCCTATACCTTCAGCCAGATAGCTCCTACTGCATGTTTTTCTCCACGCCTTGCATTTTCCAGCCAAAGCTCCTGCAATCTTTTTTGCATCCGCTCCTCCGAACAGCTTCCCTCTGTCACCAGAACCTCCGCCAGTTCTTCCGGCTTTAAACAATTCCCATAACCGGAAGTACAAAACAACAATCCTACCTTTTTCTGCAGCTTTCCCTGAAAATAAGCTTCCTTGCTTTCCCTATCAACTCCGATGCGTTTTATATGCTTTCGGTTATACCGCTTGTTCAACAGATAACACGCACAATCCCCTTGCTGAAACAGCCAAAACGCATCTCCCACACAAACCATTCCTACACAATGTAGATCACTCTTTCTTTCCTTCTTCTGAACATAATGAACAATCTCCTTGTGCATTCTCTCCAACACTCTTTTCAAACTTCTTCCAATGTCCTCATACCCCTTTCTTTCACAAAGCTGTAGCAGTTCTCTGTGAAACCACTCCGTCAGCCCTTCCGTAAAATAACCGCTTTCCGTCATTCCGGTCTCCTCATCACTTTTCCCCTCACAAATACAAGCAAGCACCACCTCGTGCCTTCGTACCACTGCCTGCTGCAATACCAGAGAAATAGGAGACATTTCACATTCACAGCCCTTTTCCCACAAATAAGCAGAATTATAGTTCACTCATTCACCACTCCTTTTGTCTTTTTGTTCTCTTTGGAAACACTTTGAAATAAATAACTGATTTTGACTTTTTTTCAGAACACTTGAAATATACTTATGATTTATTCAATATAACACAATTTGATATACTATTGCAAGATTATTTTTACAAAGAAAAGAACCCAGGTTTTCCTGAGTTCTTTCGGGTATAACGTTCTTCACTTCCAAATCAAAATATATTCTTCAAATCATTAAAGAATACAAACACCATCAGCCCCATGAAAAATACCAGACCTGCAAAGTGTACCATACCTTCCTTTTCCGGTGGTATAGGTTTTCCGCGCACTACCTCAATCAATAGAAACACCAGGCGCCCGCCATCCAGTGCCGGTATAGGCAACAAATTCAGTATTCCCAGATTGACACTAAGCAGCATGACAATATTCAGCATATTCACCACTACCAGCAATGGTCCCTCTTCCTTGGTGGCTTCATAGGTTTTTCCTACTACATTCACAGCAATTCCTACCGGACCGGCCACATCCTCACTCTTCACACGTCCCTGCACCAACATCAGCAGACTTTGATAAGTGTTCTTCAAGCAATAACGCACTTCGTACCATGCGTATTTCAGTCTTGCCAGACCTTCCTCTTCTGCTATCTGTGCACAATACACACCCAAAACATAACCTCCGGTGTCCGCATTGTACTGAGGGGTCAGTCTGGTTTCCAACCGTTGCCCATTTCGCTCATATTCCACCAGCATTTCCTTGCCGCCATTCACATAGTTAAACAGGGACATTTCCTTAAATAAGTGAATTCTCTCTCCATTTAAAGATATGATTCTGTCTCCAGCCTGAAGTCCCGCTGCCTGTGCTGCACTCTCCTCCGCTATGGTGACTACCGGAAGAGCAATCACAATATCCGGCACCGACACAATAATGGCTGCGATGAGTAAACCTAAAATAAAATTAAACAGCGGTCCTGCCACTACCGTAGAAATTCTGGCCCATACATTGGCTTTAGTAAAGGCACCTTCCGTTTCCTCACCTTCCTGAGTATTCAGACCATCCTCGCCTTCAAACATACAAGCTCCGCCGATAGGCAACAACTTCAGGGAGTATTTCGTATCCCCCTTATGAAAAGCCAGTAGGGTGGGCCCCATACCTACGGAAAACTCTACCACATGGATACCATTCATCTTAGCCACTATGAAATGACCAAATTCATGGGAAACCACTACCACACCAAAAATCAAAATAAAAAATAATAATGTCACAATACTTCTCGCTTTCTAACTTACGAATTTATTCCCGACTGCTGATATACTCATATACTGCAGCCTCGGTATCCAATATCTGCTTCACATCCGGATTCTCCTGCTTCGGAATCGTTCTCATAGACCGTTCAATTATCTCCGGTATCTGTAAATAGGATATCTTTTTCTCTAAAAATAATGCAACAGCCTTTTCGTTTGCTGCATTATAAATAGTAGGAATATTACCCCCCTCACGCAATGCTTCGTATGCCAGCTTCAAACCATAAAAAGTTTCTGTATCCGGCTTCTCAAAGGTCATGCTCTGCAATTCAAAGAAATCCAGCTTCTTTTCGTTCATTACCCTTCTGTCCGGATAGAACAATGCATACTGAATAGGTAGCTTCATATCCGGTATTCCCAGCTGCGCCATAACTGCTCCATCCACATATTCTACCATGGAATGAATAATGCTCTGAGGATGTACTACCACCTGTATCTGTTCCGGTTCTACACCAAACAGCCATTTCGCTTCCATAACCTCCAAACCCTTATTCACTAAAGTAGAGGAATCTATGGTAATCTTTCTCCCCATAGACCAATTGGGATGCTTCAGGGCATCCTCCACCTGCATATGTTCCAGTTCTTCCCGCTTTTTTCCCCGGAAAGGTCCGCCGGAAGCAGTTAATAAAATCTTACTGATTCGGTTCTTCGGTTCTCCGTTTAAAGACTGAAAGATAGCACTATGCTCACTGTCCACAGGTAAAATCGCCACGTTATATTCCTTTGCCAAAGGCATAATAATATGTCCTGCACACACCAATGTTTCCTTGTTTGCCAAGGCAATATCCTTACCGGCCTTGATAGCTTCAATCGTGGGTCTGATACCAATCATACCCACGATAGCAGTCACCAATACCTGTACCTCTTCCAATACAGCAATAGCCAACAAGCCATCCATACCGGACAATACCTGTACCTGCAGATCCTGCACTCGCAAGCGCAAATCTGCTGCTGCATCTTCACTCCACATGGCAACCAGCTTAGGCTGAAATTCCCTCACTTGTTTTTCCAGCAAGGTCACATTGCTACCGGCAGCCAATGCTACTACCTCCAGTTCCTCGCTGTTATTTCGCACTATATCCAAAGTCTGGGTTCCGATAGAACCGGTAGAACCCAGTATCGCTATTTTCTTCATCTCAACACTCCTCACATCCCGACAGAAACCATCCAAACTCTTATACTTCCGAATAGACGGTTTATTATACTCACTAAATTCTTCTGCCGAAATTCCCTTCCAATTTATAGTCCAATCATCAAAATGGACAGGAAATAAATCATGGGGGCCGTTACAATCATACTGTCAAAGCGGTCCATGATGCCACCATGCCCCGGTATCAAGGTCCCATAGTCCTTGATATTGTGATTTCGCTTGATGGCGGATGCTGCCAAATCTCCCACCATGGACATCACCGCGCCGGCTGCACAAATAAATACAATGCTCCATAATATACTCTGATCCGGGATCGCTTTTTCCACAATCAAAAAAGCATACAAACCACCAACTATGGCAGACCCTGCCACACCGCCGATACACCCCTCCAAGGATTTCTTCGGACTGAGAATAGGGAAAATTTTCTTCTTGCCTATGGTCACACCCACAAAGTACGCACAAGTATCACATACCCAAGAACTGAACAATATGAGCCACACCATGTATATGCCATGCTCTGTACTACGGGTCAAATAGAGAAATGATAACATCACCGGTGCATACAAAAAGGCAAAGATACTGGAAACAATCTGTCCCGCCTGATATTTTGGGAAGGTTATTACATAGAGGAACATCTCAGCCATAAACACTCCCACGATACCCATAAGGCGAAGTGTATCATTTCCGAAATAAACTGCCAGATAATACAACACAATTCCTATAAAACCAATGATTTCTGTGGCGTTAAAGCCCTTTTCTGCCTCATTTACTTTCAACGCCTTTGTCAACTCCCGATACCCCACCATGGAAGTCAGAAGTAACAATACCGCCAACAAAGGTCCGCCGATAAACATGGCAGCTATCATAACAATCGCCAGAACAATTCCGCTGATAACTCTGGTCAACATGATTACTCCTCCTTTACCAGGCCATATCTTCTGTCTCTATGATTATATGCTGCAATAGCCTTTTCCAATTCTTCTTTCGTAAAATCCGGCCAGGGTACCGGTGTAAAATAAAACTCCGTATATGCCAGCTGCCAAAGCAGGAAATTGGAAATACGCTGTTCATTACAGGTGCGAATCAACAAATCCGGCTCCGGTATGCCTGCGGTATCCAGATATTCACCAATCAGGTCAGAGGTGATCTCCTGTGTATCTAAACTGCCTGCCTTTACTTCCTCTGCAATTGCCTTCACAGCACGTACGATTTCATCTCTTCCTCCATAATTAATTGCTATTTGGAAATGTAAGCCATCATTATTCTTCGTAGCCTCCTCCAACTCTGCAATACGGGTTCTGATATCCTCATCCAAACCGCTCTTATCCCCCAGCACACGGACACACATACGATTCTTCTCCGCTGTCTTCAGACAGGTTTTCATATAGTTACGCAACAGCCCCATCAAAGCATCCACCTCATCCTGCGGTCTGCTCCAATTCTCTGTAGAAAAGGCATATACCGTCAGATATTGTATGCCCATCTTATAGGCTTCCTCACAGATCACCTCTACTGTCTTTGCACCCTGTACATGTCCATACTTCCGTGGCATGCCTTTTGCCTTTGCCCAACGTCCGTTTCCATCCAGTATAATTGCTACATGATTGGGTATTTTCATTTCTATACTCATACTGTCCTGTCCTTCCTCATAAGCAAAAGGGCGGCAAATATCCCTGACATTAACCGCCCCTCCCCTATATTTTTGACCCTCTTATACGGTCATGATTTCCTTTGACTTTACTTCCATTAAAGCATCGATTTCTTTAATATACTTGTCGGTTAATTTCTGGAGCTGGTCTTCCATCTGCTTGATTTCGTCTTCTGAAACATCTGTCTTACCAAGCTTCTTTAACATATCGTTACCATCACGTCTGATGTTACGAACTGCAACCTTTGCATCCTCCGCTTTCTTCTTTACATCCTTCGCCAAATCCTTTCTGCGTTCCTCCGTAAGTTCCGGGAATACCAGACGGATTACGGAACCATCGTTCGAAGGATTAATACCCAAATCAGAAGTCATGATTGCCTTCTCAATGGCACGAATCATGGATTTCTCCCAAGGAGCAATCTGAATAATTCTTGCTTCGGGAACAGTTACATTACCTACCTGCTGAATAGGGGTAGGAGTTCCGTAATAATCTACACGTAATTTATCCAATACATGAGGATTGGCACGTCCTGCTCTAATTCCCTGATAATCCATCTCCAGATACTCATATGCTTTCTTCATTTTGTCTTCGTATTGCTGTAATCTTGCGTCCATTGTCGCTCCTCCTAATTCTTGTTTATTTTTAGACGGTAACCTTCGTTCCGTTAAACTTTCCTTTTAAAGTATTCACGATGCTGTTCTCTTCATTTAATCCAAACACCCACATAGGCATCTTGTTATCTCTTGCCAAGATAGAAGCAGTCATATCCACTACCTGCAGGTTCTTGTCCACTACTTCTTCGATAGAGATTTCATCGTATTTCTTTGCCTCCGGATTCTTCTCCGGATCACTGTCATACACTCCATCGATAGACTTAGCCAAAAGTATTACCTCCGCATCAATTTCAATGGCTCTCAGCACCACACCGGTGTCTGTTGAGAAATAAGGATGACCGGTACCGCCTGCAAAGAATACTACATCTCCCTTTGCAAAGCATTGATTTGCTCTATCCTTGGAAAACAGTTCTGTAAAAGCACCACACACAAAAGGTGTGAGAATATTCGTAGTCATACCAACAGAACGGAAAATCTCAGAAACATAAATACAGTTCATAATGGTTGCCAACATACCAATCTGGTCTGCCTTGGTTCTGTCAATATTCTTGCTGGTACGTCCACGCCAGAAGTTACCACCGCCAATAACAATACCAATCTGCATGCCATCCTCTACCAGTTGTTTCACCTGCAGAGCCACTCCCCTGACAGTATCCTCATCAAAGCCTGTTTTCTTCTCTCCTGCAAGCGCTTCTCCGCTCAGCTTTAACATAATTCGTTTCATATCATTCATCTCCCTGTTCCTTTTGTTTCTTCTTTTCAGAGACTTCTTCTTTCTTTTCTTCCTTCTCTGTGGATTTTTCTTCCTCTTCTATGGTCGCAGATTTCTTCTCAGAATCCTGCGTTTCCTCTGCCTGTTTTTCTGCCTCTTCTTTCTCTACCTTCGACTTTCGTATCACATGATGCACCGCCTGGGTATTCTCCGTAATTGGCAGTATGACTGTATCCTCCATGGCAAGTATTGTCTCTAAAATCTGTGGCAAAGCCTCTACTGTCGTAGTTTTTGCTGCCGAATCATGCATCAATACAATAGAAGTATCATATCTGGAAATCTTCGCAGTACAGTTCTCCAACAGTACCTCCACCGGCACCAGATGAGCTCCGCCATCACCGGAAGAAATATTCCAATCATAATACTCTACTCCCTGCTCCTCTAAAAAGGCAATGAACTCTGTCATACTCAGCTTGCCCAGCTTGTTAGAGCTACCTCCCGGGAAACGAAAATGGGTACTTTCCACACCGGTAGCCTCATAAATATACTGCTTACATTTCAGAAAATCCTTCCGAAAATCTTCTACAGAATCATAAATTTCATAATAATCATGAGAATAGGAATGCATACCAATGGTGTGCCCTCTCTCATAAATCAAACGCAAACGTTCCTGTGCAATCTCCTCTTCCTTACCTACCACGAAAAAAGTAGCCTTCACACCATACTCATCCAGAATATCTAATATTTTTTCTGTATTCTTACTGGGCCCATCATCAAAAGTCAGGTATACCTTATGTTTTGCCTCCGGTTCCTGTGCCGTAATCTCCTCCGGCTTCTCCACCTCCAAAGGCGGAGCCATCACCGGTTTCACCTCTTCTTCTGGCAAAGTAGTTTCCTGCTTCGTAACCTCCTCTTGCACTTGGCTCTCAGGTGATTGTAGTATCGCTTCCTTTTCAGAAAAAACCAGTTGTCCTTTTACCTCAGCCATATCCTTCTCGATTGCATCAATCCTCATACATAGGAAGAGAATGACTACCACCAGGATGACTAATACTGCTGCCAACAAATTCTTTTTCAGTTTCTCTTTCTGATTAGCCTCCATTATATCATATTGCCCTTTCTTATTAAAGAGATAATTTTACATCCAGTCTTTTTTCTTATGTTTCCTTACACATCTTACCCTATAACAGGTAGCTACCTTTGTATTAAAATACAAATCTATGGAAGCACAATTGCGCATGGTATACCACACGTCCTCCGGCACATCCAAGTACTGATATATCACCTCTTCTTTGTGAAATTGTACCTCCAACAGTTTCCTAGTAGGGCTGTATTGCATTCTACAAATATTCTCTGCAGCTACTCTAAACATTTTGCTCCTCCTTTGTTCCTTATCCCATAATCGTTTTGCCGATTCTACTAAAATAATACACAAAGCTTGTTAGCTATAGAAAGCTTTTAAGAACATATCAAGAATACACTCTTTACATCTTATTTATTTCATTCCATCTAAAGCAATCTCTGACCGTTGATAACCAGCCAGAACTCAAGTCCCAGCTTTTCAGCCGCCTTCCGGCACAAAATCATACGATTCAGGAAGATTTCGAAATAATCCATAACCGTACACATTTTTGTTTCAATTCGCAAACGTAACTCAATATGAGAATCCTTTACCACCACTACATCACTTTCCTTCACAGAATAGTTTACTCTGTCATGAATATCGAAGCTGGCAAAGTCCTGATTGCGCACACGAGTATAACGCACATCCGTTTTATCTGCCAAAATCAAGGCTGCTGCTACAGCATTCACCGGGAAAGCAGTGGATTCATCATGATTACCGATAGCCGTTATAATAGTGGCTATATCCTCCGGGTCCGCTCCCATATTATCTAAAATTCGAAAAGCCATAACCGCACCGGACTGTGCATGGTCCACGCGATTGATGACATTACCGATATCGTGCAGATATCCTGCCATCTTCGCCAATTCCGCTTCCCGCTCACTATATCCCTGGGTCAGCAATATCTCACTGGCCAGCTCTGCCACCTTAGTCACATGAGCAAAGCTATGCTCTGTATACCCCAAGGCAATCAAAGATTCGTCTGCCTTCTGTATGTATGTCTTTACGATTTCGCTTTCTCTCAAATCCTGATAAGTAACCTTCATTATTCTCTCCATATTTCCTATTTTATTTCCTATTTCCGGGTAAGTATACCACAATTTCCTTATTTCTAAAAGCGATTTTGCTCATTCTTAAGAAAAGGATAATAATTTAGAAGCTGTGACCTCCACCACTGCTGGAGCCGCCACCTCCACCGCCTCCGCCACCGGAACGACCGCCGCCTCCGGAACTTTGGGGAGAATACTTTCTCTCCTGACGCATATAAATGGCCTGTGGATCAATCAAATCACAATAGTGATACACCGCGTCTAATCGAACACTCTTCTTGGGTGCCTTGTTTGCTGCCTGAGCACGCATCACCAAAAAGTTAATAATCATCGCAACACTTAACGCAAGCAACACATTACAAATATACTTCATGGGTTGTGCGATACGTCCGCCCTCCAATAAAGTCTGTATCTGCAGGTACGACTGACGGGCACATTCAAAATAATCTCCATTGGTTGCATATTGATATGTATTATCGGTAATTACCTCTGCATAGTCCTTGTCAATTCGCCTTTTGATAGCACCATCGGTTTCAATCCAAATGTTACGGTTATCCATATCGATAATAAATACCACACCACTCTGATTGCCAAAGTTGGAATAATAAAAATTCTCTGCGAAAGCATCTGTACTGGCATAATTTGTGGAAACACTGACAAATGCAGCATTACCATATTCTGTAACACTTTTCATCAGGGTTATCAGTTCCGCTTCCTCGCCCTCTGTCAGCAAATCCGCCTCATCCTGCAGGATGACCTGATAACCGCCATCGGCCTGAACCTCCATAGGAAGTGCCAATAGAAAGACCATACAAAGCAATAACCATCGTTTGAAAACTTTACGCATAGTCGTCACCTCCCCTTTTATTGAACTGTGGCAACTTACGCATAGCTAACAGATTATAATTGCGGATAATTTCCATGAAATTACCTGCTACTGCCAAAAGGGTGAATATGGCTCCAATATAATACCAATAGTCATGTACCGGTGCCAACAATGCCACACCGGCTGCCACAAACACAACAATCATACTAATAACAGTACTCATATAGCCCTTGGTATTTTCCAGCTTCCGCATTTCCTTGATGGCACCAACGGAACAAATTACCGTTCCCACTAAAATAATCGGCCATATCAGATACTTTACTATGGAAGCAAACTCTATTCCCACAGTAATCACAATGACAAATCCCCATATAAATAACGGAATAAAGCGAAATACCTTATCCAATCCCAAAACATATCCTTCAAAAAGGGCTGTTTTCTTTTTCTCATATTCCTGACTGCGTCCTTCTTTTACTAACATTGCCTTGTCATTTACAAAAAACTCCCTCTTGTAAATCGCACTCAATTCGGACACAAATAACAACAATGAAACAAATAACAGACCCGCACACAGACACAACATCTCCTTGGGATTGAAGGTCACTATTAAGTTCAACAAAAAGAACAACGGCACTGCCAAAAGCAAGGAGCCGAGCAAATATTTCTTTGGATCCACCGGCATATCCGCTACTACTTTGCCGGTCTGTCCGTTTACGGTAGCATAAGCCACTCTTTCACCATTTCGATAAGTCATGAACCACACCGGATACATGGTACTGTCTACCTGTGTAGCAATAGGTTGCATAGAGTTTCTGACCTTTTGTTCCGAATTCTTATCTATGGTATATTTTTGAAATCTCTCATATCCCTTTACCGCATCCAGGATACAGTCCTTCGCGAACTGGTCTGCATCCTCCTGATACAAATCCGAATCCACATCCGCACAATCCCCATAAAAACCGCTCAACAGACTGGGGGTAAAGTCCATACGTTCCACGAAATCATAGGGTTCCAGGCTTCTGCTGATATCATCATAAAAGGCTGTAGAGGCATCATAGGAATCTCCGTCTACCTCCGCCTTAATATTGGTATACAGGTTATAGTGATTGGTGATAATATAATCTCCGCTACGAAAAGATTCCTTTCCCCACAAACTGACGGTACCCTCATGCTCAATATGATAACTCCAATAGGGCATATAAATCCCTCGGAAGCTATCAATAAACTGCGGATCCTTGTATTCCTTCGGCACGAAGAAGGCATATCTCATCTTCTTAGCAAATGCTTTTTTACAATCCTCCTTGGTCTTCTTGAAGGTAATAATATATTTTGGTCTCTTCTCCTCACTGATACGCTCTGATAATATAGTGGAACTGCCGCAATAAATACAAAAAGTCGCCGCCTCATTCGCACTGCTGTAAATTTCTCCTCCACACTGTGGACAGGTAAAAACAGTGGTTTCAAAGGTATCCGTCCTCGTAGCATCTGTTTCTTTTTGAATCATATAGGGATTAAAGTGTGAATCACAGTAAGCACAAGCCATATCCTGTGTTTCAATACTAAATTTTAAGTTCCCACTACAATTAGGACATTCAAACAATATTTCCACCCCTCTCTTGTAAAATATATACTTATTTATTGTATCATGTTTTAGGATAAATGCATATCTTTTTTCGATGGATTATCCAAGATTTTACCATCCTTATCAAATCGTGAGCCATGACAGGGACAGTCCCAGCTTTGCTCCTCTTTGTTCCATTTCAACTCACAGCCCATATGAGGACACCGATGTTCCTTTTTTCCCAGCCATCCCTTGCTCAACTCTTTTACACTGATGGCTACATCCTGAATCCATGCCGAGAATGCCGCACGCAGATAAAATCTCTGAGGAGTAAAAACTTTTGCATAAGGACCGGATATCCCACTCAATTCGTCACGCAGTATCATAGCGGCTACCATAGAAGAAGTCATACCCCATTTCTGAAAACCGGTAATCACATACCGATTGGGTGTCCACACAGAATATCTCCCAATAAAAGGAATACCGTCGTGAGGCATACAATCCTGCGCCGCCCAATGTGCCGCTTCCTTACTGTTCGGATAGTATTTCTTTGCCATTTCTCGCAAATAGGCAAAAGCATTCTCCGCTTTTTTCTCCCCTGTTCTAGTGGAACAGCCTCCCAACAACAGATTTTCTCCCACTTGTCGAAAGGACAGTCCCTGCGCATCAATTCCCAGATACATCCCTTTGATTTCAGGACAACCGGAAAGCGCCAGCACATAGCTTCTTTCCTGGTGCTGTCGCAGAAAATAAAAGCCCGGTACATTACATAACGGATAATGAGTGGCCACTACGATTTTATCCGCCGTCCACACAATATTTCCTGCTATTACCTGATTTCCCTTGATTTTAAGCACCTTGGTATGGGTCAAAATATCCAACTGTGCTGCAATATGCTCCATAAAATCCAACGCTGAAAACTGTGCCTGATTTCGAAAACATACAGCCCCTCTCACCGAAAAGGGCAACTCTGTTTCCTCAGTATAATAAGCATCAATCCCCAAAGCAGTCGCTGCCTTTGCCTCTTCCTTTAAGACTTCCGCGTCCTTCTTACTATACAAATATGCAGATGTCCTTTCAAACTGACATTCTATATGTTCCTTTTCTATCAGTCTTTCATATTCCCGGATGGCAGCCTCATTGGCCTTTGCGTATAATCTGGCCTTTTCTATCCCTACATCTTTCATCAACTTGCAGTACTTTAAGCCATGCTGACTGGTTATTTTGGCCGTAGTCCGGCCGGTCTGCCCACTGGCTACCTCAGCCGCCTCGATTACCAAAACCTGCTTACCCTGCTCCATTAAAAAGTAAGCAGTCAGAAGCCCCGCCATTCCTGCACCCACCACAATCACTTCATAATGTTTCTTTTCCATAAAAAACCTCGAATCCTTTTTGTGCTTAGTGTTTCCCGCCGCACGAAAAAAATTCGAGATTCATTTATTATTCCTGTATATTCATTTCTCTTACCGCTTTTCGGATATGCAAAACAGACGTAGGTGCCACAGACAACTCATCCACCCCCATTCGCACAAAGCGTTCCGTTAAAGTAGTATCTGCTCCTAACTCTCCGCAAACACATACCTTTTTGCCCTTTTCATGAGCTGCGTCAATCACCATCTGCATCATACGGAATATAGCCCTGTGATAAGGATTGTAAAAATCCTCCAACAATTCATTCTGTCTGTCGATGGCGAGAGTATACTGGGTCAAATCATTGGTACCGATACTGAAGAAATCCACCAGTTCTGCCAACTCATCACTGACCATGACCGCAGCAGGCGTTTCTATCATCACTCCTTGGTCAGGTATCTGATAAGGAATACCTCTTTCCTCTAAAGTCTTCGCCACCTGTACCACAATCTCCTGTATTTGCAACACTTCCTCTTTGGAAATAATCATAGGATACAGAATAGCCATATTTCCGTGCACTGCTGCTCGAAACAATGCACTGAGCTGGGTTCGAAATACCTCCTGTTGCTTCAGGCTGATACGAATCCCTCGATATCCCAATGCAGGGTTTTCCTCCTTATTCAGCTTCCAATAGCTCAGTTCTTTGTCCGCACCTACATCCAAGGTACGGATAATCACCTGCTTATCCCCCATTTTTTCCAAAATACGCTTATAAACCTGATATTGCTCCTCTTCTTTGGGGAAACCATTTCTTCCCAGATACAGAAATTCACTTCGAAACAACCCGATTCCCTCTGCATCATTTTCCAGAGCATCCTCCAAGGCATCTGCTTCACCGATATTGGCACACACCTTGATTTTATGACCATCCAAGGTAATACTTTCCAGCCCCTTCAGGGTTTGCAATAATCGTTTCTGTTCCTGCTCCTCCTGCATCTGCAGCAAAGCCTGTGACCGCAATTCTTCCTCCGGTTCAAACACAACGCTTCCCTTCGCACAGTCCACCACAGCCTGCATGCCGTCCTGTATCCGTGACAGCTCCAACTCCTCTGCGATTAAGGTAGGAACATTCATCATTCGAGCCAAAATTGCTGCGTGGGAATTGGTCGAACCATGCACCACCACAAAGGCCATAATATTTTTCTTATCCAATTGTATCATTTCACTGGGACACAATTCATCTGCCACAACAATCACCGGCTCCGTTAGTACCGGCATCTGCAACTTACGTCCCTTCAGATTATTCCTAACCCGTCTGGTAATATCACGAATATCTGCTGCGCGCTCCTGCATAGCCTCATCCTTCATGCCGGAGAATATCCGGGCACATTTTACCCCCGCCAGTTCCACTGCATATTCTGCATTTATACGCTCTGCCTGCAATATATTCTGTATGGTACTTAAGTAGCCTTCATCTTCTAAAAGCATCCGATGGGTTTCGAAAATAGCCGCATCTCTTTCCCCGATTTCCAGTGTGGCTTTATTTCCGATATCCTGCAGTTGCTCCTTTGCCAGTGCGATGGCTTTTGTGACCCTGTCCCATTCCAGTCGGATATCCACACTGTTTATGGTTTCCACCACGCTGTCCTGCCTTCCGAATACCAATACCGGACCGATTGCAATCCCCTTATATACTGTTTTTCCTCTATAACTCTGCACCTTTACTCACCCATAAATACATCCGCAATCTGCTACTTCCTCTTCCCGGTAACAGATGGTTTGTTTTGTTTTTGTTTTTTTCAAAAGTGCGACAGTCTCACAATTCGCCGTCCAAGGGAACTGGTCCACAGCTACCGCACGTTCCACCTGATAACCTCTTTCCAAAAAGACCTCCAAATCCCTTACCAGGCTGGTAGGCTTGCAGGAAATATACACAATCCTGTCTACACCATAATCAATGATTTTCGGCAACGCCTTGGGATGAATACCATCACGAGGGGGATCCAAAATAATCATATCCGGCTTTTCTTCGATATCGTCCAGCACTTTCAACACATCTCCGGCGATAAAGTCGCAATTGTCCAAACCATTCAGCTGAGCATTCTTTTTCGCAGCTTCTACGGCTTCCTCTATGATTTCCACACCGATCACCTTGCCGGCCACGGGAGCCATGAGCTGTGCAATGGTACCGGTACCGCTGTATAAATCAAACACCACCGGAGCTTTACCATCCTTACCCTGTGTGACCAAATCTCCCACATAGTCACGGGCAGTTTGGTACAACACTTCCGCACTGTAGGTATTGGTCTGGAAGAAAGAAAAGGTGGAAATCTTAAACTTTAAGCCCAGCAACTCTTCATAAAAATAATCATTTCCATACAAAATATCGGTTCTGTCACTCTTTACCACATCCGCCAGCGAATCATTTGTAATATGCAAAATTCCGGCAAACTTACCCTCTAACTTCCCCTGTGCCTCAATTGCCAACAGTGCTGCTTTGAATCCTTCCACCAAATCCGTAATTTCGGACTGTACAGCGCCAGCTACCGGTTCACTACTACTTGTAACACAGTCTGCAGCACCTGCCTGCTCTGTTGTCGTTTCCGCCTGCTTCGGCTCCTGAGAAGTAGTCACCAGTGCCACCAGAATCTCCCCGGTCTTGGATGCCTTACGCACCAGCAAATGACGCAAAAAACCCACATGACGCAGTCTATGATAAAAGCTTGTCCCCTGCTCTCTGAAATAAGCCAACACCGTGGTCAGAATCATACGATAGTCTGAATCTACTATCTGACAATCATCCACATGTACCACATCATAAAAACTGCCCCTCTTGTGCATCCCCAGAGAAAGAGGACCATCCTTGTATTCATCCCCAAAGGAGAACTCCATCTTATTCCGATAAGCATATTCTCTGGGACTGCCCTTGATGCCTTCCCATACGTAGGGAAGCTCTTGCTTTTTCAACACACTGTCCAACAGCTTCTTTACCTGCTCGCCTTTGATTTCCAACTGCTTCTCATAAGGCAGGGACAAATAAGTACAACCTCCGCACAAGCCAAAATAGGAACACGGTGCCCCTACTTCTAAAGATGATGTTTCCAACACCTCTAAAAGGCGAGCTTCCGCCTTCCCTTTTCGTACTTTATTGACACAGAAGCGTATCTTCTGTCCGGGCAGGCTGTTCTTTACTACACATGTGTCCTCTCCCACCTTCACGATTCCCTTGTTGGGAAAGTCCACACGTTCCACGATTCCTTCGTAAACCTGTCCTTTTTTCATCTATTTAATTTACTCCTTCGTCCTCAAAGATATCATCGTCGTCATCTTCGAAAATATCCTCTTCGTCTTCGAATTCATCTTCGAAATCTTCCAAGAAGTCACGGTTCATGTGACGATATACTGCATATGCGATACCTGCCACTGCTGCAATAACACCGATGATAGCAAGAATCCATACCAATACGTTACAGCTGTCCTTTTCCTTCTTCACTACTACTAAGTCCTTCAAATCTACCATTTTCTTCCACTCCTCTATCTTAATATAGTTATTTGAGCCAACCTTTTCAAGTCTACTTATAGAATAACACAAAACGCAAAATTTTACTACACCCTTTTCAATTTTGCAAAGGATGCATACATAATTTTTTGTCCGGCATTGTCAAAATCTACCGTCACCTTATAGTCTCTGGGTTCTCTGGTCATATTCAGCACCGTTCCCTCGCCATATTTCATATGACGCACACGGTCTCCCACTTCATAATCCAACACCGTATCTGTTTCCACTGCTGCTGCTCCTTTGGAAATACCGGCCACTCGGTTCAAGCTGCCGATGCCCTGTGCGATAAAAGGTTTTACCGGCTGTGCGGTCACCTTAGGCTTCAAAGTGGCTTTGGGACGAAAATCAAAGAGTTCCTCTTCCCGTCTTTTCACGGTTGGTACGGTATTGTCCATAATTTCTGTAGGAATTTCCCTTACGAAACGGCTCACCGGATTGTACTGTGTTTCTCCTCGTACCATTCTGGCTCTGGCATAGGTCAGGGTCAGCTCCTCCTTGGCTCTGGTGATACCTACATAAGCCAGTCTGCGTTCCTCCTCCATATCGGAAGGGTCATCCGAAACGATGGTCATGTAACTTGGGAACAATCCATCCTCCATTCCCACCAAATATACATTTTCAAACTCCAGTCCCTTGGCACTGTGAATAGTCATCAGGCGTACACGTTCGTTTTTATCATCCATGCTATCCACATCCGATACCAATGCAATCTCCGCCAAAAAGTCGCTTAAGGAGATTTCATCATGGGTCTGCTCATAGGCAGCTGCCTTGTTAATCAATTCATCAATATTCTGCAAACGGTCCTCTGTCCGTTCTTCTTCCTCATTCAGACTATTCAGATACTCCTTGTACTCTGTCACCTCCAGCACATCCTCTATGATATCCTGAATACCATAATACTGTGCCTTGGCACGAAAAGTCTGCATCATTTTTACAAACGGCTCCAGCTTGGTGGCAGCCTTACCCAAATTGGTAATCTGATCCATCTCCCGCAATGCATCATAAAAACTGATATTTTTCATATCCGCATATTCCTGCACCTTATCCAACGTAGCATTACCGATACCACGCTTAGGCACATTAATAATACGTTTTACTGCCAGGTCATCTCTGCCATTGTCTATGGTCTTTAAGTAAGCCAGTATATCCTTGATTTCCTGACGGGCATAGAAGTTTACACCGCCTACCACATTATAAGGCAGACCATCGATAACAAAACGCTCTTCCAGTAAACGGGACTGTGCATTGGTTCGATACAGGATTGCACATTCTCCATAGCCATATGCCCCCTGACGCACTTTTCGTGCAATATCCTCTGCTACATATTCTGCTTCTTCATAACCGTTTTCAAACTGTCTATAATGAATACGGGAGCCATCCTCCTTCTGTGTCCAGAGAGCCTTGGATTTACGCCCTGCATTGTTCTGTATCACATTATTTGCTGCTTTCAGAATATTACCGGTGGATCGATAATTCTGCTCCAGCTTAATCACCTTTGCCTCCGGGAATACCTTCTCATAATCCAGAATATTGCGGATATTGGCACCACGAAACTTATATATGGACTGGTCATCATCACCTACCACGCACAGATTGTGATGACGGTCCGCCAGCATACGTATCAGCTCAAACTGGGCACTGTTAGTATCCTGATACTCGTCCACCATAATATACTTAAATCGCTCCTGATACTGATACAGTACATCCGGACAAGTTTTAAACAGCTCCACCGTCTTCATAATCAAATCATCAAAATCCAATGCATTGCTTCGCTTCAAAATGACCTGATATTCCTTATAAACTGCAGCAATCTTTTTCTTAGCAGAATCTCCAAAAGAATTCAACTCATACTCCAATGGAGAAATCAATTCATCCTTTGCCGAAGAAATTGCTCCCATAATGGTTCTTTCCTTCAACTGCTTGGTATCTATCTGGAAACGCTTGCAGATATCCTTTATCACTGCTTTCTGGTCATCTGTATCATAAATGGTAAAACCATTGTCAAAACCCAGACGATCGATATGTCTGCGAAGCAACTTCACACAGGTAGAATGAAAGGTAGATACCCAAACCTGCTCTGCACCAAAACCTACCAAATCATCCACTCGCTCCCGCATCTCTGCTGCCGCCTTGTTGGTAAAGGTAATAGCCAGTATATTCCAGGGATTTACCCCCATCTCATCAATCATATATGCAATACGGTGGGTCAAAACACGGGTCTTACCTGAACCGGCACCTGCCAAAAGCAAAAGCGGGCCATCAATGGTCAGCACCGCTTCCTTCTGCTCTTTATTTAAAGTATCATATATACTCATATTTCCTCCAAAACTATTTCAACACTTCCACATCCGTAAATTCCCAGGTGTGTATATTAAACTCTACGACCGGACTGTCACAATAAGGACAAATCTTTGCACCCAAGGATTTCAAAGGACCACCACAATTGGGACACACCAAGGCATATCCCTTATCCTCCGAACCCTCCACCAAATCTCGGTCCTGGATATAACAAAGTTCAACATTGTAACGATGCTGGGTTGGGACATCCTTCTTGCCACGAATGACCTTTCCATTCTTTTCCACATAGTGAATACATCCTACGGCAGACTGATAAACAATCCTGCAACGTCCCTTTTCCTTAGAATATCGGTTTATCCCTGTTCTATGTATTTTTATTCGTTCAAAGTGCTCCTGACATCCATCCTCGCGGAGCGCTACTATCTTCATCTCCAGTTTGTCTTTTAGTTCTCTGGTACCTTCTGTTAACAGGTTACTGCGCTGTGCATTCACTCCCTGCAAAAAGGAAGTCAACACCTGCTCTGCCCTGTTTCGCATCTCATCTGCATGAAACTCCGGAAAGTCTCTGGTAATCTGCGGGAGATACAAACCGGTTGCTCCGGATACAGACTTGGGCTTGCTGGCATATTCCAGCTCCTGCTTTTTGAACCCTTCCATCACATTTTCTGTTCCAAAAACAGTCTGGGAAAATTCTCTCACCTTACTTCTGATATATAGAATTACTCCGACTACTGCTCCGACTACAATCAGCAGCAATACCAAAATGACTATACTTCCTATCATTTTTGCATCCATTTGTTCACCCTCAAAAACCTTTTTACACACAGCATGGCGGAGCTTATCGCTCCGCCAGCATGGTTTACTTTTCATACATTCGAGGTAATATTACATTCCTCATCTACAAAATTAAAAACTTACTGTCTGTCATTCTCGTCAAAAGCATCTCCGCACTCCGGACAGAACTTCGGCGGCTTGGTAGGATCTTCCGGTTCCCAACCACACTTGTCACACTTGTACAAAGGAGCTCCCTCTGGTCTCTTGCTGCCACAGTTGGGACAGAACTTACCCTGATTTACCTGACCGCAGGAACAAGTCCAACCTGCCGCCTCCGGCTTCTTGCTGCCACATTCTTCACAGAATTTGCTACGATTATCGGTCTTACCACAGGAGCAGGTCCAACCAAGAATTGGTGCTGCCAGCTGCACGGGCTGCGTATTCATACCTGCACCCATGTTGGGCTGCTGAGAGGCTCCATTGTTCATCATATTGTTGCCACCCATCATGTTGTTACCCATCATGTTATTGTTGCCGCCCATCATGCCGCCCATCATATTCATAGCCATCATGCTCATCATACCACCCATAGGATCTGTGCTTCCGGTACCGGAACCACCCATGCTGGAATTGGTCATAAAATCTGCAAATGCATTTTTCTTTCTGATTTCTGCTTCTCTGTCACTTGCCAATGCCATTGCGTCATTTGCCATAGCTGCTCTATTATTCCACTCATTCAGCTTTTCTCTTACATCATCCGGAACACTTGCGGTAATAGTCATGGAAACAACTTCCAAACCACGTTTCTGTGTCCACATTTCACTCAAGTCCTGCTTCAGAAATGCACAAATCTCCTCTGTATGTCCACTCAGTTGATAAGGCAATACGCCCTGTGCCGCAATAGGTGCCAATGCACTGGGAAGCTTAGATAACAACTCCCGCTTCATGAAGGTCATCAGATTGTTGCCTTCTTCGCTGGTTCTGTTGAACTCGTCCTTCACATTACCACATACATTCTTGTAGAATAACAGCGGGTCTACAATCTTAAAGGTATATTCACCATTGCATTTTACTACTGTTTCCATATGCAGACCGGAAACCGGTGATACAATATGAAAATCAATAGGAGTTGCAGTACCATAACGGTTTCCTATGATTTCCTTGGTATTAAAGTAATATACTCTCTGGTCCTTTCCGGTATTACCGCCAAAGGTGAAACGCCTCCATGCGGTATCAAAGGTATTCTTAATATTATCTCCTAACTCTCCATATAAAAGACTGGGTTCTGTTGAAGTATCATAAATAAATTCACCGGCTTCTGCACAGAAATCTACCACGCCACCCTGATCAACGATAATCATACACTGACCTTCGTTTACAATCACAACGGAACCATTGGAAATAATATTATCTAAGCCTTTAGTATTGCTGTTTCTTCCTGCAGTTACCTGCTTCTGTCCCTTCTTTACCAAAACATCACTACTTAACGAATCACAGTAGAAGCACTCACGCCACTGATCTGACAGTAATGTACTAATAGAGTCTTTTGCCGCTTTAATCAATCCCATTTTCTCATCCTCCACTTTCGTTTTGCAAACTACACCTATATTTTACCAAATTTTTGACAACTACTCAACAGATTTATAAATTTTCTTTACAAAAACTTATCTATCCGTTAAACTAGAAGTTGATTATATTATATACGAATGTAGAGGGGATTTCCATGAGTAAAAAAGCTACAAAAGCAGCCGATAACATGTATTATCTTGCACGTTGTGAGGCTTCAGAGTGCAACCCTGACTTCAACAGTCGGGAAAAGGCTGCTGAAGTCATCGGTATTGACCGAACACGCCTTGCCAGAATAGAATTAGACACCATTGCTCCATATCCGGAAGAAGTCAAAGCCATGTCCGAGGCATATAACACCCCGGAGCTTTGTAATTCCTATTGCGCCAAGGAATGTCCTATAGGCCAGAATAGTGTGAAAGAAGTCACTATTGATGACTTTGACCGCTTGGCATTGAAGGTGTTGGGCTCCTTAAAGGATATCGATTCCTTGCGCAGCTCCCTGATTGCCATATCCGAGGATGGTTATATAGACGAATCCGAAAAAGAAACCTTTCAGGATATTTTGGACTCTCTGGAGAAAATCAGCACCAATGCCAAAGCCCTACAGCTTTGGGCCATTAAGAATATCCGCCTGAAATAAATACGAACCTTTTTACCCAACCGGCAATATAATAAAGCATCACCAAATGTGGAGGAGATTTTATGAAAAAGTGTTTTAAGCACTGCCTCACCACCGCCCTGATGCTTTCTATGCTGGTTGGGCTTTTTAGTGCCTGTGGCAGTACCCCCGTCACAAAAGAGAACCATCTAACAAAGGTCACCTTAAACGAAGTGGCTCATTCCATCTTTTATGCACCCATGTATGTAGCAATCGAAGAAGGATACTTTGCCGAAGAAGGCATTGACCTTCAATTAGTCACCGGCTTCGGTGCTGACAAGACCATGACTGCGGTTTTGACCAACGAAGCTGACATCGGTTTTATGGGAAGTGAAAGTACCATTTACACCTATGCAGGAGGTACCGAGGATTATGTGGTAAACTTTGCACAGCTTACCCAGCGTGCCGGAAACTTCTTAGTTTCCAGAGAACCCGTTGAGAATTTCAGCTGGGATATGTTAAAGAGCAAAAATGTATTGGGGGGTCGTGCCGGCGGTATGCCTCAGATGGTATTTGAATATATCTTGAAGAAGAACAATATTGACCCGGCTAGCGAAGTAAATATTGACCAAAGCATCGACTTCGGATCCACCGCTGCTGCATTTTCCGGTGGCAATGCTGACTTTACCGTAGAGTTCGAACCTCATGCCACCTCCTTGGAAGCAAAGGGTGATGGTTATGTTGTTGCTTCTCTGGGAGAAGATTCCGGGTATGTTCCCTACACTGCTTTTTCTGCCAAGAAAAGCTTCCTGGAGAAAAATCCGGAAACTATTCAATCCTTTACCAATGCTTTGCAAAAAGGAATGGATTATGTTCAATCACACACTCCTGCTCAAATCGCAGAGGTAATTGCTCCCCAGTTCCCGGAAACGGATATGGGAACCCTGACCACTATCATAAATCGTTATTACGAGCAGGACACCTGGAAAGACAATCTAATGTTTGAAAAGGATGCCTTTGATTTGTTACAGAACATCTTAGAGGAAGCAAATGTTCTGGAAAAGCGTGTTCCTTATGAAGATTTGGTAAACACGGATTTTGCCAAGAAAGCTGCCGAATAATCTCATAAATACAGAAAATGCGGGAACCTCACACTGGTTCCCGCATCCTTTTTGCCAAATAAATTATTACTTATAAATTTGCCTTAATCTTCTCTATCATTTCCGCATATTCTGCCTCGGTTAAATAAACTTTTCCCGGATTCATCTGGAAGGTACCCCCCCATTCATCGCCGCCTTCATACTTAGGAACCAGATGCATGTGCAAATGGCAACCGGTATCTCCATATGCACCATAATTTAACTTGTCCGGATGAAAAGCTGCATGGATTGCCATTGCTGCTTTGGTCACATCTGCCATGAACGCATTTCGTTCTTCTTCACTGATATTCACTATTTCACTCACATGGTCTTTATATGCCACGATGCATCTGCCCGGCTTACTCTGCTCCTTAAACAAAATCAGACTGCTAACCTCCAGCTCACAAATAAAAATACCAAACTTGTCTAACAGTTCTCCTCTCATACAATATCCGCAATTACAATCCTTCATATTTTTCTTCCTCCATTCCGGGGCTTTCACCCTTATCCATTTTGTTCCGTTACCGTTCTCTCTTTTTTCGTAACAATACTGTTTCCAGTTTGTCCAAATCATTATTCACAACCAGTTCCTCCGGAAAACCTGCTTGTTCCAAAAGTTTCTCTGCTTCATCAAACCTACCGATATCAAAGCTGATATGACTGTCCGTTCCCAACAAAATAGGGCACTCATACTTTTTACACCACTCCAACATGCACAAAATATTTTCTGCAGCACCCTTTCTGGGAGACAAAGGGTGTACTGAGGAATTATTTACCTCCAATACCACCTTCTGTTCTACCGCTTCCTGCACCAGCTTTTCATAATCCAGAGGATATCTGCCGTCATCCGGATGCCCTAATACAGTCACATGCGGATTTTTCATGGCATTGATTGCCGCCAAAGTATTTTCCTCCACGCTCCCCTGCTTCAAGCAAGGGGTATGCATGCTGGCAATACAATAATCCAACCGGCTTAAGGTAAAGTCATCAAAATCCAATGTTCCGTCAATATCCATGATATTGGCCTCTGCACCACATAAAAGTTGCAAATCACCGTATTTTCTGGGAACAACTTTCAAATTCCAAAAATACATCATATGTGGTCCCCCCAGAATAGCCGGACCATGCTCGCTTAGTCCTAACACCAGCAGTCCTCGCTCCTTTGCTGCTGCGATATTTTCCTGCAAGGTACTGTACGCATGTCCGCTGGCAATGGTATGGGTATGCAAATCCATTTTATACTTCATGCTTTTGCTCCTTCTTTTCCTGCTTGCCAGGTGCCTTTTTTGTTCGCATATTATCAATAATTTTTTCAATCATCAGTTTTTTGATATACACATCATAACTCAGCATGCAAATAAAGGAGAACTGTCGCAAAAATTCCGCATCCTCCCCCTCCGCACCCGGGAAGGACTTCTGTGCTGTTGAATACTTCTCAGCCACATCCTTCTTCAAAACCTCTATTTCTGCAGGTTCCAAGGAAAACACCTCTTCATAAATATCCGTCAGATGCAAAGCACCGTCCTTGTCAAAATACTTTTCCGCCAACGGCTGCAAAAGTGTCTGAATATCATTGATGGACAGCACTCCCTTAAAATAATAAATAAAAATCAGCATCAGGACATGTTCCTTGGAGTACTTCTTCTTCACCGGTGGCGGCAACAAATCATTCTTCGCATAATTATTAATCATGGTCTTGGTCAGTATCTTGTCCTCCTGCGGATATCGAGTAGTAGCACGAAGCTTCGTATCCATCAGTGTAGTCACCTGATCCATATACAAATCAATATTAGGTATCTCATCCACCTTAATATGCTCTATCCGGGATAAGCTTTCCATTATACTATTTATCAAATCATTTTGATCCAGTGTCATTTTCCTTCCTCCCTCATCTGTAAAATAACACAATCCATTTCAAATCATATATATTCTATTATATAGTATTCATTACTACATGACAACTGTTTATTTTTTGAATTTCACCCTTTACTTTATTGCTTTAGTATGTTAAAATCGTTATAAAGTAATCTGTTACAATTTACAGTGTAAAAGTATTAAGTCACATTTGTGGCAGAATGAGAGGCAATATGAACAAGAAAATTAAAACCGAAGCTGTTGACCGCTTATTTGATGCAATCCTCTGCTTGGAAAACAAAGAAGAATGCTATAGTTTTTTTGAGGATTTATGTACAGTGAATGAGTTATTATCTCTTTCCCAACGTTTTGAAGTAGCGGCTATGTTAAAAAGTCGCAAAACCTATCTGGAAATTGCCGAAAAAACCGGGGCATCCACAGCTACTATCAGCCGTGTGAACCGTTCCCTGAATTATGGCAATGACGGCTATGATTTGGTATTTGCTCGAATGGACAGGCAATAAAGAAAACTCCAGTGCACATCGCATTGGAGTTTTTCCTTTTTGTTTATCCTTCAATTTCCATCATATCCATAGGATTTATATACACTTCATTCTGTCTAATCTGATATCCCAACTCCAGATTATCCTTTCCCACTACGAAAATCGTCACGCCACGCATGATTTCTTCCCCTTGCTTTACCTTCGGAACGGACTTGTTTCGATAAATCGTCACATATCCGTTTCCATGCTCTACAGAAACCTTATAACCATACTCCGGCTCTTCTACGATTTCTGCCACCTTTCCGTTTGCAGTTACCACCACCAAGGCCCCCTCTGATGCAGTGAACAGACACATAGGATCACCTTCTGTTTTTTCCTGAATCGAAGCTGCTCCGGTCAGAGGTAATTGCACCGGCTGATACAGAGCCTCCCTCTGTGCAATCAGCTCATTCACTTCCTCTACCTTTTGATTTACTGTATCACTCAGAACCACCAGCTTGTTATTCAGCTCTTCTATTTCCAGTTCATAAGCTCTAAGTTCAGTATCTCGCTCTTCCTGCATAACGGTTACTGCTTCCTTCTGGTCTGCAATCTGTCCTTCCAGCGTCTTCACCATGTTTTTATATCCGGCAATTCTCTCATTTGCAGCTTCCCATATTTTATTCTCATGTACAATATAGCCCAAGCCTGCGCCAATAACGATACATACCAGCAAAATCAAAGTCCATACCACACCCGGCCGAATACGATACTGCTTCACGCCGGCATCTGCTGCTTCTGATGTAACGATTACCACATGCTTTGCTTTTTCCTTCTGCTTTTTCGTCTCCATAAAAAAGCCACCTCCAATAAATTTAAATCATTTTATCATAGGTGACCTTTTAACTCAACTTATTTTAACATTTTTGTAATATTTTTGTATAGTTTTACCAGTAAATCCCTTAAATATCCAGCTTCATATCCCCGAACTTTATCCAATTTTTCTTACGCATGAACTCTGACACCAACAAGGTAATCACAGACGGAAGTACAAAATGCATCAACACAATCAGTAAAAGTGCCATTCCCTTGGAGCTCCCGTTCTCCACCATGCAGGAATACGCAGCTATCTGTCCTACGAAGCCGGCTGAACCCATACCGGAGCCCACTGGAGTACTGACCATTTTCAGTACAGCCGATGCAATCGGTCCCAAAATGGCACTGGATACGATAGCAGGCACCCATATAATAGGTTTCTTCACAATATTCGGCACTTGAAGCATGGAAGTACCCACTCCCTGTGCAATCAAACCGCCCATCTTATTTTCCCGATAGCTTGCTATTGCAAAGCCCACCATATTACAGCAACAGCCGATAGTCGCTGCTCCTGCTGCCAAACCACTGATACCCATGCTGACACCAATGGCAGCTGAACTGATAGGAAGTGTCAATATCATACCCATGAGCACGGATATGATGATACCACCCACAACCGGATGCTGCTCCACATTTACATTTACCAATTGACCCAGCCATGTCATAAAGGCACTGATAGGTGGTCCTACAAAGAAACCTACCACCGAACCGGATACAATGGATACCAATGGTGTTACAATGATATCCACCTTAGTTTTTCCGGATACCAGCTGTCCCAGCTTAATACTCACCATAGCCGCCACAAAAGCCCCTAAGGGTTCTCCCGGCTTGCCTACTACAAAGCCTTCCATACTCATGACACAGGGAAATGCTCCAATCATTCCGGTCACCGCTGCTGAAACCGTTACCAGTGGACTACACTTCAGTTTAGAAGCCACACCCACTCCGATACCGGCTCCGGTCATACTTTTCGCCACATTTCCCATCGTGGTTAAATAGGCCCCAACATCCCCACCTATTAAACTTCCCAGCTGACAGATTATGGTACCGATAATCAATGTGGAAAAAAGCCCCAGCGCCATACCACTCAATCCATCAATAAATATTTCATTCAAAATCCTCTTCAGTGTTTTCATCTTTTCCATACTCCTCCGAATATAAAACCATCACCCTAAAATGCATTGTCTTTACTACTGTCTTGTCAGTGATATTACAATATCATCAAACAATAGGAATTACAAGCATAAATTATTAAAAAATTATAAATTTTCTTCATGAATTTACTTTACTTTTTAAAAATATTGTGTTATCCTAACATTGTTGTATGATTGCAACATATATATTTTTTGGAGGTATCTACAATGAACAAAGGTACAGTAAAATGGTTTAACAACCAAAAGGGTTACGGTTTCATCTCTGATGAAGCAGGCAATGATGTATTCGTACATTACTCAGGAATCAACACCGACGGTTTCAAGTCTTTGGAAGAAGGCGCTGCTGTTGAGTTTGAAGTAGTGAACGGCGAAAAGGGACCTCAGGCTGTTAACGTAACCAAGTTATAAGAATTCCTTATAACAACATAATCAGTAACACGATGTACCTGTTCTTAATATAATGCTACATGTACCATTTATTTTGACTTGCAATATCGTTTTATAGGATTAGAAAAAGGACTGCTTCATGCAGTCCTTTTTTTGTCATGATATTATATCTAAAACCTCTTCCCACTTCATACAGCCACCAAATAAGTCCAGTGCACTTCCTATGGTCACATGCAACTTATTCTGTCCCAAGGTTTTTAAAAGTTTCAAATCCTCATAGCTGTGTACACCACCGGCATAAGTAACAGGCAGCTTTCCCCACTGTCCCAACATAGCTACCAGCTCCTGTTCAATACCATTGGCTTTTCCTTCCACATCCACTGCATGTATCAAAAATTCACTACAGTATCCTGCCAGCTTATCCATCAACTCATAGGTAACTACTTCACGAGTCACCTTCTGCCAACGGTCTGTTACAATTCGGTACTCTCCCCCGATTCTTTTACAGCTCAGGTCCAAAACCAGATGTTCTTTTCCTACAGCATCCACCAGTCTATTCAATCGTTCATAATCAATTTTTCCATCATGAAAAACATAAGAAGTAACAATGACCTGAGAAGCACCTGCTTCCAAATATTCTCCGGCGTTCTGCGGTGTGATACCTCCACCTACCTGCAAGCCTCCGGGATATACCTTCAATGCTTCCAACGCCTGTGCCTTGGTGGCTTCATAATATTCGCTGCTCACAGGGTTTAACAAAATAATATGACCACCTTTTAATCCGGCATTTTTGTATAAATTTGCAAAAAAAACCGCATCCTGCGAAGCCACAAAGTTTTCCTGCGCTGCATCACCTGCATCCATCAGGCTGCCGCCTACGATTTGTTTTACCTTTCCGTTATGAATATCAATACATGGTCTGAATTCCATCTTTTTCTCCAATTTTTTACAAAATATTCGCTGAATAATTCTTTGTTTTGGTTACATACTAAATGCATAGTCAAACAATCTAAAAGGAGGTTTCATTATGCACTTCAAAAACAAATTAAAACATTTGATTGTACTTGGCTTACTCGTTGCTCTGGTATGTGTAGCAACTGCATGTAGACGAAGCGAAGACAATGGTAACAATTCCGGCAATATGGCCGGAACTGATACCGAAACCCTGACACCTGCACCAACGGAACAACCTTCCGCAGCCCCTACAGACACTAACATGGATAACAATATGGATAATAACACAAATTTACCCAATGATCACATGAATTCTGGCGGTGGCATTATTGACGACACCGGCAATGCGGTGGGTGACATCATTGATGATACCGGGAATGCAGTAGGAGATATTGCAAATGATGTTGCAGATGGGGTATCTGACATCACGGATGGCATGACCGGTGGTAACGGTACAACCGATACCAATGGTTCTAACACCAATAACAGCACTACCTCAACTACAGGTAACGGTAGCCGCTAAAGCATGGAATCGAGCAGCAAAACTGCTCGATTCTTTTTATACAATAACTCCGTCTTCTGCTAATTCACCTTCCTGATATGCTTCCAAAAGCTGTTCCAAATAGAAAATACGCTCTCTCAGCTCCACGCCTTTATCTGTATCGCATACACGCATTCTCTGTGGGAAGTTTTCTACCACTATAGAATCGGAAACAATATCGGTTTCATTTATAATTGCTGCCCGGGTATTTTCAAAAGAATCATGTGCCACCAAACGCATTCCTCGTGAATTACAAACCAAGGTATAGCCTGCAATACCGGTTTTCTTATGATATGCCTTTGAAAAACCGCCATCGATAATCAATAGCTTACCACCACATTTAATAGGCGATTCCCCATGAATCTGCTCCACCGGAACATGTCCGTTAATCACATGGGCATTCTTTTCCTTTAACCCAAACTCTTCTAAAATTCGAGTAATAATATCTTCTCTTTCCAGCATCCGATAATAGCTGTTCTTTTCTTCATGATGTGTTGCCTTATCTGCGATAAAATAACGTTCAAAGGTAGTCATCTTGTCCTTACCGAATACCGGGGAGCCGGAACCATTCCAGATATACCAAAGCATGTCCTGACCGGCAGCCTTTTCCTTTACATCCTTGGAATAATAACCTCTTCTTGCATAATACTCTAATATATCATACAGCTCTTTTCCTGAGTATTCCTTATCAAATACCTGAACCTTACTGAATTCACCGTTTTCCTCCATAGGCATGCAACCATGATATAACAAATTACCATTATAAATCTTATACATACCGCCTTTTGCATACAGAAAACGTACATGCTTCTGCAATTTCTCGCAACGTAAGAAGCCTCGCTCCAGTCGTTCCATCACACGAACCTCTTCCTCGCTCAAGCGATACGGCTCCTTCGGGTCTATAGTAGGGAAGTTCTTATCCAGCAGGTCATATTCCTTTCCTTCCAGAATAATGGTTCCCTTTTCATAATCAATAAAATTCAGAAGCAGTCGGTCATCCATTCCAAACTGGGGATTACGCATAATCACCTGTCCCTCCAGCTTGAACATAATAACGGATATAGCCTTATGCATCTTCTGATCCAAACTCAAATCCTTGGTATTATAATCCGTATTATATCGAATAGAGAAAACGTCACAGGCGTCCTCTCCGTAAGTATCCAGTGCAAAAGTAGCCAACGGCAATAAATTAATACCGTAACCTTCCTCTAAAGTGGATAAATTCCCGTAAATGGCCGCACTACGGACTACATTGGCAATACAAGCCCAGTGACCGCTTGCTGCTCCCATCCACACAATATCATGATTGCCCCACTGAATATCCAAGGAATGATACTGACAAAGAGTATCCATGATTACATGCGGTCCCGGACCTCTGTCAAATATATCTCCAACGATATGCAAATGGTCGATTACCATTCTCTGTATGAGACGGCTCAACTCAATAATAAACTGTGGTGCCCTTCCGATACGAATGATGGTGTGTATAATCTCGTTATAATAAGCTTCCTTGTCCTGAATTTCCTCTTTTTCCGTAATCAATTCTTCAATAACGTAAGCAAAATCCTTGGGCAACGCTTTTCGCACCTTGGACCTGGTATACTTTGAGGAAACCAGCTTCACCAAATAAACCATTCTATGCAGAGCGATTTTATACCAATCCTCCAGATTTTCCTCCTCAGAACGTACAATCTCCAGCTTTTCCTCCGGATAAAAAATCAAGGTTGCCAGACTCTTCTTATCCCTGCTACTAATGGTGTTTCCGAAAGCTTCCTCGATTTTACGACGCACGGAACCGGAACCGTTTTTCAACACATGCCGGAACTGTTCATACTCCCCATGAATATCCGTCAAAAAGTGTTCTGTACTCTTGGGTAAGTTCAATATGGATTGCAGATTAATAATCTCTGTAGCAGCAGCCGCTGCATTCGGATATTGCCTTGCAAGGCTTTTTAGCACTGCCATATTTGTTTCGGTCATAATATCCCCCTTTTTCCTTATAGGAAATACTCTGTATTATTTGAAAAATATACTGCCTAAGCCTGTGCCGCGATTACGTCGCTCATATCGTACATACCGGCATCCTTGCCTGCCAAAAACTTCGCAGCCTGTACAGCTCCCTTTGCAAACACTGCCTTGGAATATGCAGTATGGGAGAAGGTAATCACTTCATCCGCACCGGCAAAGATCACATCATGGTCACCTACAATGGTACCGCCTCTCACTGCACTGATACCGATTTCCTTCTTACTTCTCTTTTCTCTCTTACAACTTCTGTCATATACATACTCATATTCCTTATCAAACTCTGCATTAATAGAATCTGCCAATGCCAAAGCGGTACCACTGGGAGCATCCACCTTCAAGTTATGATGCTTCTCCACGATTTCGATATCAAAACCTGCCGGTGCCAGAACCCCTGCTGCTTCCTTTAACATCTTTAACAATAAATTAATACCCAAAGACATATTCGCAGATTTCAAAATAGCCACCTGTTTTGCAGACTCTGCCACCTTTTCCAGCTGGGTCTCGTTCAGACCGGTGGTACAAAGCACACAAGGGAGCTTTTTCTCCACACAATAATCCAACAGCTTATCCATTACTGCTGCAGTGGAAAAATCAATCAAAACATCTGCCTCTACATCACAGGCCGTAATATCTGCAAAAACCGGATACGGGTTGTGTCCGTCATCTACCGGGTCAATTCCTGCCACCATTTCCAACATATCATCTGCTGCCACCAGACCGCTGATTACCTGTCCCATTTTACCATTACATCCATGCATAATTACTCTAATCATATGTTTTCACCTCTACCCATTCATTCTATTCAGCACAAGCCCGAAAACCCTGATGATTTTCGAGCTTGCCTCTTTACACATTTATACGTTGCTACTATTCTTAGAGTCATCCGATACAAAACATCTCTATCCGGCACTCTTATCTTATGTCAGCCTCTCGTCATATGGTCTTATCAACTTCTTACAAAATACCATATGCCTCCATTGCAGCCTTTAATTTTGCGGTATTTGTCTCTTCCATTTCGGTTAAAGGAAGACGTAATCCACCTGCTTCCATGCCCATCAGATTCAAGGCCATCTTCACCGGAATAGGATTTACTTCACAGAACAAAGCATCAATCAAATCGATAGCTTCTAACTGCATCTGCATAGCACCTGTCACATCACCAGCCAGATACTTTGCACACATTTCATGTGTCTGTCTGGGTGCGATGTTGGAAAGTACGGAAATAACACCCTTTCCACCCAGAGACATGAGCGGAATAATCTGGTCATCATTACCGGAATAAATATCCACCTTACCCTTTGCCAAAGCTGCAATCTTTGCCACCTGACTGATATTACCGCTGGCTTCTTTCACACCCACAATATTCTCACAGTCATTGCAAAGTCTGATAATGGTAGAAGGTGCAATGTTCACACCGGTTCTTCCCTGAATATTATAAAGCAAAATCGGAATCTTTACAGAATCTGCGATTGCTTTAAAATGTGCATACAAACCATTCTGAGTTGCCTTGTTATAATAAGGAGACACCACCAACAGACCATCTGCGCCCATCTTCTCTGCCTCAGTAGACAAATAGATTGCCGTTTCAGTACAGTTAGAGCCGGTTCCTGCCACAACAGGAATTCTCTTATTTACTACTTCCACACAATACTTAATTACATCCAAATGCTCCTCGTGAGTCAATGTGGATGCCTCACCTGTAGTACCGCATACGATAATCGCATCCGTACCATTCTCAATCTGAAACTCGATTAAATTCGCAAACTTTTCGTAATTCACGCTTCCGTCTGCATTCATGGGTGTAACAATTGCTACGCCTGCTCCTGTAAAAATTGACATATAATCCTCCATTCCGGGGTCTGCATGAAAAAAGTCGGCACATAGCACGCCGACATTCTAATCCGAATATTTCTATACGAAGAAAACATTCTGATGAAATCTGATAGCGCCCCACCTAAAAATATAGATGACAGTCATACAGTTCTTAACTGTATGCCCAAGAATCGACTCACAGGAAATCTCCTCTTTCGGCGTCTTCCCCTTTCCTTCTTCATCTACTGTGCCTGCCACATCAAAAGAACTACTTATGAAATACGCAACCTCTACCTTTATTTTGTTATTGATAGAAATATAATAGCATTGTCTATAGTCTTTGTCAATGCTACATTTCCCAAACCTTAAATTTTACGGTTTCAATTTTGGAAACCTCATCTGCCATAAAACAGATGTCATCCTCCAGCTTCACGCCGGTCAGTATTACATCCGTATCATGACGATTATCCACCAATGCCTTCAATTCCTCTTTGGAAATAATCTCATTGTCTACTAATCCCAACACTTCATCCAATATTAACAAATCACATTCCGAAACATTCAATACTTTCTTGGCATAATTCAAACCATTACGGATATTGCCGATTTCCTCCTGCTTCTGTTCCTCTGTAAGCTCCTCAAAGTTCTCTGCAGACTTTTCAAACTGGATCAGCTTTATTTCCGGTTCCATTCTGCGCAAAAACTCGGAATCTGTCATGCTCTTACCCTTTAAAAACTGAATGATGACCACTGTTTTACCTTCTGCCGCAGCCTGAACGGCTCTCCCCCAGGCTGCCGGCGACTTTCCATGGCCATCACCGGAATATATGTAAATATTACCTCTATCCACGATGCACCTCATATATTTTTCTTTTTATTATCCATTCCTAATTCCGAACAAGGATAACACATTTTCTATTTTTAAGCAACTACTCTTCCAAAATCTCCAATTTGCTGACGGACACTTCAAAAGCAATTCTCTTATCAATTTCTGTTTCGCTAAGCTTCTTCATATATTCTCGACTCTGAATACGTCCCCAGACAGCACATCGCTCTCCCACCTTGAAATGATTGGCATAGCGTGCATTTCTTCCCCAACAAATACAAGGAATATAATCACTCTTTCCATAAGGTCTGTTCACTGCCAAAAGTACATCTGCGATCTCCCTACCCAAAGGCGTTTTTCGGTATATGGGCTCTTTACAAATATAACCGTCCAGATAAATCTGATTGGTTTTGGAGCTTTCTTCTATCTCATCCACAAAATCTATTTCTCTGGCAAATACCGACAGCACCAGTCTGTTTTTTCTCTCCTCATGTCGATTATAGGAACGAAACTGACCATTTACACAGACAAACCTCCCCTTATAATCACCATTTACATCAATCAAACGTTCTGATACCATCAACGGTATGACATCATAGCTCTCACTTAAGCGCTTCACCTTCATATCTACCAAATAGAAGCCCTCGCCGAATATTTCATGACTAAAGCTGAAGTCGCTTACAATTTCTCCCATTACTGTTACTTGATTGTTTTCGATAACCTTATCTGTCATCTTGTTTCTCCCTTCTTACATTAAGAATTTTTTTGATAAAAATTATCCCCTTAAATAATTTTCACCTGTATTGTAATACTATTTATACACCTTTTTTCCCTTTTAGAACACAAAAACCCACCGCAAAAACTCGTCAATTATCCAAGATTTCCTCCCCATTTCGAGATTTTTTCGCAGACTGCTCCTTTATCCATCCTCGCCAAAAAACTTGTGAAAAACCACGCAGTTATCGGCTTTTTTCACCTTGCACACCTTGGCAAATAGTGCTATACTGTTACAGTTTGAAAGGTATTGAAAAAATCGTTCGACAAAATCAGCCCTGCTGGCTTTGTCTGATAGAAAGGATTTTTATGAAACAACAAAGAAACAATATTCGTAATGTAGCTATTATTGCCCATGTTGACCATGGCAAAACCACCCTGGTAGATGAACTTTTGAAACAAAGCGGTGTTTTCCGTGTAGGTCAGGAGGTTGCCGATAGAGTCATGGACTCTAATGACATTGAAAGAGAACGAGGCATTACCATTCTGGCAAAAAATACTGCCGTTATGTACAAGAATACAAAAATCAATATCATCGATACCCCCGGACATGCAGACTTCGGCGGCGAAGTAGAACGTGTATTGAAAATGGTAAATGGTGTTATTCTGGTGGTAGATGCTTTCGAAGGTGCCATGCCACAGACCAAATTCGTACTCCGCAAGGCATTGGAATTGAAGCTGCCGGTTATTGTTTGTATTAACAAAATCGACCGTCCCGAAGCCAGACCGGATGAAGTAATTGACGAAGTACTGGAGCTTTTCTTAGAACTGGATGCCGATGATGCCCAGTTAGATTGCCCCTTTATCTTTGCCTCTGCCAAGGCAGGCATTGCTTCTCTGGATTCTACAGAACCCGGCACCAGCATGGAGCCTCTGTTTGAAACCATTCTGGAATATATTCCGGCACCAGAGGGCGACCCTGAGCTTGGTACTCAGGTACTCATCAGTACTATCGATTATAACGAATATGTAGGCCGTATCGGTGTAGGTAAGGTGGATAACGGAACCATCAGCGTAAACCAGGAAGTTATCATTGTAAACCACCACGAACCGGACAAACAGACCAAGGTAAAGGTCAGCAAGCTTTATGAATTTGATGGATTGAATAAAGTAGAAGTAAAATCTGCCGGCATCGGTTCTATTGTAGCAATTTCCGGTATTGCAGATATTCACATTGGGGATACTCTGTGTGGTTTGGAGAATGTAAATCCTATTCCCTTCCAGAAAATCAGCGAGCCTACCATAGCTATGCACTTCATGGTAAACGACTCGCCGTTAGCCGGTACAGAGGGTAAATATGTAACCAGCCGTCATATTCGTGACCGTTTATTCCGAGAGCTGAACACCGATGTATCCTTGCGCGTGGAAGAAACCGAAACCACCGAAAGCTTCAAGGTATCCGGTCGAGGCGAATTGCATTTGTCCGTATTGATTGAAAACATGCGCCGTGAAGGCTTTGAATTTGCTGTCAGCAAGGCAGAGGTTCTGTACAAAACCGATGAAAAGGGAAATCGGTTAGAACCTATGGAACTGGCTTTTGTAGATGTTCCTACAGAGTTCTCCGGCTCCGTTATCGAAAAGCTAAGCCAGCGAAAAGGCGAACTTCGCGGTATGAGCACCATGGGGGGCAGTGACAATACCCGTTTGGAATTCTCTATCCCCTCCCGTGGCTTAATCGGCTATCGCGGCGAGTTTATGACAGACACCAAGGGAAACGGTGTCATCAATACTATTTTCGACGGCTACGGCCCTTATAAAGGGGATATTTCTTATCGAAAGCAAGGTTCTCTCATTGCATTTGAGGCAGGGGAAGCCATCACTTATGGTTTGTTCAATGCACAGGAACGTGGTACCCTCTTTATCGGTCCCGGCGAAAAAGTCTATGCCGGTATGGTAGTCGGTCAAAACGGTCGTGGGGAAGACATTGAATTGAATGTCTGCAAGAAAAAGCAGCTGACCAACACCCGTTCCTCCAGTGCTGACGAAGCACTCCGCTTAACACCGCCTAAGATTTTGAGTTTGGAACAGGCTTTAGACTTTATTGAAACGGACGAGCTTTTAGAGGTCACTCCCTCCAGCTTACGTATCCGTAAGAAAATTTTAGATCCGACACTTCGTAAACGTGCCGGTTTCAAAAAATAGATTTATCGTATCTTTTCTGTACGGAAGTGAGAAGCACTCTCACTTCCGTTCTTATATGAGACAATTCATTACTACACTAATCATCATTTCCTTCTCATCCGGTTTCGATTCTGCAATCATAATAGTCAAAGCTACCAGTGTATGGTCCTCTATGCGCTTCCTGCCATCGTCAAACAAGGCACCGTTTCTATCCAGAAAATGTAAAAACATCGTTGCCGCAATCCTCTTGTTTCCGTCATAAAAGCTATGGTTCTTAGTCACAAAATACAGCAAATTCGCCGCCTTCTCTTCCAAGCTTTCATAAATCTCCTGTCCGGCAAAGGACTGGTAAATATTACCGATACTCCCCTTGAAGGAAGCATCCTTTTCCTTACCAAACAAGTCCGATTCATCCCCGAATCGCATGGCAGCGATTACCTCTCTGCATTCCTCATAGGTCAGAACATAGGTGGTTTCTTTCCCCTTCGGTCGTGTCATGGTCTGGTGGTCGTAGGAATCTAATAATGATAATGCTGCATTATACCTCTCAATAACAGATAATACCTGTTTACTATCCAATTCATTCTCTGTTCGTTTCATAATCCGTATCACCTCACCTAACTGTTTGATACGATTATTATTGACTGCATACCCCTTTAAAATGTATTGCTTCAAAACAGAATTTGCCCATTGCCGAAACTCTACTCCTCGTTTTGACTTTACTCGATAGCCCACAGATATGATAACATCGAGGCTGTAATATGCCACCGGTCTATCTGCATTTGCAATATGCAAAAAATGCATATTGCTTTTTTTGTCCACTTCATTCTCCTTAAACACATTATTAATATGTCTGGAAATAACCGATTGATCTCTGTCAAACAATTCCATCATCTGTGCCTGCGATAACCAAACAGTTTCATCTTCAACCGCAACCGGTAATACCACTCTCTTATCTTCTGTTTCAAATAACACAATCTCATTATTGTTATCCATCTTCTGTCTCCCTTCTTCCAAAACTTGCATTAACAAAAGTACACCACGAATCCACTAGCATACCCCTTCCACATCCCTATCCAGTTAAAATTTTGTGAAACAATCGGTGATGTTACCGTAAAAATAACTAAAATAATCTTGAAATGCTTTAAGAGGGACGAATTCATCCCACAGCGACTTTTGTTTTTCACATTATGTCACACCCTGTCATAAAATGTCAATGTCTTTTTCATATAAAATCCCCTATCTGCCTGAAGCAAATAGGGGGCACATACATTTTTAAATCAAATCCTTTATTTCTGCAAAAGCTGCTTCATCACCAACGATAGTAACATCCTGATGTAGCTGTAAAATAGAAGCCGGAACATTAGGAGTTACCTCTCCGAAGAATGCTTTCTTCACGATAGCAGCCTTATCTGCTCCGCTTACCACTACCAGGATTTTCTTCGCATTCATAATGGTCTGAATTCCCATGGTATACGCCTGTGTGGGAACCTCCTCCTTGGATGCAAAAAATCTGGCATTTGCTTCAATGGTAGATTCTGTTAAGTCAACACAATGTGTCAGTTTCGGGAACACCTCAGCCGGCTCATTGAAACCGATGTGTCCATTGTGTCCCAAGCCCAAAAGCTGTAAATCCACGCCACCGGTAGCTGCAATAATCTCTTCGTACTTGGTACAAGCTTCCTCGGCATCTGCAATGGTACCATCAGGGACGTAAGTATTGCTCAAATCAATATTTACCTTACTGAATAAATTCTCATGCATAAAATAATAATAGCTCTGATCATTCTCATGGGTAAGACCTCTGTACTCATCCAAGTTCACACTAGTAATCTCGGAAAAATCCAAATCCCCCTGAGCACATCTCTCTGCCAGACATTTATAAGTTCCGATAGGGGTAGAACCGGTAGCCAGACCCAAAACAGAATTTGGCTTCAAAATCATCTGTGCACTGATTACATTGGCAGCTTTTCTGCTCATATCATCATAATTTTTTGTTAATACAAACTTAATCATCGTCTTTTCGTCCTTCCTACTGTTCTACATATCCCTTTGCTGCAATCACATCGATAACCTGATCCACGTATTTCCGACAAGTCTCCATATCTCCGGCCTCTACCATAACACGGATCAAAGGCTCTGTACCACTTTCTCTCACCAGAATACGTCCGTCATCTCCCAGCAGCTTCGCCACTTCTGCCACAGCTGCCTGCACGTCTGCATCTGCATTTACCACTGCCTTATCCACTACACGTACATTTTTCAGCACCTGCGGATAAATTACGAAAGGTGCTGCCAATTCACTCAGGGTAGCTTTCTTTTCCAGCATAACCTCCATCATCTTCAGTGCAGTGAGAATACCATCGCCTGTAGTAGCATACTTCTTGAAAATAATATGTCCGGACTGCTCACCACCCAATCGATAACCATTGGCAATCATATTCTCGTAAACATACTTGTCACCTACTGCAGTCTTTTCGTACTCGATACCCTTTGCATCCAAAGCCTTGTACAACCCGAAATTAGACATTACCGTAGTTACCACCTTATTGCCTAACAGCTTACCACGATCCTTTAAATAGCAGCCATAAATATAAATAATCGCATCACCGTCTACAACCTTACCGTTTTCGTCCACACAAAGACATCTGTCAGCATCACCGTCAAAGGCAAAGCCCGCATCCAAACCATTGTCTACCACAAACTTCTGCAAATGCTCAATATGAGTAGAACCACAATCCATATTAATATTCAAACCATCCGGTTGATCGTTAATCACATAAGTCTTTGCACCCAGTGCATCAAATACACTCTTGGCAATCATCCAAGCACTACCATTGGAGCAATCCAGTCCCACCTTCTTATCCTTGTAAGAACGGGTAGCCAAGGAAATCAAATAGCCGATATAACGGTTTCTACCGGCTGCATGGTCTACGGTACATCCAATCCTGTCACGCTGTGCATAAGGGAGTTCTTCCATCTTGCCATCCAGGTACTCCTCTACCTTCAAGATTGTCTCTTCGTCCATTTTCTCACCATTGCCGTTAATCAGCTTAATACCATTATCATAATAAGGGTTATGACTGGCGGAAATCATAATACCACAATCAAAGCCCTCTGTACGTGCCACATAAGAAACACTGGGAGTAGTCGTTACATGCAACAAATAAGCATCTGCTCCGGAAGCAGTCAAGCCTGCCACCAATGCATACTCAAACATATAAGAAGAACGACGTGTATCCTTTCCGATAACAACCTTACAACGCTCCTCATCATCCTTATGCTGATAGTACCAGCCTAAAAAACGTCCGATTTTATAAGCATGTTCTGCTGTTAATGTTTTGTTCGCCTCTCCGCGAAAGCCGTCCGTACCAAAATATTTTCCCATCGAAGTCTGTTCTCCTTGCTTTAAAAATAGTTTCTATACAAAACACTATATTATTATACTCCTTAAGGTATTCCATGACAATAAAAATATTAAAAATTTTTTTCTGAATCAGTATAGCCACGCATTGAGCCAGGCTCAAAAATGCTTCGCATTTCCGAGCTGTTTAGCTATCGCCAAATAGAAAGAAACAAATACAAAGGCTCTTGAATGCAGGCATTCATCACCTCTGTATTTGTTTCTTCTGCATGGCTCAATGCTATTACATATTACAGATAGTTATGCGTCTCAAAATACAACTCATTCACATGCTCTGAATGGAGCAGTTCGTGAGCCTTACGGCTTAATGGCTTGCCGATGAAGTCTTCATACAGCTTCTGTACTTCCTTATTTTCATGAGAGAAACGAATATATCTGCTGTGGTCTAACTGATACAGCTTCTGGCCACGACTTGCTGCCAATTCACAACCATCATGGATTGGTTGTCCCCCACCACCTACACAACCGCCAGGACATGCCATCACCTCTACGAAATCGTATTCTACTCTTCCTTCTACGATGTCCTGCATCAACTTCTCTGCATTTCCCAGACCGCTGACCGTACAGGTTCGAAGTACCTTATCTCCCAGCTTGAATTCTTTTTCACGACGACCTTCCATACCTCTCACTTTACTGAATGCATCGGCATCCGGATTTTTGCCCTCTACCACTGCATAAGCAGTACGGAGAGCAGCCTCCATAACACCACCGGTTACACCGAAGATTACACCGGCACCGGTACTTTCACCCAAGGGTGAGTCCCAAGCTTCTTCCTGCAAACTTCTGGGATTAATATGCTCTGCCTTAATCAAACGCACCAGTTCTCTGGTGGTCAGTACGATATCCACGTCCTGACCGGCTCCTGCACTTCTCATGTAAGACAGAGAAGCCTCACGCTTCTTGGACACACAGGGCATGATAGAAATACAACAAATATTTCTGGGGTCAATACCCATCTTCTGGGCAAAGTAAGTCTTAGTCACCGCACCGAACATCTGCTGCGGTGATTTTGCAGTCGAAAGGTTACGCAAATACTTGGGATACTTCTTGCTGACAAAGTTTACCCAGCCCGGACAACAAGAGGTAAACATAGGCCATGCATACTTGCCAGGATTCCCCAGTCTTTCCAAAAGCTCGCTGCCTTCCTCCATAATAGTTAGGTCCGCAGTAAAGTTGGTATCAAATACATAATCAAAACCAATACGCTTTAAAGCGGCTACCATCAAGCCTTCCGTAGCCTCCTCCGGTGATAAGCCCAGCGCTTCTCCCCAAGCCGTACGCACTGCCGGTGCTACCTGCACTACGGTCACCTTCTCTGTATCTGCCAAGGCATCAAACACCTTGGGAATATCATTACGCTCACGAAGTGCACCGGTAGGACAGTGAGTAATACACTGACCGCAAAGAGTACAATCAGAGCAGTCAATAGTCTTATTTCCTGCTACGTCTACAGTCGTTCTGGAACCGGTATTCTGCACATCCCATACATGCAGTCCCTGCACCTTATCACAAATCTGCACGCAGCGCATACATTTAATACACTTGCTGGAATCTCGGATAAGCGGGAAGCTATGATCCCAAGGCACCTTAGGTACTTCCTCCTCATAAGGCACCTCTAAAATCCCCAAATCATTGGAAAGCTTCTGTAAATTACAATTACCGCTTCTCACACAGGTGGCACAATGGCAATCGTGTTGAGAAAGGATTAATTCCACATTAGTTCTTCTCACACGCCTTACCTTAGGAGAATTGGTATAAATCACCATTCCCTCTTCTACCAGGCTGTTACAGGCAGTAATCAGCTTCTCCTTGCCCTGCATTTCTACCACACATACCTTACATGCACTGATTTCATTAATTCCCTCTAAATAACACAAATGAGGGACTTCAATTCCTACAGAGGATGCCGCCTTCATGACAGTGGTACCCTCCGGTACTTCTACTAAAATTCCATCAATTGTTAATTTTACCATATTGCTGCACGTCCTCCTTTCAAGCTTCCATAGCCGTACTTGTCACAACGCAGGCATCGGCCGGCCTCCTGGCAGGCCTCCTGCTCTGTCATGCCACATTCAAAAGCATCAAAGCTCTGCTTACGCTCACAAGCCTCCAGCTCCGTCAGCTGGATACGTCCGCAAGGCTCCTTATCTTCGTAGCGTACAGGAGGTATTTCCACATCACAAGGAATCACGTGATGATATCCTAAATATTCATCAATATTTGCCGCTGCAACCTTTCCTGCCGCGATGGCACGTATTACAGTTGCGGGACCTGTTACACAGTCTCCGCCCGCAAATACACCCGGTACATCCTTTACTTCACTGTCGCTCATGGCACTTAATGTACCACGCTTTACCGCAATACCGGCTTCCTCAAAGTGGCGGGTTTCGATACCTTGACCGATAGCTACCACTACCACATCACAGGAAATTCTCACAAGGGGCACATCTGCATGTACGGCTCTGGCTCTTCCCCAAGCATCAATTTTGCCAATAATCTGAGGCTCCACCCAAAGAGCAACTACATTACCGTTTTCATCTGCTTCAATCCTGTGAGGTGCCTTTAAGCTGTACAGTTCTGCACCTTCTGCTACTGCACCCTCTACTTCCTCCGGCAAAGCTGTCATATCGCTCTGTCTTCTGCGATAAGCAATGGTTACTTTCTTGGCTCCCAGACGAATCGCCGAACGGGTACAGTCCATGGCCACGTTACCACCGCCCACAACCACTACATTCTTGTCCTTGAAGTCCGGCATATTCTCCTCACCAATATGACGCAGCATCTCCACTGCAGACATAACGCCCTTAGAATCCTCACCTTCAATTCCAATCTTCTTATCCGTGTGGGCACCGATAGCGATATAAACAGCATCAAACTCATGACGTAAGGTCTCAAAAGGAATTTCTCCCTCGCCCTTACCGATACGGGTATTCAGCTTCACCTCCACACCGGTAGAAAGAATGGTTTCAATATCCTCATCCAGTCGTTCTCTGGGGAATCTGTAGTTAGGGATACCATAACGCAGCATACCGCCTAACTTGCTCTTTTCTTCAAATACCACACAGTGATGTCCCATCAGCTCCAAATAATAGGCTGCTGACAAACCACCCGGACCACCACCTACAATAGCGATTCGCTTGCCGGTACTTTCCGCCTTCGCCGGAGTAGGTACCGTATTGGCTCTGGCATTATCCACAGCCATTCGCTTCAAGCCTCTGATATTAATGGCACTATCAATCATATTTCTGCGGCATCTGGCCTCACAGGGATGCTCACAAATCAATGCACATGCAGTAGGGAACGGATTGTCCTTGCGGATTAACTTCACAGCGTCCTCATAACGCTTCTCTCCTACCAATGCTATGTAACCGGGGATATCCACTCCGGCAGGACACAATGCTACACAGGGAACCGGCTGGGTAATATGGCAGGAACACTTGCCCGTCTTAATATGATGCCTGTAATCTTCCTGGAAACCCTCCAAGCCGGACAAAACCATACGAGCAGCCTCATAACCCAGTGCACAATCTGCCGATTCTGCTATATCCTGTGCAGTTTGCTTCATTAAGTCCAAAGTCTTCAGCGTAGCTCTTCCCTCTAAAACATCCTCTATCAAATTCGCCAACTGTCCCAATCCTACACGACACGGCGTACACTTTCCACAAGTCTGAGCATGACACATCTTCAAAAAGGACAACTGCAAATCCACCGGACAAAGTCCCGGTGGGCTGGCAATAATACGTCTTTCCAAATCTTTATAGAGGCGTTCTACCGTTAACTGTGCCTCATTGGGTGTTGCAATCTTCAAACGGCTCATAAGAATCTCCTTTGTAAGCATTATTTTTAATAATGTAAGCGCTTACAAAAGAGTTTACCCTAATTGGTTAAATTTCGCAATAGTTTTGGCAAAAGTTAATTATTTATCAAAGTAATGCTTTAATTTGATAAAGGCTATCTATTCCAGTGTCTGTCCATAATTTCTCTTGCTTCTTGTTCAGAAATCTGTAGTTTATCTTTTATACGATTTAGTGCATCTTTTTCTGACACTCCCATCTCCTGAAACACCTCCACAAGAGCCTGTTCGCGACCAAGCCTTATCCCTTCTTCTCTTCCTTCTTCTCGTCCCTCCGCCTTGGCATCCCGTCGTTCCATATACATATGCCAGTTTTCATCATACTCAAACAACACATTTCCGTGAGCCTTGAAACGATGCTTCTTTAGAAACTCTGCCATCACACCATGTTCAATACAGTAAAAGATAGCCTCATCCACAGCTTTCTTACGCTTCATGCCCTTCTGTAAATTCAACCGCACCTGATGTATGAAGAAGGCATACTCCTCCAGCTTACTACAGCCCTGTATCAGTTCTTTATTCCGACCATAATTAATATTAATCATCCTCACAACCACCTCCAAACTCTTTTCTTCCTCTGTCACTTCATAAGCATCTGATAATCGCAACAGCTTCTCATCCGGCATATCCTTCTCTCCGTTATAAAACACCACGAAATGGGGCGTAGGTAAATTCACCTGCGTACTCCCATAGATATTCTGCTCCGTATAATCCACATACCGCAAATATTCCTGACTGATATAATGCAGGAATCGTAAGGGCATATTGGGATTATAGGTGCTCTGGTGCTCGTACAAATTAATGGTACCGGTCAACATATACGCCAAATCATTCTTCATACCCATGTAGAGCACATTGTCCATAGTGATAACCTCTAACTCCTCCTCATCCTGATAATCCGTTCCATGTAGTGCATTATAAAGCTGCAGCAATGCTCCCTTATCCTTCGCAAAAAGCTCCCGAAACAGCCGGTCCTTGACCTTTCGATTGCTACGAAACTCCCAGCCTGACGAAAACGTAAACAAACGCTTCACGCTGCCGAGACTCTTTCTCAACAACCACTTCTTACACATATTCAATTCCTTTCCGCAGGGAACCTTCCCTGCACTTAAATGAGTATTTCGCAAGGGAATCTACGAATGGACACACGCCCATAGAAACTTGAATTTTGAATAATAGAACTCTTGCTTGTAAATATTATAGCATGTGCATTTCTGAAAAGCAATCGTTTCCCCTCAAATCTTTCCGTTTTACACCACTTTTCTTTCAGCATGACTGAAATTTAATTTATCCGGAATTTATTAGAATTATAAGTAGAGAGGTGATAACAAATGAGTCAGAAACATACAGATACTTACAAGGTAATCGGTCAGACAATTCAGAAATATCGGAAGCAAAGAGGCTTAACACAGGAACAGTTAGCGGATAAAATCAATATTAGTGTCAGCTACTTAACCAAGATTGAAGCCAAGAACTGTGACCAGCCCTTTTCTCTGGAGGTGTTACTGGATATTTCCGAAGGATTAGAGGTATCCATTCACCAGCTGTTGGAGAGTTTGGAGTAGAAGCTACTCAGAAAAACATGGATAAACCAAAAGCTTACACTGATATTGGGTAAGCTTTTGGTTTATTCTATGATAGTAATTTCCTTGAAATCTTGCATAACGCCATAATAGCTTTACGCAAATATGCATCCTGATTTTTCTCATACAAAACTGTTGCTATATTTAAATACCTCTGATAAGACTCTGCTGCCAAATTGTCTTTTGAGGTACTTAACAATGATAAAAACCACTCATCATCATTATCAATCTTTTCAATATCGTATCATGTGCTTTATCCTGCACCTGATGCCCCTCATATCTTGTAATCGTCTTCCCCCCACCCAAGTAGAATACAAAAATCACTCTGGCTTATTCCATATTTAGCACGAATATCACATATTTCAGAAGCACTCAGAAGTCCTTCCTCTTTTCTATATGCCTCCTTAATCCGCAAATCATTTTCCTGCATCATTTGCTCATCCACATACAATCCTTCTGCTTCATCACAATACAAATAGGTGGACTCAAACGTCACTTTTACATTCTTAAAAATAGTCCTCCCCAGAACAAGCACTGTTTTCACCTCATGTTCTTCCATACAACATGTACATTACCATTTTTCACTTTTCATAATCTTCATATCCATGAAAACACCTCTCAATTTTTTCTAAAGATAAAAGAAGGAGCGGCACTCCATAACTAGAATTTAGTTATTTTGCGACACTCCCTTTTGTTTTATGTTTTAGCAAAAATCACTAATTTGAAGAACGATTACAGACCATATCTAACCATAATTTCCTGAAACTCAGCTGACGCTGCAAATCCTTCCATTACAGTTTCTCTGTTCATGCCCTTATCTAACTCATTTACCCAATAAGTCTTTCCTGCTGTCTCGGAAGAACGATCCATAAAGGTCAAATATAATGTCTCTACATATTTTGAATTACTTACATTCTTCTCTATGTATTCCGGAGACAGGAAGAACATCTTCGCTACTTCTATAGGTGTACTCTCCTTTGATTCAATTCTCTTTGCCCAATAATTAATACCTTCTGCATCGGGTGTTCTCTCTAAAGCACATGTATATATACGTGCTACAAAGCCATAAACACCTTCATATACTGTATCATCTTCTACAACCATGGTTCCTCTGGTAATACCATAATTGGTACAAATTTCATCAAACTCCGCCGAATTTACAAATCCTGCCAACACCTTCTTTCTGCTGACACCATTATTCAACTCATTTACCCAATAAGCACTCTCAGTAGTTGTTACTGTTCTGTCAAAGAAGGTTTTGTATAGAATATTTACATATTGCTGATTACCATAGTTATTGTTAATAAACTCAGGACTCAAAAGAAAGCCTTCTGCAATACTTGCACCATCCTTTTGACGGGTCACTAACTGCTCTGTCCAATATGCTACACCCTGTGCGTCTGCAGTTCTATTCAACGCTACAGTGTACATACGTTCTACAAAAGCCTTTACCTTATTTTCAGCCCCCTTGGTTACGGTTACCGTACATTTTGCACTCTTTCCTGCTACTTTTGCGGTAATAGTTGCTGTTCCTTCACTAACAGCAGTTACCTTTCCGGAAGAATTTACCTTTGCAACATTACTGTTAGATGATGACCATGTTACATCCTTTACTACAGTTGTATTTTCAGGAGTGTACCTCACTGTCAATTTCTGTGTAGAGCCTGCTGTTAATTCTACGGAAGACTTTGACAATTTAATACTGCTTAGTGGATATACTTCTGCCCTTGTCTCTCCATTAATTGTATAATTTCCAGCAGCATCGTATGCATAAATGTGGGTATAATAAATACCGCCTTCATTGTTATGATCCGCAATATTTACTCTATAACTGTACCGTCCATTTGCATCCGGACTAAGCACTGCTTCATTATAGTACCATTCATTATCAAGGTCATCCTGACCATTATAATCTGTCCATGTAGGAAATGATACACGTACAACACCCACATTATCTGTTGCCGTACATACTACTGTATAGCCATCTCCAGTGATATCTGTTACTGAAACATTGGAAACTGCCGGATTTGTAATATCAACATTAACGACAGTTGTATTATGAATTGTATAATTTCCTGTATGATCATACACATAAACATGTGTATAATAAATGCCGCCTTCATTATTATGCTCTGCACGATTGACTCTATAGCAGTATTGACCATTTGCATCAGGTGTAAGCACTGCTGCATTGTTATACCAATCATCCACTATATCATCCTGACCATTTACATCTGTCCAAGTCGGGAATGAAACACGCGAAATACCTACATTATCTGATGCTGTACACACCACAGTATATCCATCTTTTGTTACATCTTTTACGCTAACATCAGCAATTGTAGGTTTTATGTCATCCCCCGCAGTCGTAAAGCTTCCAATACCATCACTATATGTATATTGTCCACTCTTACTTAAGATATAAAAACGATAATAATATGTGGTTCCCTTTTGCAAAGTAGGTCCCTCTGAACCATCAAATGCAACTGATACAAAAGTCAACTTATTTAACACATTAAATTCTACCTTATTGGGCAAGTCTGGTGTAGTTCCCCACATTAACCCCACCTTAGAATAATTGCTTGCTACTGCGTTTTGAACATCAGCTCTTACAAAAGCAGTTGTTTCGGTAATATCTGAAACTGTTATGTTGGCAAATTTTAGAGTTGAAGTTGGTAAATCTTCATACGTAACTTCACCGCCATTAGGGGCGGCATTTAATATAGTACAATCCCAAAAATCATAATAACCAGTACCGCTACCCTTTCTAATACCAAAATGAAGGTGTGCTCCATAAGAATTTCCCGAATTACCTGACAATCCTAAATAGTCTCCCTTTTCAACCCTTATGCCTTTAGAAACCACAATAGAATTCACTGTCATATGTGCATATTCTGTCCATGTGCCATCATCGTGCTTGATAACCACACCATTTCCAAAATTCTCATTACAACTGCAAGATGGCTTATCCTTATTACCAGAATTATGTGGACATCCTTCCCAAACCTTTACTACTTTTCCTGATTTTGCGGCATATACCTCTGTTCCTGCACCACACTTAATATCAATACCAGTATGGCCGGGATAAGTTCCCCACTTTGTTGTTGATGGCACCGGCCAACAAAAGGGATCTATTGCTGCGTATACTTTCTGTGAGCAACCCAAAAACAGCACTATAGTCAGACATGCTTTCAAAAGCACCAATCCACATTTTTTTAATGCCTTTTGTTTTCCACTCATTTCTTCTCTCTCCCTTTCTATTTTTTAATGCATGTACATAATAACACACACCTTACTCCAACTCACATTTCACTTTATCATGCGCAGAAATCTCTTCACCAATCTGCACTTCCATGATTTTCATCTCGTTTTCAGCGATTATTGTATGCTTGCAGCCGATGGGCATTTCCAACACATCACCGGCTTTTACAGCACGCTTCACACCATCCAGTATAGCATATCCGGTTCCGGATAATACCGTCCAGATTTCGCGGCGATTTTGATGATAATGATAATACATCTCCTGTCCGGGATTCAATGTCACCTTAACCGTCATGCTGTTCTTTTCCACATCCATGACCTCATATCTGCCCCAAGATTTCTCAGCAAACATAATCTCCTGATTTATCTGGTCTACAAAAGGCTTGATATATGCCGATTGTTCCTTGTCAGACACCAAAATACCTTCTGCACTGGCACTGACGATAGCATTCTTGATACCCATGCACAGGATTGGCACATTCAATTCGTTGATAACATGCAGATTTTCACAATGTTCATTCTGCATCACCTTGCCAATGGTATTCTCCTCCATGGCTTCGGTCAGGGTATTCCAGGTACCCAAATCCTTCCATTCGCCACCGAAACGAAGCACCTGTATCTTCTTTTCCTGCTCCACCACAGCATAATCAAAGCTGATTTTCGTCAAAGTCTCGTACTTTTCAAACAAGTCCTGATAATCCACGAAGTCAATCAGCTCATGGGCCTTGTCTAACACATATTTCAGCTTATACGCGAAAACACCACCATTCCAGAGAGCTCCCTGAGCGATATATTCTTCTGCTGTCTGAGCATCCGGCTTTTCCTTGAAGGTAGCCACCTCGCTCACCCGGTTCTTATCCACCGGTATCACATAGCCGTACTTCTCACTGGGATAGGTAGGTTCCATGCCCATCAAAACCAAATTCGCATCACTACTCTTCGCCAATTCACCCAGCTCTGCCACTGCTTCGAAATAATCCTTGTTCACATAAGGATCCACCGGACAAACGATAACTGTTTCATTCTCGTCAATGCCCTTCACATCATGCAAATATGCGGTTGCCAATGCAATAGCAGGAAAGGTATCCCTTCTACAGGGTTCCACGCACACATTCACGCCTTCGCCTAACTGGTTATTGATGGCAGATACCTGTGTCTTGGAAGTAGCAATGGTAACCACTGCATCCGTATCTACTGAACGTATCTGGCGGTATACTCGCTGTACCATGGATTCGTACTGTCCATCTTCTGTTCTGAAAATCTTAATAAACTGCTTGGAACGGACTTCGTTGGAAAGTGGCCATAAACGCTTTCCGGAACCTCCGGATAATAATACAACATTCATCTCAAATTCTCCCTCATTTCCTCTATCGTATCCACTGTGCCCATTTCATGCGGTATTCTTCTGCAGACATGCCTTCGTTATCGCGAAACATTCGCTGCATAGCTACTAAGTCCATGATACCGGACTCCTTTGCCACCTCTTCGATGGGTTTTATACTGAAACGCAACAATTCCTTTGCTGCATTATATCTACGGTTGGCAATATATTCTTCGATACTGATACCATATTGCTGTGCAAAATCCACCCGTAGCTCTTTCCAAGCATCTTTGAAATGCTGTTCTATTTGGCTCAAAACATCAGTAGCTGCATACTGCTCATTTAACAGCTCCCTTAACTCATTCACCTGCATTTTCTTCTGTTCATGAGCAACATTCACACTAGCAATCACATTCCCTAAAATCTTATTTAAAAGCCCGGTCAAAAGCTCTCCACATTTCAGCTCTGCCTGAAAGTTTCTCGCCTTCTGGCAAGTCAGAATTTCCTCAACCAAAGCCTCCCAATCAGCAATATCCTCTGCTTTAAACAACTGACTACCCTGATTATACTTTTGAAAAAGCTCATAGTAGCCTCTTGCACCATGACCATTCAAATGCACCCAGCCAAGCTTCCAAGCGTCCTTTTCATCACTGATGTGCTCATAATGCTCCATACAATCGATAAATGCACAACTTCCCTTTTCTAACACATAGTCTACCCCTTTGATAGATAAAGTCCCTTTTCCCTCTAAAACCGCTAAAAACAGAAAGGAAGCCAAGTTCTCACGAACACATCGATGGGGCTGTAAGCTCTGCAAAAACCCCACCTCCTGTACATATAGAAGGTTCTGTCTCGCAAAGCTTCCGGGAGTATGAATACATCTATCTGATTTCGTCACTGTATCTGTAGCAAATAATTCCTCTTTCTTAATCATGGGGACCTCCTATACATGCATTCTCCAATAGTCTAATGTCTCTCGTATGGTCTGCTCCAATGGTATCTGCGGCTCCCAGCCGGTCAACTCATGAATCTTTCGAATATCCGCCTCAATAATCGGTACATCCACCGGACGTAGCTTATTCGGGTCTATTTCTACCTTGATATCCACTTCAGACATAGATATAATCAAATCCAATATCGCTCTTATCTCTTTCGCATTTCCGCTACCCACATTATAGGTTTCTCCGGGACTTCCTGCTTCTACCAGCTTCACATAAGCTTTCACCACATCACGCACATCCGTAAAGTCACGCATTGCTGCCAGATTGCCTACCTTCATTACCGGCTCTTTCAGTCCCTTCTCGATCTCTGCCACCTGCTTACAGAAGTCAGAAACCACGAACATAGGTGCCTGACCCGGACCAATATGATTAAACGCTCTCACCATCATCAGTTCCAAGTCATATGCCTTGGAATAAATACTGCCAATCATATTCTGACAAGCTTTTGTAGCAGCATAAATATTTCCCGGACGCAGCAGATTATTCTCTTTAATAGGCGTTTCATCCGGCTGAATATGACCATATTCCTCTCCGGAACCAATGAGCAGCACACGAGGCTTGTAGAACAGCTCACGAACTGCATCCATTACATTGATACTACCCTTGATATTTACATCGATAGTCAAGCCCGGATTCTTCCAAGCCAGACCTACCGAACTCTGTGCTGCCAAATGAAAAATATAATCCGGACGCACTTCGAACAACAATGCCACGATAGCATCCTTGTCCATAATATCTAAATCATACACCTTCGCCTTGGGATTCTCCAATTTCTCATGAGGAAGCTTCGTTGCATAAGCCTCCATCCCATTGGCACACATCTCCTCTATCAGATAATTGCCTACAAATCCTGCAGCACCGATTACCAAACCCTTTTTCATATACATATCCTCTTATACGAAAAGGAATTCAACACTGAATTCCTTTTCCCTTACCTACTTATTCATTTTCAGCAGCGTTCTTGAAAGCAGCTTCTCTCTTCGCCAATGCTCTGTCATGCTTCGCCATAATGTTTACCAACTCCTCATAAGAGGTCTTCTGCGGGTTCCAACCGAGAACAGTCTTTGCCTTAGTAGGATCACCCCAAAGATTATCTACGTCGGTAGGACGGAACCATGCAGGATTTACGCATACTAACATCTTTCCGGTAGCCACATCATAACCCTTCTCGTCTACGCCGGTGCCTTCCCATCTCAGCTCGATACCATTGGCACGGAATGCCTTCTCGGTGAAATCTCTAACGGTATGCTGTTCACCGGTAGCAATCACGAAATCTTCCGGCTTCTCTGCCTGCAAAATCATCCACATACACTCTACATAATCCTTTGCATAACCCCAGTCACGCAAGGAATCTAAGTTACCCAGCTCTAAATGATCCTGCAATCCCTCTGCGATACGTCCTGCAGCCAAGGTAATCTTACGTGTAACGAAATTTTCACCACGTCTCTCAGACTCATGATTAAACAAAATACCATTTACTGCAAACATGCCATAAGCCTCACGATACTCCTTGGTAATCCAGAAGCCATACTGCTTTGCTACTGCATAAGGGCTGTAGGGATGGAAAGGAGTGGTCTCACGCTGAGGAACTTCCTCCACCTTACCATACAACTCAGAGGTAGAAGCCTGATAGAACTTGGTCTTCTTCTCTAACCCTAAAATACGGATAGCTTCCAAAACTCTCAAAACACCGATAGCATCTACATCTCCGGAGTATTCAGGCACCTCAAAAGATACCTGTACATGAGACTGTGCTGCCAGGTTATAAATTTCATCCGGCTGAACCATGTTAATAATACGAACTAATGATGAAGAATCGGTCAAATCTCCTTCGTGCAAGGTGATTGCATTCTTTGCAATCAAATGATCTATTTTTGCTGTGTTGGATAAAGAAGAACGACGTACAATACCATGTACCTCATAACCCTTGTCCAATAATAATTCTGCTAAGTAAGAACCATCCTGTCCTGTAATACCTGTAATTAATGCTGTTTTCATTGTTTGTTTTCCTTTCTCATAAAATCTCACAATTATACTACTTCATTTTGGTTATAAAATCAAGAGTAATTTTTAACTTGTTCCTCTTTACTATAAAACACAATAAAAGTTTCCCTTCCTTATAATACTCTTCCAATTATTACAACTACAAAATCTTCTTTTCTCTTCTAATCATATAACCACAATAACACTGCACACCAAATGCCAATAGGAACAAAGCAATTACACTAATCGCACCATATGCCAGTAAAAAGACAAACATGGCAGCATTTAATAGACCACATTTATCACCGATGATACGTCTGGCATAAATAATCGCACAAAAAACCAAGGCAATCAGGAAAAATAGTATATAACTGCCACCACTAAAGCGCTCTATATTGATTTCAATCATTGCGGTAGGTTGAAAATCAGCTTTATGCGTTGTAATTGTTTTTGTAATAAACTCATTTGAAATGGTTCGCTCCATAGGGAAGTACTCATGTCCACTATGTTTACTACCAATCTTGACTTGAGGCGTCCCCTTTCCCTGAGCAAGCGTCTGATAAAAAATAGGTGTACCCTTCGCACTTGTAATTCTTGTAACCATATCAAAATTATCTATTCCAAACCAAAATCCCTTGTTCCATCTTTGTTCTGGCGTATCAGATACTTGATTTGCGGTTAAAATTCTTTTACCTGTTTTTTCAGAAGTAATTAATTCAATTGCCATTCTTGGTTCTAGGAAAATATATTGAAAGGTACCATCTCCCATATCTAGAATTTGAATCTTCTGGTTATTCGCACCAGTATATTTATCTAAAACAATTTCATAACCGTTCTCTGCTTCTATGAGTGACACTACTAATGACGTATCCTCACTGTGTTGTAACAAGTACACTTCTTCTTGACTATTTTTAATTCTAGTCTCACCAGTTGCTATCGTTATCGAACAAACCCCAAAAATGGTTATTGTAATACAGCAAGCTAATGAACAAGCAATATTAACAGCCTTCCTTCGATTTATAAATAATATTTCATAACTTCGCTTACATTTTTCTTTGAGCACTGACAAATTAATTTTTCTCTTTTTCTTTTGAAGACTATCATCTTCTTGTCCGTCAGTTTTCTCATAATCAATTATATCAACTATAACTTCAGAACTTTCTCTTGCTTCTACAGCCCTTTTTGATGTAATTACAATTCCATATGCTATTGCAATTACAACAAATAACACTTCTGACCAAATAGATGTCATAAATCTCCGCATTCCACAATTTGAATTATTATCCACCAATACTAATATTACACTATATATTTCCATACCTATCACAGATACCAATGACATTAATAATAGATTTCCCATTCTATCCACTTTATTTATCCACTTATAGGTAAAATAGGTTACTACTAATGCCAAAAGCAGAACATAGGGTAATCTACATGTAGAAAATACATTTGCAATCATAACTCCCATTATATAGGGACGTATCTTTATGAGTAAAACTTCCTCTTTATTTAAAGCAGATAAACTGTATTGTGTCAGTAATAAAATCAACATTGATGGGCCGAAAAAGGTAGGTTGCATAAACCACTTTGTAAATTCTATCAAATTACATACGTTTAAGACATTAATAAATGTAGTAATTAATACATACACCACCATTATGTATTCTCCAACTACTAGTTTATTTACATCTCTTGCACTTACTTGTTTACGTTTTCTATCCATTCCTATTTCCTCGTCTTGTTTATATAAATCCTGCTTAATATTTTATATATTCACAATTCTATACAATACTTATTATGGTAACGTAATTCCTTTTATCCACACACATTCATCTGACTCTAATACAATACTTTCATACCCTAACTCAATCAATTCTTTTGAATTATCACTCCCCGAAATAACTATGGCAGTTTCAATATCTGCTTCCGGATATTCCGGTATAACAGTATATCTGCTCAATAATGCTTGAACAGCATATGCCCTTGAAATACTTGGAACATATACACAACCAACATCTATTCCTTTCTCCTCTAGTTCATATATAAAATCTTTGCTGGCATTTGCCATAGAGTACTTACTTGTGGTTATTTCTAAATCATAATAAAATTTAGAATAAATCATAAAAACTGATACTATTATAAGATAAACTATTACATTTTTATGTTTGATGCAATATGACAATAAAAATACCATAACCATTAAAAATATTAATGCTGGTAAAAATTCTTTATACGTCAATTCTTTTGAATTATATTCTTTAAAAGTCAGGGCAACAAACTCACGTACTGTAGGACCATAATTTACCAAATGCACAACAATATATTTAATCCAAACAACAGAAAGCACAAATATCATTCCGATTATAAAATCAAAATATCGTTCAAATATAGCCCGCTCTTTTTTTAAATACACCATACATGCCAACAACAATGGTCCAGCATAACTTGCATAATATCTAGAATATACTATACCTTTATAATAATATGAATATCTATCTAAATCATATCCCTGCATTCCTTTAGAGATGTTCGGATACCATGTAATCACCAATCCACCAATTATGACTACAATGCACATAGCAAAAAACCAAAAAATCATATCAATTGCTCTATTTTCTTCAACTAAAAAAAACTCTCTATTTTTTACATGTCTTTTCATACTCATAAATAATATTATTAAAGCAATTGTTGCCAAACCACCTGTAAAATAGAACAAAGTATATATATTTCCAAACAAAATTTTAAACATTGCAAGAATATTGTCCAATTGAAAGATACCACTAATTCCATCTCCTATCATATCAGATAAATTAGATGAACTATTTCGTATAGCTGTTCCTTCTTCTACAGCCCAAATATTTGCCTGAATAATTGGTTCTATTTTTTTGTATAAAAGATAACCACCTGACACTCCAATAACAAATGTTGGTATTGATACTAAACTTTCTTTATAAAACAAATAATACAATACTACAATTGCTACTACTGCTCCCCACAATACAATACTTCTTGTATGAATTGATAATGAATATACCAATAAAACTATCAATATTATTGTATTAATTACTTTTAGCTTCTTTTTTCCCTTAATACAATTACTACTTAATTCTAAAATGTAATAAGCAATCAACCATGAAATCAAATTTAATGCATATTCATTTGAAACATTACGTATTCCTATTGCCATACAGTAAGAACATATAATTGAGGCAACACAAGCATATTTATAATCTGTTATACCACCAAATTTGATTGCAATTTTATAAGCTATTATTGCAACCAGACTACACAAAATCGCTGCCACCACTCTTAAAATAAAGTGAAATACAACAAAATCCTCTATAATTGCAAAAAGAGGTGCAAACAACATATGATAACCAATTCCATAATACCCTGTTGTACTCACAACCGGAGTCCATTCCAGACCTGCAAACTTCGCAGTTGCCGCCAACTGCCCAATTTCGTCAGGGATCAATCTCATTTCTGTTGGATTAATAAAACATATAACAAATCTTGGAATAAAACAAATCAGAAAAGCTAAAGCACACCACAAATTTTTATCTCTATTTTTTTTCATTAGCATATCTCCGCTTCCTAAACATATTTTTATAAATGAACTACTGATACAACTACTTACATTTATTCGTTAATTGCACCCCTATGCCTATTATAAAGTCAATTAAATACTTCACCAGTATTGGTATAATAATTGTCATAATAAAATAAATAATAGTTACAATAGCCTTCTCTGTATTAAAAAAATAATTAATAATCCTATATAAATCACTATGCAACAGATAAATATACAAAGAATATCTACCAATCACACCCATAAAACTCTTCGTAATACTGATTTTTCTTAAAATGAGCATTAACAATACTACCAGAAATACTCCTGTTAACATTTTTACAAATATCAAAACTAAACCTTTTGCAATAAAATACAACATGCAACCCAAAGCCATTGCAATTATGTCAAAAATAAAAATTCCACTATACTGGTTATTAATAAACCCGTTAATTTTATCACGATATTTTGCAACAAGTACTCCAAACAAAAATAGCAAATTATTACCATACCAATAAGATTGTTCTAATCCAAATATTAAGTAAAGTATTATTGATAAAAATACTATTGCAAGGGACAAACAAACCATTTTTTTGTTTTCACTAATTCTAATCATGCTAATGATATAATAAATAAAGTAAATCAACATAATTACTATTACAAACCAAAATGGCTTATATACAATCCCAATAATATAATTGAATACATTTTTAAATGAATTTAATTCCAAACCAATCATATTAGAAAAAGGTATTGATAAAATTCGAATTAAAATATATGGAAAATATACATTTAAAAATCTTTTAATAATAAATGAAGGGCTTAACTTATCAATCTTATGTGACATATACAATCCGTATCCGGACAAAAAAAAGAAGATTGCAACACCTAATGGTCCCAAATAACGAAAAGGAGCTACTATCATCAATAATCGTTGTTCCTCTTCTAATCTCAAGCAATAATGTGCAAACACCACCATTAATGCAGCTACACCTTTTAAATAATTAGTTTCTGCTTTAGAAAAAAAACTTACTTCACCATCTTCCTCTTTCCCTTCTAATTTAATACCTTTTAGCATTAACAAAGGAAATAAAATATATAGTATTATTACCTCTATACTCATTTGCCCCTCCCAATTTAATTCTTCTTACCACTTATCATTATTTAATTACTACCAAGTAATCACCCGATTAGTATAAATGAAAACATAACAGTAATGTACTTAAAGAATTAAAATCATTTTTCCAATAACACATTAATTTTTTGTCCGCCCAACAGTAATTGGCACAAATCTGTTTATTATATATATAATTGGCACAAATAACAACATCTCCAATGGCAGATCTACAAACCTTAAAACAATCTGACCTACAAAAGACTGTTGCAATTGCTCTCCAAATATCAAAACCAAACCATAGTTAATCCATGCAATTACAGTAAATTGAACTAAACGATTGAAAATCAATACAATCAATGTATTTCTACCTATGTAAGTAACATATCTATAGAATAAACTTTCTTTTTTCTTATTCATTACTGTCGTAAATACATATGACACTGCAAATATCAAATAACTTCCTGCTAACGCACCTATAACAAACAACAAAATATTACCATACTCCATGGTTCTCATATTTGTGGTTCCGTTAATTTTCCATACAATCAGTAAAAACACCAAACTGCCTAAAAATCCCCCAATATTTGTTAATATTTTTTCTGTTTTTAAAGCTATTACTTCTTTAAAAAGATATCCTACTATACAAAAAAATGCGCCCAAAAAAGCAGTCAGTATTCCTAAAGGATTATACATAATTTTCTCTGCACAAATAGTTGCTATTACTAAAAACAGCCCACCCCCCACTAAAAGTATACTTCCAGTGTGGATTTTCGAAAACATAACATCTGCCACTTTAAAAACAAGCCACATAAACAATTCAGCAAAAAATAAACATGTAAAAAACCATTGCATAACGCCAAATCCACCAAAATACACTGCTCCTGCATCTTTTGTAAATAAAAGTTTGATAAATTCTAATGGTCCTACATATTCACCCATGGGCTGAAAATTACAATAAATTCGCCAAATTATATACATGATAATGCTCCACATAAAATGTGGTACTAACAAACTCTTCACTCTAGAGGTTAAAAAATTCTTAAATTTCTTATGTTTTTCAAAATTAAAGCACATACCTGACATAATAAAAAATACCGGCATATGAAAAATATGAATAAAATCTGACAATACCTTAGGTAGTCCTATATGTCCCATAACCATTATGGTTATAGCTATAAACTTACTTACATCAATCCATTCAATTCTGTTCTTCATACAGTTTATCTTATATCTCCTTATAAGTATCACCTATCGGTTTTCTAGGGGACTTTGCAACATAATATTTTTCAGTATATGCTCCAACAAGTATAAATCCTACTAACATCTCATAACTGCTAATACCACAAATTTTCTTGATATGCTTTTCCTTCCTTACACCTAAACAGCCATGTAAAATACAATTTGCCACTTTATTATAGAACAGAGCATTCGCTAATCCATTAATAAAAATACCACCATCAACCAAAGGCAACTTCTTTTCAATTCCTGCATACATTTTCATATCTGCTGTAACTACCAAAATTCCCTGTGCAGTTTCACCAAAGCCTCTATTGCCTCCCTGCATTTTTAAAACCTGCTGCATAATACTCTTATCTTTCACACAATATACTTTTACAGACTGTCTATTACATGCACTTGGAGCAGTTCTTCTAGTCATATCAACTGCGGCCTTTACTGCTTCAAAATCTAACTTCTCACCGGAAAAAACTCTGGTAGAATGTCTATTACTTATCAGTTCACCATATGTTTGATTTTTCAGTTCATCAAAAGAGAAAACTCTCTTTTCAACAATTCCCGGCATAGCAATATCACTTGCTTCAGTCGCTAAGATGTTATACTTTTTAGCAAACTCATCTACCTCAAATCCTTTAGCAATATGATAATCAATGTACTCATTTACAATCATTTTTGCTTGTATAAGCAAATATTCTTTTCTCGTTTCTAATTCTTCATACTGTGCAATATATTTCTGTAAATCAATAATTTTATTTTTTCCAAATCCCAGTCGTACCTCTGCAAGACACAATCCTTTTTCAATACTATGAATTAGAAGTCGTAACTTCCTCTCAATATTTTTTACCTTACTGCCAGAAATCGTTGATGAATATATTAACCACTGAAAACTATCTGTAAAAACTAATATTATTGCCTGAAATAATCTTTTCATATTTTCCTCACTTCTATTTCGACTTAAAAATCGTCAAAAAGTCTTGTTTTGACGGAATAAATAATTTATAAATCTTTTCTCCTACTTCCTTCGAATATGCTCCCAGGAAAGAAACACCACATACAAAGTAAGAAGCAATTGATGCACAAGCAGCTCCATATATTCCGAAATGTGGTATTAACATAGCATTCATCACAACATTCACCATAACTGTTGCTAATAAGGAAAGGAATGAAAACCACCTTTTTCCCAAAGCATTAAATAAGGGATGCAATATCTTAAACCATGACATTAGCGGAACACCAAGCATAAGCCATACTGTTATGGAATATGAATCAATAAATTCCTTTCCATAAAAAATCCATATAAAGGGCTTTCCGAATACAACCATTCCTAAAACAATCACCACCATAATCGCATTTGAAACCCTAATAGCTGCTGAAACTTCATCATAATGGTTTGCATCTGCTGTTTTTGCAAAGATAACATCCTTGAAAACATCCGAAACAATCCAAGCAATCTCCGCCACTGTTACACCCAAAGAATAAAAACTCAATTCTGTAGCATCTACCTGAGGAAACCATTTTAACATAATTACATCAACTTTATAATTCATTGTAATAAGCAAAAATGTAATCATTGGAAGATATCCGAAAGCAATGTATTTCTTAATTCTTCCAACATTGATAACTGATACTTTAATTGGTTTTCCTATTGCTCTTATATACGCAACTAAATAGTACACTTTTACTGCTATTGTTGCTACCAAAGCAATAATAATCGTAGGTTTTACACACAAATACAAAACACCATACAGAACAATACTTATAATAGCACCAAGCAAAAAGATTTTATTACGCTTATAAACATCTCTTATTAACATTAGCATATTATATTGCTGTGTAACATTATCAAGCAATATCAATGCTATTAAACATACATTTACCGCTCCCGGCATAAATACCAGGCAAACTGCCCCTATAACCACATATAATAACAGTTGGAAAAAGAAGACATTTGTATAATCTAGCAAAGTATACTCAGCATCTCCGTACTGTCGATTGTAATATGGAATAGATTGATAAATTCCAAGACCGGCAACGATTGAAATTATGCTGGCAGTATTCAGCAAATATGTGTATTCTCCCTTCAAAGCAGTGCCTAAATATCGTGTCAAAAAAATATTGGCAAAAAAGGTTATAAAGCAATATAAGAATTTATTTATCAAACTATGTATATATACATTTTTCGTTAAATTACTTTTCATCTATTGCCAACCCTTTCTTTACAGAATCAAGAACATGTTCAAGCCAACTACATGCAACAGCTCTTTCTTCACATACGCACTTTCCCACTCTATCATAATCAATAGTAGCAGAAATAATATCCTGAATACTTTTATCTTTTGTTAATATTCTGCTATTCAAATCCAGACTCGTCAAAAGTTCTGTTACCTTATTACTCTCGTCAGCCACCAATGAAACAAATTCTTTTTTATATATAGTTGAAAGTATTGTTCCATGAAAAGTATTTGTAAAAACCAAATCGCTCTTTCTATAGCATGATAAAAGTTCCCCAACAGACAATTGGGGATTTTCGTCACACCAGTCTAAATAGGATAAAACAGAAACCAGCTTATAACCATTATCCTTTGCAAATTTTATAATACTGTCTTTATATTTTTCTTTAATGGTTGAAGCATATGCATACAACAATATATACTTCTCATTATTATATTCTTCTTCCAATTCCCTATAAAACTTGTCCTCAATCAACAATGTAGGATCCGGAACGAGCTGAACTTCCCTCCCTAAAATCTCAGACATTACCTTTTGAGAATTTGTCCCTCTGACTGCCACGCCTTCAAAGCTTTTAATGCTTTCAATATAATCAGGATACTTTTTGAAATCCTCTATTTGGGCATTATTTAACGAAGGTGCAAAAGCAATTTTATTTTTCACAGGAATTTTATACCCAAACAAGACAGGAAATTTATTAATTTCTTGTCTTGTTACATTCCATATCTCATCACTGCCAAAAACAACACAATCCAAATTGTTTATTGTGTCTTTATCGATGTTACATACTTTAAAATACTTCCAATATTTCTTATAATTATTGTACTTCTTAAATACATATTTCGGAGCACGCAAATCTCTTTTTAAAACCAACTTATAAATTGCTTCTGCAATAGTATGCTTTAAGGGATTTCTCACATTCGTTTTTAAAAAACATACGTTATGACCCTTTTCTTCAAGAATGGTTTTCATCGCGTATGCTTGAAGAAAAGCCCCATAATTCATACTATTATATACTGTTACTATTCCAACATTCATTTACAAATCCCTTTATCCAAATAGAAAATATTTAATCCTGTAGTACCTTTTTATAAATTTCATAAACCCCGGCTGCATACTTTTCCATAGCAAAAATATTTGTAAAGTTCTTACTGCCCTGTCTAATATGATTCAAATATATTTCTTGTATCTTCTTACTTAAATCAACTTCATCATTGTACTTATATAGTACACCATCTTCTGCATCTTGAACCAATTCCGGATTGGCTCCTGTATCTGAAGCAATGACATACAGACCTGCCAACATATACTCTACTGTTACTCGTCCAAATCCCTCTGCTTTTGAACATACAACTCCAACATCATATTCGGACAATTTCTCCGGTACATTATTACAATACCCTAAAAAGCTAACGTTAGTTAGAGCACTTTTTGTAATAACAGTGTTTATTTTGGATATATAATCCTTATATCCTTCACCAATTATATCAACCTGTACATTGTTACGAATTTCATCCGGTAACAATGCAACAGCTTTCACTAACTGAAGTTGTCCCTTGTTTGGTTGTACATGCCCCGTCATTACAATCTTTAACTTGTTGTCATTACGTTCTTTTTTAGGTACGAACCCTTTACTTTCAAGCCCATTATATACTGTTGTGATTTTATTCTCATCAATACCTCTTTGTACCCAGCATTCTCGGACCGCATTCGAAATAGCAATAAACATTTCCGCATTATTGTTCATATAATTTATTGTATTTGGTCTATAGAATACTACATTATAATCTTCTTTACCAAATTCTCTAATATGCCAAACATGGGGAATATTCATTCTCTTACTGATATACGCACCAATCTGAAGTCTGTTATGACTGGTATGAACAATATCAATTGTATCAAAGTCAATTCCACACTTCATAATCGAAGATTTTCGTAAAATACTATATAAATATAAAGCATACTTTGTTATATGTTTAGCAACCTTTAGTGGTAAGAAGCTATATGGTGAACCACTCATAAAATCACCATACCAACAAGAGTAATTCTCAATACCGTTTTCATCACAAATTTCATTCAATTTGTTTCTTTTCTTAGTAAGTAAAATAGGTTCAACATTATAATGTTCTTTCATATAAATCATTAAAGACATCATAGATTTTGAAGCACCATATTTATAATCTGCTGAAGCAATAAATAAAACCCGCATTGTTACCTCTCATACGTAATAAAATAATTAATTTTTGGTGAGTTCATTAATGACATCTGTCATTCGCTCCCATTCATACTTGTCCGCTTCACAACGTACATTTTGCTGAAACTCATTCATTCTTTCTTCCGCAAAGAATCGAACTACTGCCTCTCCCAACATTTCATGATTAAAAGGTTCTACCACATATCCTGTCTTACCATTTAATACCACCTCAGGCAGTCCACCCACATTAGTAACTACTACAGGTTTTTCAAACCCATACGCAACTTGAACCACTGCACTCTGTGTTGCAGATTCATAGGGTAATACTACCAAATCTGATGCGGCAAAAAATTTTTCAACCTCTTTGTCTGGTATATATCCATCATGAATCTCTATATAATCTCCTACATTTAGTTCATGAATGATATTTAAATAGTCCTCTTTATCTCCTGCAAAGTCACCTACCACCAAGAGCTTTACATTATCTATTGCAGAAACAATCCCAGGCATAGCACGTAATAAATGTTTTAATCCTTTATATTCTCTTACAAAGCCAAAAAATAATAATGTCCTTGTATTCTCTGAAAGCTGAAGTTGCTTACGTCCTTCTTCCTTTGACATATTTTGAAATTTAAATGCATTATAAGTAGGGAGTACTGTTTTTCTATATACTGGTTCTTTACATATACTTTTTAAATCTTCCTCATCCTGTGAAGAATGTACCACAAAGTAATCCCCTTGCTTCAGTACCAACTTGGTTAAGAAACGATCCATTGGAAAACGCTCATGTGGAAATACATTATGACACACAAACAATACTTTACTTTTTCCTATAAGCTTACATAATATCCAATAACATGGTGCGAAGTAAGGATGCCACCACTGAATAATTACCAAATCCGGCTTCATCTTTCTGATTTTTTTTGCTACCTTTATCAAGTTAAATGGGTTTGCGGTGTGTATTGCATAATCCGTGTCTTCAATCTTAAAGGTATCATTACTGAAATCCTTCTGCTCCTTCTTAAATAAGAAACGGGGATATTGCATACTATATGACATCATATGCACATCATATTCTTTTCTTAATGCTCTACACATCAAACCTGTATAATGTGCTATCCCACCTTTATATGGGTACACCGGACCAATCATTACTATCTTATCCATAACACCACACTATCCCTTTGACTATTCGTTATCCGTATCCTTCTCAAACTGCCCTTTTCTCACCAAATACTGAATATCCTCCAGTATCTTCCTATTCGCAGCTATAATATCTGCCTGTATACCTATCATCCAACACATGAAGCCCAGCAATATCAACATACTCGCCAAAATCAATGACTGAATATGACCTGTCGCAGTTCCCATGATGATAAACACGATATATCGTATTCCCAGTGCGATACCCAGTATCATGGGGATCAACCCTGTGAATGTGAAGAACCGCAAAGGCTTGTACATCAGATATCCCCTGACGATAGTCAGCATAGACTTCTTGATATAGCCAAACATACTACTGAACAATCTACTGGGTCTTAATTCTCCATTGGTTCGGATAGGCACGGAGGTAATAGCCATCTTATTGCGACCTGCCTGCACGATGGTTTCCAATGTGTATGTATACTCATTGATAACATTCATACGAAGTGCTGCTTCTCTACTGTATGCTCTGAAGCCACTGGGTGCATCGGGAATATCCGTATTAGATGCCTTTCGCACTACCCAGCTGCCGAAATGCTGTAATTTTTTCTTCAAAGGTGAGAAATGCTCTGTTTCATCGATAGGTCTTTCACCGATGACGATATCTGCCTTTCCATCCAGAATAGGTCTTACGATTTTCTCGATATCTTCACCACAGTATTGATTATCTGCATCCGTATTCACGATGATATCAGCACCATGCTCCAAACATGCCTCCAGACCAGCCATGAAACCTCTGGCCAGTCCTTTATTTTTCGTGAAACTCACCACATAATGAACACCCCAGTTTACTGCTACTTCCACAGTCTTGTCCTTACTACCATCATTGATGATGAGGTATTCTATCTCATCGATTCCATCAATATGCTTGGGTAAATCATTCAAGGCAATCTCCAAAGTCTCTGCCTCATTATAACATGGTATCTGAATTATTAGCTTCATTTCTCTTTCTCCTTACAAATTTCAGCACAAAATAATACATATTAATACTAGTACTTTTGTTCCTCCTTGTCAACCTTTATCCCCTTCCAAATACTACCGTAGTACTTCTTTTTGTCAATTATGACCATATTTATACTATGGTTACCAATCTTTACCGGCAATATTTTCGCGCATTTTACATATTATAGTACTGAAACCAAATAAACTTTTTTCACCATTCACAAACCATGATAATTATGATGCTTATTATACTATTCTATCTGCTAATTGGATATTTAGTAAATTGTGCCATTCGAGAGGATTCTCATACCAATTTATATATTATTCTCTTCTATCCGTTACTCATCCCTATCGCATGCATTACTCTCCTCTTCGCCTTAATAGCCGAAGACAAGCTACAAGACACAAACAGGGAGTGAGACCCTATATGTCTCACTCCCCGCAAACTCACTTTTAATCTCGCGAAAAAATATCTCTGGTATATACCTTATCCCGTACATCCACCAGTACATCCTCCAGGCGATTTGCTACGATTACGGTAGCTCTACGCTTGAATTCTTCCATATCCTTCATCACCTCATGTCCGTACAGACTTTTTTCCTGTAATGTAGGTTCATAAATAATCACGTTCTTTCCCTGTGCCTCGAAACGCTTCATCACGCCCAAGATAGCACTCTTACGGAAATTATCGGAATTGGACTTCATGGTCAATCGGTAGATACCGATGACATAATCCTCATCTCCCTTTAATTGTTCTGCCATCTGCATTACCTTATTCGCTATGTAGTCCTTTCTGGTGCGATTGGATTCTACGATGGCATCTACTATATTCTCCGGCACATCCTCGAAGTTCGCTTTCAGTTGCTTCGTATCCTTCGGCAAGCAATATCCGCCATATCCAAAGGATGGATTGTTATAATGGTCACCTATTCTGGGATCCAATCCCATACCTCTGATGATATGTCCGGCATCCAACCCCTTAATCTCTGCATAGGTATCCAATTCATTAAAGAATGCCACTCGCATAGCCAGATAACTGTTTGCGAACAGCTTCACTGCTTCTGCTTCTGTCAATCCGATAAACAATACCTCGACATCCTTCTTTATCGCCCCCTGCTTCAAAAGCTCTGCGAATTCATGTGCTTTTGCAATATTCTTTGCATTATCGGTTGGTACACCCACGATGATTCTGGATGGATACAGATTGTCATAAAGTGCTCGTCCCTCCCGCAAAAACTCCGGGGAAAACAAGATATTATCTGTCTGATACTTCTCTCTTACCGTCTCTGTATATCCTACCGGTATGGTGGACTTAATGATCATCGTCGCATCCGGATTACAGCGAAGCACCTGTTCGATAACAGACTCTACCAATGAAGTATCAAAGTAATTCTTCTCCTCATCATAATTCGTAGGAGTAGAAATAATGATGAAGTCAGCCTTCTTATAAACACTATCTCCATCTAAAGTGGCAGTCAGATTCAAACCACCCTTTGCTAAATACTCCTCTATCTCCTTGTCAGCAATAGGTGATTTTCCTTCATTAATCATCTGTACCTTTTCCGGTATCACATCTACCGCATACACTTCGTTATTTTGTGCTAATAATATAGCATTGGATAAGCCTACATATCCGGTTCCTGCTACAGCGATTATCATATCGTTCATTTCTCCTTTTCCTACGTTTTCCCATTTATTCACAATATCTTGTACATATTTCGACATATAATATTAATGTAACACCTTACATCTGTTTATGTCAATGCACTTTCCTCAATTCATATGGTAAATATTTTTGTTTACTACTGAATGGTAGCTTTTACCAATGCCAATGCCAATTCTCTGGCATCTTCAGACTGTCCTAAATCCTTCGGTGATACTGCATCCGGGAAAATCAGTTCCATATCTACCATACCATCTGTTCCCGGCTTGAAATCAAACTCTAAGCTACCATCACCCGTATAAACAGTCTCGCACACCAAAGCACCATTTACCATTATCTGTACTCTCTGACTACCGTTGAATACATATGCCACCTGAAATTCAGCATGCAGTTCTACGCTATCGCTTACCTCCGGTATCCAAAGCTGCATATGCAGATATTTCCCATCTGTCCAGGAATACTCACCTTCATTGTGCCCCAGCCCCTGTAATACATATTTCTCTGCCGTTCTGTTTGTCGAAGCGAAATAAATATCACTCCCCGGTTCGTATCGTTCACGTTTCAGCTGATACAGTATCAGCTCTTTCTCCTCACTCTCTATATCTGTGGGATATATCCCGACCACATAGCTTCCTGTCTGAGAGCGTAGGTAAGGGTCACGATAAACAATCTCTGTCTGTACCTTCCCCCAGCTATTGATATCTGCTTCGTTCTCTGCCAATATATATACACTGTTATATTCCTCAAAGAGCAGTTGTATCTGTGCATCCTTGTCCTCAAACACCGGGAACACTGCCGTTTCCGTAATGGTACGAACCTGTGGTCCCAGCATACGCTGCAGCTCTGTACCGCTTATAATCAGGGCAGACTCCTCCGGTATCGTTGCCGCCAGATCCTCCAGACTTTCCCATTCCCATATGGTATCATCCTTATTTTCTATAATGGCTACATCAAAATAAAGCATACAGCTCAGCGAAACCACCGCTAGGGGAAGCAATACTATTTTCTTCCAACCCTCGAAACAGACTGCTGCCAGCAGACACACCACCGGAACCCAATAGGTCAAATATCTGCTGTAATAATAGTAATAATAAATTTCCCGCCTCAAAAAAACACACTGGAACACCACAATATATAAAAAGAGAAACGTCAGTATGAACTGCTTACTCTTTTCCTGTATCTTTCCCGCTCTCAGCACCAACCAGCCAATTGTCACAGGCAATATCACAAAGCCTGTCGCCATGGCACAGGCATAGATGCCCAAATGTGTAAATGCCACCAGCCCTTGCCCATAGTATTGACGCATTTCCGGGCGCCAGACACTTTCCGGCACTTCAAAGTATCCTATTCGGATACCATATATTATCCAATATACGATTGCACAAAGCAGTATCAGCGGCACCAGCCATTTCACCTTTTGCAACCGCACAGCTAAATCCTGTACAGGTCTCAGCGCAATTCGTAGCATTACAAAAGAAACCACACAGCTCGCCACTACCAGCCCCAGTATCCATATCAAGAGGTTATCCGCAGTAATTATCCCTCCAATGTACAACTTGCCACAATTCATATAAAAATACTCAGGAGCAATATGCCCCATCATAAAGTAGCCTGCCAACATTCCTATGGCACTCACCATGTTCGCATAGATATATTGCCTGTTCTTCTCATATATATATAACATAGCATTCACCAGCCAGAAGCATGGCCACAGCATCAAATAGGATACATGCACAAAGGAAAATGCTGTCAACGGCAACGCAATCATCCACTTCCTGTCATGTTCTTCAAACAACAATAACAGGTATAGACAGATTATCATGGTCAGAAACATCTCTGTATAGGATGCCTTAGAAATCCACAGCACCAAAGGCGACAGCATGAATACCAGTGTCAGAAATATCTGATTTCCTCTGCGTATCTTCAACTCACACATAGCATAAAATAAAAGCATGATGCCACACAGGTAAAATACGGTCTGTACCTGCACCATATTCTTCATGCCAAACAAACGGGCGGCTAAGGCCAGCATCGCCGGAAAGGTTTGAACACCATGATACATACCTGATACATCACTTTTTGTTTCTAGCTGTGATGTATAATTCCCTATTTTCAGCGGATAGTAACCATACCATGTATTATCCAGCATATGCTGATATGCATCCTTGTCTTCCTGCTTTTCCAGAATCTGATATTCTTCGAAATCATGCTCCACTTCGAAATTTCCCATATACAGTTCCAAAGCCTCTGTTTGGTATAATCCCTGGTCCTGTGCAGTATGAAACAACTCAAATTTACTGCCGGTTAGTAGTAATGCCACGAGAGCGAGGGCTAGCGCCACACCATCCCTTTCCCATGAAAAAACAGGCTTTAGTGGCTTTTTTCCATGCTTTACAAAAAGTCCTATATCTACTATCAACACCACGCCAAGCATAGCAAGCAATGTGGCTGTAAAGCTGAATTTATCCATGAGAAAGAACAATCCTGCTGTCACACCATATATGCCCCAGAACAATGCAACTGCCATTGTTCCCAGCTTCACTATATGAAATTCTTCATATCGATAGTGTAATGCAGCTAATATGCCCAATATTACAGCTACCACCAAAAACCACAGTCCCATTCGTTCTCCTCTTTACAGCTCGATTTTTGACATTCTTTCTCTTAAAATCTCTGCAATTTTCTTCCAGTCAAAAACCTCTTCTACATGCTTACGTGCTGCTATTATCTGCGCCGCACATTCTCCCAAACAGAAGTCTTCTGCTGCCTGATGCATTTTTTCCACCTCTGCCACTGTAAATATACTCTTGTCTTCGATTCCTCTGGTACCGAAGGCTGTTGTTATAATCGGTATTCCGGCTGACATATAATCGAACATCTTCAAGTTCGTACCGGAACCAGACAACATAGGATTTAGTGCAAAATCCACAGCCGCAAAGATTCTGTTTTTCTCTTCTTCATTTACCAGTCCCAATAATCCCACATTCTCCGGAACAGAAATATGATTGTTCTCAAAGTACATACACTGACTACCCATCAACAAGAACTTGACGTCAGGGCATTTTTTCGCGATTTCAAAGATTTTTTCGCAAGCCTCCAGATTCGGCTGATGCCAGCTTCCCATGAACAGACCCAGCTTCTCTTCTTCCAGCCCAAGAGCCTTCTTATTTTCCAGTCTCTCATCAATGGGCACATACTTGGTAGCAGAACAGTCCACACCATTCGGCACTACGATAACCTTCCTCGCATCTAATCCATACAATGCACAAATCTTTTCCTTATCTTCCTGCGAGCAGGTCATAATAAACTCGCTCTTCTCACAGCAGATTTTTTCCACCTCATAAATCTGCGCTAACAGTTCTTTGGATGTTTCATTATCCGGAAGCATATCCTGCTTAATCAGGTATTCTACGTCCTGTGCTTCGTACACAAACTTCTTATTTCCCATGTACTTTTTCGCTGCCGGATAGAGATATGGATGAGATAACACTACTACATCTGCTGATTCGATAGCTCTCTTCAGTTCCACCTCATAATCAGGGGTCAAATGAGACAAGGTAATCATGGCAATGTCTGTAACAGGGATTTGTACCTTTGCCTCTATCTTCATCTCCTCATTATGCTGTTCCATGCTCTTAGGCACCTTGGTTTCCACCATACCCGATGCGATCCTTAAGCTTTCTCTTTTCTTGTCTAATCCGTCAAACGCTACGATTTCCACATCATAGGTTCTGGCCAGATTCTTATAAAGATTATAGGTTCTGGCCTGACCTCCACCCAATGCCGGAAAAATGGAGAAGGTGGATGTTACCACTACCTTCTTTCTTTGCAAAGTGGCTGCATCTAACAGTTCCTCTACTACCTTTTCCCAAGTAATCTCCTTTACCAGCTTATATCCATTCTCTCCCAAACGCTTGGCTTCCTTCGGATTCTCTGCCAAATAATCTATCTTCGCCGCAATTTCCTTTTCATCAAAAGGAACCACGAAACCATTCTCGCCGTTTTCAACAAATTCAGTGGGACCTCCTGCATCTACCGTAGTAATTACCGGTTTCTTATGCAACATTGCCTCAATGGTAATATAACCATAATCCTCGTCATAAGGGAAATAGGGAATTACCAAACTGTTTGCATAGTAATTCTCTGCTTCCTCATCGCTGACGAAGCCTAAGAAACGGATTCTCTTATCTCCCTTTGCCATTTCCTCCAGACGTTCTCTTTCGGGACCGGTTCCGGCAATCAACAGCTCGATATCACTCTTGACATACTTCATGGCCTTCATCAACATGTCAATTCGCTTCGGACCATCCAGTCTGCTAATCATAAACACATATTTGTAATCACCGCAGGAACAATCCTTCAAGGTAGTGGGAGGATAAATAGTCTGCACCTGTACTCCCTGTGGGAAGTAATCCTCACGTTTCTTAACTGTATCGGAAATGGAACAATATTTCTTCACTCCCATTTGCTGCAGAGCACAGGAATCCATATAGTGGATTACTTTGCGAATCAATGGTCCCGGAAAAGCATAGTAGCTTTCCGGTACAGTATTATCAGCTTTCAATGCATATATCATCTCAAAGAAAACGTCTAAAGCCTCTGCATATACATTCTGTTCCATATAGTCCAAAAGCCTGTCAATCGGGGCACAGCCTCTCTGTACCTCTTCCGGCTGTCCCATCAAATGATAAGTATCATACAAACCACGAAGCGTATGCATCATATAGCAAATACTATTATCATGCTGCACCATCCACGAAGGATATTTGGATGTAATCACCAAATCGAAATGACTCAAATCCAGCTTATAAAAGGAATAATAGCTATCAATCAAATCCCAAAAGCTTCTCTCCTTCGTGGGAAGCTTAATCAAATCTGCTTGATGTTCTGTATATTTATTGATACTGTCACACAATCCCCACATCAAATTTTCGGCACCACCTATGGTAAAGGGTACGGGACTGGGACTTACTACAGCTATCTTCATCGGCTTCTCTCCTCACTATTTTGTTGCTATTATTGCATAATCCTGACTGCCATAAAGCAAATCTGACAGTTTATTAATAGAGGCATTTACCTCCTGCAAATTAGACATATCTTCCATGTCCAAAAGAGGTAATCTGTAGCCCACTCTGCTACTATCTGTAAATAACACTTCAATAGATGTAAATCCTGCATCTCTTAAAATATATTCCAAAGTCATAGGATGCACCGGTTTAATATGCGTAGGATCTACATAGAAAAAGTTTGTATAAATAGCCAAACAGGTAGGGTTTGGTGTTTCCAATATAAAATGTCCACCAAATTGTAATTTGTCATATGCCGCACGACAAAGCCTTACCAAATCGGTAGTTTTTAAATGCTCTGCCAGCTGGGCAGCAAAAATACCCCCTAAACTCTCAGTTTCCTGCTGTTCAACATATTCTAGTGCGTCTCCGTTCACAACATTGAGATTTTTCTTCTGACATTCTGTTACAAAAGCCGCATATGCGTCAACACCCACTGCGGGAATATTACTCTCTTTCATCAGCTCTAAGAACTCACCACGTCCACATCCCAAATCCACAATATTTCCCTTTCCCTGGAAATAAGGAATATAAATTCTCTGGCGGTTCTTAATATCCTCTTTACTGCCACGAAAATGACTTTCAAACTTTTCATAGTCCAATATACTATATACATCATCTTCCGCTTTCTTTAATAAGCTCAGTTCGTCAAAAACCTCTGCATTTATCTTATCTATTTTTTCCAGCTTTTCATCATATTTGACATTCCTCTGCTGTAAGTTTTTCAGTTCATTACAAACCTTTGCATTCAGTCCGGCATTATTCTGCCTCATGTCTTCCAGTTCTGCATTCAGTCCGGCATTGATCTGTTTCATACCTTCCAGTTCGTTACACACCATCGCATTAGCCTGCTTCATACCTTCCAGCTCTGCCTGTAAAAGTGCCATCTGTCCTTTCAGCTGTTCCAGATTGGCATTGCAGCTCTCCTGACGACGCATAAAACCATCCGTAATCTGTTCATTATTGTACAATGCATTGATGGAAGCTGTAACAGATGCATTAAACTCGTTCTGTCTGGCTACGATAAAAAACAGAATCGGACGTATCATTTTTCTCACAAGCTTCTTCATGAACAATTCTATCTTACCGGGTAAGCCTCTTCCTGCCGGCAAAGGATAATCCGTATTCATGTGGTATATCTGATTGTTTCTTTCCTGCCATCTTCGTAGCTCTGCCATGTCAAAGTTCTGATTCTGACTATAGGTCGGGACATGTGAAACAACCGGGGCTTCTGCTTCTGTCGCAGCCTCTTCTTTTCTGTTTAATAATATATCCATTACCTGTTTCATACTTTTCTTCGCACCAACAGGATTCGAAGTGCTTTCAAGTTCAGCTAATATTTTGTCTATTGTCTGCCTTGTATCATTCATTATTTCGTCAGCTCCTTTACCACCTTGTCCCAGGTTATCTCCATTTCATCCAAATGAATTCTGGCATTTCTACCCATTTCCAAAGCCCCCTTTGAAGAGTTGGCTATGTAATCAATGGCTTCCGCAATTTCCTTTGGTGTCGGATTTACTACCATTCCGGTCTTTCCGTCCACCACAAACTCCAATGGTCCTCCACTGTCTTTTGCAGTAATAACAGCCTTTGATGCAGCCATAGCTTCCAATGTAATATAACCATAATCCTCATCCAAAGGAATAAACAAAACTGCCTTGGCATTTGCATACAGCTTGAATTTTTCTTCCTGGGTCACATAATCAAAGTATCTGATTCTATCCTGCAACTTTCTCTCTCTGATGAACTCCAACAGCTTATCTCTTTCCACATCATTGTCCGCTTTTCCAACGATATACAGCTTAATATTGGACTTAGACAAACACAATGCTTCAATCGCCAGACGTTGTCTCTTCGTAATATTGATTCTGCTGGGCATTAGGATGTAGTCCTCATACTCTCCGCAATAAAACTTCTCCATGTCCGGACAGGGATGATATAATGGTGTAGAATCGATACCATTATACTTACGCATTCTCTTTGACACGTTATCTGCGATAGTATAAATTCTCTTTGCTTCCGGCAGATACATATTGTCTGCGTTATATATTATCTGACGCATCTGTTTCCCCATAGGTTCATCCTTCAGATTACTGAAGTCAGTGTTAAATAAATCATATGCCGCCCGATGCTGATGCAAAGCCCAAATCACTTTGTTAGGATGCGGAATATAATATGCCGGAAACTTCAAACCAATACATAAATCAATTCTTCCTGCCCATGAATTTGTAATATCCAACAGCCTGGATGCCACAATATGATTTTCAATAAAATGTAGTGGGCTGTCTATAAAAGGAATACTCACCACTTCTGCCTCATGACCGCAACGGATCAATGCATCCTTTAAGTTTTGAGTCAGGAACTCCGCGCCTCCTGACACAAAAGGAATCTGAACTGTTGTAATTGCAATCTTCATTATTTTCCTCCACCTTTTTCCTCAAATACCCATTCATGTTCCAGCCTTACCAAACCTACATCCTCACGGGTAGAATAAAATTCCACTTCAATAGCTTCACGATAATAATCTACGGGAATCCCTATTTCAGCTTCTATGGCAATATCAAAAGTATACTGCCCCGGCATTAACGTCAAATTCTTTAAATAAACCTTTACTGTTCCATCCTGTGTCAAATCAAACTTCTCCAACTTGTCCAATCTGGTATTGGAGCCATAACAATAGATACCGTCTTTACGGAATACACCAATCCCAAACACAGCATCCTTTATAGGTTTTTTCACAGTATATTTAATCTCTAAAACTACATCACTTCCTGTTTCAAAGATTTTTTTCTTTTTGCCATTGGTATCATACAAAGCAATATCCACGATTCTGGCATGTCCGTTTCCCCATCGTTTGTTGTCCTGTGGTTGTTCCTGTGCTTCTTCTGACACAACTGTCTCTGCTGATGTTTCTGTCCCTTCCGGCGAAACTTCTGTTTCCGCCGCTTCGGCTCTTTGTTGCTCCTCAGCAGCTTCTTTGGCAGCTTGTCTCTCTGCTTCCTTTTCTGCTATTTCTTCACGCTTCTGTCCCATATAATTTAGATACATGGGATGCACCTCTCTGGGACTGCCTTCCTCCCGGATCTGTCCATCATGAATCCAAATAGAACGCTCACAAATCTGTTCAATCTGTCCCAATGAATGGGAAACAATTACTATCGTTGTTCCTTTTGCCTTTATTTCACGCAACTTATTAAAGCATTTCGCCTGGAAGTTGGCATCACCGACCGCCAATATCTCATCAATGAGCAAAATGTCTGCATCCACATTAATCGCTACTGCAAAAGCCAGTCTCATATACATACCGGAGGAATAGGTTCTTACCGGATTATCAATAAACTCTTCCAATTCCGAAAAAGCAATTATATCATCCAGTCTTTCATCTATTTCCTTTCTGCCCAGTCCAAATATGGCAGCATTGATATAAATGTTTTCCCGACCACTGAAATCCGGGTGGAATCCGGCTCCTAATTCAATCAAACTGGATACTCTGCCACACATTTCTATGGTGCCTGCATCCGGGTATATAATTCTGGTCAAAAGTTTCAATGTCGTACTCTTACCGCAACCATTGTGACCAATCAGACCGATAGCCTCACCTTTTTTCACTTCGAAGCTGATTCCCTTTAACACTTCACGGTAATCATACTTTCTGCGTTTGCTAAACAAAGCTCGTTCCTTTAATGTATTTCCTCTATCCACGAAAATTTTAAACTGCTTTCTGACATTTGATACTTCTATTGCATTTTCTGCCTTCATTACAATTCCTCCGAAAAACCTTTCTTCAGTTTTTCAAAAACAATAAATCCCACTACCATTACAATGACCCCCATACCGGTAGCTCTTGCCAGAGTTTCCAGCGCCGGTACCTGCTTGTAATAAAAAATATCTCTGTACGCTACCAAAATAGAAGTCATGGGATTAATATCAAACACCCACTTCACTTCGTCAGGCACCATATCAACACCGTACATAACCGGGCTCAAAAACTGCCATGCCATCATTAAAATACCCAAAATATACTCTATATCACGCAAAAATACTGTAATGGCTGATACCAGCATAGTAATACCCAGCGCCAAAAAATATTCCACTATCACAATCAAGGGGAAGTACAATACTGCCATCAAATTAATACCATGTCCGGATATAAATACTACACCCAGAATCACCAAAAATGTTAATAGCATGTTTACCAGCATACTGGTCACATGTGCAATGGGTAATACTTCTCTGGGAAAATATATTTTATTCACCATGTCCTTTTGCGCCCAAATACAGCTTGCTCCCGCAGTTACGGATGTGCTGAAAAATATCCATGGCACCAAAGCTATAAACAAAAATAAATAATACTTTTCATAGCCCATGCGCATAATTACCGAAAAAACCATGGTATATACCAACAGCTGAAACAAAGGATTTAAAAAGGTCCACAAAAAACCCAACACTGACCCCTTATACCTGCCACGCAAATCTCTCTTAATTAAACTAAAGATCATCTCACGATAATCAAATATTTCCTTTAATACTCTCACTATCTATCCTTCTCCTTAACACTCACTGTCTAATGCCTGTAGAATCCGTTTCGCAGTCTCCTCCCATGTAAAGGAGGTATAGGTACTGATTTTATTCTTTTGTGCCGCATAAGCTTCTTTGTCTTCTAAATATCTGCATACCTTTTCTACAAATTCATCTGTGTCCTTCAAGCTAAAATATTCACAAAGGTCACCGCCCACTTCACGAAGTACAGGAATATCACTGGCAAGCACAGGCGTTCCTCTTTCCAATGCTTCTACCATGGGCAACCCAAACCCTTCATTATAAGTAGCAAACGCAAGCACCAGTGCATTCTGATATAAATATTCTATGGCATTATCATCCAAGCCTGTCAGATGAAACAATTGCTTGTCATATTGAGGATTATTCTGAATTCTTTCCAGTAAATCCTCTACATTCCAGCCCGGTTTACCTGCAAACACCAAATTCATTTTCTTTTCAAAAAGCACCTTATCAAAAGCATCCAGCAAAAATGCATGGTTCTTTCTGGGTTCTATGGTTCCTACGCAAAGCACATAAGGTGCTTTGGTTGCTTCTGTCACCTTCTGCGGAAGCTCTGAAATCTCTGTTTGTTTTTTCGATGTAAAATCAGATCCTAACCAGGAATAAAAACCGGAAACCTTTCTCTTGATTCCCAGCTGCTCCATCAAATGATATACCTCGTCCAATGTACTCTGTGTAGAGGTAATTACCACATCTGCATATAACAGATGTGCTCCTATATAATTCATAAACAAAAAAGTGGTTTCTTCGTAACAAAACTGAGGATGTGTTATGGGAATAATATCATAAATATAGACTGCCAGCTTTACTCCCTGCTCCTTTAGCAGCGGAAGTAACACACTCCTCTTATAAGTCAAATTCCACACACTGTCTATATCAAAAAATATATCCTTATTGTCCAACTGTTCCGGTTTTATCACCTGCTTCGTAAACAGTTTCTTTTTTTTCATTGTTTCATTAGAATAGTATTTCACAAATTCTGCTGTATCCAACTTCAGAAAAGCTGCATGCTTTGCAGAATAGGACAGCAGCATCAGCCTCTCAGGAATCATCTTGTATAGTTCCAACACAACATTTCTAACCACACGCTGAATCCCTGTCACAAAATCCACTTCTGTCAGGCTCGTCACATCTATATATATTTTATTCATATGCCATCCCCTTACGCAATATCTTACGTATCCTCAAACGTAGTGCCAGTGGTAATCTACGGTATATTTTATATACTCCTCCAAGCATCCGGGATAATAGTCGCTTCATCTTCATGAGTTTAGGTGCTTTTAGTCCTACTTTTTCAGTATGATATACTTCTATGGCTTTAATATCCCGCTCGACAGAATATGTGACTGCCTCTAAAATAAACTTCTTATAATCTGCCTTCTCATAGAACGCCGGCTGTTCCCAATACCGTACCTCGTTCTCTCCCGGCAGTCTCCGAAAAACCGCGGCATATGCTGCCTGCACGATTTCTTCCTTTTCAATATCCTTTAAAAGTGCCATATTTGTCCTTTGTGGCTCCAATTGTGCCACCAACAGGAACACATTCTTAGTAGGTGTAAAATGCTTCCCGGACGCTTCCATATTCGCACTTACGATATCATATAATTTTCCGTATACTTCTCTATCCGTTTGCATTCTTACTCCTCATTAACTTAACACCCCAAGTAGCTTCTCCATAGAATCATCCCAGGAATTTGTCCAAATCACCTTTTTACGTTCTGCATTCTTTTGTTCTAAAATCTTTCTGCTCAAATCCTCTGCATTGTCCTGTTCAAACCATGTACAATCATTTCCGCCAACTTCTCTGAGTACCGGTACATCTACCGCCACCACGGGTGTACCTCTCTGTAAGGCTTCTACAATAGGCAATCCAAAACCCTCTATATAACTTGCAAAGACAAGGCATTGTGCTTTTTGGTATAAATAATTGATTTCTTTATCTCCCAAGCCTTCGAAATGATAAATTCCTTTACCGAAGTCAGGGTGTTCTTTCAGTTGCTTTTCAAAGTCCTCCATATTCCAGCCCATATAGCCGGCCATCACAATATGATACCCTTGTTTTTTTAAGTATTTATCATAAGCTTCCAACAACAGCTTATGATTCTTTCGCGGTTCTATGGTACCCACCATCAATACAAATGGCTTGCTGTTTACGATTTGTACCAATGAATTTCTCATCTCATCATCAGAAATGATTCCCTGCTCTTTAAAATCAGCCCCTAAAGGAATCACGGTGCAATCCGGTAGTGTACAACCTAATTTAACCGCCAACTTTTCTAATTCCGTCACAGTCGCTTTTGCATTCACTACGAACGAATCTGCATACTGCAGGTGCGCACCAATAAAATCCATGAAATTATACACCCCACGTTGTAAGCAATACTGGGGATGTGTGATAGAAATAATATCATAAATATGAGCAATAATTCTCGCCCCCTGCTGCTTTAATATCGGCAACAGATAGCTCCGCTTCATGCGGCACATCCACGCTGCATCCAAATCAAAAAAGATAGTTCCTTCCCCGATTTGATTCAGCGAAACAGCTTCCTTGGTAATCATCTTTTCCTTCACGCCCTTGTCTTCTACATAATATTCCACAAAGGCATTGTTATCAATTTTATAATATATGTCATGGGATGCATTGTAATGAAGCAGTATCACTTCCGCTTTTCCGCCTTTTATCAGTCGGACACTCAATTCTCTGGTAACTCTCTGTATCCCTGTTACAAAGGTCGCCATTGTCAGTACGGTGACATCCACAAATACTCTCATAGAAACACCTTTCTAATCACCTTTTGAATAGGCATGGGTAACTTTTTCCCCAATTCCCTCAAAGCTGATTTGTCTGTAAGTCCATATAATTTTCCCAACAATCTATAACGCAATCCTTGCTTCTGTTCAAAGTACGGATTGTTTATTAGCTCCATCCGATTAATGGCAACCACACTGGAACCTGCTATACTCTGTAATACTTCCTTCTGAAACTGTTCCTTGGGTAAAGTGTATTTATTCTCCCAGACAACAGTCTCTTTATTTTCCGGCAAGCGCTTAAAAACACTTACAAATATCGCCTGATAAAAGGCCTGATTTTCTAAAAAAAGATATTTTGACACATCAATTACCCGTGGATGTTTTTCTACATCACACAGGTAAGTGCTTTTTTCATATTCAAATTCCTGTCCTGCTTTTTTATAATTATCAGCCACAATATCATACAGCTTGTCGTATACTTGCATTTTTAATGCCTCCGATATCGAAACGCCGTTCTCGACATGTTCACAATATTATTAGCTTACCCCACATTCAGAGATTATGCAAGCTAAATTTAGCTCAGGATTTCTTCAAATACATTTTTATACCCCTTTACCACTTCTTCCAAGGTGTATTCCTTAAATTCTATAAACTCCTCTTCCAAGGACATTGCTTCCTCTATTTTCTTTATCCATTCCTCTACAGAATAGGGGTTCTGCACATAAACAGCTTTACCCTGTGTAATTTCTTTTAAACAGGTTTTTTCTGTCATTACCACTCTTTTCCCCTTACGCATAGCCTCTATTGGTGGCATGCCAAAACCTTCAAATACACTGGGAAATAAAAATAGTTTACACTGCTCATACAGACAATCCCTCTCTGCATCCGAGACAAACCCTGTCAAAATCAGCTTATCCTGTAACCCGTATTCTTCAATCTTTGCATCCAATTGGACATTCTGCTCCCCAACTCCACTCAATACAAGCTTTTCGCTCCCATGCCATTTTTGCATCACCTTCAAGATAGTTTCCAAATTCTTGTGGGGAAGCAGAGAACTGACACAGTAAAAAAACTGACCATCTTCTATACCATATTGTTCCACAAGCTTCTGAGAATCCACCGTGGATTTTTCTGTTACTATAGGGTCATATACCGTCAGTGCCTTTTCCCTTACAAACGGATAATACTTTATCAAGTCCTCCCTGCCATAATCAGAAATTGCCACTATCCTTTTGGATGTTTTACAGGTATGCCACCATGACCATTTCAAAAACAACCGACGAAGTAATGAAAAATACTGCGGATAATGTTTTGCCTGCAAATCATGTATCACACTTACATAAGGAATCCGGCAACAGAAAGTAATTGGTTTACTGTAAACAGGAATAAACATAATATCCACTTTTTCCTGTTCTGCAAATTTACTCAAGTGTAGATTCTCCCACAAAATACGTTTCCCTTGATTAGCACATCTGACCGGACATACTCTGAAATGCATATTGCCAAACTCTCTATACTTCTCAAAACTACTCACATTATCTTCTGCCAGAAAAAGAACATATTCTTCTTTCGATGTATATTCTGCGAAACCATCCAAAAGATTTCGAATATAGGATTCTGTACCACCACAGATCCCCTGTCTGACCCACAACAAATCTATTCCTATACGCATATTTCTTCAAACTCCCGACTTCTACGGACATGTGGGCAACTGCAAGGTCTCTTTCACAAAAGAAAAGTCCTTTCCTTCCGGCACGGATGTAGCCACTGTCAATGAACCGTTTTCTTCAAAGTATCCTTCATAGGTACTCATTTCCATATCTTCTTTCATAAACCAAAGAGACATAATATCTGTCTGTTTCTCTCCAAAACGTACCTTTGCTGTATATGTTCCGATAGGTATTCCGGCATCAAAAGTTCCGCTTTCCTGTATCACATTCCCTGTATCTGCTTCACAATACCAAGATTCAAAAGCTCCCTGATACGCACCATCCTGTATATCCGTTACCACACTTTGTATGCTGTTCTCATTCTGGCGAAGCAACTGTATTCCTTCAGAAGACTTTTGCCATATAGTAGTATTGCTTTGCAATTGCTCATCATAGCCCGTTTTTATATAGATTGTAGTATCTGCAAGTTCCCGACTATAATACTTATATCCTGCACCTTCCAGTGGCATCATGGCCTGTTTCCATTCCTCCGAAAAAAGCACGAAAATTGCTTCATTTGCATATTCCGGTGTTGTCAAATTCATCAACAGCAAATCCATTTGCGCTACTGCTGCACCACTCAGTTCTTCTTCCCATGGTATTTGTACAGGTACTGCTGTAACAACCGGCTCTTCTGTTATCTGCGGTGCTTCAGGGATCTCGGGTGTCTGTGTTACCAGTGGTGCTATAGTAATCTCCGGGGCTTGTGTCTCCGACGGTTCCTTAGTCATCTCAGGTGCTGATGTTAAAGCAGGCACTGTCGTATTTTGAAAATCAGCACAACCTGTCAGACTCACGGCTAAAACACTCATTAACAACAGGCTTTTCCATTTATAATGTTTCATAAATTATCCTCTATAATCCGTATTTCTTCATCAATTCTTTAAACTCGTCAGAACACGCAAATCCTTCCAGAATAAACTCTCTGCTTGCACCATTCTCTAAATTGGTCACCCAGCTTGCTTTTCCCGCAGCATCTGAAGCTCTATCCAAAAACGTTACGTACAGAGTTTCAACATACTTTTCGTTATTTGTATTCTTTTCTAAATACTCCGGTGACAGGAAAAAGCTTTTTGCCACAGTTTCCGGTGTCTGTGAACCATCTGAAATCCTGTCAACCCAATTATGGATGCCTGCCTCATCGCCAGCTCGTTCCAACACCACTGAATACAACCGTTCCACAAACCTTCGTATTCCCGGATGAACTGCAGTACCATCCCCCTTCATAATACCTCTGTCAATTCCGAAGCTTGTACACAAACTACCAAATTCTTCCGAATTCACAAACCCCGCCAGCACATATTCTCTTGCACTTCCGGCATTTAGCATATTCAGCCAATTAGTATATCCTCCCGTATCCGGGTTCCTGTCAAAGAAGGTTTTGTATAAGACCTGCACATATTCTTCATTACTATAATTCTTTTCTTTGAACTCCTCACTCAAAATGAAGCCCTTTGCAATTCCTGCACCATCATTTTCATGACTCAGTAAAAGATTGGTCCAATGTTCCAGTCCGGACGGGTCTGAGTTTCTTCCCAAAGCCACTGTATACATTCGTTCCACGAAAGCCTGCACCTGTGCCACTGTCTCCGGATTAGGCGTTGGAGTGGGTATCGGTTCAGGCGTAGGAATAGGCGTAGGTTCCGGTGTTGGTGTTGGCTCCGGTGTTGCGGTAGGCAACGGACACTCCTGAGGCATATTCTCATAAACAGGGATCTTGAACACAAACATATTATCTAAAACACCTGCTTCGTTGTATAACTTACGTATTCCCACAGCCTCGCTGGTCGGAGCACAAATATTCTGCATATACTGATGCCAATACATGCCATAACTGCCATTATCCACATCAAACTTCTGCAAATATAGGGTATCCTGTCCCTTACTGATATAATTGGTCCCCAGTCTTATGGAACCGTAATACAATGCTCTATAAGGGGTATCCCAAGGAGGATTTTGTTTCTTAGCATAGGAAAGTCCACTTTCAATAACCTGTGCATTGGTAGAACCGCTGGCACCGATATTAAAATAATTATAATATCCCTCATATCCCGGATAAGTACCGGATATCAAAGGAGATGTACCATTTCTCCCTTGCTCCTGATACACACGGCTTGCCAAATGAAACGGGCTGATGTTTTGTTCCCTTCCAATAGCCCAAAAAACATAAGAATAGTTCATCACGGTCTGAGGAACCTTTCCACTCATAAATGTATCATCCAAAAAATTCTGTATAGCTGGCTCTGACTCTTCATGATATGAGGCATTATAAGTTAACTGTTCAAACTGGAATATCCACTTTTCTACCAATCCGTTTCTCGGATCCAAATAATACTCCAAAGCCGCCTCTGTAGGATAAGACCAACCACTGCTGTATTTTCCTGCCTGCATACAAGCCTCTAAAGAAGAGGGGATCAAACTTCTTCCATCCTTCAGTTCCTCACGGACTACCGTATCCCAATCTAAACCGGTTTCCATTTTTACGAAAATCCAGTTAGGATAGGTGGTTTTTAGCTCTGTCAGAGCTTTCTTATAGGTATCCGGAAACTGTTCGATATCTGCATAAGTACTTGCTTCTTCTCCATTCAACACATAAAACTTATTTATCCCTCCGGGTGCTACTATATATTCTTTCTCCCACTGTAAAAATACTTCATCAGCGCAAGCCAAATTAGCTCGTTCCACATAACCAATATAGTCGACGTCTTGTATCTCAAAGGCAACCTTTATCCACAATTCATAAGCCTCATTAATTTCTGCATCCCTTATAAACACAGTTTGCCCACTTGGAACCTTTGCTACCACTCCAGATTGATGTGATGCCTCGCTTCTCACCTCATATTGATCTGAAAGATACACTAATGCCATCATCTGCTTCTGCTCCAGTGCCTCTTTTAGTGCATTCTTTGCCTCTGCCATCCACACAATTTCAGCTTCCGAAAATGCCTGAACCTCATAGACAAGCGTCGGTTTCATAACCACTGCTCCCATAAACAGCAAGGTCATAATACCCAATATAAACTTTTTCATTTGCCACCTCTATTTTCTTCTACCCCAACACCATCTTGGCCATCTCAATAGCCACACATTCCACCAGATACCATCTGCTATACCCATTCACCCGGTAGCAGTACCGGTACCTATCCTTTATCCTCTTCACTGCAGCCCGCAGGCTCTTATGGTTGCTAGCACCTCCCAAGCGGAAGTTTGCCATGACCTTGTCCACCGTCACAATCCTTCGTCCCTGCTTTCGCATCTGTAAATAAAATCCATAATCATCATGGATTCCCTTCTCACGAAAAGGATACTCCTTGTACAAGCCACTCTTCACAAACATGGTAGGATGATTCCAATCTCTGGAAGTCTGGAACCTGCGTTGTCTGGCTTTTTTTACGAATTCACTGCCATCCACCTTGTACATGCGGATATTTCCGAACAGCAGCTCACAATCCGTTTCTGCAAAGGTTTTCACCGCTGTTTCTATGGTTTCTGGCTCATACCAGTCTCCGCTGTTCAGGATACCGATGATGTCACCTGTAGCCAAACGGATCCCTTTGTTCATAGCATTGTAAATGCCCTTGTCCGGCTCGCTGACGACACGATATTCCACACCCTTTCGCTCCAGTGCTTCCCGGTAGCATTCTGCTTTAGCAACCGTACCATCCTTGCTGGCACCATCAACAATCAGGTATTCTATCACGATTTCAGCGTTATCTGTTTCGCCCTTCCCGACATTTTCAAATTCACAATTCTCTGTTCTGCTGTTTTCTATTCTGCCTTTTTCTCCGCCCATAGCCTCTTTCAAACAGCTCTGTGCCAATACAGACTCTATGGTGGGTCCGATGCAATCCTCACTGTTATATGCTATAGTAATGATGGAAACCTTCATTTTTCAGTCTATTTCCCTTCTGACAGTCTGCCTGTAAAATGGCGTATCACTCTCAAAACACCTTCCTTGGCATCCTACCTTCTATCCGATCTGTGCTTTCCTACAGTCCCTTACCCTCTATCTGCTTTCCTATGCCATTCTTGCCTTTATCCGGCTAAGTATCACACCTGTCCGCTTCTATCCGCTCTATGCTTTCCTGCAAATCATACCTCTGATACCCCTCAAAAGCCTCACTCATACTCCTCTCATAGCTCAGGCTTCCAAAGGCCTTGTTCACCAGCCTGCCGATTTTACCCGGGCATTTCCCGGCTAGCTTCACCAAAGGATTCAGTACCGTCCAAAGGTGCAGCTTCCTGCCTCTGCTTTCTGCGATGTATTTTACCATGTCGGGGGTATTGCTGTACATGGCATTTTGTGGAAAGTACAAACCACCCTGACCGCTTTCCATGAGCAAGCGTAAGAATTCACAGAGATTTTCAATATATAACATGCTTCGCTCATTCTCCACCTTTGGGAAAATCGGTGTTTTCCCGGCGATTTTTGCAAGCAACGGATAATTTCCCTTGCTCCCCTTCCCATAAATAAACGGTGGGCGAAGGATTGCCACCTGAAATTCATCTGTTGCCAAAGGTGTCAGCTGCTGCTCAGCCTGCCACTTGCTGTCTCCGTAAAAGTTCCCCGGAGCAGGTTGTGTCTGAGGCGTAATCCGTTTCCTCTGCCCCAAGGGAGCACTGTCTCCGTACACAATGATACTGCTCATATAGATAAACTGCTTCACGCCTTCTTCTTTTGCCTTTTTCGCTGTTTGTACCGCCAGGTCACAGTTCACCCGATAATACAGTTTTTTTGTTTCTTCATCTACCTTCCCGATGTCCGCATGAGCAATTCCTGTTACATCGAAAACAATATCATAGGGTGCGAAATCATAGTTTTCCCACCCTACATCTTTCTGCGATATGGTATCGATACGGTAACACTCACGCCCCTCCTGTGCATTGTACTGCAGGAGGTATCGCTCCACGTTGGTACCGATATAGCTGTTTTCCCCGGTAATCAAAATCCGTTTCATGCGTCATCGCTTCCTCACTATACTTATGCTATGATGTGCCTGTTTGCACCAAAGCACTTGCATCTTTCACGGTCAAGCAGAAACATAACATCCTACCGCAGGACGCTCTCGCTCCGTGAAAGAACGCAACGGACGCTAAGCTCGAAAAAACCTCGCTAAGCGCCGGCGTTTTTCAAGGCCGTGCTTGTAGGAAATTATGTTCCCGCTTGCCCTGTACATATATCCCATGCAAACAAGCACATCATACCTACATCTTCATATTCCCGGTGCCGCCCTCTACTACACCCTCTGCACGCAACACACTTAAGAACGTCCCAAAGAAGCAGCGGATATCCATAGCCGGTCCCAACTTCGCCACATACTCTCCATCCAACTTCGCCTTCACCGGTATTTCCAATTCATCGCGACCATTGATTTGCGCCCAACCGGTCAGTCCCGGTCGAATATCATTGGCACCGTATTTGTCTCTTTCCTCTATCAAATCATACTGATTCCAAAGGGCAGGTCTGGGACCCACGATAGACATATCCCCTTTAATAATATTAATAATCTGCGGCAGCTCATCCAGGCTGGTCTTTCGCAGGAATTTACCTACCTTGGTAATATACTGCTCCGGATTCTGTAGCAGATGGGTTGGCGTATCCTTTGGTGTGTCAATATACATGGTTCGAAACTTAAGGATATTGAAATGGCTCTTGTGTATTCCCACACGCTTTTGCTTAAAAAGCACCGGTCCCGGCGTATCCAACTTCAGTAGCACTATCAACACTAAAAACACCGGAGACAGCACTATCAGCCCCACCAGCGCCAGCAGAAAATCAACCCCTCTTTTGATAATCTTATACATACTTTCTCCTCACCATATGCTATACATAATAATGATATGTGGGAACCATCTCCTTTACCAATGCTCGGATGTCCGAATTTTCGTCCAGCGAAGCCTCTCCCAGCTTCTTCAACTGTTCTTCGAAACGCTCCGCATCATAGGCGATGGGCTTCCCGATATAAATCATCTTATTGGCAGTTTCCTTGAGACCTTCTTCCTTTAACAGAAGCTCCTCATACATCTTTTCACCGGGACGCAGTCCTGTGAATTCTATCTTAATATCTTCGTCTACACGATACCCGGACAGCTTAATCATATTTTTGGCCAAATCCAGTATCTTCATAGGTTCTCCCATATCCAGCACGAAGATTTCACCACCCTTGGCATAGGCTCCGGCCTGAAGCACCAGGGATACCGCCTCCGGAATGGTCATAAAGTAACGAATAATTTCCGGATGTGTTACCGTTACCGGCCCCCCCTGTTCAATCTGCTTCTTAAACAGCGGCACCACACTACCATTACTGCCTAATACATTGCCGAAACGCACTGCTACATACTCTGTTTCAGACTTGCGGTTCATATGTTGTATCACCATCTCACAGATACGTTTAGATGCTCCCATGATATTGGTAGGGTTCACCGCCTTATCCGTGGAAATCAACACATATCGCTTCACCCCAAATTTATCTGCTGCCACAGCCGTTTTTACGGTACCGAACACATTGTTTTTTATCGCCTCATTGGGGCTATCTTCCATCAGAGGCACATGCTTGTGCGCTGCTGCATGATAGACAATGTCCGGTCGGTATTTTTCGAAAATTCCTTCTATACGGAAAGTATTTCTCACAGAAGCAATCAGCACCACCAAATCCAGTTCCGGATGCTTTACCTTCAGCTCCTGCTGCACCTCATAAACACCATTTTCATAAATATCCAGCATAATCAGCTGCTTCGGCTGATGCTCTGCAATCTGACGGCAAAGCTCACTACCGATAGAGCCGCCACCTCCGGTGACCAGCACCACCTTATCCTGCACATAATCCATGATTTCATCGGTATTTACGGCAATGGGCTCTCGTCCCAACAAGTCTTCAATCTGCACCTCTCGCAGTTGGGAAACATTTACCTCCCCCTTGATCAGCTGGTACATTCCCGGCAATATCTGCAAATGACAGCCGGTTTCCTTACAAATCTCCAGGATAGGCTTCAAAGTAGTCTTGTTGGCAGAAGGCATGGCAATGATGATTTCCTCAATACCATACTTCTCCACGCATTCCTGAATATCCTCTCTGCCGCCTACGATAGGCACACCACGCAAATATTTCCCATGGCAGCCCGGGTTGTCATCAATCACACAAGCCACGTGAATACTCAAATATCGACTGGTTTCGATTTCCTTCAAAATCGCATTGCCTGCTGCGCCACCACCGATAATCATACAATTCAAACGCTTTTTAGCCTTTCCATGCCCCAGTCGGGTATTTTGCACAGCACGTAACAGTCGATAACTGAAACGCAACCCACAAGTAAACACCATCAGGAAAAATCCATAGAACAGGGGATAGCTGGCGGGCATATCCACGCCCTTGAGCCAAAACAGCACCAGCTGCATCACGGAACAAATCACCACAGCGATACCATTGTTAATCAACTCCGTATCCGATGCATAGCGCCACACACTATTGTACAAATGAAAAATATGGAACACTAATAAAGTAATCAATATATTGGGCAAATACGCACCTATGGCTGTATCCCAATACAATCTCGGTATATCCATAAAATGAAAATCATATCTTACATATAAAGAAAGTATAGACGCTACTAATACTCCTACCAAATCACAGGCAATCAGTAGAATAATCCTGGTCAATGGTATCTGCAATATGCCTACTCTGATATCCTTAAAATCCTTCAACTCCGTCATCTCCTCTCAGACAACACAAGTGTATCACTCTGCCTACTTTATTGCAAGTATTATGTAAGCGTCTCCTTCTAACAATTGTATCCATTTCTGTCATGCTCAGGCGTAAACGCAGGCAATCCTTGCACTACTTCTTACCTAAAAATCAGTGTTTTATTGCCTCAATCCTGATAGTAGAAATAGTCAAAATCTGCCGGTTTTCTGGCACCGCAGCCACCATTGTTGGCATAAATACCTACCAAGGTACCGGTATGTCGCTTGGGGTCATCGGGTACCCCCTCATCACAGAGATAAATGCAATTTTCCAATTTGCCTACTAACATCCATTCCTGGCCATCATAGCTGTAATAGAAGGAGCGGGTCAGTTTCTCCACTACTACCTTGAAATACACAGGCTTTTGGGCAATATCCGCTATCTCTGCCACCAATTCTTCCCCATGATTACGATTAATCACCAGTTGAATTTTTCTTCCCTCTTCATAACACAAACTACATCTGACATAAGTAGCGGTACTGTAATAGCAGGTCAAACCGGCCTGCTCTCCGTTTCTGTCCGGATAATACTCCAGCTTAGTTTCTGCCACGTAGGAAAGCTCCTGTTCCCTGCGAAGCAACGTGTTTTTTGCACGAATTTCGTTCAATTGACCGTCTCTTGTCCAGATACGAAAATGTCCCGGACGCTCTGTCAATGACCAGGAACCATTGTCCGGATTACGCACAAACTCCCACTCCAAGTTCAAAGCTTCCTTATCAAAATCATCCTGTAAATTTCTGGGGTAAATACACTCTGGCAAATCCGGTGCTATCTGCTCTGTACTGGGCCCCTTTCCTGAATTAATGGTAAACCAGCCATCCTCCGTCCACTGTACAGGGTCTAAGGCAGACTCTCTTCCCACAGTGGTATAATTTCCTTCATTGGGACGTCCGCACAAATAATAGCACCACCATTGACCATTCTGATCCTGTACCAGCTTTCCGTGTCCTGCACGTTGCAAAGGTGCCGACGGGTCCATCTGACGCATAACCGGATTGTAAGGTGAGTTTTCATATTCTCCAAACAACTCCTTGCTTCTGGCCACATTGATACCATGTCCGTACCCGGTACCGCCCTCTGCACACATGACATAATAATATTCATCCTTTTTCAGCACATGAGGTCCCTCGGAACAACGTTCTCCGGTGCCCTCCCACACAATACGTTTCTCTCCGGTCAATGCCAGGCTGTCCTCTGTCAGACTCCATGCCTGAGCAGCCTTCGCCAACATCATATAACGCTTACCATCTGTATCCACAAAATGAGAAGAATCAATATCATCTGCCTCCAAGCATACCGGCTTGGAATAAGGTCCCTCCGGCTTGTCCGACACCATTACCAGCTGACGTCGCATCACATTATTCTCACGTTTTCCGTCTGCATTCAAACGCAATGTGGCAAAAACATAAAACTTCCCATCCACATAAGAGATATCCGGTGCCCAGATACCATGGGAATCTCGAATATCACTGATATCCAACCACTCCGGATTGTTAATGGCATGTCCGATAATATGCCAATGTACCATATCCTTGGAATGTGAAATCGGCAATGCCGGGAAATATTGAAAGCTGGAATTCACCATATAATAATCATCCCCTACACGGATTACGGAAGGGTCCGGAAAAAATCCTCTCTGCACCGGGTTCTGATAGGTTCTTACTTGTTTCATTGCCTGCTCCTTACTGTATCCGCCCCACTTTTGGCACGAACACTCTTTTCTCTACGTCCTACTTCATAATTCCTTACTCTGCAACACTCTACTCCATAATACTATACTGCATCCATTCATAGAGAAGCTTGCTACCTTCCACGATTTCTGCCGGCAAAAGTGCTCTGGCCACCAGCTTCAATTCATCGCTTTCTTCATCAATCCTTCTCAAATGTGCATAATCACCATCTATACTTTCCACAATATACTGAAATGTGTTCATTTTCTTGTCCTCTTTCTTGATATGTAATTGGTTCCCCTAGCCAGAATTATCAATTGAGTACTTATGTCCTACTGCAGGACACAATGTACTCAAACGATATCTTCCTACATCCACCATCTAGCACAACACCTTAAATTCATCTCCGCAGGAATGCAGTCACATACACTGCCGAAGAGTTCCAGTAAATGGTCATTTCGTTGGTAGAATAACTTTCCATCACGTCCACATAGCACTTCATGGGTGCAGTTCCTTTGGAAATCATGCGCATAGCTTCCGGGTCACTGGGATTTCCATTGGCGCCACCGGACACCCATCCCGGAATAGCATCTTCGATACCGTCCGCATGCATAGGTCTGCTGTGAGGCTTGCAATAAGCATTTTCGCCAAAGCCTGTCACATAACTATAACCGGTAATATTCTTACCCAACAAATAGTCCACATGTGTCTGAATTGCAGTCAGATACGCTTCCTCACCTGTCAGCTCATAAGCCAGACACCATAAAATACCACGGTTGGTAATTACCATATTAGAGCCCCAGCAGAAGTCCTGATCATTCATACCGATAGCAAAAGCATTATCCTTGCACAAAGCCAGTAATCTTTCTGCCTCTGTCAGCACAGCCTCCTTACAAATAGCATAAATTTCTTCACCCATCTGCTTTTCTTCGTCCCGAAGCACTGCCAATGGTGCAAAACCTGCCACATCTGTCCAACCGAAGTCCACTAACGCAATGCCTTCCTTCATAATCGCAAGGGCTCTCTCCTGATAAAGAGCAGTCTCTTCGCCCAAAGATGCTGCCAAATAAAACATCTCTACTGCAGCCCACAAACGTTCATCTTTATCACTGTCATCATCATACTGACCGGTACCGGAATCTGCCGGATTATGGAAATCCACGAACTGCGGATTCTCTTCCAACCACCCCCATGCCTTTTTCGCCGCCTGCTCCAATGTCTTTGCAAATTCTGCATCCTTCTTCTTATAAACCCGGGCACAAAGAGCCATCACTGCACAAAAATCTGCTACCGCCATAGAAGATACCGCATATGCATAAAAAGGAGCCAAGTCCTCCTCAGGCATGATAAATGCTACATGATACTGACTGGTCAGCTTGTGATATACGCCGCCATCCTCTCGCTGCAACTTCAACATCCACTCCAACTCATAGCGGCACTCATTCAATACATCTGCCACACCGTTGCCGCTTTCCGGAATATTCAAACTGTCTGTAAAGGCTGCTGGATACTTCTCATAAGCATAAAGTAAGTGTGCAATGGTCACTGCTGCCGGCGTAATATATCTGCCATAATCGCCTGCATCATGCCAGCCACCGCAAGCTTCAAACTTTTCTGCTTTATCATTATCCTTGTCCTCCCAACGGCATACCCGGTCCATATGGCAGGCTGCATGCTTAAATTTACCTGCATACTTCTCCTCCAGTGCACAGCCACAACGCTGGAAATAGAGTGCCTTTATCATGGCATTATGTACTTCTGCGTAAACATCCTCTCCTACTACGAAGGAATAACTCTCCTCTCCGTACTGGCTCACCAGCTTATAGGTACCGGCTTCTGTCACCTTGGAAAAGTCCAATTTATATAAGGTCTCACGGCACAAAGGGTCGTGAATCCCTTCCTTGGTACCTACGTTCAACACGGTTTCTCCCTTAGCATTCTTCACTTCATAAGCTCCCGGGAAAGTGACTACTGCTTCTTTTCTCTGTTTGGTGTTATACCCCACTTGATTCAACATAATCATAACACGATACCTCCTGTTTTTCCTTCTCTTTATGCTTGCTTCTTCTTCATTATCCTACTCTGAATAATTTCGACTTTAATACCAAATCATTCCGTTTTTAATTTTACCATTTGATATGATAAATATCAAGTACAAGCAACTTTTGCGGGTTCTTTTCAGTATCCTCATAAGCCTCTTCATACGCAAAAAACACACCAACTAAAACCCGAAAAACAGCTACTTTTCCCACAAAAATACCGAGCGCCAAAAGTCAGACCAAAATCTAACGATTGGAGCTCGGCACAATACGCCAGCCTCTACAGGCTGTCTATTTCCTTATTTTTTAGTACATTCCTGCACCGGGACCACCTGCAGGCATAGCCGGAGCATCTTCCTTGATATTTGCCACTACAGACTCGGTAGTTAATAAAGTACTTGCCACGCTGGTAGCGTTCTGTAATGCACTTCTGGTAACCTTTGCAGGGTCTAAGATGCCTGCACTAACCATATCTACATACTCTTCCTTGTAAGCATCGAAACCGGTACCGATTGCAGACTCTCTTACCTTATTGATGATCACGCTGCCTTCCAGACCTGCATTTGCTGCAATGTGATACAAAGGAGCTTCCAAAGCCTTGAGTACGATGTTCGCACCGGTCTTTTCATCTCCGGAAAGGCTCTCAGCCAATACCTTCACTTCCTTGGAAGCGTGGATGTATGCAGAACCACCACCTGCAATAATACCTTCTTCTACAGCTGCTCTGGTAGCTGCCAAAGCGTCCTCAAGACGAAGCTTTGCTTCCTTCATTTCTGTTTCGGTAGCTGCACCTACACGGATCACTGCTACACCTCCTGCCAACTTTGCAAGTCTCTCCTGAAGCTTTTCTTTATCAAATTCAGAGGTAGTTTCCTCAATCTGCTTCTTAATCTGTGCAATACGTGCCTGAATGGCTACTGTCTCACCGAAACCATCAACGATTACGGTATTTTCCTTCTGTACCTTTACAGACTTTGCACGACCCAGCATATCCAGTGTAGCATCCTTTAATTCATAACCAAGCTCAGAGCTGATTACTACACCTCCGGTCAGGATAGCGATATCCTCAAGCATAGCCTTTCTTCTGTCACCATAACCGGGAGCCTTTACTGCTACTACATTAAAAGTACCACGCAACTTATTAACGATTAAGGTAGTCAGAGCTTCACCCTCTACATCCTCTGCAATGATTAACAGCTTTGCACCGGACTGTACAATCTGCTCCAAAACAGGAAGAATTTCCTGAATATTCGCAATCTTCTTATCAGTAATCAAGATAAATGGATTGTCAAGAACAGACTCCATCTTATCCATATCCGTTGCCATATAAGCTGAGATATATCCTCTGTCAAACTGCATACCTTCTACTAAATCCAGCTCGGTCAGCATGGTCTTGGACTCTTCGATAGTGATAACACCATCTCCGGAAACCTTCTCCATAGCATCTGCTACTAACTGACCTACTTCTTCATCTCCTGCTGAAATAGCTGCTACTCTTGCAATATGCTCCTTACCGTTTACCTTTGAGCTCATCTTTGCAATCGCTTCCACCGCACAATCAGTTGCCTTCTTCATACCCTTTCTGAGAACGATAGGGTTCGCACCTGCTGCCAGATTCTTCATACCTTCATTAATCATAGCCTGTGCCAAAACAGTTGCGGTAGTGGTACCGTCACCTGCTACATCGTTAGTCTTGGTAGCTACTTCCTTTACCAGCTGAGCACCCATGTTTTCAAATGCATCCTCCAGCTCGATTTCCTTTGCGATGGTTACACCATCATTGGTAATAAGGGGAGCACCGAAGGACTTATCCAATACTACATTTCTACCCTTAGGTCCTAAAGTTACTCTTACGGTGTCCGCTAACTGGTTTACGCCGGACTCTAATGCTTTACGCGCTTCTGCGCCATATTTAATTTCCTTTGCCATTGTTTTATGCCTCCATTTTATTTTTTCCACATCCGGGCTGTGGTGAGACACAAATATTTCCACTCAGACACGCTCTCGCTCCGTGAAAAACGTAGCAGACACTAAGGAATTTTCTTCGCAAATCTGCTCGAAAATTCCAAGTGCTGACGTTTTCCAAGGGTCTTTCGTCGGAAACATTTGTGTCTCCCTCCAGCCCTCAGTCATTCAATTAATAAATCCTACTCAATGATTGCTAATATGTCACTCTGCTTCACAATAATATATTCCTCTTCCTCCAACTTCACTTCTGTGCCTGCATACTTGGAATAGATTACCTGGTTGCCAACCTTTACTTCCATCTTGATTTCCTTGCCATCAACCATACCGCCGGGTCCTACTGCGATTACCTCAGCCTGCTGTGGCTTCTCCTTATTCTGTCCCGGAAGAACGATTCCTGATTTGGTTGTTTCTTCTGCCACCAACTGCTTCAGAACCACTCTGTCTCCTAAAGGTACTAACTTCATAATAATTACCTCCTACATTTCTTCTGCTTTTTCTCTCAGTTTTGTTAGCACTCTCCTTTACAGAGTGCTAACCCACGAAACATATATTACATGATATGCCTGCGTTTGTAAATACATTCTTGATTAATAATTTCTAAAAAGATAATAAACAAGAGGCTGCCCCCCCTACTTAGGTGTCAGCCCCTTCCTCATCTCTTCTGTTCCTTTGCAAACTAGCACTTGATCTCCAGATAACCCTGCAGCTTGCTCATATCGTACTCATCCAATACGCCCAAGTTAGAATCGTAATACAATCCGTCATAATGCACCAGATAGTGACAGAAACGTCCCATCTTCTCCATCATAATGCAACACTTAGGAAGCACTGCGTCCTTTCCTTCTGTGTACATAATAATATCAGAATGATCAATACCATAATAGTTCAATGCAGAAATCACACGTCCCATAGTTGCCTGCCACTCTCTGCAATCCATCACACTGATTACCTCTGCAATGGTAACCCCTGCCAGCATTGCCACGCATGCCTGACCACACAAACCATCTTCCGGCTGGATAATTACCTGCATGCTGTCAATCTTACGGATCGGATTATCAAAGCTGTAAGGACTATTCTGGTCCATCTTAATCAAGCTTCCGTTTACATGAAGCAAAATCTTATGGGATTTGTTCAAATCCACCTTCACTGCATCATCATCATAAATATGAATTTCATAATTTCCCTTTTCCTTGGGAAGCAGCTCACAGGCAATAATCGCATTGTCTAAAACCACATCCGCCTGAATTACATCTCTCTGCTTACAAACCTCCCAGATGTTAAAAGGAATCTGAATCATATAACCCTTTTCTTTTTTCTCAATTGTAGATTCGAAAAAATATCTCATCCAATAACCCTCCAATCTTCAAATATATACGTTTAATAAATGTATCCGCTTACATTCGCATCTCTCATTAAACATTTTAACAAATTTTTGTGGAAATGAAAATAGTTTTTTGTGAAAAAGTGCTTTGGTACTTAAAAAAATACAAATTTAGCCTACACTCCCATATCAATGGTGATACAGCTGCCTTCCTTTTTCTTTTCCACCCTTATCTGCTGGGGGATATTTTCCATGAGTTCTTCTCTGTGGCTGATGATTCCCACCAGCTTATTGGTTCCGGACAAATGGATCAGAATATCCATGGCACTTTCAATGGATTTGCGATCCAGCGTTCCGAAGCCTTCATCCACAAACAAGGCATCCATCTGAATACCACCTAGATTCGAAGAAACCGTATCTGACAATCCCAATGCCAAGCTCAACGATGCCTTGAAGCTCTCCCCGCCAGACAAATTCCCTACCGGACGCTTCTTACCGGTGAAATTGTTCAATACTTCCAAATCCAAGAAATTGTTAGACTGTTTACCCAGACCGGAATCCTGTCGATACAATTCAAACTGTCCGTCACTCATAGGCAATAGTCTGCGATTTGCTGCCATGAGAATGTGGTCAAAGCCTGCTGCCTGAATGTACTGCTCCAGTGTAATCTTCCCCTTCCCGGTCTGTCCTGCTGCCAGCTTATACAGTCTGCTATAAATACCGTTCTCTTTTTGCAGCTTTTCCAGTTCCTCTTTTGCATCCCCAATGTGTTTCTGTCTCTCTGCATTGGTCTGATACCGAAAACGGATTCGATTGCTCTGCTCTCGCAGTTCCTCCGCTTTTGTACTTTGTTGCTGCACCTTGTCTTGAAGTGCCTCTGTATCAACCCATACCTTGCCTTCCGCGTCTGCGCCTGCCCGCACCAACTGTGCTGCATTGGTATTCACTGCCTGAAGGTAACGATTTAGAATTCCCTCTGTTTCCGACAATTCTGCCTCTGTCGCAACCAATCCTAAAAACTCATCCCTATCCGCAAACTGCTTCCTCTGCAAAAGCTCCGTGAAGCTTTGCTCCAAAGCCGCTTCTTCTTTCTGTTGCTTCTCCAAGGCTTGCTTATGGGTATCCAGCACTGCTGCCAATTGTGCCACATACTTCTCTGCCTTAGTTTTCTCCTCCTTAGCAGCTTCTATTCGGTCTGTAATCTGTTTTGCTTCCTGCTGTGCCACTAAAAGGACTGTATAGGCAGTCTCCCAATTCGAATAAGCCAGCTTGGATAAACTCCCCAAAAGTGCCTGTTTTTGTGCCAGTGCAGTCTTATTTTCCAACATCTGCTTGGTACTAGCCGCTCTGGCAACTTTCAGTTCCTCTGTTTCCCGTCCTCGAGCAAGCTGTAATCCGCTTTGAGCTACCTTTAATTCCGCACAAGCCTTCTCCAACTGTTCTCCCTGCGCTTCCTTTTCCTGTAGCTTCTGCAAAAGCCCGGTTCTGCTTTCTTGCAAAAGACACAATAGCTTGTCCAAGTCCCGCTCCTTATAAGCCTCATCTACCTCCGATGCAGGTTCCAAGCAAGCAATTATCTCCTGCAATAGCTGCTCCTCAAAGGCTTCAAAAGAAGCCTTGGTGGTTTCTGTAGCCAGAAGTGCTCCGTCCTTTTTCTGCAAAGCCTGCTTTTCCTTTTCCTGTAGCTGAGTGTAAGCTTCTTCTGTCATATGCTCTTTCGGCAACACTGCCGGATGGGGATGTTCTGTAGAACCGCACACCGGACAGGCGGTACCTTTTGTCAGTCCGGCTGCCAGAATTCCTGCACGACACCCTTCCAACACTCGCTCTGCCTTCTGTCTTTCCTCAGAAACCATACGATACGCTTCCTGCTCTCTCAAAAAGAGCTTCTGTTTCTGCCCCAGCTCCTGTTGTTTATTCCTATAGGAAATGTTTTTGGGACCCAATATCTCTTCTATACGTGTTTTTTGTTCCTGTAGTTTCTCCCTCCGGTTTCGATTTTCGGTCAATTCTTCCGGCTTTCTCTGCAAGGTAAGCACCTGCTCTTCCAGCTTTTGAATTTTATCTGCCAGTGTTCTTTCCTGCTGCTCAAAACATGCCTCTGCCTGCTCTAATTGCTCTTTTTCCCCTTCTAAGCGAAGCCGCTCTGCCTGCAGGAAATCTCTCTGCTCATACTTTTCCCTATCCTCGCTGATACTGTGTACCTGCAAGTTTAGTTCCTCTGCTCTGGGTGCCAGCAACTGACTGTTCTGTTCCCGCTCCATCGCTTGCTTCAGCTGTTCCTTCGCTCGTATCTGAGCCAGTTCAGTCTCTCCAATAACCGCCCTTGTGTTTGCCAGATCCTTCTGTTTTCCTCTCCATGACTCATAGACCGGTTTCACTTCTCGGGTAGCGCTTCTTTGCCGCTCCAGCTTCTGTGTCAGAAATGCCATCTCCTGCTTTTGTGCTTCCAAAGACTTCTTCTCTTCCTGTAATTCTTCGAAACGTCTCAAGAATTCATTGTGAAGCGTCGCCGTTGCCAACACCTGTTTATATTCCTCCAACAGTCGTTGCTCCTGATTGATGCTTTCGGAAAGCTCCTTTGTGCTTTCCGCATCCTCCTGCAACAAAGCTTCTATTATGTTTAGAAATTCTTCTATATTCCAAGTACTTCCGCTTTTTGCTGCCCGTTCCTGCAGAAGCTGAAGTTCCTCCTTGTTTACACTACTTACGGAAGCCTCCACCTCACGGAAATACTGCAGTACACTGTTTTCTGCAGTCACCCTTTTCTGATAGCTGGCATTCATACGATCCTTCAGTTCATACACGATGGCATTATAACTCTCCGTCATAAAAATCGTACGAAGGATTTCTGTTCTTTCTTCCGTCTTGGCATTTAGTAATGCCCAAAATTCTCCCTGCGCAATCATGGCAATCTGTTTAAACTGCTTGGAATCCACATGAAGAAGCTCTTTTACCGCAGCTGCTACCGGATTGTTTCCTTCTGCCACCGGTACACCTTCACAATACAACACTGCGTTTTCATCAGAGGAAGTTGTTCCTTTTCCCCGAAGCTTCGCCCTTTCATAGGAAGGCTTTCTCCACACATGATAGTCTTTCCCCTGATGGGAAAAATAGAAATCCACAAAGCTCTCTGCGGTATCCTTGGCATATTCACTGCGCAAATTCTTAGTGTCACGATATTTTCCACTGGTCTTTCCATACAGTGCGAAGCAGATAGCATCAAAAATAGTGGTTTTCCCGGAACCCGTATCACCGGAAATCAAAAAGACTCCTTTTTCCTCAAACTGTGTAAAATCTATCTCCGGCATGGTATCTGCATAAGGACCAATCCCGCTGATAATTAACTTAATCGGTTTCATCCATTACACCTGCCTCTCGTGCCACTGCTTCCATCACAGCCATTTCTTCCTCACTGATTTCACAGCCATACATGGAACGATAAAAATCCGCAATCACTTCCCCAAAAGTCCTGTTCTGTGCAATCTGAGAAATATCCATTTGTGCAATTCCTCTGGTATGGGCATTGTCATAATCAATTTTCACGGTATTGGGATAATACTGCTGAAAAATACTCATGGCGTCATTCACCGGATTCTCATCCGTAAGGGTCACATAAATAAAATCCTCCTGCCCATGAAGATTACTTTTATCCAAAAGCTGTTCCAGTCTGCCCTTTAAATGGCGCACATCCCGAAGGGGCTTTAAGGGAACCGGTTTGATATCCACATTTCCCTTTTCTCCCAGTGTTACTACAGGGACAGACTTTTCCCCACGGACTTCACTCAGAGAATATTTCAACAAGGAGCCGCTGTAGCGTACCTTCTCCCACTCCACCTTTTGGGGAGAATGAATATGTCCCAATGCCACGTAATCCAAATCACGGAAGCATGCTGCTCGAATTCGTTCCACTGTTCCTACATTCAACACTGCCGCGCTCTCCGATCCTCCCAACTCAGGCTCCGTACTTTCTCCGGTCACAAACTGATGTGCCACCAATACATTTCTCTCTTCTATATTCATATCTGCCTTTTGCAAAATCACCCGGACTGCATCCTCATAAGTGTTGATTTCTTCCTCCGGGAAATAATGTCTCACCTGAGAAGCCTTCACAAAGGGAAGCAAATACACATTGACCTTCCCCTGCTCATCCACCAGTTCCTGCTTGTACAGCCTTCCCTCATACTTAGCAGCTATATAAATACCACTGTTCTCAAACAGACTGCTGCCGAAATTCAATCGTTCATCAGAATCATGATTGCCACTGATAACAAAGGTTTTGATCTTTTTTGCCGCCAAGTCGCATAAAAAATCATTGAATACACGCACTGCCTGTTCGCTGGGGATAGCCTTGTCATACACATCTCCGGCAATCAGGACCGCTTCTGCCTCTTCCTCCTGTGCCAGCTTTACAATCTGCTCCAAAATATACCTCTGATCCTCAATCAAGGAAAACTCCCCCATGGATTTTCCGATATGCAGATCCCCCAAATGCAAAAACTTCATGAATACTTTGCCTCTTTCTTTCTCAACCCTTCACCTGAGAAGGGGATATACCGAAACGCTTCTTAAACTGTTTACTGAAATGATACACATCCTCGTAGCCTACCAATGCGGCCACCTCCTTGATACTCTGTCCCGGATTCTGCTCCAGTATTTCCTTGGCCTTTTCCAAACGAATATTGATTAAATGCTTTATAGGAGCATCCCCTGTTTCACTCTTAAAAATCTTAGAAATATAAAAGGTACTCAGATACATATTTTCCGCAATTCGCTCCAGGGAAATCTTTTCATTATAATGCTCCTCGAAATAGTTCACAATCTGTTCCACCACGTATTTCTTATTCACTGAAGCAAAGGAACGGCTGTCCACCACCTTGGCAGGCTTGGGTTGCTGGGAACGTATGATATACACCAGCATCTGCATCAGATATGCCTTCATAATAAAGTATCTGCCATGTCCGCCCAATTCCTTTTCTGCATCCATAGAAGAACATATTTTAAAAAGTTTCTGTCGCAGCTCGCCTGTGGTATGCAGAATATTTCCCTGCTCCGGCAAAGGAATATAATTTAGCTCCATTCCCTTAAGCTGTATATCCATAAAGCCCACGAAAAACTCTGTGGTAGGAATGTCACTATCCTCTGCGATAAGTGCCTGATGTTTGGTGCCGGGATTAAAAATCAACAAATCCCCTTCCTTCACATCGTATATCTGTCCGTCAATATGATACTTTCCCACACCGGACATCATAAAAGCCATCTCTAAATAATCATGGCTGTGATACTTTTCTTCCACTGTATAACGGGTACCTTTCCAGGTAAACAAAAAGGTAGGATTCAGGTCTTCTATTTCTAAAAACAAGTCATTCTTTTCCATAGTCATTTTCCCCTTCTTTCTTCCTTTCTATTTTACTGTTTCTTTGCCAAAAAGAAAAGCAATTTTTACAAAAAGATACATGAAGCATACAAAATAATCCATTTCTTTTTTTCATTGAAAATAGCAAGATAATCTTTAGATTAAACGAAAGGGGTAATTACTATGACACCTATGAAATGGTTTATGGGTTTTATGAAGCAATACAATGGCAAAATGGCACTGGGACTTTTCTTTACCACCCTCATCGCCCTGTTGTTTATCGTAAACCCTTATATATCCGGAATTATTGTTGACGAGGTTATTACCAATGGAAACTACGATATCCTACCTATATTAATTATTTGCCTGATTATAGTGGTACTTTTAATCAGTGCACTGCGCCTGGGATATCAGTATATTTTTGAGTCAGTTTCCCAGGGTATTTTATATCAGATGCGTGACAAGGTATACCGTAAGCTCTTAGAGGAAGACTTCTCTTTCTATAATAAAAAGCGTACCGGTGACCTAATGAGCCGCCAGACCGGTGATATGGATGCCATTCGTCATTTTGTAGCATATGTCGTTTATGCTGTTTATCAGAACGTGCTGATGTTTATTATTGCTCTTGCCATGATATTTACAGTAAATGTGAGGCTGGCCTTTTGTATGATTTTGGTACTACCGCTAACCGCTATGGCTACCTACTTCCAGTCCAAGGAGGTATTTCCGGCTTTCCAGCGCAATCGTAACTGCTTTTCTTCCTTAAACACTGCCGTGCAGGAAAACATCAGCGGTAACCGTGTAGTAAAGGCTTTTGCCAAGGAAAACTATGAAATCGAAAAATTTAACTTAGAAAATGATAAATACCGGAATGCACAGATTTCTGCATCCAAGGTTTGGATGAAATATGTGCCTATCTTCGAAATTCTGGCACATGCCTTGACCATCGTGCTGATGCTCTATGGCGGATACATGGTAATTCAGGGAGAAATGACCTTGGGTAATCTGGTACGTGTAAATGGTTATCTCTGGATGCTGAACCAGCCTTTGCGTATGGCCGGCTGGTGGGTCAACGATATCCAGAACTTCCGTACCTCTTTGGAAAAAATATATAATACATATACCGAGGAACCTGCCGTAAAAACACCTCGTTCCGGCGGTATTTTCAAGCAGTTTAAAGGCGATGTGGAGTTCCGCAACGTATCCTATCGTGCAGATGATGAGGATATCGTTATGGATATTAACTTCAAGGTAAAAGCAGGTCAAACCGTAGGTATCATCGGTTCCACCGGTTCCGGCAAATCCACATTGATGAATTTGCTCTGCCGTTTCTACGATACCACCTCCGGCGAAGTATTAATTGATGGGGTCAATGTAAAAGACCGTGACTTGTACAATATGCGTGACAATATCGGTATGGCCATGCAGGATGTGTTCCTGTTCTCCGATACTATCGAAGGCAATATTGCCTATGGTCGTCCCAACTGTAGTTTCGAAGATGTGAAGAAGGCTGCCATTATGGCAGATGCCAATCACTTCATCATGGCTATGCCGGATGGCTACGATACCATCGTAGGCGAACGCGGCATCGGTCTTTCCGGTGGTCAGAAACAGCGTATCTCTCTGGCAAGAGCCTTACTTAAGGATCCTTCCATTTTGATTTTGGATGATACCACCTCTGCTGTAGATATGGAAACCGAAAGCTATATTCAGAAGCAGTTAAAATCCATCAAGAAGGAATGTACGAAATTCATCATTGCTTATCGTATTTCTTCTATTAAGGATGCGGACCTGATACTGGTTATGAACAATGGTCGTATTATTGAACAGGGTACTCATGACGAATTAGTAGCCAATGGCGGTTATTACGCTAAGGCCTTCAAAAACCAATACGGCGAAATCCCCTATGATTTATTAGAGGAAGAAGCTAAGCTTAAGAAAACTATGGCATATGAAGAAACTCATGTACAGAAAGGAGAGTGATAAGCATGGCAAGAAATCGTTATGATGTGGATGAAGTATTAGAAGACAGCTTTGACGTCAACCAACTTAAACGCTTAGCCGGCTATGTCACTCCCTACGCCGGTAAGATGGTAGGAGTATTGATTTTACTCCTCTCCTCTTCTGCCCTGACCATGGTAATTCCTCTGCTTTTCCAGAGAATCATGGATGACTATATCCCTGCAAAGGATATGAAAAGTATCCTTCTCATGGCATTGATTACTTTATTAATTGCCTGCTATACGGCTATCAGCCAGCGCTTCAAGATTAAAACCATGAGTGTTGTAGGTCAGAATATCATTCATGCCATCCGAGAAGATATATTCAAGCACTTGCAAAAATTACCTTTTTCCTACTATGACGACAGACCGCATGGTAAGATTCAGGTACGTGTTGTAAACTATGTAAACAGTCTCAGTGATTTGCTTTCCAATGGTATTATCAATACTATCACTGACCTGTGCAACCTGTTTTTCATCATTATTTTCATGCTGATTTGTGATGTGAAGCTGACCTTGGTTTGTATGTGCGGTTTGCCGGTGTTGGTCATCGTTATTGTAGTGATTAAGAGAAAACAGCGTAGCTCCTGGCAAATACAATCCAACAAACAGTCTAACCTGAATGCTTACATCGCAGAAAGTATTAATGGTATCCGAGTGACACAATCTTTCGTGCGTGAAGAAGAAAATACCAACATTTTTAACCGACTGAGCCAGAGTTACCGCAAGGCATGGATGCGTGCCGTAAAGTTTAATTTTATTATGTGGCCCTCCATTGATATTATTTCCACTACTACCACCGCACTGATTTATGTGTTTGGTGTACGTATGATTGCCGCTCCCGAGCATCCCCTGACTGTAGGTGTACTGATTGCATTCACCTCCTACATCGGACGCTTCTGGGCTCCTATCAACACTTTAGCAGGCTTTTATAATTCCCTGCTGACAGCCATCTCCTATCTGGAGCGTATTTTCGAAACCATCGACGAACCTATCAATGTCAAGGATGCTCCCGATGCCACCGAAATGCCTCCTATCAAGGGTAAAGTCGAATTTAAAGATGTCTGCTTCAGCTATGAGGAAGGTCAGCGAATTTTAGACCATATAAACTTTACCGCCAATGTAGGGGAATCCTACGCAATCGTAGGACCTACCGGTGCCGGAAAAACTACCATAGTCAACCTGATCAGTCGTTTCTACAATGTAGATTCCGGTCAGATATTTATTGATGATGTAGATATTTCCAAGGTTACTATCCGCTCCCTGCGTACCCAGATGGGTGTTATGATGCAAGACAGCTTCATTTTCAGCGGTACCATTATGGACAACATTCGTTACGGAAACAGAGAAGCTACCGACGAACAGGTTATTGCAGCGGCCAAGGTAGTTTGTGCCCACGATTTCATTATGCAGATGGAAAAGGGCTACTACACCGAAGTAAACGAACGAGGCAGTCGCCTCTCCGCAGGACAGCGCCAGCTGATTTCCTTTGCCAGAGCCCTACTGGCTGACCCCAAGATATTGATTTTGGACGAAGCCACCTCCAGCATTGACACGGAAACGGAAATCCTGCTCCAGAAGGGTCTGAACCGCTTGCTGGAAGGCCGTACCTCCTTTATTATCGCGCACAGACTGTCTACTATTAAAAATGCAAACTGTATTCTGTATGTAGACAAGGGCGATATCATTGAACGCGGTAACCATGACGAATTATTAGCACAAAAGGGCGAGTATTATCAGTTGTATATGTCACAGTTTGATTTTCTATATTCAGACCAACAGTAACATGAAAAAAGTAGTCCGTGAAAGTTTGCTTTCTAAGGACTACTTTTGCATATTGCGTTTGGAAGAATTCTAATCAGCGAGGTAATCCGCAAAAATACTTTTCACAATTTCCGCCATTTTCAGCTAAAATTGTTTCAGAATGGTGATTGTGGTGATATAATCCAGTTAAATAAGAAGTTTTCGCACTCAAGGGAAAAGGAAGCGGCTGCGAAGCAGACATTTACTTTTCCTGGCGCGATACCGACAAAATCATAAGTGCAAAGCACGACAGACGCGAAGCGGCTGGATTTTGGAGGTGGCTACAACGATAAATAAGACTATGTGAAGGTGTTATTTCTGGGAAAAGTGTGTAATACAAAACTGTGGCGAAAAATGCTAGAAAAGTTGGTATTCGGTTGTTTGGAAATACCAACCAGTCAAGGAAAAAGCTGGAACAGTTGGTATGCAGTTGTTTGGAAATACCAACTAGTCAAGGAAAAAAGTTGGAACAGTTGGTATGTACTTGTTTGGAAATGCCAACTGACCAAGTGAAAAAGCTGGAACAGTTGGTATCAGACTGTCAGGAAATACCAACTAGACGAGGAAAAAGCTGGAACAGTTGGTATCAGGTTGCTTTGATATCCCAACTGACCAAGGGGAAAAGCTGGAGCAGTTGGTAAGAGACTGTCAGGAATTACCAACTAGACGAGGAAAAAGCTAGAATAGTTGGTATGCGGTTGCTTTGATATCCCAACCAAACAGGAAAAAAGCTAGAAAAATTGGGGGTATCGCACTTTTGGAATAAGAGATATACTAAATCCAACTAAACATGAAAATATTAAGATTAGTCGGGAATGTTTGCATCTAAAAACCGACTAAAATGTTAAAGCATGGTATTAGTTGGGTGATAGAGCACATGCATTCCCGACTAATTTGGAGAAACTGCCTGGTAGTCGGAAAAATATGTTAAGAGATACTGACTAAATCTAATAGAAACAAAAATAGTCGGTATCAGGGATAAGATTCACCCGACAAAAACATCACTACAACACCCAATTTATCAAATCGCCCCTAACAAGATAGCCTTCCGATTTTTAGCAGACTGTCTCCCCCTAAACTTGATGGGTGTAACCATGGTTAGAACTTTTCACCCAAAAAAGCCAATATTTCTGCCCATGAGTAATGCCACCAGCAGTGATGAGTAGAAAACATATATTCTTACATGCTCTATCTATAAACAGCAAAACAAAAAACAAAACTTACTATATAATACAAGGATTGATATTATGAAAAATTTAACCCAGGGAAAACCTTTGAAATTAATATTATTGTTTGCACTGCCCCTCTTTGTGGGACAACTGTTTCAGCTGTGCTATAGTTTGGTGGATACCCGTATTGTAGGCTCTACACTGGGAGAGGCTTCTTTGGCGGCGGTGGGTGCTACTTCTACTCTCAGTGATTTATTGATGAGTCTGTTAAATGGTATTACCAATGGGTTCGCCATTATTATTGCTACCTATTTCGGTGCCAGGAATGAAAAAGATATGAAAAAAGCTATGGGCGGTACCATACTCTTAGGACTAAGTGCAGCGACTATTATCAGTGCACTTAGTCTGCTGTTCTTATCGCCCCTTTTGAGTTTTTTGAATATTTCAGCAGAATTGATGCCACAAGCCAGGAACTACATCGGCATCATACTGGCGGGACTGGTGGCCGCTACTGCTTACAATGTTTGTGCAGCCATCTTACGTGCCATGGGTGACAGCTTCACACCCCTGATATTTTTAATTATTTCTACTGTTTTAAATATTTTTCTGGACTATGGATTTATTTTGTACTTTCATATGGGCGTGGCAGGTGCTGCACTGGCTACTGTTATTTCGCAGGCAGTATCCGCTATCCTGTGTTTTTTGTACATGCGAAAGAAATACCCACAACTTACTCTTGCCAAGGAGGATTTCCACCCCCAAAAAGAAGTATATCACAAGCTGTTGTCCACCGGTTTTTCCATGGCTTTTATGTCTGCCTTTGTACAATTGGGTACCTTTTCCCTACAGACCAGCATAAACACCTTCGGAACCAATACCATCGTAGCACACACTGCAGCCCGTAAGGCCACCTCCATTTTCATGATGCCCTGGGGAGTACTGGGCACCACGCTTGCCACTTACTGCGGTCAAAATCTGGGGGCCGGCAAATTCTCCCGTATCAAACAAGGTATGCGGGACACCCTGTTCTTCACCTGGGGGTGGTGCATATTGGTCCTGTTGGTAGTCCATACCATTTCACCGTTCATTATACAAATGATTACTGCCACGAAGGAACCCGAGATTATCGAAACTGCAGTGCTCTATCTGAAGGTAAATACTGCTTTCTATTTCGTACCTTCTGTTATTTGCCTGTTCCGAAACTCCATGCAGGGCTTCGGCGACAGCAAAACACCGGTATTCTCCAGTTCTCTGGAGCTGTTTGCCAAAGTCATAGCTGCCTTTGTGTTAGCGCCGACCATAGGCTACTGGGGTATCATTGTATCAGAACCAATCGCATGGTTTATCATGGTCATCCCCTTGATTATCAATACCCTGCGAAACCCGATTTTTAAGAAAGAAGATTTAAACTAAGGGCTTGTAATTATAAGCATTCTATTTTATCATAATGTAGAAGACATTTATAAGAAAAACACCCGATTTCCGGGTTAAAAACATAACAGAAAGGAATATTATTATGATTTCATGCGCAAAAGAAAGAAACGGTAAAACCACCCCCTTTGGAGCAAACGGTAAACTCCATGTAGATGGCTCTTCCTTAATGAATGAGCAGAATCAGCCTTGTCAATTAAAAGGTATCAGTACACACAACATTTCCCTTTACCCTGAATATGTCAATGAAGCTTGCTTCACTGAGCTCACTGATAAATTCGGTATGAGCATGTTACGTATTGCTATGTACTCTGCTGAAGCAGATGACGTTTTAGGCTACGCAGACGGTGATGATGCACACAAAGCTGAATTGGAAGAAATGATAATCACTTCTGCAGAAATTTGTGCTAAGCTTGGCATCTATATGATCGTAGACTGGCATATTCTGTTAGACTATGACCCTAATATGCACACCGATAAGGCCATTCAATTTTTCAAAAATGTTTGCCCGAAGTTAAAAGCTTATGACCATATCATTTATGAAATCTGTAATGAACCCAATATGGATACTACTTGGGCCCAGATTACCACTTATGCAAACCAGGTTATCCCTGTCATTCGTGACATCGACCCTGATAAGGTGATTATTGTAGGTACTCCGGTTTGGTCCCAGCGTGTGGATGAGGCAGCAAAAGCTCCTCTTTCCTATCCGAACCTGGTATACACCCTTCATTTTTATGCAGATACTCACAAGGACGGACTGCGCCAGCTCATGGTAGAAGCCATTAACGATGGTCTTCCTGTATTTGTTTCCGAGTTCGGTATTTGTGATGCTTCCGGAAACGGTCCCATCAATGATGAAGAAACCAACAAGTGGATTAGCTTAATGAATCAGCACAATGTAAGCTATGCTCTTTGGAACCTGTCCAACAAGGCTGAAACCTCTGCTATTCTGGCACCTACCTGTACCGTAAGCAGCGGCTTTGCAGAAGATGACTTCTCCGAATGCGGCAAGCGTGTAGCAGGATATATGAACTAAAAAACAAGCCGTGCGTTCTGCACGGCTTGAACTATCTTAAATTCCTAATATCATCACTGCCACTCTGAAATATACTAAAAGTGATAAAGCATCCACAATGGTGGTAATAAACGGGCTCGCCATTACCGCTGGGTCCAATCCGATACGTTTCGCTATCACCGGCAACACACAACCAAGCAACATCGCCATCACTACCACTACCAACAAGGTAATACTCACTACTAAGGCTACCAGCAGTCCCACCTTATCAAACAGCATGAGTTTCGCGAAATTAGCTACTGCCAGACATAATCCGCAAAGCACGGACACTCGCAGCTCCTTCCACATCACACTGGGTACATCACGATATTCAATTTCTCCCATAGATATACCACGAATTACCGTTACACTGGCCTGTCCGCCTGCATTTCCTCCGGTTCCCATCAGCATGGGGATAAAGAAGGTCAATGCTGCACAAACACTCAAGGCATTCTCATAAGAAGCCAGAATAGCTCCCGTAAACGCTGAGGAAACCATTAAAAACAATAACCATGGGATTCTCTTTAAAAAATTCTCCCACACACTGGTTCGGATATATGGCTTGTCACCAGGCACAATCGCCGCCATCTTTTCCATATCCTCCGTGGTTTCTTCTTCCATAATATCCACGATATCATCCACGGTAATAATACCTACCAGTCGATTTTCATTGTCCACAACCGGCATGGAAATAAAGTCATACTTTTTAAATTGTTTGGCAACCTCTTCCTGGTCCATGAGAGTATTGATAGAGATAACATTCTCATGCATGATATCTCCGATAACTTCATCACTGTCACTCAACAGCAAGTACCGCAGAGCTACCGTACCCAATAGTCTACGCTGTGCGTCCAAGACATAACAGATATTGATGGTTTCACTATCTACACCCACCTTACGTATCCGTTCAATGGCCTGCTCTACTGTCAGACTTTCTTTCAGATCTACATACTCCACGGTCATAATACTTCCCGCAGATTCCTCCGGATAACGCAACAGGTGATTAATATCTCTACGTGCCTCTGCACTGACATTTGCTAACAACTTCTTCACTACGCTGGCAGGCATCTCTTCCAACAGGTCTACTGCATCATCAGCCATCAGATTATCAATGACATGTGCAGCTTCCTTATCCGTCAGGGAGGTAATAATCATTTGCTGGTTTTCTACTTCCAAATAAGCAAAAACATCTGCCGCCAAATCCTTTGGTAAAATTCGAAATACCTTTAACTCATCTGCCTCATCCAGCTCATCCATATATGCCGCAATATCTGCATCATTCAATTCTGCCAGGAGCTGTCTTAATTTCGTATACTGCTTTGTTTCAAGCAGTTCCCGTACTACTTCCAGTTCGTTTCTTTCTTCCATAGCACTTCTCCTTTATGATGATTTTATTCTGTTTTTCCATATACCGTCGCCCCGGATAAGGACTGTCACTATTTATACTTCCTGACATAAAACCACCACCTTTCAAAATGCTCTTCTACTATTTTAAGCTTATCTTTTTTCTTTGTCAACAAAATAAAGCTCGTCTAAAATCTCCCAACCTATCCTGCCACTGGTCGCCTCTATCAGTTCCTTTTCCAAGCGCTCTGCCAGTTCTGAAGGAATACGGATTTGCAGGGTTACATCCACGCCATAATCGCTGTCTACAGGCTCAATTCCATGTTGTCCCAGTATATATAACACTTTACCAATACCATTGTAATCCGTGTTCAACAATACTTCATATCCATGCACCATGGTACCGATGCTACAATTCTCCAAGCCAGCCTTCACCGCCTGCGTATAAGCCCGCACCAGACCACCGGTTCCCAATAATACTCCGCCGAAATAACGGGTCACCACCACGGCAATATTCCGCACACCATCTCCCAGCAATACCTCCAGCATCGGTCTGCCGGCAGTACCACTGGGTTCTCCATCATCACTGCACCTGGTCAACTCTCCCCTGCTACCGATGACAAAGGCACTGCAATTGTGTCTGGCATCCCAATATTTCTTTTTCATCTCCTCAATAAAAGCTACTGCCTCCTCCTCGGTTTCCACCCTGCGGACAGTGGCGATAAAGCGGGACTTCTTTTCTATGATTTCTCCCTCACCGCCCTCTAATAATACGCGGTAAGCCTCCATTTGTTTCTTCTCCATATTTCCTCCCGGGTCCATACTATCTCATCATTTCCAGTATATACGAAAATGAAAAACTTTTAAAGAAAAACCGTATAAATCTGAAGATTTCGTGAACAATTCTTAATAAAGCAAAGAAAACCTTTATTTACATAAACTTTTTTGGTATAATAAACAGGATGTAGTTTGGAATAATATGTAGTTTTGTAATTCCTATAAAATAGATTATGTTGATTAAGAGGAAGAAAGGGTTTTATTTATGAATTATACACAAAATGGTATCCTTGCCAAGCAAAGAGCCCTCAATGCCAAAGGCGGAAAGTTAGGACGTAAGCTGGTTCTTTTATTGACAATGGTATTTATCGCTGCTATTATCGCAGTCGTTATATTAGGAATTTCGGCAGGTCTGGGTATGTACAATGGTATTTTGGCCTCCACTCCGCAAATTAAGCTTTCAGACGTAGCTTCTACCAAACAGGCTACCTTTGTATATGATACAGAAGGGAATAAGGTAGACGAACTGGTAGCTGCCAACTCCAATCGTATTCTGGTTTCCATAGACCAAATCCCGCAGAATATGCGTGATGCCATGGTAGCCAGAGAAGACGAACGTTTTTATGAACACAATGGTATCGACTTTATGGGTATGTTACGTGCCGGTTTTCAGTTCGTAGTTACCATGGGTAAAGAAAAGCAGGGTGCCAGTACCATTACCCAGCAGCTTTTGAAGAATACCATCTTTACAGAATGGATGGAGGAAGGTGACAACCTAATTAAATCCGTAAAGCGTAAATTGCAGGAACAATATCTGGCTATTGAATTAACTAAGATTCTCACAAAAGAGGAGATTTTGGAACGATACATGAACACCATTAACTTAGGACAGAATACTCTGGGTGTAGAAGCCGCCGCACAACGTTACTTTGGCAAGTCCGTCAGTGACCTGACACTGTCAGAATGTGCTACTATAGCTGTTATTACTCAGAACCCATCCAAGTACAATCCTATCAGTCACCCGGACAAAAATGCAGAACGTCGTGAGGATTGTCTGGAAAAGATGCTGGAACTGGAGTTTATCACCAAAGAAGAATTTGATGAAGCCATGGCAGACGATGTCTACTCACGCATTGAGCGACACAATGTTGACTTTTTAGAAGAGAAAACCACCAGTACCTATTTCACGGATGCCTTGACCTATGATGTACGTGCCGACTTAATTGCCTCTGGATATTCCGAAACACAGGCTGATAATATGCTCTACTCCGGCGGTTTGCGTATTATGTCCACCATGGATCCAAAGATACAGGCCATTGTGGACGAAGAAGTAAACAATCCGGAAAATTATCCGGATTATATCCAATATGAATTGAATTGTGCACTGACGATTATCAAACCTGACGGTTCCCAGAAAAACTACAGCAAAGAAATGATGACCCTATATTTTAAGGATAATGTGGACCATAACTTCGACTTGCTCTTTAATACTCCGGATGATGCTACTGCAGCCTTCGAACAATACAAGGAAGCATTACTGGAAGAAGGAGATGATTTTACAGAACGAATTAGTATCACACCCCAGCCTCAGGTAACCGTTTACCTCATGGATCATGAAACCGGTTATGTCGTAGCACTTTCCGGTGGTCGTGGTACCAAGGAAGGGCGTTTCACACTAAACCGTGCAACCGATTCCTATCGCCAACCCGGTTCCACCTTCAAAGTTCTGGCTGCGTATGCTCCTGCTTTGGATTGTGGAGAACAAACACTGGCTACCGTATACAATGATGCTCCTTTCTTCTATGATACCGGTATTCAGGTTAGTAACTGGTATGGTAATGATGCCGGAGATTACAAGGGAATGTGTACCATTCGTTATGGTATTGAGCAGTCCCTAAATATAGTTGCTGTAAAAGCAATTACCGTTATGTCTCCTGAATTTGCTTATGATTATATAAAGAACTTCGGTTTCAAACAGTTAACCGATGGCAAAGAACTCAACGGACAAGTTTTTTCGGATGCCAGACAGCCTTTGGCTCTGGGCGGTATCACCGTAGGGGTTTCCAACGAAGAATTGACAGCCTCCTATGCAGCCATTGCCAATGGCGGTGTATATACCAAGCCTAAGCTTTATACTGTAGTTTATGATTCCGAAGGAAATATTATTTTGGACAATCGCACTCCTGAAACCCATCAGGTCATCAAGGAAACTACCTCTTTCCTTCTGACTGATGCCATGGTAGACGTTGTAGAAATCGGTACCGGTACCCGTGCTAACTTCAGTAAAGAAATGGCCATTGCAGGAAAAACCGGTACTACCACCTCCAACAAGGACGTATGGTTTGCAGGTTTCACACCTTATTACACCTGTTCTACCTGGGCCGGCTATGATAACAACCATGAAATGATTTCCAAGGGTACGAATAAAGAAACCAATATCGCCAAGGATTTGTGGGCAAGTATTATGGAAAGAGTTCACGCGGAGCTTCCTCCTATGGAATTTGCTATCCCTACCGGTATTGTAGAAGCAGAAATATGCTCCAAATCCGGCAAACTACCGAATCCCGGAATTTGTGACAATCATATTGTAACAGAATACTTTGAGGATGGTACTGTTCCTATGATGCCTTGTGATGTGCATTATGTAGGTAACATATGTGCTTATGACAATCTGATTGCCACACCGGAGTGTCCTTTCCAATATGGTGGTAACTGGGAAATGACTCCTATTGAAGATCCTGCACTTTGGAATGGTTCCACTATCCCTATTGAACAACCGGATGGCTCCATTGTATATCAGGAGCCCAAAACCACCAATATGTGCCAACACAGCTTGAGCTTCTTCTTAGACCCGAACTGTGAAGCTATTCTACAGCAACAGCGAGCAGAAATGGACATTCGTATTCAGGCTGTATTACAGGCACAACAACAGGCTGCCGCTCAGGCCGGACAAGCACCGGTCCCAATTCCACAATAAAACAACAATTTACACATCAAACGCCGCATCCCATACCGGATGCGGCGTTAATTAATTTATCACTTATTCTTACATATTTCTGTCATCCTTTTTCTTCAACAATGCTGAAGTATCCAATGTTTGTTCTGTCTGCTTGGTTCGTTTCCGGGAAGGTGCTTTCTCTTTCTTCTTCAGAACCTTCTTCGCCGGTGCTTCCTCTTCCACCACCCCGGTTGTTTTCGAAGATACCGCTTCTGTTCCCATTGTCTCCGCTCCCGCAACCTCCGAAATAGTTGTTTCCGATGTGCCCGCTTCTGCTGAGGTATCACTCTTCTTTCTCATCGGTCGCCATTTCGGAATGTATTGGAAACGTCTCATAGCCACATCAGCCAAAAACAGTAGTATAGCCAGTCCCAATAACCAATTGGTAATTTCACGTTTTCCCTTGGAATTCATAGGTATCTTCTTCCAAATATCTTCATCAGGAGTAATCCGTCTTCCGTACCGTTTTGCAAAATCTTGATAAGCAGTTGTACTCACATCAAACTTATACTCATCCGAGAACTGCACTGCTGCTGCAGTTGTGATATAGCTGCGGATTTCTTCCTCCTCCATACGACGAATATTAAAATGATACAAGCCGGTATTCTCTGTAGCGATATCTGCCTCGTACTTACCAGGAGCCGTAGCATACAGCTTGACCTCCTCCTTATTGCCTTCCGGGTCAATCATGGTAGCCAGCACCTCTGTCCCTGCATGATAATCCTCTGTTTCATAGGTAATAGAGGTTCTTTCTCCGGCGGTTACTACATCCACCCTGTCTTCTCCCAAATCAGCATTACCTGCCGAATAGTCTGTAATGCGCTTCCAGAGCTGTACATAATCCTCCTGTCCGGAAAAGGCACCGCTCCATTCTCCGGATACGTCACAGTTCCATGCCACCGTTCGACCCAAACCATACTGCCATACGGTTAGTATAGGGTCATCCTTCTCTGCGGAAGTAATAATAGAACTGGATGCTGTCTTTGGACTGGAGGCTACATATCCGTATACCAACGGCCAGCCACCCTCAAAGAGATTCGTTGTCAGCTCGTGTCCTCTTCTCACCGCAAGAGAAAACTCACCATTCTGAATATAACTGTCTCCACCCAAAAATACTTCCTGAGCAAAAATCTTCGGAATATCACCGGACATATCCGAATAATAATATCGTCCGCCGCAATTCTTCGCCAGATGTTCCAACAGGTTTGTATCGGATCCTTGTCCTACAGCAACTGTGGAAAGTGTCACTCCACTATCCGTACATTGCTTAATGACATCTGAGTAATCATTGGTTTCCCCCATACCATCTGTCAGTAATACCACATGCTTTACGGACGCTTCACTCTTAGAAATCGCATTAACAGCTTCCTGCAAGGCTGGCTTTATGGTGGTTCCGCCACCTTCCTTAATTCTCTTAATATCTCCCTTAATCGTAGATTTGTATTCTGCCTTTTGCAGTTCCACCTGCCATTCATACTGGTCATCAAAGGTCAACACACCTACATAATCGGTATCTCTCAAGTTATCCACTGCCACTGTCGCTGCACGAATAGCCACATCCAAATTCGTAGCTCCTCCGGAGCCGGAATCACTAATCATACTTCCGGAATGGTCGATTACCATGACCATAGCCATAGAGGGCAACTCATTGACACCTCTTAGCTGCATATCCACAGGCAGCACCGTTTCAATTACTGTATCCCGATAACCGCCCAGTGCAAAGCTATCTTCTCCGCCACAGCATATGAAGCCACATCCATAGTCCTTTACATAGGACTCCAGATTGTTCAAAAATCCTTGAGGCAAATCATCAATATAAGTATCCACTAACACAATAGATTTATAGTGAAGCATCTCCTCCATGCTTTTCGGAGTATTCAGTGCTGAAACCACACTATAATCACAGCCTGCCGCATTCAACACTGTCGTAAAGGCAGAGGTGTTAGTATTCTTGCCTGAAATCACCAGTACTTTCGGCAAAGCTTCTATTACGGAATAAGCACTATAGGTGTCATTTTCTACACAGGTATCCCCTTGTGCCTGTACCTGCACCCGCAAATTTTCCATGGCATTGCTGTCCACATCCGTATCAACCTGTGCACTGAATACAAAATGATTGCTTCCCTTATTCAAATGCACCTGATTATTCGAAACCATACTACTGCCATGATACAGTTCTACACTTGCCTCCGTGTCATAATTACTCTCGATGACTACATTAATGGTATATTTATCTCCCGGATGCAAATAAGTAGGTAACACTACATTCTCTATATAAGCATCCTTAGTCATCTCATCCTCGTACAACAGGGTAAGAAACTCTGTCTGTCCTGCAGTCAAAGCCTGTGCCATACGTCCGACGTCGCCTCTGGTTTCCTTACCGTCTGTCAACACCACCAGTCTGCCATTGGCATCTCCCGGTATTAGGGACAGGGCTCTGGATATGGCTTCCTCATAATTCGTTGCAGACTTGTCCGGCAAGGACATTAACCCGCTATAATATTTCTCCCTGGTCATAAACTGTTCTACCAAGGTATCCTTTCCAAAGGTCACTACTGCATAGGAATTGTTAGCAGGCATTTTGTCCACCATATCGCTTAAATAGGCTTCCACCTCTGCAATATGTTCTTTATTACTATTGGACAAATCCACCACGAAAACCGTAGCAGTCTGGCTACTGCCCAAACGGATCTTTACCCCCAGAAGTGCCAGCACTACCACACCGAAGACAATTCCTCGAACCACCAGGTAGAATTTTCCTTTGTAACGCATCTGGCGAACATAAAGCAACCACTCTACGATTAACAATAGCAGCACCAATACCAAAAACAGATTTCGAAGGGTTTGTTTCACCTTTTGAAGCTGCGCCTCTCCGGTACTGCTTATAGTTTCTGCAACTGCCTGACCATCCGACTCCGTAGCCGTCTGAAAACGCACTACATAGTTTTCCTGATACTTTTCGTTCCCTATCTGATACAAACCGGCTTTCTTGATAACTCCCTCAATCAGCCCCTCCTGCGGTTCTGCCCAGGGCTGCAATGCCAATACTTCTCCGGCGTAATATACATTGGTTGCCAGCCAAGAGGTGTCCGACAAATAAATCATGGCATTGGCTAAAAATACAGGGAATTCCGCACGAAGCGGGAAGTCCGACTCCCGAATATCGAAGCCTACTACGACTTCCTTACCGCCCTCTATTTCCCGGTAATAACCTACACATTTGCCCTGATACTCCAGAAAACTCTTAGCTCCCTGCGGTAGTTCAAAGCAGTACGCCTTGTTCACACCAATATAAAAATCTGACAATCCTGCTGTCAAATCACAATCAGCCATCTCCAACACTACATTTTCCAGTGTTTCTATACTCTTTAGACCGGCATCTCCAAAAAGCAACCGATTGCCTCCAACAGACTGCGGCATCTGTCCGGCATCATAAATTACCACATTATAAACATTCTCTTCGTTCAGTGCATCTGTGGTAGATTTTGCAATGCCTTCCCCGGTCACTGCCTGATACGCTTTTTCCAAAAAAGTATTTCCGTCTCCCACCAACAATCCACGGATTAGATTGCCTCTGTTCTTTACTGCCCGGGAGCTGTTGTCTGCTGCCAGACTATCCTTTGCACCATCAGAAAAAGAAATCCCGCTAATACGGGAGGTAACAGCTTCTCCCTGCCAATCAATTCCTTCAAACAGACAGACCTGATTATCCGAAGCATCCAGCTGCATCTGCGACAGTGCTATCAGCTTATCCTCTTCATTATACAAACCAATATCAAAGGAAACCTCCTGACCACTATGATTGGTCAATCCGGCGAGGATATCATACAACCCATCCTCCCTCTGCGTGAAAACCGTATAGTCATTGGCCACATTGGAGCCACTCTCCCCCATGACAAAAAGCTCTCTGCTTCCGGCACTTCTCAGATTTTCAAAGGCAGCTGCACCGGCTCCATCGGTATAAACCAATAAATCTGCCACATCCTCTGCTTCTTCTCCCAGCAGGGTGTCCAGCATTCCCTGTGCCGCCTCCAAATTACCGCCTGCGTCACTACATTGGATTTGTCCCAGCGTTTTCAATAAGACTGCACTATCTGCAATATCCAAAGCCAGCAATTCCACACCTGTACCATCCACTGTCACCACCGAGAACCGCGTATTCTCCATGGTTCTAACATAGTCAGCGGCTACATCAATAGCCTCCTCTAAACGGCTCTTTCCACGCGTATTTTCATGCTGCATACTTCCACTGGTATCAATCAGCAGTATCTTTCTGCCGCCGCTCTGTCCCATGGTGCGGATAAAGGGTGACATCAACGCTATGATTAACAGCACAATAATCAAAATCTGCAAGTACATGAGAATGTTATGGATAAACTTCTCGAAAAACGTCTTGGACTGCTCATTTTTCAGCAACTTTTTCCATAATAGATTGGAGGATATTTCATAGTCCTCCCCTCTCGGCTTTAACAAATATAAAATTATGATAATCGGAACCGCTGCCAGAAACAACAGCGGCCATAAACTCTCAAATACCATATAACATCCTTAAATCCTGAAAAATCAGTTGATAAAAATCTCTTTCCGTGCTGCACACTGCATAAACAGCACCATTGGCTGCACATACCTTCTGAAGGCTGCCCTGAAACTCCTGCAAAGACCTCTCGTACTCCCGGATACTGGAAGCATCCAAAGTAATTCGCAGGGTACTTCTTTCTTCCATGTCGATCAGGTTCTTGGTGCCGGTGATATTCACTTCCAGTTCTTCTCCTGCCAACACCTGTAAAAAGACCGCCCTCTGTCTTCGATAATTCAAGAAACGCAGTATCTGTCCTGCAGTCTCCTGTCCCGGTGTCAAAAAAGCCTCCTGTAAAAAATCACTGATTAAAATCGTCAGTCCCGGTCCCTTCATGGGTAACTGGCGAACTGCCGCCTCGATATCCACCACTCCGGAAAACTCACATTTATCCAACCAGTCCGAAAGCCCCAAAATCATCCGCTTTCCACTGCCGGCCACAAAGGGGCTCTGCATTCTCTGCATATCATAAAGCAGCACTCTGTCCATATTGTTCAGCCCCAAATACCCTAAAGCCGCTGCCAGCTTACAAGCCAGTTCACTTTTCTTATTCTTTCCGTAATCCATGGATGCACTGGTATCCAACAATATAGTTACCACTGCCTCCTTTTCCTCCATATATTCCTTTATGTACAATCTGTCCAGACGTCCGTAAGCATTCCAGTCAATACGCCGAATATCATCCCCTGGCATATACTCCCGGAAGTCCGAGAACTCCGTAGAAGACCCCTTCTGCACAGATTTTCGATTGCCGGATAAATTCATAGAGGATTTCTGTCCCATATACAAACGAAAGCGGGACAACTTTTCAAAAAATGCTGCATCCAGCTTCATATTTCCTCACCCCATGCCACAGCTTTATTCTTTGCTTAAATCTGCGGTTTCTTTGTCTCCAAAATCTTACGAATAATCACATCCTCGGTAATCCCTTCACTGATAGCATCAAAACTGGGCATAATGCGATGACGAAGCACTGGATATGCAGCTTCTTCCACGTCCTTGAAAGCCACATTAAAGCGTCCGGCCAAAAAGGCCTTAGCCCGGGCAGCACGGATTAATGCCTGTGCAGCTCTGGGGCTGGCACCCTCACGAATATAGGCATTGGTTGCATGGGTTTCCATGACAATATCCAACAAATAATCCATAACCGCATCCGCAATAGGAATTTGGTTTACCAATTTTCTGGCAGCTAATAAGCCTTCTCCATTCATTTTCTTCTCAATCACCGGCACCTCACTGCCTTCTGTCAAAGCAACGATACCCTTCAGTTCTTCCTTTGTGGGGAAGTTCACCAATATTTTAAACATGAAACGATCCAGCTGTGCTTCCGGCAGAGGATAGGTTCCTTCGTTTTCGATTGGGTTCTGTGTAGCCAATACAAAGAAGGGCTCCGCCAGCTTATGACTGTCATTTCCCACTGTTACCGTATGCTCCTGCATGGCCTCCAACAAAGCCGACTGGGTCTTAGGCGTCGCACGATTGATTTCATCCGCCAAAATCAAATTGGCAAAGATAGGACCTGCCTCAAAAGAAAAGGCACTTCCCTGTTCATTCTTTACGATAATATTCGTACCGGTTACATCACTGGGCATCAGGTCCGGTGTAAACTGTATTCTCTTAAATGACAAGTCGAATACCTTACTAATGGTACTGACTAATCGGGTCTTTCCCAAACCGGGCATACCTTCTAACAACACATTGCCACCGGTAAGCATTGCCAGCATCACCTGCCGAATAATCTCCGTCTGCCCGATAATTCCCTTCTGAATTTCCTTTTCGCACTCTGCAATCTGTTGTGCCATATAAACAGAATCTTCCAATCTGCTCTTGTCCAATTCGCTCATGCCATATCCTCCATCTATCTCTTAATTAAAGCTTGCAAAATATTCCTTGATGACATCCTCCATACCACTGGGATAACGTCCTGCGGAAATTCCTTCATACGCATTTTGCTCGTATTGTCCGATTACCGCCTCGTGGGATACATGAGTACCTTCCCAACTCAAACCGTTCTGGGTACGGAAAAACTCTGAATTATCATGGTTTCCTGCATTTCCGGTGAGATTTCCGCTATCTACAATAGCATTGGGAATACTCACATAGTCGTGGAGTGCATCACTGCTTCCTTCCCCTCTGCCGGCACCGGAACCGCTGCCGCTATTGCTGCCATTCCCGCTACCGTTACCGTTTCCATTACCGGAGCCTTGACCATTGCCAGAGCCATTCTGGCCGTCTTGACCATTTTGACCGGAGTTCCCGTTCTGACCATTTTGACCGGAGTTCCCGTTCTGACCGTTTTGTCCATTCTGACCGGAGTTCCCGTTTTGGCCATTTTGATTGTTTCCGGAAGAATTACTGCCCTGTCCGTTCTGATTATTCCCGGATTGACCATTCTGCCCCTGATTCGATGCCAAGGATTGCGTTCCGCTCATCTGCTGCAATTGTTGGGACATAGCCTGCATAGCCTCAGCAGATGCCAAAGAGGGGATGGCACCACTTTGTAAAGCCGCCGCCATATCTGCCAGCTGATTGCTCATATTTTCATACTTATATTCCAGCTTTTCGTTGGCAGTTGCCAGCATTTCATCGGTCGTCACCTGCTCGTATTCTGACATGGAGGCTTGCAGAGCTTCCATCATTTCCTGCAAAGCTGCCAATTGCTCCGGTGTCAGTGCCTCCTGCCCCAACTCCTCCAGACCTTCCAGCACCTCTTCCACTTCTTCTTTTTTCTCCTCGGCTTCTTCCTTCACCAGATGAAGCTCCTTTGCCTGCTCTTTCATAGGCGATGGGGCTATCATCAACCCGATTAACACCAACAGACATACCGCTGTACTGAGCCACTTCTTCCAGCCGGGGAAAACTACTATCTTGATTTGATCCTTTCGCTCTTTTAACTGCTTCATGGCATCTGCACGCTGCAACCGCACCATGGTGGTACCCTCCTCCAGATGCTCATACGCCGTAACAATTCGCTCCTGAAAACCGAAGCTGTCCATTACCAGTGCCGTCTGCTTCATGGTACTTCTTTTCCAAAAGGCAACGATCGCCGCCGTAAGTACAGCCAACAATACAGCCCCCGCCGTATACCAATTCACATAGTAAAAAGGCACCAAAAATGCCACAATCTGAAGCAAAATCCCCACTCCCATACCTACACACAGAGAAAAGAGTAGTATTCTTAAAAATCTTCCCATATTCAGCCTACGCCTGCAGACCTTTATTGTATTTAGAAATTCTTTTCGCTCCATTCCATATCCTCATCACTACAATACGTCACTTGGGTTCCAATGCCTCCACACCGAAACATTCCCGCCGGCACATATCCTCACTCCAAAGCTTCCCTACTTCTTTCCGCGCTTCTTGCCGGAAGAGGCATGCATGGGATTTACCTTCCATGCAGCCAACAGCATAAACAACACAGACAAAAGAATAATACATCCTGCCGATACAAACATCCATACCTTACCATGTGTCAAAAGATAGGTTATCAACCCTACATCCCTTTGTGAAAAAGGCTTATCCGCCAACAAAGATTCGTTCGTCATCATCTGCATGAAAAACTCTTCAAAGAAGACTACCGGATTAAATAACAGGGGCAACGCTGATTCACCCGCATTACCATTGCCAAACAAAGCCTTCAATAACAGCGGCAGGAAGGTCATACCATATACCACTCCATAGATACCAAAGGACATAATGACCGCCGTAATGGATTTGCGGCTAAAGGCAGAGCACAGTATACCGATACTTCCTGAAAAAACGGCAAATAAAATAATCGCTAACAGGAAATACAACAAAAACGTCCAGCTCAAACCACCTACTACGAAGGATAAGGCCATAATTGGCATAGCAGCTATCACATAAAACAAAATACGAAGCACTGCGGAAATCACCTTACCCAACACGATGGAAAAGGGTGACATACAGGTAGTCAGCATAATATCAAAGGTCTGACGTTCCTTTTCGCCGGAAATAGAAGATGCCGTAATAATCGGTGTAATCAGCGCCACGATACAAACCTGCGTAATGGCTACTACAGGAAACAGATACACCAGATAGCTGTAAATATTTCCATTACTATAAATATAGCTCGTCTCCTGCTGGATAATCACCAATGCCAGCAAAAAGGCAAGAGTCAGCAAGCCTTCATAGGCAAACAGGCCCCAACTAATACGCATACTACGTGCGGAAACCTGCAAATCTTTCTTTACGATAGGATTCAGTCTCATTGGTTCACACCTCCTGTCAGCTGCATGAACAGGGTTTCCAGATTCCCCTCTTCCTTATAGAAACCGGTGAGTAATACCTGATTCTGTATCAAGCAACCTATCATGGTACAGATTTCTTCATCCGAACCATTATAAGTAATAATCAATTCATTCTCTCTTACAGATTCTACAACTGCTCCTGCCTGTTCTTTCATCATTCGCACAGCCGTATCCATACCGGCATCCACACGAATATGGATACGATTTCCACCGGAAAGCCTTTGCATAATCTCATCAATCTTGCCGGAAGCTACCAATTGTCCCCGGTTCATAATACCGATACTGCTACACATTTCGGACAGCTCTGCCAAAATATGGGAACTAATTACGATGGTCTTTCCCATAGAATGCAGATTTTTCAATAGCTCCTTCATTTCCACACGGGCTCTGGGGTCCAGACCAGAGTTCGGTTCATCCAATATCAATAGCTTGGGATTGTGCAAAAGTGCTCTGGCCACACACAAACGCTGCTTCATGCCTCGTGAAAGAGTATCCACATAAAATTCCTTCTTGTCCGTCAGATTCACCAGCTCCAACAAATCATCCGTCAACTTGGCAATATCTCTGGAATGCATGCTGTACATGGAACCATACATGTCCATGTACTCCTTTACTTTTAAGTTATCATAAACACCAAAGAAGTCCGGCACATAACCGATAAGCCGCTTCATTTCCTTACTTCCTACGGTTGCAGCAGTACCACCTATCCTCACCTGTCCGCCACTGGCCGGCAATAAACCACATACAATACGGATAGTGGTAGTCTTTCCTGCACCATTGGGTCCTACGAAACCAAACAATTCTCCCTCCGGAATATGCAGTGTCAAATGATTTACTGCAGTGAAGGAGCCGTAGTTTTTCGTCAAATCATTAATTTGTAACATAATCTTCTCCTCCCCTACTCTATCACATAGAGACATCCGTAAGACATCTCACTGCATTCGTCCTTAATAGTATTGTCCCAATCCTCTGTCACACCGATAATTATCCCTCTGTCCTGATCGGAATCGTTGTAAATGGAAAGCAATCCTACCCCCAAAGCAGAAGCTGCTGAAAGCTGCTCCGGTTCCAGATCATCCCTCATATCACTCAAGAAATTATATAGATACTCATGTCGAATATCATACTTGTTATAACTGGTGAATATCGGTGTCAGACCGTACAATTCCCGGCTTTCACCAGCCGGCAGATTTTCGTATACACGAACATCACCATCACTTACCACTGCATAGTATATAAAATCCTTGTTTGTTGCGTTGGTAATGGTTCCCACGATACCATTCCTATCTGCCTGAAAAGCATTCAACTGAATGGTTCCCAAACCGGTATCTGCAGTCTTGTTCGCCAGGAAGAAACAGTCTTCAAAGTTGGAACTCGGATGAATTCCAAAAGCAAGCTCATTGCCAGTCTTTTTCACATGATGGTAATAATTATCACTGTCTGAATCATATACATAATTATCATTCATCAAACCACCTGCATATTGATACCCTTCTTTCATAGTCAGGGCCCACTCCTTGTTATTAGCATCGAAACAATATAGGAAAGTGTCCGCTCCGTCGCCGACAGACAAATTCTGTGCTGTCACGGAATACACGCGGGTATCTACCACCTCAAAGCCTCTTCCTGCAAAGGATATCAGCAATACACCTACCAGAGCCGCAGCCGGAACCGCCACCCAGTACGCTTCTCTCTTTTTCATAAAACGCAATATCAGATACAGTATGGGACCCACAAAAATCACATACAATACCACCAATACCTTTAATACATTAAATTTCAAAGGACTGTTCACGCTGCCAATCAAACGCAACATTCTGCGCAAATAATTTGCATTGTTGTATCGATTCCCGGAAGAAGAATTACTGTAACGGGCACTGGCCTGACTACTGCTGATTTCCAGTATTTCATATACGAAATTTTCCTGACTGGAATAAACATAAAACTCTTCTTTTACGTTTGCCAGCTCCGTTAAGGAAAAGGGTAGTATACCGATTCCACCGTTTCCATAAGGGCAACTCCATATCCCGGTTAAATATGCCTCATCATATTTTCCCCCCATATCCTGCAAAACAGCCATGGGAAGTAAGGACATATCTACATAATCCTGTGTATAGCTGCTTGCATACTGATTGGGTTCGATCAGGCTTATGTATTCGATTCCCACATAAGTATCCTCGAAGCCCGCCAATGTATCCTCTGCGTACGAGCCGGTACCCAGTATCAACACACCACCATCATAATTCCATAAATCAATCGCTTTTAATTCATCCTCAGTCAGGATGCCTGTATTGTATGTATCAATCACCAAAAAGTCCAATGTATCCAGACTCTGCAACAGATTATCCTGTGTCAGCTCCTGTAACATAATCGGGTATTCATATCCATAATAAAACATTTCTCTGCCACCCATATCCAAATAGGTCAGCGAAGAATATTCATCACTGAGAATACCCATAACCAAAGCTTCCGCTCCATCCCGTAAAAATCGAGGAAACTCTCTCCAATCACACTTCTTGTCCTTTTTATCCCAAAGACTAATAATAATGGTACCATCCGTATCTTCAATACTGCTCACCGGCACTCTAACCTCAAACTGCTTCTTACTTCCCTGGGGTAAGGACAACACCGTATCATATGCTGCCAGAGAACGATACTCCTCATCCACTACCAATCTGGCAACACCTTCCCAGTCTGCCCCATTATTCTCGATGCTTACCTGAATATCATAAGTATCATCATTGCTCGAAAGCAGCTTCGCCTGTATGTCAAAGGAATATTCCTGTGCCATTACCTGATAGTCGGCTTTCCACCATAGGCATAAAGCAACTAACAGACAAATGCTCCAAACCAGCAAAAAATGTTTATTTCGAATCATCTTATCCCTCATAAAACCTTCTAACCTCCATACGATTCCAATATACACTTACATAGTACCACAAAGTATTCCAATAAACCATTAAGATTTTCTGAAGATTTATAAGGAATCAAAAAGGAAGCCTTGCTTAAGACTCCCTGATTTCCCTTAATAGCTTTAGTAATGCTTCTGCTTCCTCCTCTGTACAATCCACACCATCCAGATACTCAATAAAGAAACGTCCCGGCGTAATACCGAATCTCTTCAAATTCCGTATTCCCTGCGAAATCTCTTCCACTGAAAAATCCTGTTCGGAAATAGCCGGTACATACCTTCTACAAAGAACCGTTCCGCTATAAACGATTTCTTTCACTTCAATCAATTCTCTCTTTAAGAGCTTCTTGAGTATCGCCTGTACCGTATTAATAGTCAAATCCTCCTTAATTTTAGGGAAATCGGAAGCTATCATCCCCTCCTCACACTGCCACAAAATCTCTAATATATCTCTTTCTCTTCCTGTTAAACTAAAATCTGTAATCATCCCATACTCCTTTCCCTATTGCTCCTCTGAAGCAGCCCTTTCCACATTATACTTTGTGCCTATTTGTCAAATTTCAGCTTTCCTGACACTATCCGCATCAAAATACACATATATTATATCATACTTTCACCATAACTGAAATATCTATTTTTGTATATCATCCATATATACTTTGCCATCGCCGACTCCCACCAGACACTTTTCGTTCGGTAGGTTCCACTCTCCCGGACCATCCATTCCCAGTTTCTGATAGATTGCATCGCAGTGCTTGCCAAAATCGCCCTGCAGTACAATGACACTACAAACAGAGAGAATATCTTCAAAAAGATATTCCTCTTCACAGGAGGCTATTACTTCCTCTACATTTCCTGCCACAATAGAATAGCCTACATTATAACGCATGCTCACCTGTATCATTATACCGAGCTGTCCCAGACAAAACGTGGAAAAGATATCGTTCAGATAAACATGCAGATACCGTGAATTTTCCTTGGTCTTGGCATCTATCAGTTTCTTTAACAGTATCTCATAGAAAGCACTATCCACATCCGGAGAAAGCTCCATAAATATGGATACTTTTCCTTTTTCGGTGACAATACTTTCCACAATAGCATCCCACATTGCAAAGTCTTGTGCCTCTTTCCCGGTGATTATGAACACACTATATCCGTTATTCTCCAGCTTTTCCCGGTACTTTTCCCGTAGCTGACAGTCCCTTTCCACGAACAACATATCATGACTAAAGGCAAGCAGGTTCGGTTCTATATATGCCCGGTTTAGTCCGCAATCACTTCGTCCCAAGACCAGGAAATTCGTATTCTGTTTCAGACGCTTCATTTTATCCATATCCATAGAAATGTTTTTGCTGAAAATATGTTGATTTTTGCTCATGAGATGCCTCCTTACTTTTCTTCGTGTAGCCTATACTCACACTCAAATTTACTTATCTTCATGTTTTCAATACGATTATCATTCCTTTTGCACCGTTAAGAACACATTCTCTCCTACACTTTCAACTTCGCCTCTTAATGCATAAATGCCACCGCATATGTAGTTCATTATCCCCTGAGCCTTCGAATTTGCCACAGCTGGAAACAGAAATACACATATCACTCCTAATCGATAGGCCTCAATAACCTGCTTTCCATCCTCATATGTACAAACTTTTTTCACCAAAACCTGCTTTGGTTTAACCGGTTCTCTTTCTGTTTTCTTTAGAAAAATACGAATACCCTGCTCTTTTTCCGAAGTTACAGTAACCTCCGGCACCTCTTCTATCTCTTCGTCATCTACAAGTTTCATCTTTCCCAGAAACCATTCCATGATACTACTCATTCTCTTCCCCCAGATACGCTCTTATTGCTTGAAACTTCCGGCATTTTCTCCACAACTGCCACGGATCCACTTCTGCCCAATAGAAAAACCGGCTCTGTTCATCCTTTTCCTATGTGTTACCTAACGTTCCTCTGATATATACATATTACAAAATTCATAAACAAAACTGGTCGCTTTGGAAGAGACATTTTGTATCATTTGATTTTCTATGTCTTTATATAACATTCTAAATAATTGCCTCTAAATCTTCTACAGATGTGATTTCTTCCTGAATAAGTTGCTTTTCTCCTATCAGTCGTTTCATACATGTTTTTCCGGCATTATGCGACTCCGTTCCGCCGTTTGAAGCACAATATTTGGTAAGTACTATGGAACGAATATTATATTCAAACAGAGCTGTTGCTAACATCATTACACAACAATCGGTATCCACACCCACCACAAAAACTTTTTCTAGAAAAACACCATCATTTAATTGACACAATCTTTGAATAAAATTAGCTGTCATGCAATTATAAATATATTTAAAAGGAGGTTTAATCGTACTTCATCAAGGAAGTTAACCCCGAAATTAACTCTTGGTACTATTCCGACAAACTAAAATTCACGCTTATTTTGATAATAGCTTTTTATACAAATTATCAATACATATCGCTCCAAAAGGTGCTGTTATTAAAATAGATATTACCACAACCGTAAGAACAATCTCTCCACAAGACAGCCCCATCAAAAGGGGCACTGTTCCAAGTGCCGCCTGTACGGTTGCCTTTGGTGTATAGGCAACTGCACAGAATAAACGCTCTCTTTTATTTAGCTTTGTTTTGACAAGTGATATTGCTACTCCCATCATCCTAAATACCAACGCCAAAATTACTAACAAAATCACTACGATACCTGCCGCTAATGCATACTTCAAATCAACTGCAATACCAACTAAGACAAATAAGAATATTTCTGCACCAAGCCAAAGTTTATTATATTTGACAGATAGACGCTTTGCCAACACATCATATTTTTGATTGATGATGATGCCTAGGCTCATTATTGCTAATAGCCCTGAAACCGGCACTATGCCTTCCAGCCTATTTTGCAATTCTAGTAGCAGAAATGAAACACTTAGAATGATAAGTACCTTGATGGAATCACGAATATGAAATCTTCTAAAAAAGCATACAAGAATAGTTCCTACAACTCCACCTAAAAGAACACCTAGCAAAATAGATGTCGGTATCTGTATAAAGCTTATTGCAGATACTTCCCCTGTTGAAGATAAAGTAGTAAGAGCGGTAAACACAACAATCACAAACACATCATCTACGGATGCTCCCGCTAAAATTAACTGTGGAATACTCTTGTCCGTACCATATCCATCCTCTATCAGTTTTATCATTCTAGGAACAACCACCGCCGGAGATACTGCAGCCATGACACTTCCTATGATTGCCGCATCAAAAATAGATACACCTAGTAATAACGGCGCGAAAACTATGGTTCCCATCATTTCAATGCATGCTGGTACAAAACACATTAGAATTGCAGGACGACCTACCCTTTTCAAATCAGTAAAGTTTAAAGTCAAACCCGCTCTTGTCAGAATAATAACTAATGCAATCTGTCTCAAATCTCCTGATATTGTAAGTATCGAGTCATCTACTAAATTCAGACAATGTGGACTTAATACAATTCCCACAATAATCATTCCTAACAAGCTTGGTAATTTCACTTTTGAAAATATCCATCCCACCAGTAACCCGAACAGTAAAATAATAGCAATACTCGTTAACATATAATCCTCCTTATATCGCAGAAACTAAAAAAGCTGACAGTTTCTGCGTAGTTTTCGCAGAAGCCATCAGCATAATTGCGGTTTAGGGATTATTACCCAAGGGAGTGCCTCATTCCCAATGTTGATATTATAATACTTTTTCTTCTGATTCACAACAGAAACTTCAAATTTTCTTAGCACATAATATTGCGATATAAATGTATAACGTATATTACTACTTTTGTATATGATACCCGCCGTCTGCGAACACATTTGTCCCTGTCATGTAATCAGACAGATCCGACAAAAGGAACATTACGACTGATGAGATATCCTTTGGAATTCCAAGTCTTCCGTTTGGAATCAGTTTTTCCGACTGTTCCCTGACTTCGGGATTATCAAATGAAGCCGATGTCATTCCCGTATAAGTAAAACCGGGAGCCACGGAGTTAACCTGAATGTTATACGGAGCAAGATCAAGGGCCATCGCCGAAGTCATGGAAACAACGGCTCCTTTTGAAGCCGCATAATCCGCCATATTGTTTCTAAATACTGAAGCTCTGATGCAACTGATATTTACTATCTTTCCCCTTTTCTGTGGTATCATTGCCCTAGAGACATACTTTGACATCAGAAACGTTCCCTTTGTGTTAACATCGAGCACATTTTGAAATGCCTTTGAATCCATCTCGTAAAAAGGTTTACTGCTTCCCCATATACCTGCAGCATTTACAAGGCCATCAATGTGACCGTATTTATCCGTTACGGTGTTTACCAAGTTTTCAATTGCCCGCTCGTCTGTAACACTAATCACTGAATACTCAAATGCATTATTATCAACAGCTGTTGCATTCTTATCCACCCCTATCACACGCCCGCCAAGAGCAATAATCTGTTCTGCACAACTTAATCCTATGCCGGAGGATGCCCCCGTAACAATAAATACTTTATCTGTAAAATCCATCATCCTATCCTCTTACCTCCATTAAAATTTTTACGACTTCATCCTTCTTCAAAGCCTTGCCATATGAAACCACTTTGCCGTCAACAACCAGCACTTCAATTGTGGTTGTTTCAAACTGATTATATTTTGCAACACCCTGTTTTATCTGCATTGCCTTCATCACAGCGCCCGATATCCTCTATATATTTTTTGAACCTGGAGAACGTCTCCGTATTCAGGGAATAATAATGCCACTTTCCTTCTTTTCGGTCATTTACCATACCGGATTCCACCAATGTTTTCATATGATGAGAAAGTGTCGGCTGTGTTATCTCAAATCTCTCAAGCAATTTACAGCCACACTTTTCTCCTTCAGAAAGCATCTGAACTATCTCAAGTCTGTTTGAATCCGAAAGTGCCTTACAGATTAATGCAACATCCATTTTGTTCATACCCATTCACCTCACATTGACAATTATCTATGCATAGCATAGTCGATGCATAGATGTTTGTCAATGTATTCTTATTAAAAATGACCACACATCCTATGCATGGTCTCTTTTCAATGCTCCCATTGTTAATTTGGCATTTTGGTAGCCATGGAAAGTAAAATACGCTATGTACAGCTGTCAAAATCTGCAAAGGCTATTTTGAATCAGCTTGCAGATATCAGCACTTCCAAGTGGCTATTCCCCAATCCCAATAATACGGATGAGTGGTTGCACTCTTACTTTTTCGACAGAACCATTCGCAGAGTTTGTAAGGATTTGAATATTCCTGTACGCTCCATGCACAAGCTTAGAAAGAGTTATTGTTCTGTTTTGTTGGCGCAGGGAGTTCCTGAGAAGCTGGTACAAGAACAGTTAGGACACGCTGATATTTCCACCACACAGAAAGCGTATCACTACAACGTGTTTGACACTGATGAAAAACAGAATATCTTCAAGGATATCAAAATAGGGTAAAATATGAGGTTAACCCCGATTAACCCCAAGGCAAAAAGAAAAACCCTTGAAAAATTCAAGGGTTTTCTAAGCTGCTGACGGGAATCGGACCCGTGACCTCCGCACTACCAATGCGACGCTCTACCGCCTGAGCCACAGCAGCATGTTTGAGATGTCTCTCAATCACAAAAGCTATTCTATCAAAGGTTTTTCCATTTGTCAACCCTAAATTGAATAAATTTTTGAAACAAAATAAAATATTTATAAGTAATCGTTTCGAGTCTTCTTAAATAGGAATTTCACATAATAACCCATTTCGTCACAAAGTGCCCGTACTATCTCTGCAGCCTCTTCCTTCACATCATCATGAACGCAGATAATACAAATATTTCTCTTACGGAATAAACCTCTCCTTTGCCAGCGAATAAAATAGGAAATTCTATTTTGCAGAAGTGCCTTCTCGATTCGCACCTTACTTTCGCCATCAAGGATTTCGCAAAGCTCTATTTCATTATTTACCTTTATACTGGTATATAAAGTCTGCATATGTACTCTCCTCCGCTCAGTTTCCACGAATATACCCTATATCATTTATGTCCGTGTGGTATATCATAACATAATTCTTAAGATTTTGCCATCCTTTTGTTTCATGCATATTGCACAAAAAGAGCCTACCGTTTTTTATCCAAAAACGATAGGCTCTGCATTTTTAGTCTAATTCTTCCTGTTCAGGGGTTTTCTTTACATGCTTTGCTTTCTTTGCCTTTTTCTCCGGATTAAAGATATCATATATGCAAGGTATCACAAACAGGGTCAATAAGGTACCATACGCCAATCCGCCGATGGTTACGATAGACATAGGCTTCGCCATTTCAGAACCCATATCATCTGAGAATACCATCGTAGAAAGTGCTAAAATCGTCGTCAATGCTGTCATAAGCACCGGACGCAGTCTGGTCTTACCCGCTTCGATGATAGCAGCAGTCTTAATCATGCCACCTTCACGCAACTGGTTCATATAGTCTACCAAAACGATACCATTGTTTACAATAACACCTGCCAGCATAACGAAACCGATCATGGCAATAACACTGATTTCGCTACTGCTTGCATACAATCCCAGGAAACCACCTGTAAATGCCAAAGGAATAGTAAACAGAATGATAAAGGGAGATTTTAGAGACTGGAACTGTGCTACCATTATCAGATACATAAACACAATCGCCAAAATCATCATCAGCATTACCTGTTCCAAGGCATCATTGATGGTCTCATTTTCACCACTAAATACCAGACGATATCCTTCCGGCACCTCATAGTTCTCCAGCTCTTTTTCCAATACAGAAGCAACCCTTCCCACGTTATAGCCATCAGCGATACCGGCTGAAACGGTAACATATCTGGACTGATCTGCACGATTGATTGCTTCCAATGACATTGCAGCAGAAAACTCTGCAATATCACTCAACGGTACGTCGATTTCTTTGCCTTCCTCGTCAGTACCCTTTATGGTCAGCTTCTTCACCAGTTCTCTGGTCAGTTCTATATCACCACCATTTTCTACATACACGCTGTAGTCCTTCTCGGAAGCCTCCAGTGTGGTAGCTGTACTGGCAGTTGCCAGCTTAGAGGCTATCTCTGCAAAAACCTGTGCCACTGTCAAGCCATGTGCAATCGCCTTCTCCTTGTCGATAGTGATACGCAATTCCTCGCTGGCTTCTGCCAGTCCGTCGGATACATTTGCAGTACCTTCTACCTTTTCTACAATAGCTGCGATGTCTTTCGCCATAGACTGCAGGGTATCAATGTCTCGTCCACGCACCTGAATGGAAATACCGCTACCGCCTAAGGCACTCATATCCATGCTGGAGGTTTCTATAGAAATCTTAGCATCCAAATCCGCTGTCTTGCTTTCGATAATGTCTGCAATTTCTTCATTACTCATAGTCTTGTCATCATAAGTTACCACGTAAACCGTAGCACTATTCTCTGCACCGGTGCCACCGGTCAGCATAGAAGTAGAAGTGGTACTCAGCATAGCTCCGACATTTTGTACATCTTCTATTTCCAGAATTCGTTCTACTACCTGATTGGTAATCTCAGCGGTATCTGCTATGGTTGCTTCCTCATCCAAGGTAACCGTAGCTGTCAGCTGTGTGGAATCCATGCTGGACATAAAGGCAGTACCATTGGTCCATGCCGCTGCAATACTGATAATCAACAATACTACAGAAAGAATGAGTACCAATCCCTTCGCCTTCAAAGCTAAGGTTATCAACTTACCATAACCATTAATAATCACACTGAAAATCTTTCCATCTTGGCTGGCCTTTGTCTTTGTCAACATCTTTGAAGCCATAGCCGGAACTACTGTCAAGGCAATGGCGAGACTGGCAAACAAGGAATATGCAATGGTCAGACCCATGTCTACAAATAACTGTCTGGTAATGCCTTCCGTAAAGACGATAGGCAGGAATACACAAACGGTAGTCAGGGTAGATGCCATAATAGCTCCTGCCACTTCCTTAGCACCCTCTATCGCTGCTTCTGTTATGGAATATCCTTCGGAACGCAGTCGGTATATATTCTCGATTACTACAATGGAGTTATCCACCAACATACCGATACCCAACGCCAGACCGGACAGGGAAATCACATTCAGAGTCACTCCACTGAAATACATACATACAATAGCCGTTACCAAACTGATAGGAATGGAACATGCTACTACCATGGTGGGGCGAATGTCCTTCAGGAATATAATCAAAATCAGTATCGCCAACAAACCACCGAATAAAATATTGTTGATAATGGAATCCATTACCAGGTCGATGAAGATACCCTGATCCATCAGTGTAATAATATTCAGACCTTCTTCGGTTTCCATCAATTCTTCAAAACGTTCTGCCAAAACATCAGAAACTGCACCGGTAGAATAGCCGGTCTGCTTCTGCAATGTCAGCATGACACCCGGGCTACCATTTACATTGGTATAGGTGGATGCACTATTGTCCGTATAGAATACATCAGCGACCTCTTCTAATGTTACCAGAGGCACTCCCTCCATATGTAAATCCATCAAAGGAAGCTTTTTTAAATCCTCTATGTTTTCCGGCTTATCTCCAACACGAACCAGATAGTCTACACCCTCTTCTGTCACATAGCCTGCGGGCATGGAAAAATTCTGCGCAGTCAAAAGTGTCTTTACCAAATCCACCGTCAATATGTTCACCATATCAGCCTGATCATAAGCGGTTTCCTTGGCATCCTCTAACTGCTTTTCGCCATCTGTAATCTGCTCCTTAGCATCCTCTAACTGGGTCTTACCTGCTTCGATTTGCGACAATGCAGTATCTAACTGTGTCTGTGCCAGCTCCAGCTGATACTTACCGAGCTCTAACTGAGCAGTTGCGTTGGCAAATTCAATAGCCGCTGTCAACTCACCCTTTTCTACCTCTAAGAGACCCTTATCTACCTGCTCCAAACCGTCATTAATGGTTACTAATGTCTGGTTCATTACTGTCTGATAAGCGGTCAGTCCCATACCATTTGTGATGTTATCCAAATTGCCTTCCATACGCAATATCTGCACATTCAGCAGAATATCCATAATGGTCATATTTTCTATTACAGCATCATGGTCTTCCTGAGAAGTCCAATCCAGAGTTTTCAGAGATGTTACTACACCTGCCAGACTGGCATCAGCGGATGCTACACTCTGCATCATGCTGTTATTTACATAGGAATTCTTCAATGCCTGAATTTCTTTCTTAATCGCCTGAGCTTCCTTATCATCCGGACCACCATTGCTGCCATTGTCCACATCCGAATCAGACACACTGTCAGAACCGGAAACTGTACCACCGGGATACAGACGATTGTAAGCGTTCTCGTATTTTCCTCGCACTTCCAACATGGGCTTCATGGAATTAATCGCTGCCTGCATGGTCTGTGCGGTAGTCAGATTGGTAGTAATGGTCAACTTGGTAGATTCCAAGTTGGTTTTTGCTGTTAATAATTCATTCTTGGTTGCGGCCAGCTGATCAATGGTCTCCTGCTTCTTCTGATCCAGCTCCAGCTTGCCATCCTCCAGTTCGCTTTTCCCATTATCCAACTCTTGCTGTCCGGTCAGGATATCCTTTTCCCCATCCAGCAATTCCTTTTCGCTGTCCTCCAGAGCCTGCTTTCCATCTGCCAGCTCCTGTTCTGCCTCTGCCATCTTTTCATCAATGGCTGCAAAAATCTTCTTATTTAAGTCCTCTATCTTTTCCGGACGGATAATGACATTGATACTTTCTGATAAAAGTCCGGAGGCACTGACACTGGCAACACCTTCCACACTTTCTAATTCCGGCATAATCACTTCTTCTACATAGGCACTGATTTGTGCATGTTCCATGCCATCCACACCTACTGCCGCAATCATTACCGGCAACATATCCGGATTCAGTTTCATAATAATTGGGTTACCAATGGTGTCATCCCAGTAGGATTTGATTTGGTCCAAACTTTCCCTGATTTCCAGAGATACTGCATTCATATCTGTGGACTGGGAAAATTCCAGAATCACCAGCGAATAATTTTCCGAAGAAACGGAACTGATACTTTCTATATTACTTACCGTGGCCATGCCGGACTCTACCGGTCTGGTTACCACTGTTTCTACGGTTTCCGGGCTGGCTCCGGGGTATGTAGTCATAACGATTACATAAGGCAAACTGATACTTGGTAATAAATCCGTGGTCATTTTTGTAAAGGAAACCACACCCAAAACAATCGCCAATACTACGCCTACCAACACGGTATATGGCTTTTTTACACTAAACTTTGATAACATAGCTTTCTCCCTTATTCATTCCGAGACAATTACACGCCTTACATTATATTCTTACTAGATTTTTCTGTCAATGAAACAATACTGTGAAAAATATTAAAAAAGGATAAAGTGGAGCAGATCCACCTTATCCTAATTCTTTAATATCTTCTTTATCTTTGTCTTTACTCTTTGCAGTGCATTATCAGTTGATTTTTCGTCTCTTCCCAGCACCTTTGCAATCTGTGAGTAGGTCATTCCTGTCAAATACAAATCCAGCACCTGCTTCTCAAAGCTGCTCAATTCTTTCTCTATCTGTGCTTCCAGACATTCTGTACGCTCCTTGTCCAAAAAGATGCTTTCCGGATCATTGTTCTGCCCCACTGACAGGACACTGATGAGTTCTGAATCCTTGTCCTGCTCCTTGTTTTCCCCACTTAAAGAAATGTAGGAGTTCAAGGGCCAGTGCTTTTTTCGCTGGGAGGCCTGTACTGCCGTATACATCTGCCTGCTGATACATAGTTCTGCAAAAGTGTAGAAGCTGGCATCACGCCCGCAGTCATAATCCCTGACAGCCTTGAAAAGACCAATCATGCCCTCCTGTATCAAATCCTCGGTATCTGCTCCCAGTATATACATAGACTTCGCCTTGCTTCGGACTAAATTTTTATATTTGTCCATGATATAATCCATAATAGAATTTTCACCATCCCGCAGGCGATCAATTAAGGATTCATCACTTTCCTGCTCAAAATTCGTGTACATGTATCCCTCCATACTGTGCCATTCCTAAGTTTACATACTTCATGCGCTCTGCATCCATAAGCACTGAAAAAATGTCTCCTTATAACATTCTCTGTCTCACGATTTCATAAGCCAACACGCCTGCTGCCACGGAAGCATTCAAAGAGTCAATATCTCCCTTCATAGGAATAGAGGCAATCATATCACACTTTTCTTTTACCAAACGTCCTACCCCTTCCCCTTCATTGCCAATGACCAATCCGATAGGTCCCTTCAAATCCAACTGATACATGGTGGTTCCACCCATATCCGCGCAGACAAACCACAATCCTTCTTTCTTCAGCTCCTCAATGGTCTTTGCCATATTGGTGACTTTTGCCACCGGAGTATAATTCAATGCTCCTGCAGAAGTACGTGCCACGGTAGCAGTCAGCCCTGCTGCACGGTTCTTGGGAATAATCACCCCATGAGCTCCTGCTAAATTCGCAGTACGGATGATAGCTCCCAGGTTATGAGGATCTTCGATATTATCTAATAAGAAGATAAAGGGGGGCTCTCCCTTGTCACGAGCCGCCTGCAAAATATCCTCTACCTCTGCATATTCATATGCCGCAGCATACGCAATTACTCCCTGATGCTTTCCGGTTTCAGATATCTGATCCAAACGCTCCTTGGTCACAAACTTGATCAAGGTATCATGCTTCTTTGCCTCTCTCTTGATGGTCATAATGGGACCATCCTGACAGCCGTCCAATATAAAAATTTTATCGATGGGTTTTCCCGAACGATACGCCTCAATCACAGCATTTCTGCCCTCTATAGTGAATTCCTGATATCCCATATTTTCCTCACTTTCTCTTTGTGAAACCTTCCGTCTGCTATCAAACTTTTTTCCTGCACTGCACCTTATCAATAGAAGCTTCTGATGGTTTCAAGCTTACTTACAACTTCATATCCACCCTGGTAATACCTTCATTAATCAGGTATAAAAGTCTATCTGTCTGGTTCGTCAGATACAAAAAACCTATCAAAGCCTCAAAACCGGTAGCCTTCCTATAATCCGTAATAGACGCATTCTTTGCAGAAGTATTGGACTTGGCATTTCTGCCACGCTTAAACACTGCCAGCTCGTCCTCTGTCAAAATCTCCTGCAATGCAGTTATCATGGCAGCCTGCGTGCCTGCCTGTACAAACTTCACCGCACGTTTATGTAGCTCATTGGCTGCACGATTGGCACGTTCCACTACTACGGTACGAATCACCAGCTCATACACTGCATCCCCGATGTACGCCAGAGTGAGAGGTGAATATGCTCTCACATCCACCTCTTTGCACTCAAACTCTTTTTTGATTTGTTCTAACAGACTTAAATCAGCTTCCATTCTACTCCTTCACGGGTATCCTTCAACTCAATGCCCTTCTCTAACAGTTCCGCACGAATAGCATCTGCCAATGCAAAGTTCTTTTCCTTCTTGGCAGCCTTACGCTCTTCAATCTTTGCCAGTACATAAGCTTCCAATTCTGCATCTACCGCCGGCTCAGCCTTTGCCTCTTCCTTTAACAAGTCCAATCCCAGTACTTCATCAAAGCTTCCGATGATAGCACATTTGGTGGCATCATCCAATTCTGCCTTTAATACATCATACAACAGTGTAATACCCATAGAAGTATTTACATCATTGCCCACTGCCTCTACGAACTTTGCCTTGTACTCCGCTACTGCAGCCTCATTCACAGTACCTTCCTTACTCAAATCTGAAATACGCTTCTTTAATTTATTATAAGTATTGGTAGCCTGATTCAACGCATCATAAGAGAATACCAAGGGCTTTCTGTAATGAGACTGCAGGCAGAACAATCGGTAAGCCAAAGGATTGTAACCTTTGCTCTCAATCAAGGAAACTGTTAAAAATTCGCCCTTAGACTTACTCATCTTACCGGTCTGGTCATTCAAATGATGCACATGGAACCAGTAATTACACCACTTATGTCCCAAATATGCCTCACTCTGAGCAATTTCATTGGTGTGATGAGGGAACATATTGTCAATACCGCCACAGTGAATATCCATATATTCACCCAAATGCTTCATACTAATGCAAGAGCACTCAATATGCCAGCCGGGATAGCCTACGCCCCATGGACTGTCCCACTTCAATGCCTGGTCCTCGAATTTAGACTTGGTAAACCACAGTACGAAGTCGTTCTTATTCTTCTTATTAGTATCCTCGGTTACGTCATCACGCACACCTACCATCAATTCTTCCTCGTTCTGATTACCGAAAACATAGTAATTCTGCAACTTAGAGGTATCGAAGTAAATATTTTCACCTGCCTGATAAGCGTAGCCCTTCTCCAATAATACCTTAATCATTTCAATGAAACTGTCTATACAGTTGGTTGCCGGCTCTACTACATCAGGTGTTTTAATGTTCAGCTTCGCACAGTCTGAAAAGAAAGCATCGGTATAGAACTTCGCAATATCCATAACCGTCTTATTCTCTCGCTTAGCACCCTTGAGCATCTTATCCTCACCGGTATCTGCATCAGAGGACAAATGTCCTACGTCCGTAATATTCATAACACGCTTTACATCATAGCCACTGTAACGAAGAATTTTCTCCAAAACATCCTCCATGATATAGCTTCTCAGGTTACCTATGTGTGCAAAATGATACACGGTAGGTCCACAGGTATACATATTTACCTTACCCTCTACATTAGGTACGAATTCTTCCACATTTCTGGTTAAAGTATTAAACAGCTTCATATTTCTATTTCCTCCATTCTGCCGCGTCTCGGCACTTCCTTTGCATTTATTCAGCCAGATTATCGGCTTTTAAGCTTTTGAGTTCCTCTTCTATTTCCATCAAACGATTGAGCAATGCCACATTACTCATCTGCAATGCTGCAATATCCTCTTTTACCGGGTCCGGTAAATCTGTCTGGTTCATATCCGTTCTGGGCAGTGACTGATTATTTCTCTTCACCACTCGTCCCGGTACACCCACTACGGTAGAATTGGGCGGAACCGGTGCCAGCACCACGCTTCCGGCACCAATCTTGGAATTGGCACCGATGGTAAAGGAACCAAGCACCTTCGCACCTGCACTAATCATCACATTGTCCTCTACGGTAGGATGTCGCTTGCCATGCTCCTTGCCGGTACCACCTAAGGTCACGCCCTGATACAGCGTTACATTATCGCCGATAATCGTTGTCTCACCAATAATCACTCCATGACCGTGGTCTATAAAAAGCCCCTTGCCGATTTTGGCACCGGGATGGATTTCGATACCGGTCTTACGCACTGCTCTCTGAGAAATGTAACGTGCCAGAAAGTAATGCTTCTTCTCGTATAATCTATGTGCCAGCCGGTAATGCAGCATTACCTTGAAGCTGGGATACAGAAATACCTCCATCCAGGAATGAATGGCCGGGTCCCGTTCTCTGACAATCTTTATCTCTTCGCGTATATTGCTGATAAAACCCATGTGCCACCTCCTATACACTCTGCTGTACAATCAACTAAGCAGGCCGGAAAGACTTCGCCTTCCTCGTTCGCAAAAATAAAACGGATAAACTCCCCTCTAAGAGACGAATTTATCCGCGGTTCCACTCTTTTTAAAGGCATACTATGCCTTTCCCTCAAAACGTTTAACGCACGCTTACGGGTTTGTATTTCCCCAAACCGGCTCCCGAATGCACTTCCTTTACTTTCTGACAGACCCGCTTCCAGTCGATGACGAGCCCTCTCTGTGACTTCCGGTAAAGTACTCTTTTCGCTCTTTGCCTTTTCCTTATCTACTAATTAGAATATGCAAATTTTCTATTTTTGTCAACTAGATTTTCATAACAGCCCGTGACCGAGGAAACCCGCAGGCTTTTCGAGGCCGCATGACTTACTACTCAACCTTGCTGCATCCCTGACAGCCTGCACATTTGGATTGCACATCCTCTGCCACCAGATTAAAAGGACTGGTTAATAAACAAATGGCTTGGGAGGAAATCCCTTCTCCTGTTCCGGTAAAGCCCAATCCCTCTTCGGTAGTGGCTTTCACATTCACCTGTTCTACTGTGATTCCCAGTGCTTTTGCTATATTCCCACGCATGGTATCAATATGCGGACGCATTTTGGGTGCCTGTGCGATAATGGTAGCATCTATATTTTCGATTAAAAATCCTTCTGTTTCCAACAGTTCTCCTACTTTTTCCAACAAAAGAAGAGAGGATATTCCTTTGTAAGCAGGGTCTGTATCCGGGAAATGCTTACCGATATCTCCCAAGGCTGCCGCACCCAGCAAGGCATCCGAAATCGCATGCAATAAAACATCTGCATCCGAATGTCCCAAAAGCCCCTTTTCATAAGGAATATTTACACCGCCGATAATCAAATCTCTGCCTTCCACCAAACGATGTACATCATAGCCCATTCCTACTCGCATATTAAAGCTCCACCTTTACTCTGTTTTCATACTGTTTTCTTCTAAGAAATGATCAAATGCAGCCATCGGCATAGGTTTGCCGATGTAATAGCCCTGTATTACATCACAGCCTGCTTCGCATAAAAATGCCAGTTGTTCCGCATTTTCCACACCCTCACAAACGGTTGTAATATCCAGCTTGTCTGCCATATTAATCACGCATTCCAATATAATCTTGTCATTATTGGTCAAAGATTGATTCTTCAAAAAGCTTTTATCAATCTTCATCACATCAATCGGTACCTCGTCTAAAATATTTAAGGAAGAATAACCGGAACCAAAATCATCCATAGCCAAACAAATGCCTCGCTCTTTACACCAAGCCAACAGCTCTAATGCCTTGCTCACATCATCGATATAGACATTTTCCGTCAATTCCAGTTCAAAATATTTCGCAGGTATCTTATATTCTTCCAAAAGTGTTTCCAAATATTCTTTGATAGCATCATCCCGTAAGTGCAGGGTAGAAACATTTACGGAAATAGGTACTACCGGAAGCCCCTCATCTATACGCCGACGCAGATATTTGCATACTTCTTTGTATACGAAATAATCCAATTCGATAATATCTCCGCTCTTTTCAAATACCGGAATGAAATCGTTCGGATATATGATCTGGTTATTGGGCTTAATCCAACGTATCAATGCTTCTCCACCCACTACTGCATTGCTCTTGGCACAGGTCTTTGGTTGAATATAAACCTGCAATTCTCCGGTAGTCATAGCATGATTCAATTCGCTGATATAGCGAAGCCGCTTTCGATACTCATCCATCAATGCATCTGAAAAAATCATGCACTTATTATTACCGCTGGTTTTATTTTTCTTGCAGGCATAACCCGCATTGGTCACGGCTTCTTCTACCGTTCCTGCATCACTTTTGGTGATATAGATACCGGAGCGGATACTAATCATATTATCATGACTATACTGCTTTAGCATGTCTGCCAGATGCAGATTGCAGGCATCTATCTGTGCTGCGAATTCCTGCGGTGTCAGCCCCGCAGTATTTCTTCTGGCGGTAACAATATTATCACTATGCACTCTGGAGGCACAAATCACCTCCTCCTCATCACCACTTAAAACAAATTCGCCAAACTTGCGCAACAACAAATTACCCACATCATAGCCATAAGTTTCATTAATATATTTAAAATTACTGAAATCAGAATACGTATATATTACCTCACAGGGTTCCTTCTGTGCAGCATAAAACTCCTTCATTCTGCTCAAGAAAGTATCATAACTAAACAAACCTGTAACAGAATCTCTTTCTCGCATCATTCTTGCCAAATACTCTGCTTCATCAAAGGTTTGTACACGATTAATATATACTGACAAAATTCTGGTAAAGGATTCTAAAAAACGAATTTCCTTTTCTTCCCAAGGATGTGCTTCTCCTATATAAATAAAGTTGGCAACACCTGTGAAATATTCCTTCTTACCTATCGGCAGACGCAAACCTGAAATCACATCCGTTTCATTTCCCTGTGGGCAAAACTCCCGCACTTGATTCTCAGACATATTCATCTCATAAAATTGTCTGCCACGTTCCAGCATATTTTTCATACGCAGCCAAGCATCCTGTTCAAACTGTAGCTCGTCCGACTGTAAATCTACAATCCCCTCTGACACCAAATTGTATACAAACTTCAGCGTTCTGGGTTTATCCTCAACGATTTCCTGTACTGAGACTACTGCCAAACCGAAATACTCCTTGATTTTGCGAAGCAATAACAAAATAGAGCTATCTGCATCGGTGGTGTCTTCCATCAAACGGAAGGTCATCTCTGCTATTTCATTATAGAAAACATCGTAAGTATCCTTGCTGATACTGGTTCCCTTGGTCAGTTTTATCTCAGTGGCTGCCATGTCCTCTTCATAGAATTGGCAATAATTTTTCCCTTTCCTTTTCGCATAATGCAAAGCCTGTTGTGCCCGCTCACATAATTCATCAAAGTTTTCCTTATGCTCAGACAATCCGGCTACCCCAATACTGACACTAACCTTATTCTCCGTCTCTCCACAATAAATCTTCTGAACTTCGCAGCATACCTCATCTGCCTTCTGTTCCACCAATTCATCAGTAAGTTCGCCCTTCATCAGTATCAGAAAGTGGTCCCCGCCAATTCTTCCGATAACATCGGACTTTCGGAAGGTTTTGGTCAAAATCTTAGCTATGGACACAATAATCTGGTCACCAAAGAAATATCCCAGAGTTTCATTCAACACCTGAAAATTATCAATATCTACCATCAGAAGAGCTCCACTCGCCCCTTCCTCCTGCAAATATTCAGAAACATACTCTCTCGTATGTGCATAGTTTAATAAGCCTGTGATAGAATCCTTTTGTAAATCAATGTCTTTGTAATAAGTACTGTCTTTCATAGCCTACATTCCTTTTATACTTATTAATGCCAAAAGAAGGAACAACTTTTCGGCTGTTCCTTCCATTATACTTTTCCTAAAATCCAAATTCCTGAGCGTAGAATAGTTTACCATCTAATTCATATACAGCAATGCTACAGGTAACAAATCCGCCATCTAAAATATTCGCTGCATGTGTCGGAGAATTCATCCATGCATCTACCAAAGCAGTTGCACCCTGATAACCCTTTGCAAGGTTCTCTCCCCACATCAAATCAGCATTTACAGTATACCAGTCACTACCATTGGGTCTGGTATGCGAAAATAAACTTTGAATTTCGGTGGCACGAACCTGTGCACACAGCTCCAAATTTTCATCCCAAACCAATGCAGGCAAACCGGCTTCCTGTCGTTTCACATTTACCAAATCAAATGCTTCTACTGCGATTACTCTAAGCTCTGCTGCACGAACTCTCTCTGCCTCTGTCATTTCTATAGTAGGAACTGAGCCGGCTAATGCGGTTTGCTCATCCTCAATAAATACAACTCCCATCCCTTCCTCAGGGTTACGGGTTACAGCAGTCATTTCACCTTCTGCGACAGAAGAACATGCCATCATTGATAAGCTTATTATAGCAGTCATCAAAAATGCTGTAAATCTCTTTTTCATGACCATTCCTCTTATTTCTTCTTATTAAATACCATCCATGCAGCCAAACCAGCTACAGAAGTCATGAACATAAATGCCCAAACATCACTGTCATCTCCGGTCTGAGGACGTCTCTTAGATCCTAATACTGCTGCATCAGCCAACGGCACGGAGTCATCTTCAATCAAAACAACTTCCTTACGAACTCTACGCTGTCCTAATACATCGGTTTCATCAGCAGCCTCAACTGCTGCAACCTCAGCCTCTACTACTGTTGCAGGTGCAATTGCTACTACTGCAGGTACAGGTGCTGCCGGCTCAATAACTACCGGAGCAGGAGTTACTACTGCCGGTGCTACGATAGGAGCAGGTACTACGATTACCGGTGCTGCAGGTACTACAGGTACCGGAGTAGGCTCTGCTACTACAGGAGCTGTTGTAGGTACCACTACTACAGGTGCTACTGTAGGTTCTACTACCGCAGGTGCCTGTGTAGGTTCTACTACGCTAGGTGCCTGTGTGGGTTCTACTACTACAGGTGCCTGAGTAGGTTCTACTACAATAGGTGCTGCTGTAGGTTCTACTACCGCAGGTGCCTGTGTGGGTTCTACTACTACAGGTGTTGCTGTAGGTTCTACTACGATAGGTGCCTGCGTAGGTTCTACTACTACAGGTGCTGCTGTAGGTTCTACTACGATAGGTGCCTGAGTAGGCTCTACTACTGGTGCTTCAGTGGGTACTGCAGGTTCCGGTGTAGGTACCACTACTACAGGTGTTGCTGTAGGTACTACAGGTTCCGGTGTAGGTACCACTACTACAGGTGTTGCTGTAGGTACTGCAGGTTCCGGTGTAGGTACCACTACTACAGGTGTTGCTGTGGGTACTGCAGGTTCCGGTGTAGGTACCACTACTACAGGTGTTGCTGTAGGTACTACAGG
>JAZLEI010000021.1:0-101222 GCA_045615205.1 Acetatifactor sp.
GCATCTAAGCGTGAAGCCCCCCTCAAGATGAGATATCCCAGATAGTAAGACCCCATGAAGACGACATGGTAGATAGGAATGAGGTGTAAGCACAGTAATGTGTTCAGCTGACATTTACTAATCGGTCGAGGGCTTAACCAAAGGTTGAAGAGAAAAAGATTTACTAAGTCCGTAAAGGACACGAACTAAGTAAATCTAAGTTTTCTCCCCGGAAATCGAGAGTTATCGAAGGTAACTTAAGAGATGTATTGTAGGAGATTAATTCAGTGTTCGGTTTTGAGTGTATAATAAAGTATGAGAGTAGTGAAAACTACTCTTTTTTTTGTTTTTTTTCAGATTATAGTGTTCTTTTTTGAAAACATGTGTTATAATTAACTCAATGATTTACTCTAAAACATGAAAAAGGTATGAGGAGGAAATATGGATACAAAAATTTTATTAGAAAATGGAACAAATGAGTTGGAAATTCTTGAGTTTGTTGTTGATGGTAATTCCTACGGAATTAATGTGGCAAAGATTAAGGAAATTATTCGATATCTTGAGCCAACACCTATTCCTAACTCACATCCCAGTGTTGAAGGTGTATTTATGCCTAGAGATACTATGATTACTGCGATTGATTTGAAGAATTGTTTGCAGAGAGGACAAGCAGAACCTGGTGGTTTGTTTATCGTAACTAACTTTAATCGCTTGGATATTGCTTTTCATGTAGAATCTGTTTTGGGAATTCATAGATTGACTTGGAAGGATATTAACAGACCCAGTGCAACAGCATCTTCTGTAGATAGTGGTGTATCCAGTGGTGTTGTAAAGGTAAATGGTAAGTTGATTGTTATCTTGGATTTTGAGAAAATTGTAACAGATATTTCCCCAGAAACCGGCTTGAAGGTGTCTGAGGTGGCTGCATTAGGTGTTAGAGAGAGATGTGATATGCCTATATTGATTGCTGAGGATTCCCCTTTGTTAAATAAATTAATAGTAGATTCCTTGAAAATGGCAGGATATGAGAAGATTACACATACTGCAAATGGTCAGGAAGCATATGATATTATTATGGGATATTGTGACAGAGGTGTTTTGGATAGTAGTGTAAAGTGTATTATTACGGATATTGAAATGCCTGAAATGGACGGTCACAGACTTACATATTTATTGAAGAATGATGATAGAACTAAGCATATTCCTATTGTTATCTTTTCTTCATTGGTAAATGATGATATGAGAAGAAAGGGAGAGTCTTTAGGTGCAAATGCTCAGTTATCAAAGCCTGAGATTGGAAATTTGGTGCAGATTATTGATGGATTAGTTGGTAGATAGTAGTAATGTAAAAAGCCGGGTTTTCCCGGCTTTTTTAGCTGAAAGAAATGGATGAAATATGAAGAAGATTTATTTAGATAAAGTAAATGATGCAGATTTGGTATTGATTGGGATTGGTATGGAATTTGAAGATAAGAAATTTGTGGTTTCAGAAAATGCGATACAGGCATTGCAAGAATTGTTATCTATATTACAAGGTAAGAATTATTATGTAATAACGACCTGCATGAATAGTATCTTAAAAAAAGCAGGGTTTCCGGCAGATAGGATTGTAAGTCCGTGTGGGAATGTGGAAAAGAAGCAGTGTGAGGCAGGCTGTGAAAACAGTTTAGTGGACTTATTAGAGGAAGAAAAGGAATTATATAACGCAACAATCATAAAGGAAGAATTTCCAGCCATGGGAGTATGCCCGGCTTGCGGTGAAAAAATGGTACTTAACAATGTTTATGCTAAGCAGTATGATGAGAATGGATATTTGGAGGATTGGAAACGTTATACCAAGTGGCTGCAGGGAACTCTAAATAAAAAGCTTTGTGTGTTGGAATTGGGTGTTGACATGGTATTCCCGTCTATTATTCGTTGGCCTTTCGAAAAGGTGGCTTTTTATAATCAGAAGGCGGTGTTTATCCGTGTGAATGAAAAATTATATCATATGTCCGAGGAATTGAAGGATAAAGGAATTGCTGTCGAAAAAAATGCTATTGACTGGTTGTTGGATAAAGATATATAGTAGAGGCAAGGTAGGATATAGAAAGGTATGCAATAGAGCTTAACTGGTAAAGGATTATGGATTCAAACGGAAATAATATGGATATGATGACTCAGGAAGAAATTGAACGTTTCTTGGAGCAACAACAAAATACAGAACCACAGAATAATTATGATGATGCTGATTTAGCCAGTTTGTTATCTCAATTAGAAGGTACAGACGGAGATGATTTACAGGAAATATCGGATTTGCTGAATAAGGCAGATAATAACGAAGCGGTTGCAGAGGATGTAATTGCTTTTATGAATAAGCAAGAAGCAGAGGGCGATAATGCTTATGATGTCATGGATTTGTTTTCCGGTGATATTCCAGAGAAGAAGGAGAGCTTTTTTAAGAAATTGTTGAAAAAGTTTAAGAAGGAGAAGAAAAAAACGGAGATTGAGCAACCGGCAGAACCATCTGAGGAAGAAGAAAAGAAGCAGGAAGTGATGGATCAGGCTCTTGCTATGTTGGAAGAGAATGATATAGAAGAAAAAACGTCGGAAGATACTTCTGCTAAAAAGAAGAAAGCTAAGAAAGAGAAAAAGCCCAAGGAATCAAAGAAAAATAAAAAGGGACAGGATGCAAAAACAGAAGGTGAGGAAGGACAAGAAGAGTTAGCTTCCTTAGAAGAAAAAGGAAAGAAGAAAAAGAAAGATAAAAAAGAAAAGAAAGAAAAAAAGAATAAGGATACGAAGAATGCAAAATCGAAAGACCAGGATGAATTAGAGACCATTCGTGAAAAAACTCCGGTGGAGGATATAGAAATAATTATTGAAGAGTTGGATTCTGATGAGATGCCAAATAAGAAAAAAATTATTGTGGTATTTATTGCTGCAGTGATGATTATGTTGGGATATTTGGTGGTAAATTATTATTTTACCAGACATGCTAATAAGCAACTTGCAGAAGAGGCCTATGCACAAGAGGATTATTTGGAATGTTATCAGTTATTATATGGTCAGAAGATGAATGACAGTCAGGCGGCAATGTTCCATCGTTCTGAGCTATTACTAAAGATGGATATTTTCTGGAATCATTATAATGAGTTCGTAACGACGCAAAAGCAATTGGAAGCATTGGATAAATTAGTACAATTCGTATATGAGTATCCTGAATTGTCGGCTTATGCAAAGGAGTGGAATTGTCAGGATATTGTAGATAATACATATTCTGGTGTTATCGATATTTTGTCAAAGGACTATGAGGCGGATATTCAAACGGTAACCAATATTGCTACGTTAGAAAGCGACGTGGATTACACCAAGGCTTTGGTGGAACTCATAAAAGAAAAGCAGAAAAAAGATGAAATAAATCAGAAGTATCCCGATATTTTACCGGAAGAAGAGGATAGACTGACACAGGATTAAAGGGTGAAGAAAATGATAGCGATTATTGATTATGATGCGGGAAATATTAAGAGTGTGGAAAAGGCTATGATGGCTTTAGGGCAGGAAGTAGTGATTACCCGAGATAAGGAAACTATATTAAATGCAGAAGGTGTGATATTGCCCGGAGTAGGAGCATTTGGAGATGCTATGCAGAAGCTTAGAGATTATGATTTGGTGGAAACCATTCATGAGGTTGTAGAAAAAAATATTCCCTTTTTGGGAATTTGCCTAGGATTGCAGCTCATGTTTGAAAGCTCAGAGGAAACACCGGGGGTGGAAGGTCTGGGATTATTAAAAGGTAAGATTGTGCGTATTCCGGAAGGAGAAGGACTTAAAATTCCTCATATCGGATGGAATAATCTGCATTATCCCAATGTAGGAAGACTTTATAAGGATATTCCGGAAGATTCCTATGTGTATTTTGTACATTCCTACTATTTGCAGGCAAAAGAACCGGAAATCGTAGTGGCAACTACAGAATATGGCGTGGAAATTCAGGCTTCTGTAGAGAAGGAAAATGTATTTGCCTGCCAGTTCCATCCGGAGAAAAGTTCTTCTGTAGGAATGAAGATATTAGAGAACTTTATTTCGGTAGTAAAGGGGGAGGCTTAAAATGCATACAAAACGTATTATTCCCTGTCTGGATATTAAGGATGGCAGAGTGGTGAAGGGAATTAACTTTGTCAATTTGCGTGATGCGGGTGATGCTGCAGAAGTAGCTGCTGCTTATGATAAGGCAGGTGCAGATGAGGTAGTATTTTTGGATATTACTGCTTCTGCTGACTCACGTTCTACTCAGTTGGAATGGGTGAGGCAGGTGGCAAGTAAGGTGTTTATCCCCTTTACAGTAGGTGGCGGTATTCGTACTGTAGAGGATTTTAAGATACTTTTGCGCGAAGGTGCAGATAAAATATCCATTAATTCAGCAGCCATTATGAATCCACAGCTTATCAGCGATGCTGCAGATAAGTTTGGAAGTCAGTGTGTGGTAGTAGCCATAGACGCAAAGAAGCGTTCGGATGGTAGTGGCTGGAATATTTATAAAAATGGCGGTCGTGTGGATATGGGCATGGACGCAGTAGAATGGGCAATCAAAGCAGAAAAGATGGGTGCCGGAGAGATTTTACTTACTAGTATGGATGGAGACGGTACCAAGGCAGGTTACGATATTGAACTGACACGTGCGATTTCCAGTGTAGTGAAGATACCGGTAATTGCTTCCGGTGGTGCAGGTACTTTAGAACATTTCCACGAAGCTCTTACAGAGGGTGGAGCAGAAGCGGCATTGGCAGCATCTTTGTTTCATTATAAAGAGTTGGAAATCATGGAAGTCAAGAAATATTTAAGAGACAAAGGTGTATCTGTACGTTTGTAGTAGCAGAACTAAACAGAATGACAGAGGACATGTTTATGAGTATGATTAATAATGACTGGTTGCCGGAGTTGGGACCGGAATTTAAGAAGCCTTATTATGCGAAGTTGTATGAATTTGTAAAGAATGAATACAATACCAAGCAGGTATTCCCGCCGGCAGAGGATATCTTCAATGCATTTCACCTGACACCTTTAAGTCAAGTAAAAGTGGTTATTATTGGACAAGACCCGTATCATAATGACGGACAGGCACATGGACTGTGCTTTTCTGTAAAGCCTGAGGTGGAAATACCACCATCTTTGGTGAATATATATCAGGAGCTACATGATGATTTAGGATGTAAAATCCCAAACAATGGTTATTTGGTGAAATGGGCCAAACAGGGAGTGTTGATGTTAAATACGGTATTGACAGTAAAAGCACATGAGGCGAATTCACACAGAGGAAAAGGTTGGGAAGAATTTACGGATGCAGCCATAAAGGTTTTGAATGAACAGGACAGACCCATTGTTTTTATTTTATGGGGCAGACCGGCTCAGATGAAGAAGAGCATGCTGAATAATCCAAAGCATTTGATTTTGGAGGCACCGCATCCCAGTCCTTTGTCTGCATACAGAGGCTTTTTTGGAAGCAAGCCTTTTAGCAAAACCAATGCATTTTTGCTGGCGAATAAGTTAATTCCTATTGATTGGCAGATTGAGGATGTATAGAGTACAGAGAAAAGAATTTGAGGAATCAGGTATTGTGAAAAATATCGATACGTGACATACAGGAGGAGATTATGGAAAAGAAAGCATTTGTGACAAAGAAAATGGTAGAGAATATCGTAAAAGAGTTTCCTACACCATTTCATATTTATGATGAAAAAGGAATTCGTGAAAATGCAAAGGCTCTGAAAGAGGCTTTTGCGTGGAATAAAGGCTATAAGGAATATTTTGCAGTAAAGGCAACTCCGAATCCGTTCCTGATTAATATTTTGAGAGAGTATGGATGTGGTACCGATTGTTCGTCAATGACGGAATTAATGCTCAGTCATGCTATGGGAGTACGAGGAGAAGATATTATGTTCTCTTCTAATGACACTCCGGCAGAAGAATTTGTTTATGCAGAGCAGATTGGTGCTATTATTAACTTGGATGATTTTACACACATTGATTTTTTAGAGAAAACCATTGGTCATTTGCCTAAGACGCTGAGTTGCCGTTACAATCCAGGCGGATATTTTGCGATTGCCAATGATATTATGGATAACCCGGGAGATTCTAAGTACGGATTTACTACAGAGCAGTTATTCGAAGGTTATAAGATTATGAAGGCAAAGGGTGTGGAGAATTTCGGTATTCATGCGTTTTTAGCCAGTAATACAGTAACCAATGAGTATTATCCTACTTTGGCAAGAACCTTGTTTGAGCTGGCGGTAAAGCTGAAAGAGGAGACTGGTGCCCATATCACCTTTATTAATCTGTCAGGTGGTATTGGTATTCCGTACAGACCGGATCAGGAGCCGAATGATATTCGTATCATTGGAGAGGGTGTTCGCAAGGCATTTGAGGAAATTCTGGTTCCTGCAGGTATGGGAGATGTGGCAATTTATACAGAGCTTGGTCGCTTCATGATGGCTCCTTACGGACATCTGGTAACGAAGGTATTACACGAGAAGCACACACACAAGGAGTATATCGGAGTAGATGCTTGTGCAGTAAATCTGATGCGTCCGGCAATGTATGGTGCATATCATCATATTACAGTACTTGGTAAGGAAGAAGCTCCTTGTGACCATAAGTATGATGTAACAGGTTCACTTTGTGAGAATAATGACAAGTTTGCAATCGACAGAATGTTACCGGAAATCGAAATCGGAGATTATATTGCCATTCACGATACCGGAGCACATGGTTATGCTATGGGTTATAATTATAATGGCAAATTAAAATCAGCAGAGCTGTTACTGAAGGAAGACGGAAGCGTACAGTTAATTCGTCGTGCAGAGACCCCCAAGGACTACTTTGCAACCTTTGATTGTTTTGATATTTACAACAAGATGTTTGGAGAAGATAAATAATGAAATACCCAAAAAGTTTACAAAAGGGCGGCTGTATCGGTTTTCCGGCACCGTCCTTTGGGTGCTCTATAGAGCCCTATTATACCGCTTTTCAAAATTCATTAAAGAAATGGGAGGCATTAGGATTTCAAACCAATCCCGGTCCCAATGCTTATGCGAATGAGGGAATAGGTATTAGTAATACACCCCAAAAGTGTGGCGAAGAGCTGACAGAGATGTATTTGAACAAAGAAAATGATGTGTTGATTTCCTGTGGTGGCGGAGAGCTTATGTGTGAAATCTTGGATTATGTGGAATTCGATGCTATCCGAAAAGCGGAAGCAAAATGGTATGTGGGCTATTCGGATAATACGAATATGACGTATTTGTTGGCAACGCTTTGTGATACTGCCAGCATTTACGGACCCTGTGCAGCTGCTTATGGAATGGAACCTTGGCATCCGTCATTGCAGGATGTGTGTGATATATTAACCGGAGCAAAGACCACGGTAAAGGGATATGACTTGTGGGAAAAGGAATCTCTGAAAAATGCAGAGAAACCGTTGGTACCTTATAATGTGACGGAACCGAGGATGCTAAAGGCATATCACAAGGGTGTGTTTTTAGATGGTCCTGATAAGATAACAGAAACGATACAAATTTCCGGACGTTTGCTGGGAGGATGTATGGACTGTCTGGTGAACCTGTTAGGAACCAGCTATGATAAGACTGTAGAATTCGCTAACCGATATGCAGAGGATGGTATTCTTTGGTTCTTAGAGGCTTGTGACTTGAATGTATTCAGTATCCGTCGTGCCATGTGGCAAATGGAGCATGCAGGATGGTTTCAGAATGCAAAGGGCTTTTTAATCGGACGACCGCTAAATGGAGCTGCTATGTTTAATCTGGATGCCTACGAAGCAGTTCTGGCTATGGCGAAGAAGCATAACGTACCGGTGATTATGGATGTGGATATTGGACATTTGGCGCCTATGATGCCCATGGTGGTAGGAAGTCTGGCAGAAGTGACCGTGCATGGTAATAGTATAGAAGTAAAGATGGAATTTCGATAAGTAAATGAGGCTGTAAAAATTTCTCTAAATGAAAACTCGCTGAGGTTATGTGAAACTTCAGCGAGTTTTTTGTATCCCGGATTACGCAGCTAATGATTGTTCAGTAGATTGTTTTTGAGTAAGCTTTCTGCCCAGTGCAAAAATAAGAATAAATACCACACCAAGTATGGCAATGATGCCGGCTCCCTTGCTTAATTCCTGAGCTAATGTGGCTAGTAATGGAGTGAGTATAAATTCTATTTGGGACATATCACCGGCTATTGTAGTGAGGACATCACTGGTTTTGGTTAATAAGGAAATCATGAAAACCAATATAGCGGATAGAAGATATACAACACCCAGCCACATAAAACCTTTAAAGCGAGGGAAACGGAGCAGTAAAATCAATAGCGATACCATTCCGCTGGCAAAAAGCATGTATTTGAAGTAGTTACCATTGTACAAATTCTGCAGTATTCTGATGGTGGTGGGATCCAGTCCTAAATCCTCCAAAGTAGGAAGCATGGTCATGAAGTTAGGAACCAGGGACTTTATCATTGTTTTCGCCATCATTTTGATATTTTCATCGGTAAGAGGTATCTCTGTACCGATTTGGGCTTTTACCATAGGGAGGAGGCTATCGATATGTTTATTCAGTATACCTTCTATAATCTCTGTAGTAGGTGCAGACGCAGAACGGTTTCCTTCTATGGTGGAAAAGATGTTTTCTATGTATATGGAAAGAATATCTTCTACCATTTCGGACTTTAGGAGTTCGTCGATAATAGAGGATACATCCATGCCATTGATTTCCGTAGGAAGTCGGTTGCCACCGAAATTTTGCAATAGTTCGGTAGCATTTATGTTTTTGACTACATTATGTAAGGTGTCTGCGCGTAAGAAAGAAGAAACGGCAGAGACAGTGGGAGTCACTATCAACATTACTATGAGAATAATGCTGAACAGGGTAGCAAGAAATATACCCAGTACATTAAAAATACTTTTTATGATTTTCATGACTAAGACCTCCGATGAATTGTTTATGCGTATATTTTATCATATTCCAGCTTCTGATACAAATGGAAGAGAACTTTTTTAATCTTAGAAAATAAATCGTCGCAAAAGTTTAAAAAATTCAAAAAAATCACTTGCTTTTTTCTTTGAACTGTGATAATATAATTTTTGTCGTTAGGAAATGACAAATGCCGGCGTGTCGGAATGGCAGACGAGGCAGACTCAAAATCTGTTGTGGGCAACCACGTGCGGGTTCAAGTCCCGCTGCCGGCAGTAAAAACCCTTGATTTTCAAGGGTTTTTTTGTTGTGAAGGAGGGAAACACATGAACTATTCGGAATTGTCACTTATTTGGCAGCGGATTTTTGCGTTGGAATGGCAGGCGGTTTGCAAGGGAAGTAAAGCAATTGCAGCAGTCATTGTGGATGAGCACGGGAATATTATCGCAGAAGGAAGAAATAGAGTAGGAGAAAACAGTAGTCCCAATCCTATCGTAGAGCATGCGGAAACAGAGGCTATTCGTAGTTTGGATATTAAGAAGTATCCTGAAGTGAAAAAATATACTTTATATGCAGGTTTAGAACCCTGTCCTATGTGTATGGGAACCATTGTTATGGGGCGTATCCGCAATGTGGTCATCGCTACCAGAGATGCATGGGGTGGTTCCATGGGGCTGATGGAGTATAGCTCATTTATAAGGAGTAAAAAGATACAGGTTATCTGGCTGGATAATGAGTTAGGAGATATGCAGAGAGCGTTTCAGACCTTGCGAGAACTTATATATAATACTGATAAGGAAAAGTTGGAGCAGATGCTGCAGGATTTTTCTGTATACAATAAATCCGGTGTAGAAGCAGCTAAGAGATTAGTGGAAGAGGGTTATTTTCAAGGAAAAGAGTTGGAGGATATTCTGGTAGAAGAAGTATTTGATGAATTGATGAGGAGGAAATATGTTGCCGGAGAGAATAAAAATTGATGATAGAATTAGCTATTGGAAGGCAACAGAAAATCCTTTATCTGCCGATATTGGTATGGTGGAAGGTGACAAATATACCTGGATTTTTGATGTGGGATGCAGTGAGGAGGCGGTAGCATGTATGCAAAGTATTGCTAAGCCAAAGAAGGTGATTTTGTCTCACTTTCACACGGACCATATTGCGAATTGGAATATGGTGGATTATGAAACTCTTTATCAGGGGGCACATACCTGGCGATATACAGGGAATGGAGAAAGTGTAAGTGGTAGTATACAAATGCTGGATGGTGTGAAGTTACATTTATTTGAGATACCTTGTAGTCATGCGAAAGGTTCCATCGGAATGGAAATAGAGGAGAAGTATGCCTTTTTGGGAGATGCTACCTATTGTGCCATGAAAGGTGGAAAGGCTGTTTATAATGCAAATTCGCTGGCTGAGGAAATAAAGGTACTACGTAGCTTAAAGGCGGAGTATTTTTTATTAAGTCATGATAAAAAATTTGTACGCAGAAAGGACGTCGTGTTGGCACAACTGGAGGGAATTTACGCGAAGCGGGATAACCGGAGTGCTTATATATTTGTATAAAATGTGATTATTTTTCCTCTCACGGAATATATGATAAAGAGAACTTTTTGAGTGTGTATGTATGTCGGAAGTATTACAAGCATTGACCATTCAGCACTTTATCATGTACATGGTGGGAGGAATTTTAATTTACTTAGCGATTAGGAAGAAATATGAGCCGGAACTGCTTTTGCCTATGGGCTTTGGAGCTATTTTGGTAAATCTACCGAGGAGTGGAGCACTTCATCAACAGGTGGAAGGTATCGGACAGGTGGCAGGCATTATTGAATGGCTGTATGAGATCGGAATAGAAGCATCAGAGGCATTGCCCATCCTTTTGTTTATTGGAATTGGAGCCATGATTGATTTTGAACCTTTATTGTCCAGACCTGTTTTGTTCCTGTTTGGGTTGGCGGCACAGCTGGGTATTTTTGTGGCAATAGGGCTGGCACTGGCCTTGGGATTTGAGGTAAAGGATGCTTTTTCCATAGGGATGATAGGAGCTGCTGATGGACCCACATCTATACTGGTATCTCAAATTTTGAAGTCGGACTATGTGGGAGCTATAGCGGTAGCAGCTTATTCCTATATGGCACTGGTACCGATTATTCAGCCTATTACTATTCGGTGTATTACCACGAAGAAGGAACGTCAGATACGGATGGCTCCTTCCAATAAGAAGATTTCGAAAAATGTAAAAATAGCATTTCCTATTCTGGTGACGGTGGTTGCAGGAGTGTTGGCCCCTATGTCAGTGTCGTTAATTGGCTTTTTAATGTTTGGAAATCTGCTTAGGGAATGTGGTGTGCTGGAAAAACAGGCAGAAACAGCCAGAGAGATTTTGGCACAGCTGATAACTTTGCTACTGGGGCTTACTATATCCTTTAGTATGAGGGCGGAAGCTTTTGTAAGGGTAGAAACGCTTCTGATTATGGGGATAGGGTTGGCTGCGTTTGTGTTTGATACCATAGGAGGCGTAGTGGTGGCAAAGGGGATGAATTTGTTCCTGAGGGAGAAAATCAATCCGATGATAGGTGCTGCCGGCATTTCGGCTTTTCCTATGTCCTCCAGAGTGGTACAAAGGATGGCACAGGAAGAAACACCGGGAAATATTATACTGATGTATGCAGTGGGAGCCAATGTGGCAGGGCAGATTGGCTCGGCTATCATAGGCGGGTTATTGCTGAGTCTGTTTACCATGATTTCCTAGAAATGTCACCAAATACTTGTTTCCCACATAAACTATAGTAATTGGTTTGTGTGGGAGTTTTTTTATGGCTTTGGTGGTTTTGGATGCAGGGCATGGTGGTAGCAATCCCGGTGCAGTATATAAAGGAAGACAGGAAAAGGATGATACATTGGCACTGACTTTGGAGATTGGCAGGATATTACAGGAAAATGGCGTGGAGGTGTATTTTACCAGAGATACGGATGTTTATGAGTCGCCTTTTCAGAAGGCGCAGGAGGCTAACCGGACAGGAGCAGATTATTTCGTATCCATTCATAGGAATTCCAGTCCCATACCCAATCAATATACAGGAATAGAAACCTTAGTGTACAATCGGTATAGTGAGGCGGCCAGGCTCGCAGCGAATATCAATGAGGAATTGGAGGATATTGGTTTCGAAAATCAGGGAGTAAACGAGCGAACCAATTTGGTGGTACTGAACCGAACTCAAATGCCGGCGGCATTGGTGGAAGTTGGTTTCATCAACACAGATGCAGATAATGCGTTGTTTGATGCCAGGTTCTATGATATTGCACAGGCGATAGCGGATGGTATATTGGATACGGTTGATGATGAGTAGGAATATTTTGTAAAACGCTAGTCCACAAGTAGGAAAACGTCAAAATTTTACATGGATTTTACATTGAATTTACAATAAATTGTTGTATATTTTAGATTTCTAAGCTAAACTAAGAATGTATTTGCTGGGATGAGCGAATAGAATGAGACATGAGATTAGGATAAGCGAGGAAATAGTATGGATTTTTTTGACGTGTTAAATATGGTGCTGGGATTAGCACTGTTTTTGTTTGGTATGAATTTGATGGGAGATTCTCTGGCGGCTGCTTCCGGTGGACGTTTGGAGAAGATTTTGGAGAAATTGACCAATAATCCTTTAAAGGCTGTGGTAATGGGAGCTGCAGTAACTGCTGTAATACAGTCTTCCTCTGCGACTACCGTTATGGTGGTTGGTTTTGTAAACTCCGGTATTATGAAGCTGAATCAGGCAGTAGGTATTATTATGGGCGCTAATATCGGTACTACTATTACTGCGTGGATTTTGAGTTTGACAGGTATTGAAAGTGGCAACTTTTTGGTACAGATGTGTAAGCCATCAGCGTTTTGTCCGATATTGGCAATTATTGGTATTGGTATTACCATGTTCAGTAAGGATGAGAAGAAGAGAAATGTAGCAAACATTTTAATTGGTTTTGCGATTTTGATGACCGGTATGGATACCATGAGTGATGCAGTGAAGCCACTGAGAGATGTACCTGAGTTTACCAGTATTTTGACCAGATTCTCCAATCCCTTATTGGGCTTGCTGGCAGGTTTGATTTTAACTGCCATTATTCAATCTTCTTCAGCATCTGTAGGTATTTTGCAGGCACTTTGTCTGAGTGGGGCAGTAGGTTTCAGTACAGCCCTTCCGATTATCATGGGTCAGAATATCGGTACCTGTGTTACTGCAATGATTTCAGCTATCGGTGCCAGCAAGAATGCAAAGAGAACTGCATTGATTCACTTGTATTTTAATATTATCGGAACTATGGTATTTATGATCGGTTTCTATATTATTCATGCCATCGTAGATTTTCCGTTTATGTATGAAATGGCGGCACCGACCGATATTGCCACAGTTCATACGATCTTTAATATTACGGCAACATTGCTTCTGTTACCTTTTTCCAAGCAGTTGGTGAAGCTGGCTACGATTACTATCCCGGAAGAGGAGGTAGTGATAGAAAAGACACATGCTCAGAAGGTATTGAGTATTTTGGATCCCCGTTTCTTGGAGATGCCTGCTTATGCAATTGAACAGAGCCGTAATGCAGCAGAGAGTATGGCTGATTTAACCAAGGAATCCATTGAAGTGGCTATGGAGCTGCTTACGAATTATGACGAAGCAAAGGCGCAAAGAGTTGTCGATTTGGAGGATGAAATCGACCAGTTTGAAGACCAGATAGGTTCTTATCTGGTAAAGATGAGTTCTAAGAATCTTTCAACAGAAGACAGTCATACGGCATCTGTGATTTTGCATTGTATAGGGGATTTTGAACGTATTTCCGATCATGCCAGAAATATCAAGGAGGCTGCACAGGAAATGTACGAGAAGCAGCTGGAATTCTCGGAAAAAGCAAGAGAAGAGTTGGAAGTATTCAAACGAGCAGTGCATGATATTTTAGAAATGAGTATTCGAAGCTTCAAGGAGCAGGATTTGAACCTGGCAAAGCAGGTAGAACCGCTGGAAGAAGTAATTGATAAGCTGAATCTGGATATCAAACAGAGACATGTCAAGAGACTGCGTAAGGGTAAATGTACCATTGAACTGGGATTTGTACTTTCTGATATTACCACGAACTTTGAAAGAATTTCTGATCATTGTTCTAATGTGGCAGTGTGTCTGTTAGAGGTAAGCGAGGATGAGTTTGATACCCATGCTTATGTGAATGAATTGAAGAAGGATGATAATATCGACTTTAGAAGCAAGGTGTTAGCTTACGAGCAGCGTTATGAGCTCCCATAAACAGTAGTGGTGAAGTGATATAAGGGGAAATAGAAATGGCTTTGATTTATGTGGTAGAGGATGACAAGAGTATTCAAGAAATAGAAACTTTTGCACTATCCAGTACCGGCTATCAAACAGAAGGATTTGATAACGCAACAGCCTTTTATGCAGCAATGGATAGGGAAAAACCCAGTCTGATACTATTGGATATTATGTTGCCGGATGAGGATGGTTTGTCGGTATTAAAGAAGCTGCGTCAACAGAAGGAAACACAGAATATACCGGTGATTATGGTGACAGCCAAGACCACGGAAATCGATAAAGTAAAAGGATTGGATGCCGGGGCGGACGATTATATGACCAAGCCCTTTGGTGTGATGGAATTGATTTCCAGAGTGAAGGCAGTGCTTCGCAGAACCAAACAAGAGGATCGTGAGCCCATATTGAAGGTGGGAAAAATTTGTCTGGATAGCCACAAGCATTTGGTACAAGTAGATGGCGAGAGTTGTGACCTGACTTACAAAGAATATGAGCTTTTGAAGTTGCTTATGGCAAATGTGGGTATTGCAACTACCCGTCAGGAGATTTTGGACAAGGTTTGGGGAACGGATTTTGAAGGGGAATCCAGAACGTTGGACATGCACATTAAGACACTGCGTCAGAAGCTGAAGGATGAGGGCACGCGTATAAAAACGGTCCGTAATGTAGGATATATGATGAATTATGAAGAAGAAAATTAACATTCGAATTGTATCTTTGGCATTGGTCGCTATTTTGGCGACCATGTTTTTTGTACTAATTACTTTTAATGAAATATATGGTCAACAAATGATGGCTGATTTGCGACTGTATAGTAAATTTTTGCAAAGCTATGAAAGCATGGATGAGGTGGCCAGAGTAGCGACCCATATGGAAGCCGATGAGTTACGAATCACAATACTAAATGAGCAGGGGCAAGTGTTGTTGGATAGTCATTCTGATGTGACAGGTATGGATAATCATGCCAATCGACCGGAAATCGTAGAAGCCATGGAAAAGGGCGAGGGTGAAGCAGTACGGCGTTCGGATACCTTGGATAAGAGTACTTATTATTATGCTGTAAAGAGAGCGGATGGCAGTATCTGGAGAGTGTCCAGAGATGCCAATAGTATTTTTCGTTTTATTGCCATGGTATTTCCCAGTCTGGTGGTGATTATCGGTGCATTATTTGTGATGTCTCTGGTGGTAGCACATTTGTTGACAAAGAATCTGGTAAGACCTATTGAGCAGTTGGCAGAGAATTTGGAGGAATGTGAAGCGGTAGAGTATTATGAGGAACTGGAGCCTTTTATAAAGATGATACAGGAGCAGCATGCGGACATTTTGAAAAATGCCAAGATGAGACAGGAATTCACCGCAAATGTTACCCATGAGCTGAAAACGCCGTTGACTTCTATTTCCGGCTATGCAGAACTGATTGAAACCGGTATGGCTTCGGAAAAGGATGTGACACGTTTCGCACAGGGAATTCGGACCAATTCCAATCGATTATTATCTCTGATTAATGACATTCTGCGTTTGTCGGAGCTGGATTCCGCAGAGGCAGAGATGGAGAAGACACAGGTAAATCTATATCAGTTGGCAGAAACCTGTGTGGAAATGCTGGATCACAGTGCCCAAAAGCATAAAGTAACATTGGAGTTAGAAGGAGAGAATGCTTGGATAAGCGGCAATGCTATGATGCTGGATGAGCTTTTGTATAATCTGTGTGATAATGCCATACGTTACAATAAGGAAAACGGAATAGTAACGATAAAGGTGAGTTGCGAGACGGAGGGTGTTGTTCTTTTGGTAAGAGATACAGGAATAGGTATTCCAAAGGAGCATCAGGAACGTATTTTTGAACGCTTTTACCGGGTGGATAAGAGCCATTCCAAGTCTACAGGAGGTACCGGTTTGGGACTGGCTATTGTGAAGCATATTGTAGCAAAGCACGATGCCTGTTTGGAGCTTATGAGTGAGAGTGGGGAGGGAACCACTATGAAGGTTACCTTTCCGATAGAAAAGAATAGCTAGAGGATTAGGAAAGAAAAGAACGCCGAAGGTTTGTAGTATGTACCTTCGGCGTTTATACGTTATATTTAATTGGTTTTCTCTTCAGAGGGCGTTTCCTCTCCAGATGCCTCCTCTTTATGCTCCGTATCCTCATGGGCAGGCTCAGGCAGTGTCATTTGAACCTTTTGAATTCGGTTCTGATCGATATCTACAACTGTCAAAATAATACCATTGTCCAAAGAAACTTCTTCGTTTTCCTCCGGTAAACGGTCTAAGTTCTCGATGATGATACCACCGATAGAGTCGTAATCCTCTGAGTCTAGGGTGGTTCCCAATGCATCGTTGATATCAGCCAGTTTCATGCTGCCTTCTACCAGATAAGTGCGTTCGTCGATTTCCTGAATAAATTCTGCTTCGTCGGCATCGTATTCGTCACGAATTTCACCAACAATCTCTTCCAGCAAGTCCTCTAGGGTAATCATACCGATAGTAGCACCATATTCGTTTAATACGAAAGCTACATTATTGGTTTTCTCGCGCATTTCCAACATAAGGTCAGCAGTCTTTTTGAATTCATAGGTATAATGTGCTTTTCTTAAAATGTTGCGAACTGAGAAATTTTCTGTGTTCGGAGTAAGTAAGAAGTCCTTTACATTAATCAAGCCAATGATATTATCCTTATCATCTTCATAAACAGGAAGACGGGTATACATGGAATCCTTAAATACAGAGAATACCTTCTCATAACTTGCGTTTACATTGACGGAAACCATATTGATACGGGGAATCATAATATCCTTTGCCACAGCATCGGAAAAATCGAATACATTATAAATGATTTCACGTTCTTCTGTTTCAATAACACCGTCTTCGTGGCTGACATCCACATAGGTCTTTAACTCCCCCTCTGTCATGGTGCTGACCTTTTGATTCGGGTCAATATGCATTAATTTCAGAATTGCTTTTGACAGAACATCTACAATAATAATAACCGGTGTAAGGACCTGCATCAGAAAATAAATAATACCGCTGTATGTAAGGGCAATGCCTTCGTTGGAAATCTTGGCCCAAGTCTTGGGAACGATTTCACCGAACAGAAGAACTACAATGGTAAGAATACCGGTTGCAACTCCGACTACCAGATTGATACGGATTGCAAGTGTTGTAGCCAGTGCTGATGCACCAATATTTACAATATTGTTACCGATTAAGATAGTACTGATCATCTTGCTGTAATTGTCCAGAATTTTGTTCACTCTGGCAGCTTTTTTGTTACCTTCCTCTTCTAAGGCACGCATTTTTACGCGATTCACCGTGCTAAACGCTGTTTCTGCGGAAGAGAAGAACGCAGATAATAAAACAAGAATTACAAGTACAATAAGTTGTATGACACCCGAGGCATCCATGAAAAAAACCACTCCTTTATTAATATATTTTGCATAAAATAATATAACAAAAATCATAGAATTGTCAAGTAATGGGAAGCTGTTGAATATATTTTAATATACTTTGGGGGATTTCAAATGTATGAGAGGAGGAAAAAGATTGAAAAAAATCATACGCAGACAAGAAAACGGTATCCCTTGGGGCAGCTTGTTAATATATCTTTTCTGTACCTTTGTGGTGACTGCTTTGATTCTGTTATTATTAGCCATGCTACTTTATAAGATGAATGTGTCCCGGGAGGTTATTTCCGGTGGGATAATAGTGACGTATGCATTGTCCTGCTTTCTGGGCGGCTTTTTGGCTGGAAAAAGAATGAAGGAGAAGCGTTTTTTGTGGGGACTTGGAATGGGAGTTGCTTATTTTGTCATACTGTTGATTGTATCAATTGTAGCAAATGGTTCCTTTAAGGAGGTGACAGATTCTTTATTTACCACCTTGATTTTATGCGTGGGAGGTGGTATGCTTGGAGGGATGTTAAGTTAACAGACAGTTTTTTTCAAAAAAGTCTTTTAAAATTTAACTACATATGTTATAATGCAATATATTCTTGTAATTATGTGATTTAAGAATCTAAGGAGGCTATAATATGAAGCACATTAAGACTTTGACAACCAGAGATTTAAAGGAATCTATGAAAAAGGGTGGCTGGGGCGAGTGCCAGACTTCTTGCCAGTCAGCATGCAAGACTTCTTGTACTGTAGGCAATCAGAGTTGCGAAAAGATTAAATAGTCGAAATATTACGACCTATGTAAGCAGCGATTTCAAGTCGCTGCTTACTATGCGTTTAAGGAAGAAAGGGAATTAGGGTAAAAAAGTGATTCATCAATATAAAAGCAATGGGTTAAATATTGTTATGGATATAAACAGCGGTTCTGTACATGTAGTGGATGATATTGTCTACGAAATGATACCGCTTGTGGAGCCTTTGGTAAGTGAGGGGATTAAGGATGCAGATACTATTAAAGCAGCAGTTTTGAATCTGGCAGACCTGCCTTATCCGGAAGCGGAAATAACAGAAGCAGTAGATGAGGTGCTGGAGCTGGAACAGATGGGACAGCTTTTCATGCCGGATGTTTATGAAAATTATATCTTTGATTTTAAGAATAGAGAGACAGTTGTAAAAGCTTTGTGTCTACATATTGCACATGATTGTAATCTGGCATGTCAGTATTGCTTTGCGGAAGAAGGTGAGTATCATGGCAGACGAGCTTTGATGAGCTTCGAGGTAGGCAAAAAGGCATTGGATTTTCTGGTGGCTCATTCCGGCAGCCGTGTGAATTTGGAGGTAGACTTCTTCGGTGGGGAGCCTTTGATGAATTGGCAGGTAGTAAAGGATTTGGTGGCTTACGGCAGAAGCTTGGAGGAGCCGAATAACAAGAAGTTCCGATTCACACTGACCACCAATGGTGTATTATTAAATGATGATATTTTAGAATTTGCCAATCAGGAAATGTCAAATATTGTTCTGAGCATTGACGGACGTAAGGAAGTGCACGATAAGATGCGTCCTTTCCGTGGAGGACAGGGAAGCTATGATTTGATTGTACCGAAGTTTCAGAAGGTGGCAGAAAGTCGAGACCAGATGAATTATTATGTACGAGGTACTTTTACGCACCACAATCTGGACTTTGCAGAGGATGTTCTGCATCTTGCAGATTTGGGCTTTCAGCAGATTTCCGTGGAGCCGGTAGTGGCTGCCCCGGAAGACGATTATGCTATTCGTGAAGAAGATCTCCCTTATTTAAAAGAAGAGTATGACAGATTGGCAAAGGCTATTTTGGAGAGAAGGAAGAAGGGACAGAAATTTAATTTCTTCCACTTTATGATAGACTTGCAGGGCGGACCTTGTGTGGCGAAGAGATTATCTGGCTGCGGTTCCGGAACAGAATACTTAGCGGTTACTCCGTGGGGCGATTTTTACCCTTGCCACCAGTTTGTAGGACAGGAGAAATTCCTCATGGGTAACGTGGATACCGGTATTACCAATACTGATATTCAGAATGAGTTTAAGTGTTGTAATGTATATGCCAAGGAAGCATGTAAGAAATGCTTTGCAAAATTCTATTGTAGTGGCGGATGTGCAGCCAATGCTTACAATTTCACCAATTCCATTAATGGTACCTATGATGTGGGATGTGAATTACAGAGAAAGCGTGTAGAATGTGCAATTATGATTAAGGCAGCAGAAATGATGGAAGAGGAATAAGCTGTTGTTTTGATTAGATGGAGGTTATTAAGATGAAGAAAAGTAAGGCGATCGTTGTATTAATCGCGATGATACTGATACTGGTCGGTATTGGCTATGTAGATATCTGGGGAATTGACGGCAAAGGAAAAGGTAGTGCCTCTGATATTAAGCTGGGTTTGGATTTGGCCGGTGGTGTTAGTATTACATATCAGGTAGTAGGCGAAGAAGAGCCGGATGCTGTCGATATGAGTGACACCATAGGTAAGCTGCAGAAGCGTGTGGAAAAGTACAGTACAGAAGCGATTGTTTATCAGGAGGGTACCAATCGTATCAATATTGAAATCCCGGGCGTTTCAGATGCCAATGCGATATTACAGGAATTGGGTAAGCCGGGTACTTTGTATTTTATTGCAGAGACCGGTTCTGACGGAACAGCCAACTATTCCATTAAGCTGATGCAGGGTGAAGACGGTGCCGTGGCTTATGAATATACCTTGGACAAGACTATCGAAGAACTGGAAGCAGATGGTTCTATTAAGCTGGTAGGTACTGATGTAGCAGATGCACAGGCAGGTGGTTATCAGGATAGTATGGGGAATCAGCAGATTGTTGTAGAGCTAACCATGACTGAAGAGGGAAAACATAAGTTTGCAGAAGCTACAGAAGCTGCTTTTAAGCGTGGAGAAACCTTAGGTATTTATTATGATGGACAGTTTGTCAGTGTGCCTACAGTTAATGTGGTAATCACAGATGGTGCGGCTATTATTGAAGGACAGACCAGCTTTGAAGAAGCAGAGAAGTTAGCATCTACCATTCGTATCGGTGGTTTGAAGCTGGAGTTGGAAGAATTACACTCTAAGGTGGTTGGTGCACAGTTGGGTGTAGAGGCTATTGAAACCAGTTTAAAGGCTGGTGCCATCGGTTTTGTGATTGTAGTGATATTTATGATTGCAGTGTATTTTATTGCCGGTTTGGCTTCTGCTATTGCGCTGGCATTGTATGTGGTGTTGGTCGTATTGTTATTGGTAGGCTTCGATTTGACACTTACTCTTTCCGGTGTGGCAGGTATTATTCTTTCCATCGGTATGGCCGTGGATGCAAACGTTATTATTTTTGCACGTATTCGTGAAGAAATTGCAGCTGGTATCAGCGTGAGAACTTCCATTAAGACCGGTTTTGAAAAGGCTTTGTCTGCGATTGTAGATGGTAATATTACGACCTTGATTGCGGCAGCAGTGTTGTTGTTCTTAGGACCCGGTACCGTAAAGGGTTTTGCACAGACATTGGCACTTGGTATTGTGTTGTCTATGTTTACAGCATTGGTAATTACAAAGCTGTTAATCAATGCTTTTTACGGATTGGGATTCCGTGAGGCCAAGTGGTACGGTGTAGCAAAGGAACACAAGACGATTGATTTCTTAAGTAAGAAGCATTTGTTCTTCGGTGTATCCATTGCCTTGGTAGTGGCAGGCTTCGTGGTAATGGGCATTTATAAGGTGAATACAGGAGATATATTAAATTTCAGTTTGGAATTTAAGGGTGGTACCGCAACCACAGTTACCTTTAATGAAAGCAAGACCTTGGAAGCGGTCAATGCAGAAATCGTACCGTTGGTAGAAGATATTACCGGCAGTGCGGTACAGATTCAAACGGTGCAGAATTCCAATGAAGTTATTTTTAAGACTACGACCCTGAATGTAGAACAGCGTGAAGCTTTAGACCAGATGTTTATGACAGAGTTTGGTGTAGGTCAGGAAATGATTACTTCCGAAACTATCAGCTCCACTATCAGTGATGAAATGAAGTCTGATACCATTATTGCAGTGGCAGTAGCCATTGTATGTATGCTTCTGTATATTCGTATTCGTTTCAGTGATATCCGTTTCGGTATCAGTAGTGTGGTTGCATTGATGCATGATGTGTTGATTGTATTGGCATTCTATGCAGTGGCAAGAGTTTCCGTAAGCAATACCTTTATAGCCTGTATGTTGACCATTGTGGGTTATTCCATCAATGCAACTATTGTAATATTTGACCGTATTCGTGAGAATATGGCAGTGATGACCAGAAACGAAACCTTAAAGGATGCAGTGAATAAGAGTATTACCCAGACCTTATCCAGAAGTATTTTTACTTCCCTGACTACCTTTGTCATGGTAGCGGCATTGTATGTATTGGGTGTTACCAGTATTCGTGAATTTGCACTTCCTTTGATGGTAGGTATTCTCTGTGGTACGTATTCATCTATCTGTATCGCTGGTGCATTGTGGCATGTGCTTCGTATGAAGTTCCCGCCGAAGGTAAGTGAAGAATAGAGATTATCCGAAAGGACTGTTGAAGCATCGACAGTCCTTTCTTTGAAATAGGGTGAAGAAATAATGGAAAAGTGGTTGGTGGCTGCCAAAAAGGCGGATTTTAAAAAGTGGAGTGAGGAGTTTCGGATTGATCCGGTATTGGCACGTATTATTCGAAATCGTGACATTACAGAGGAAAACGAAGTACAGAAATTCCTCTATGGGACTCTGGCAGATTGTCATTCTCCCTGGCTACTTCATGGAATGGAACAGGGAATTACCATAACACAGGAAAAGATACAGAGTGGTGCATATATTCGTGTGATTGGAGATTATGATGTGGATGGTATCTGTTCCTCCTATATTCTGACCAGTGGTTTAAAGGCACTGGGAGCGAAGGTGGACACAGCCATTCCTCATAGAATGAAAGATGGATATGGCTTAAATGAGCATTTGATTTTGGAGGCTCATGAAGCCGGGGTAGACTGTATTATTACCTGCGACAATGGTATTGCAGCGAAGGAACAGGTAGCACAGGCCAATGAATTAGGGATGTGTGTGATTATTACAGATCATCATGAGGTACCTTTTGAGGAAAAAGAAGGAAAAAGACAGGAAATCATGCCGGATGCGGATGTGATTATAGACCCGAAGCAGGAGAGCTGTTCCTATCCTTTTAAGAATATCTGTGGAGCGGTAGTTGCGTATAAATTCATACAGGCATTGTGTGAAAAAACTGCTTATGACGATGTACAGAAGCTGTTGGAGGAGTTGTTACCTTTTGCGGCAATGGCCACTGTATGTGATGTGATGGAGCTAAAGGATGAGAACCGCATCATCGTAAAAGAAGGTCTGAAGCTGATGCAGAGCTCCTCGAATTATGGTTTGAAAGCATTATTTGAGGTGAATGAGTTAAATGCTGCAACAGCCAGTGCCTATCATTTGGGTTTTGTAATCGGACCCTGTCTGAATGCAACAGGACGTTTGGATACTGCCCTACGGGCATTGGAGCTGTTACAGAGTACTTCTAAAGCAGAGGCTATGACAGCTGCAACGCAGCTGAAGGAGTTAAATGAAAGTCGTAAGAATATGACCTTGCAAGGGGTGGAGGAGGCTTTGGAACAAATTCGTCAGGAAGAACTGGATAAGTCCTCTGTTATGGTGGTGTATCTGCCTACAGTACATGAAAGTCTGGCAGGTATTATAGCAGGGCGTATTCGGGAGAAATACCATCATCCGGTTTTTGTTCTGACGGATGGGGAAGAAGGAATTAAAGGTTCCGGTCGTTCCATTGATGCCTATCATATGTATGATTCCATGGTGAAGAACAAGGAGTTTTTCAGTAAATTCGGCGGACATAAGCTGGCAGCAGGATTGTCCTTGAAAGATAATGATGTAGCGGCTTTTCGGAAGGCATTAAATGAAAAGGCAAAGCTTCAAGAAGAGGATTTCATCCCACAGATACATATCGATGTGCCAATGCCTATGGAATATGCTTCTTTGCAGTTAGCTAAGGAAATCGCACTGTTGGAACCCTTTGGGGTAGGAAATCCTAAGCCTTTGTTTGCACAGAAAGGGATTCGTCTGATAGGTGCCAGAAGAATTGGTGCCAATGGGAATTATGCGAAGTTTCTGGTGGAAATCCCGGCAGAAGGATATGAAAAAACAGCAGATTTGATGTACTTTGGGGATGTGGATACTTTTTGTGGCTTTTTGGATGAGAAGTATGGTGCAGGCAGCGCAGAAAGTCTGTTTCACGGAAAAGGAAGTTATCAGATATCAGCAACCTATCAGATAGGAATCAATGTTTATCGTGGCAGAGAAAGCCTGCAGTTTATTATGCAGAATTATTGTTAAGAGGTGAAAGGGATGATTTTGACAGTTACATTGAACCCGGCAGTGGATAAAACCTGTTCCATACAGGAATTGCTTTTGGGGCAAGTGAATCGCTTGAAGCATACGCAGAGCATTGCCGGCGGTAAGGGCGTGAATGTAACAAGGGTATTACGACAGTTTGATTATCCGGTAACAGCTATGGGATTTTTGGGTGGATATAGCGGTAAAATGATTGAAGATACCCTGAAGAATATGGGAGTAAATTGTTGTTTCACATGGATAGGACAGGAAACTCGAGTGAGTACCAATATACTGGCAGCAGATGGCTGTGTTACGGAAATTTTAGAACCCGGACCAAGGATTTCCGAAGAGGAGTTGAAGTCCTTTTTGGCGGAATACAGAAAACAATTGTCCTTTTGTGAATGGATTGTAATATCCGGAAGTATTCCTACAGGAGTTCCGGCGGATATTTATTTGATTATGATACGGATAGCAAATGAACAGGGTAAAAAGGTGCTGTTGGATACCTCAGGAGAGAGTTTGCGTCTGGCGGTGGAGGCAGGTCCTTATCTGGTGAAGCCGAATCAAAAAGAACTGGAAAACTTAGTGGGAAGAAAATTGGAAACCATGGAAGAAATACAGGCACAAGCAGAGAGACTGTTGAAAAATGGAATAGAAAAGGTAGTAGTTTCTCTGGGACAAAAGGGACTTTTGTATGCGGATGCCTTAGGCACTATATTACAAAAGGCTTATCCGGTGACTGCTGTGAATACGGTAGCTTGTGGGGACACGGTAGTGGCATCCTATTGTATGAGTGAAATATCCGGTATCAGTAGAGAAATAGCGGTTCGAAATGCCGTAGCCATGGCAGCGGCAAATGCTACCACAGAAGTGAGTGCCCACATTCCAATAGAGGTTTATGAGGAAATGAAAGAAAAGGTTTTCTAAAATTAATAGTTTTCTCATAGTTTGGACACAATTTGGACACATTTTCCGTGTATGATATATCACAGATAGTTAATTAAACTATCTCCCCCCCTCATAAGAAAATCACGAGAAGGCTCCGATGTATGTCGGAGCCTTCTTGTGGTATGTGGAAGAATTCTGCAGTTTTTGCAATGGATTATAGCAGAAAATACATTTACATATGGAGAAGGATAATTTATAGTAGTATTAGGAGTTTTGCATAATAGTGATTGCAAGCGAAAGGATAGAGAAGCTATGATAGAACTAAAAATGTTATTGGAAAGAATAGAATATGAATGCATTCAGGGAAGTATTGAGGTTGAGGTATCTGAGGTGGTTTATGACTCAAGAAAGGTCAGTGAAGATTGCCTGTTTTTATGTATAGAAGGTGCGAATTTTGATGGACATGATTATGCATTAGAGGTGGCAAAAAAGGCTCGTGTGCTGGTGGTATCAAAAGAGGTTCCCGGATTGGAACAGTCGGATGTCACTGTTATCAAGGTGGAAAATACCAGATATGCCATGGCTTTTATTTCTGCGGCATATTTTGGCTATCCTGCAGAAAAGCTGAAGGTTATCGGGGTGACCGGTACCAAAGGAAAGACTACAACTACCTATCTGGTAAAATCTATTTTAGAGAATGCCGGCTACAAGGTAGGTTTGGTAGGAACCATTGAGGTAATTATTGGAGAAGAGCATATTCATGCAGTGAATACCACGCCGGAGTCTTATGTGTTGCAGTCTTACTTTGCACAAATGGTGGAGGCAGGATTGGATGCTGTAGTAATGGAGGTTTCTTCACAAGGGTTGATGTTACATCGTACCCAGGGCTTTGTGTTTGACTTTGGTATCTTTACGAATCTGGAGCCGGATCACATCGGTCCGAATGAGCATGAGAGCTTTGAGGATTATATGCGTTGTAAGGGATTGCTGTTCCGTCAATGTAAAGTGGGTATTGTAAACAGTGATGATTCTCACTGGGAGCAGGTAGTGGCAGGGCATACCTGTCAGTTGGAGCGTTTCGGCATGAATGAAACGTCAGATTTACGGGCAGAGAATTTGCAACTGGTACGCAAACCGGGCATACTGGGAGTTTCCTTTGCTGTAAAGGGATTATTAGACTTTGAAGTAGAGGTCAGTACACCGGGACGCTTTAGCGTATATAATGCACTGACGGCGATTGCTATATGCAGACATTTTCAGGTACAGACAGAGGATATTAGGAAGGCACTGAGTGAAGCCAAGGTAAAAGGTCGTATTGAGCCGGTAAAGGTATCTGATGAGTTTACCCTGTTAATTGATTATGCACACAATGCCATGAGTTTGGAGAGTCTTTTGAGTACCTTAAAGGAATATCAGCCTCATCGCTTGGTATGTTTGTTTGGATGCGGCGGCAATCGTTCTAAGTTGCGCCGTTATGAGATGGGAGAAATTAGCGGGAAGCTGGCTGATTTGACCATTATTACCTCGGATAATCCCAGATTCGAGGAACCGCAGGATATTATTGAAGATATCAAAATTGGTATTGGTAAGACAAAAGGCCGTTATGTAGAAATTTGTGACCGAAAGGAAGCAATTCGTTATGCCATTGAAAAGGGAGAAGTAGGAGATATTATCGTTCTGGCCGGTAAGGGACATGAGGATTATCAGGAGATTAAGGGCGTGAAATACCCTATGGATGAGAGAGATTTAATCGCAGATATTCTGGCAGGACGATAATGTAAAGATAGAAGGCATTAGCAACGTGGTTTGTCAGGCAAATTGTATAGAGGAATGAAATGTGGAGGGGAGGCAGCTGAGTGAATGCTGCCTGCGAAGAGGAGTAAAACATTTGAAGGAACGATATGCAGATATAATCGTAAATATATCTCACGAAAACGTAGACCGGGCTTTTCAGTATGTGCTACCGGAAAGACTGTGGGATGTGGTAGAAGTAGGTAGTTGTGTCCAAATACCCTTTGGAGCAGGAAATCGTCTCATAAAAGGTTATGTAGTCGGTATTGGGGAGAAGTGCAATTACGACAGAGAGAAGCTCAAGGAAGTGCATTCTCTGGTAGAAGCGGGGGTGGGTGTGGAAAATGCCCAGATGGCACTGGCAGCATGGATACGCAGGAATTATGGCGGAACCATGATACAGGCATTGAAAACTGTATTGCCGGTGAAAAAAACAGTAAAATCCATAGAACATAAAAAGGTGCTTCTTTCCGCCAGTCGGGAAGAAGCTATTGCTGTGCTTGGAGAAAGCCAGAGAAAGAAGAATGGAGCTGCCCGTGCCAGATTACTGCAGGAGTTGTTAAAGGAAGAGGAACTTCCTTATGAATTAATTACCGGAAAGTTGATGGTATCCGATGCCGTAGTAAAAGGACTGGTGAGGAACGGAATCATTCGAATAGAGAAAAGTACCGGATATCGAAACCCGGTTAAAAAAATGGAAGCAGCTTTGGAACGGAAGAAGTTAAGTGAAGAGCAGGAAGGGATTGTGAGAGACTTTCTGGCAGATTATGATCAGGATATCCGTCAGACCTATTTGCTTCATGGAATTACGGGAAGTGGTAAGACGGAAGTGTATATTCGTCTGATAGAGGAAGTGGTGGACAGAGGGAAGCAGGCAATCGTACTGATACCGGAAATTGCCCTGACTTATCAGACACTGATGCGTTTTTATAGGCATTTTGGGGAACGGGTGAGTGTGTTGAATTCTGCCCTGTCAGCCGGAGAGAAATATGATCAGTGTGAAAGAGCTAAGCATGGTGAAATAGATGTAATCATCGGTCCCCGTTCTGCATTGTTTACCCCGTTTCCCAAGTTGGGGTTGATTGTGATGGATGAGGAACATGAGAGCAGCTACAAGAGTGAAGGTACGCCAAAGTATCATGCCAGAGAAACGGCACAGGCTTTGGCAAAAATGCAGCATGCCAGTATTGTATTGGGTTCAGCCACACCTTCCATGGAAGCATACTATAGAGCTGAAAAGAAGGAATATCAGTTGTTTCGTCTGACGGAAAGACTGACGGGTGGTACCTTGCCTACGGTATATACTGTAGATTTGAGGGAAGAATTAAAGCAGGGAAATCGTACCATATTTAGTCGGAAATTACAGGAATTGTTAGAAGACAGGTTGAAAAAGGGACAACAGAGTATGCTCTTTATCAATCGTAGGGGGCTGGCAGGATTTGTATCCTGTAGAGCCTGTGGTCATGTCATGAAATGTCCGCACTGTGATGTGTCTCTGTCAGAGCATCAGGGAGGCAGACTGGTTTGTCACTACTGCGGATATGAAATGGTCAAGGTAACCAATTGTCCGGAATGTGGTTCCAAATACATTTCCGGCTTCCGTGCAGGAACCCAACAGATAGAGGAAAAGTTAAGAGAGTTGTATCCTCAAATGCGTATTTTGCGTATGGATGCAGACACTACAAAAACCAAGGACAGCTATGAAAAGATACTGTCAGCCTTTGGAAATGGAGAGGCAGATGTGCTGGTAGGAACCCAGATGATTGTGAAGGGACATGATTTCCCCAGTGTGACTTTGGTGGGAGTGCTGGCAGCCGATATGTCCCTTTCTGTAGGAGACTATCGGGCAGCTGAGAGAACTTTCCAGTTGATTACTCAGGCAGCAGGACGTGCAGGGCGCGGAGAATTGCCCGGAGAAGTGGTGGTTCAGACTTATCAGCCAGAGCATTACGCTATTGTACATGCAGCCGCACAGGACTATCAGTCCTTTTATGAAGAGGAAATTTTGTATCGTGATCTGATGCAGTACCCTCCGGTGGCACATATGCTGGCAGTACAGGTTTATGCCATGGAGGAGAAAAAGGGTTCAGATATAGCTACTGTGCTGGCAGAGTACACCAAATCCGTGGCAGCAGCATGGGAACAGCAAAGAATGACACCAAAGAAGCTGACGGATAGCTTACAGGTAATCGGTCCTGCTCCTGCCGGTATCGGCAAAATAAACGATATCTATCGCTTTGTATTCTACATAAAGCATGGGGAATATGAGAAACTGATAGAGGTGAAGGACTTGTTAGAGCAAAAAAGCAAAATACTGGATTGTCATCAAATAAATATCCAGTTTGACTTTGACCCCATAAATACGTTATAATGATATGATATCATTCGGGACAGCAGAATAAAGAAAAAACAGACCGTGCAAGCTCGCTTGCTAAGGGCTGTGTTTTCTTTATTCTATTGTACGAAGTAACAAAGCTCGAAAAGCCGTAGGATTTTCGAGCCTGTCCCGAAGGGGTGCGGGGATACCCGAATGGGTGCGGGGAGAGCCCCAATAAACACAGTACAAAACATGGGAGAATAAATAATAAGGAGAAAAGAAAATGGCACTTCGTAACATACGAGTAATGGGAGATGAAGTATTAACGAAAAAATGCAAAGAGGTAACGGAGATGACACCTCGTATCAAAATGCTGATAGAGGATATGCTGGATACCATGTATGATGCCAATGGTGTGGGTTTGGCTGCACCTCAGGTAGGCATTTTGAAACGTATTGTAGTGATTGATGTCCATGGGGATGAACCCTATATCTTAATCAATCCGAAGATCATAGAAACCAGTGGAGAACAGGTGGGTCAGGAAGGTTGCCTGAGTGTACCCGGCAGATCCGGTCAGGTTACCAGACCTAACTATGTAAAGGCAGAAGCACTGGATGTGAATATGCAGCCCTTTGTATTAGAAGGAACAGAGCTTTTGGCAAGAGCTATCTGTCATGAGCTGGAGCATTTGGATGGACATCTCTATGTAGAAAAGGTAGAGGGTGAATTGCAGATTGTGAATTATGATGATGTGGAAGAAATCATTGACTAATACTTAAGGGATGGAGCATTTGGACAGAACGGAGGTATGTAGATGAAAATAGTATTTATGGGTACTCCTGATTTTGCGGCAGGAGCCTTGGAAGCGTTGATAAAGGCAGGACATGAGATTACAGCAGTGGTAACCCAGCCGGATAAGGCAAAGGGAAGAAGCGGACAACTGCAATATCCACCGGTGAAGGAATGTGCAGTGGCACATAATATTCCGGTCATGCAGCCGGTGAAAATCAAAACCCCGGAAGCAATCGCACAGCTGAAGCAGTATGAGGCAGATGTTTATGTAGTGGCGGCATTTGGGCAGATTTTGTCTCAGGAGATTTTGGATATACCTAAGTTTGGCAGCTTGAACATTCATGCTTCTTTACTTCCCAAATACAGAGGTGCTTCCCCTATACAGCATGTCATTATCGACGGGGAAGAAGAAACCGGTGTAACCATTATGCAAATGGATGCAGGTGTGGATACCGGGGATATGCTTTACAAGAAGAGTATTGTCATTGAAGACAATGACACTTACGAAACCTTACATGATAAGCTCATGGTATTGGGAGGCGAAGCGATTGTGGAAGCATTGCCGCTCATAGAAGAGGGGATACTGATACCTGAGAAGCAACAGGATGAGCAAAGCTGTCATGCGGGAATGATTCGTAAGGAAATGGGTAATATAGATTTTAACAGACCGGCTGTGGAAATTCACAGATTAATCAGAGGTTTGACGCCTTGGCCATCTGCTTATACTTTTTATAAGGGAAAGCAAATGAAGGTCTGGGAGGTTACGATAGAGGACAGCACCGTAAATGCTATACCGGGAACGGTAACAGAGGTGACAAAAAATACCATTAAGGTGGCCTGCAGTGAAGGACTGTTATGTATTATGAGTCTGCAGCTGGAAGGGAAAAAAAGAATGAGCACACATGATTTTCTATTGGGTGTTAAGATACAACCGGGAGAATGCTTTACCAAGGAGCGTTAAGAACGTTAAGAATAGAAAATGACGGAGGTGCTGCATGAAGCAATTACTGATTGGTTATGGATATTATGGTTTTTATTTTGACTGGACTTATTTGCTGGTTTTATTGGGTGCTATCATCTGTATGATGGCCAGTGCCAAGGTGAACAGTACCATGAGAAAGTATCACTTGGAGAAAAATGGAGCAGGCATTACCGGAGAGGAATGTGCCCGTCGAATTTTGAATAATGAAGGTCTGTATAACGTAAAGGTAGAGTGTTTAAGCAGTAGTAGCGGAGACCATTATGACCCAAGAACCAATACCGTAAGGTTGTCTCAGGAAAATTATAATCAGGCTACCATTACCGCAGTAGGAGTAGCGGCACATGAATGCGGACATGCCATACAGCATGCCAAAGGATATGCACCGCTATCTTGGCGTACTGCATTGGTACCGGTGGTAAATATCGGAAGCAGTTTAGGATTTCCTATTATTTTAATAGGTGTATTATTAAGCTGGAATCAAACCTTGATACAAATCGGAATTTGGGCCTTTTCCCTGTCAGTGCTGTTTCAATTGGTAACATTGCCGGTGGAATTCAATGCTTCGTCCAGGGCTGTTGCAAAGTTGGAACAGTTCGGAATACTAACCACGCAGGAAAATCAAGGCTGTAAAAAGGTGTTGCGGGCAGCGGCATATACCTATGTGGCAGCAGCGGCAGCCTCTATATTACAATTATTACGTTTGATATTATTGTTTGGCGGTAACCGAAGAAGAAGGGATTAAGGGACAGAAAGGCTGGATACTGTTTATGGCAGATAACGCAAGGGAAATCGTATTGGACACCCTGCTGGAAATAGAGAGAAATAAAGTGTATTCCAATCAACTGGTTAAAGCAGTTTTGGATAAGTATGATTACTTGGAGAGTCAGGACAAGCGTTTCATAAAACGTTTGACAGAGGGATGTATTGAGAGAAGAATAGAATTGGACTATTACCTGAATCAATACGCATCCGTTCCGGTAAATAAGATGAAACCTCTTATACGCTGTTTGATGCGGATGGGGGTATATCAGATTTTATATATGGATAGCATTCCGGATGCTGCAGCCTGCAATGAAGCAGTGAAGCTGGCGGTGAAGCGAAAGTTTGTAAATTTGAAAGGCTTTGTAAACGGAGTACTGCGAAAGATTGCTTCTAATAAAGATAGTTTGCCTTTGCCAGATGCAGAGAAGGAACCTTTGCAGTATTTATCCGTAGAATATTCCATGCCGGAATGGATTGTGGAAATGTGGCTACAGGAGTATGGGAAGGATGATACGCAGACTATTTTAGAAGGACTTTCTGTTATACATCCTGTGAGTGTCCGTTTCCGTACGGATTTGACAGTGGCAGAAAGAGCGACTTATATTCAGGCTTGGGAGCAAATGGGTGCAGTGGTGCAGGAGAGCACGTTGTTACCTTATGTGTATACTTTGACAGGTGTAGACGGTATCAGTAGTTTGAAGGGTTTTGAGGAAGGTGTCTTTACGGTACAGGATGCAAGCTCTGCTTGGAGTGTGGAAGCAGCTAAAATAAAAGTTACGGATATTTGTATGGATATCTGTGCTGCACCGGGTGGTAAGACTATGCTGGCAGCAGAGAAGGTTGCTCAGGTGCTTTCCAGAGATGTGTCAGAGTATAAGGTAGAACTGATACAGGAAAATTGCAGACGTATGCAGATAGAAGAGAAAGTAATCACTGAAGTCTGGGATGCTACAGTATATGATACAAAGAAGCAGGAATATGCAGATGTGGTACTGATGGATGTGCCTTGCTCCGGTTTGGGTGTAATGGGTAAGAAGCGTGATATTAAATATCATGTAACACCTCAGAGTTTGGAGAGTTTGACACAGCTGCAAAAGCAGATTGTGGAAAGTAGTTGGCAATACGTGAAAAAGGGAGGTATCCTGCTTTACAGTACCTGTACTATTCATAAAAAAGAGAATCAGGATATGGTAAAGTGGATTTGTGAGAACTTTCCTTTTGATTTAGAGGAAGACAGACAGTTTTTGCCGGGTTTTGATCAGGCGGATGGTTTTTATTATGCGAGACTTCGCAGAAGAACAGAGTAGTAACAGGCAGATGTATGATGCCGAAGAGCGATAGGAAATGCTCGGAGGAATACAGGGAGTAAAAATGGATTTATATAATATAGACGGAAAAACAGATATCAAGTCCTTGCGTCTGGAGGAACTGAAGACAGAGTTTGCTGAGCTTGGAGAAAAAGCATTTCGTGCCAAGCAGACCTATGAATGGATGCATCAGAAGTTAGTGAGAGGCTTTGATGATATGACCAATCTTTCCAAGGATTTCAGGGAAAAGTGCAAGGAAAGATATTTCTTTACGGCACTGGAGATTTTGCAGGTACAGGAGTCAAAGTTGGATGGTACCAGAAAGTACTTGTTTCGATTACATGACGGCAATGTGGTAGAAAGTGTTTGGATGAAATATAAGCACGGAAACAGTGTGTGTATTTCCTCTCAGGTGGGATGTCGTATGGGCTGTAAATTCTGTGCTTCCACTTTGGATGGATTAGCCAGAAATCTGATGCCCTCGGAAATGTTGGAACAAATATATGCCATCAGTGTACATACGGGGGAGAGAGTATCCAATGTAGTAGTCATGGGTTCCGGAGAACCGATGGACAATTATGACAATTTATTGCAGTTTTTGAAGCTTCTTACAGATGAAAATGGCTTGCATATCAGCGCAAGAAATGTTACAGTATCTACTTGTGGTATAGTTCCCAATATGCGCAGACTGGCAAAGGAGCATTTGCAGATTACACTGGCTCTGTCTTTGCATGCCACTACGGATGAGAAGCGGAAAAAACTCATGCCTATTGCCAATAAATATTCTATCGAAGAATTGATGGAGGCCTGTGCGTATTATTTTGAACAGACAGGCAGACGTATTACCTTTGAATATAGTTTGGTAGGCGGTGTGAATGATACAAAAGAGGATGCAGAGGAATTGATTGCTTTGGCAGCTCCGCTAAACTGCCATATTAATCTGATACCGGTAAATCCGATTAAAGAAAGGGATTTTGTGCAATCAGATACCACACATATTCAGGCATTTAAGAACAGACTAGAAAGAAATAGGCTCAATGTTACCATAAGAAGAGAAATGGGAAGGGATATTGACGGCGCTTGCGGTCAGTTGAGACGTTCCTATATGGAGAGCCGTGACGAGCAGTAGCAGGAGGACCAGAAGTTGTTAAAGACGTTTTCCATTACAGATGTAGGGATGGTACGAAAGATTAATCAGGATTATGTATATACCTCAGAAAAGCCTTTGGGAAATCTGCCCAATTTATTTTTGGTGGCAGATGGTATGGGCGGACATAAGGCAGGGGATTATGCATCCCGTTGTGCGGTTGAAACCATTTGCGAGGTGGTTGAAAAGTCCTTGGAAAAGGAACCGGTGATTATTTTACAAAAGGCAATTGAAGCTGCCAATGAACAGATTTATCAAATGTCAAAGGTAGATGAAAAATATGAGGGTATGGGAACCACGGTTGTGGCGGCTGCGTTGTTTGGAAACAGTTTGCAGGTTGCCAATGTGGGGGATAGCAGACTGTATGTAGTAGGTAATACCATAAAGCAAATTACCAGAGACCATTCCTGGGTGGCAGAAATGGTGCGTTTGGGTGAGATGGACAGTGATATGGCAAAGAACCATGCCAAGAAGAATATTATTACCAGAGCCGTAGGAGCCGGTCAAAAGATAGAAATTGATTTTTTCTCGCTGGATTTGGCAGAAGGAGAAAGTGTACTGATGTGTTCGGATGGATTGACGAATATGTTAGAGGATGAAGAGATACGAATGATTATGCAAGGTCAGCGAGATGTTGTGGAAAGGGTACAAGCACTGGTGGAGGAAGCAAACAAGCGCGGAGGAATGGATAATATATCCGTAGTTTTGATTGAGGCGATAACACAGTAACAGGGAATGGAGAGTAGTATGATAAAAAACGGGATGATAATTGGAGACCGTTACGAGATTTTAGATAAAATCGGAACGGGCGGTATGTCAGATGTTTATAAAGCAAAATGTCATAAGCTGAACCGTTTTGTGGCTGTGAAGGTGTTAAAGCAGGAGTTCAGTGAAAATGCAAATTTTGTTTCAAAGTTTCGGATTGAGGCACAGGCGGCAGCAGGTCTGATGCATCCGAATATTGTAAATGTGTACGATGTAGGGGAAGAAAACGGAATTTACTATATTGTAATGGAATTAGTTGAAGGAATTACCCTCAAAAAGTATATTGAAAAAAAGGTGATTTTGACCTATAAGGAAGCAGTAAGTATTGCCATACAGATAAGTATGGGGATTGAGGCTGCACATAACAATCACATTATTCATAGAGATATTAAGCCACAGAATATTATTATTTCTAAGGATGGCAAGGTAAAGGTAACCGATTTCGGTATTGCGAAGGCAGCTACCAGCAATACCATTACTTCCAATGTAATGGGGTCTGTGCATTATACCTCACCGGAGCAGGCGAGAGGTGGATACAGTGATGAAAAGAGTGATGTGTATTCTTTAGGAATCACCATGTTCGAGATGCTGACCGGACGGGTGCCTTTTAATGGGGAGACTACAGTGGCCATCGCTATCAAACATATTCAGGAAGAAATGATACCACTGCGGGAAATCGTTGCAGATGTACCTGCCAGTGTTGAGAGTATTGTTTTGAAATGCTGTCAGAAATCACCGGACAGAAGATATCAGAATATGCAGGAACTGATTAGTGACCTGAAGCAATCGTTGATGAATCCGGAGGTGGATTTTGTAGTAACACAGAATCCGGATATGGAGGGCGGTACCCGTACGGTTTCGGAAGAAGAAAGAGAACTGATTAAGCGTGGTACTATGAGTCACGAGACCTATGAAGAACCGATCATGCGCTTGAAACCACAAAAGGGAAAGGCACCAAAGGGAAGAAGTTATCAGTCCCATATAATGGATATGGAGGATGATTTCGAGGATGAAGATCCCAGAATGGAAAGAGTGACGACGGCTCTTGCTATTATAGCGGGAATTATTATTTGCATCATTATATTAGTGTTATTGGGTAAGATTTTCGGTTTTTTCAATAGTAATAATACCGGAAATAAAATTGATTCTACTGAAAATGTAACAGCCAGTCCGGAACCGATTATTCAGGGGGATGATTTACAGGAAGAGAACCGGATGATAGAGGTCAGCGGCTGGAAGTTTGAGGATGCGAAAAGTGCATTGGAGCGTATGGACCTGGTGGTGGAAGCCGCTTATGTGGAATCAGCCAATTATGCAGAAGGTACTGTTGTGAGTGCCAGCATCGTAGAAGGAGAACTTGTAGAGGCCGGGAAGACTGTAGTTTTGACAGTCAGTTCCGGTGTCAAAGGTGTGAGAGTGCCGGACGTGAGAAAGGATACCTATGAGGTGGCCTATTCTGAGCTGAAGAATGCAGGGTTTAAAGTCAAACGTGTAGAAGCTTATTCTGATAATGTGACAAAGGGAAAAGTCATGAGTCAGAAACCGGGAGCCGGAGAAACGGTGCCAAAAGGCAGTGAAATAACAGTTACTGTGAGTATCGGAAAAGAAGGCAGTCAGAAGGAAGTGCCTAATGTATTGGGACAGGATGAGATGACTGCAACTGCAAAGATTGTAGAAGCAGGATTTTATGTAAAGGCTACTTCATATGCATATAATAGTCAGTATCCAGAAGGACAGGTTTGTTTCCAAAGCTATTCTCAGGGAACCTATTTGGAAGCCGGGAAAGGAATTGAAATTATCGTCAGTAAAGGTCCCGCAGGTGCTACCTATAAATGCAACACCGGAATTGAAGCACCTACTCTGGCAGAAGCACCGGATTATGTAGTGGGTACAGAGGTGAGACTGACCATGGTTTCGGATGATGGTAAGATTATATTTGATACTACTACCACAGCGTTCCCATTGGCAGCGAATCATTATGGTATTACTGCGTCTGCAGGAACCATTATGTTTTCTTACACAGTGATGGTAGGTGGTTATACCACAACCGACCCAATCAGCGGAGCTACGGTAAATGTGCCGGGAACACCTGAAGTAAGAACATTTGAACGAAGAATTGAATTTGTAAAGGAATAATCATAAGGATGAAGAGCATGCAGGGAAAAATCATAAAGGGTATTGCCGGATTTTATTATGTGCATATTCCGGGCAAGGGTGTTTATGAATGCAAAGCTAAGGGTGTATTTCGAAAAGACAAACAAAAACCCCTGGTAGGGGATGATGTGGAAATACAGATTTTGAAGGAAGAGGAAAGGAAGGGCAATATCGAGGCAATTTTGCCGAGAAAGAGTGAATTGATCCGCCCGGCGGTGGCGAATATCGATCAGGCATTGGTGATTTTTTCTATTGTGAAGCCTCAGCCGAACTTTAATCTGTTAGATCGCTTTTTGATTATGATGGAGCAGCAGGGAATTCCCTGTATCATTTGCTTTAATAAGGCAGATATTGATGAAGACAACGAAGGAAAGGCTTATGAGGCAATTTATCAGGCCTGCGGATATCAGACACTGAAAATCAGTGCCAGACAAAGGCAGGGAGTAGAGGCTGTGAAGCAGCTTCTTTATGGTAAAACCACTACGGTGGCAGGACCAAGCGGGGTTGGAAAGTCTTCTTTGGTGAATGAACTGCAGAGTGGTGTGCAGATGGAAACCGGAGATATCAGTACTAAGATAGAACGAGGAAAGCATACCACCAGGCATTCAGAGTTGATAGCCATCGGTGAGGAGACTTATATTCTGGATACGCCGGGCTTTAGTTCCTTAGGGCTTTTTGATATGGAGAAGGAGGACTTGGCAGGTTACTATCCGGAGTTCGCAAAGCATGAATGTTACTGCAAATTCGGTGGTTGTGCCCACATCAGTGAGCCGGTCTGCGGTATCAAAGAAGCCGTATCAGATGGGGAAATTAGTGCTTTACGTTATGAGAATTATAAGCTATTATATGAAGAGTTGAAGGAAAGAAAGAAATATTAACATAAACGGAGGATGATTATGAAACTGGGAATCGTAGGTTTACCCAATGTGGGAAAAAGTACATTATTTAATTCATTGACCAAGGCAGGTGCAGAGTCTGCGAACTATCCATTCTGTACCATTGACCCGAATATCGGTATCGTAGCAGTGCCGGACGAAAGATTGAAGCTGCTTAGTGATATGTATCAGTCCAAGAAAGTAACACCGGCTGTGATTGAATTCGTAGATATTGCAGGTCTGGTAAAGGGGGCATCCAAGGGAGAAGGTCTGGGTAACCAGTTCTTGAGTAATATTCGTGAAGTGGATGCCATCGTACATGTGGTACGTTGCTTCGAGGATACCAATGTTATCCATGTAGATGGTAATATTAATCCTATGAGAGATATTGAAACCATTAACTTTGAATTAATCTTCTCTGATTTAGAGATATTGGAGAGAAGATATGCAAAGGTTGCCAAGCAGGCGAGAATGGATAAGACCCTGGCAAAAGAAGTAACTTTAATTGAGAAGCTGAAGGATCATTTGGAAAGTGGTAAGATGGCTAAGAGCCTGGAAACAGAGGATGAAGACGAAGCAGAAATTCTTCGCTCTTATAATCTGTTGACCTATAAGCCGGTGATTTATGCGGCGAATGTGGCAGAGGATGAACTGGCTAACGATGGTGCAGACAATGCCGGAGTACAGACGGTAAGAGAGTTTGCAGCAACAGAGGGTAGCGAAGTATTTGTCATCTGTGCGCAGATTGAGCAGGAGATTTCTGAACTGGATGATGATGAAAAAGCGATGTTCTTAGAGGATTTGGGACTGGAAGAGTCCGGTCTGGAGAAGATGATTAAGGCCAGCTACAAGCTGCTTGGTCTCATGAGCTTTTTGACAGCAGGAGAGGATGAAACCCGCGCATGGACTATTAAGATAGGTACCAAGGCTCCTCAGGCAGCAGGTAAAATTCATTCTGACTTTGAAAGAGGATTTATTAAAGCTGAGGTAGTAAATTACAAGGACTTGCTGGAGCAGGGGTCCCTGGCTGCTGCCAGAGAAAAAGGTCTGGTAGGTATGGAAGGCAAGGAATATGTGGTAAAGGATGGCGATGTCATTCTGTTCCGTTTTAATGTATAGGTATAAAGGTATCATCCTTATCCGGCGGTAATTGACAGATGTTGACGACAACGGAAGCATTGCATAAGGATGCGGAAAGGAAATGTATGCAAGATGTAATGAATTCTACAGATATAGCTTTTCCTAATCTGGGAATATATCTGGAAAATGTGCCTAAGGGCTTTTATATTGGTGGCTTTTATATTGCCTTGTACGGACTGATCATTGGTATCGGTGTGATGGCAGGCATTGCCATGGCAGCGCATGCGGCGAAGGTGTCGGGAAAGAACCCGGATGATATTTGGGACTTTGCCATCTATGCAGTGATTTTTTCCGTGCTGGGAGCCCGTATTTATTATGTAATATTCTCCTGGGACAGCTATAAAAATGATTTGTTAAGTGTTTTCAATCTCCGACAGGGTGGGCTGGCGATTTATGGTGCAGTCATCGGGGCCTTCGTCACCTTGTTTGTGTATAGTAGGTTAAAAAAGAAAAGTCCCTTCTGGATAGGAGATTGTGGTGTAATGGGCCTGATTTTGGGACAAATCATCGGAAGATGGGGCAATTTCTTCAATCGAGAGGTGTTTGGAGAATATACGGACAATTTGTTTGCTATGCGTATTCCGGTAAGTGCCGTTCGAGACAGAAGTGACATTACCGCTAATATAGAGGCACATATGACGGCAAATGTGAACTATATTCAGGTACACCCTACCTTTTTATATGAAAGTGGGTTGAATTTGTTGCTTTTGATTTTCATGTTGATTTATCAGAAGCATAAGAAGTTTCAGGGAGAAATTTGTTTGTTGTATCTGGGAGGATATGGTATCATCCGCTTCTTTGTGGAGGGGATTCGAACGGACCAGCTGAAATTTGCAGGAACCAATATAGCAGTATCCCAGATGCTGGGCTTGATTATGTTCGTAACAGCCATGGCAGCGGATGTGGGTATTCGGATTTGTTTAAATAAGAGAAAAAAGAGTAAAATCAATAATTAGTGGTGGAAATACAACCCACCACAAGATGTGGGAAAGTGACGCTTCGTCGAAAGACGAGGCGTTATTTTTTTTTAGAATTTGTTAAGAAATGCTATAAATTCTATTGCAAAAAGTGATTTTTTAGTATAGAATTGTGTTATCTAGTGGGAAAAAAGGACAAAAAGTGCAATTTGGTGTTAAAAAGTGGTAAATCAACTTTTTGCTTTACTCCCGAAGGTGGTGATTGCAGATGTTTGAAGGTCAATACAATCATACAATTGATGTGAAAGGCAGGTTGAGTATTCCCGCAAAATTCAGAGAACAGTTAGGCGATGAATTTTATGTAACAAGAGGAATGGATGGCTGCTTATTTGTGTATGACAATGAAAACTGGATTGCCTTTGAAAAAAGTCTGATGTCACTTCCGAAATTTAACAGTAAGGATCTTAGAAACCTGAGACGTATCTTTATTTCCGGTGCTGCCTGCGTAGAGGTGGACAAGCAGGGACGTATCCTAATACCGGCGGCACTTCGCGAGAGTGCAGGTCTGGAAAAGGATGTTGTACTGGCAGGTGTAGGTGACTGTATTGAAATCTGGAGTCAGGAGAGATGGGATGGCTTGGATTTGAATACGGACAACGATAATATTTCGGATGCAATGGAACGTCTGGGTATCACAATGTAAGGAGAAGACATGGAGTTTAATCACTATTCCGTTCTGTTAGAGGAAACCATTGAAAATTTGAATATAAAGCCGGATGGTATCTATGTAGACGGAACATTGGGTGGTGGCGGACATGCCTTTGAGGTGTGTAAAAAGCTGACGAATGGTCACTTCTATGGAATTGACCAGGATGATGCCGCAATCGCTGCAGCGGGTGAGAGACTGGCCGTGTATGGAGATAAAGTAACCATAATCCGTAACAATTACTGTAATGCAAAGGTAGCTTTGCTGGAACAGGGAATAGAAAAAGTAGACGGTATTGTGCTGGATTTAGGAGTTTCTTCCTATCAGTTAGATACGAAAGAACGTGGTTTTTCCTATCGCTTTGATGCAGATTTGGATATGAGAATGGACCGCAGACAGAGCCTGACAGCCAAGGATATTGTAAACGGTTATTCCGAGATGGAGCTGTTTCGTATCATAAGAGACTATGGTGAAGATAATTTTGCCAAGAACATTGCCAAGCATATTGTTAAGGCAAGACAGGGGAAAGAGATACAGACTACCGGAGAGTTGAATGAAATCATCAAAGCAGCTATACCGGCGAAGATGCGACAGAATGGCCATCCTTCTAAGAAAACCTTTCAAGCAATCCGCATTGAGTGTAATCGTGAACTGGAAGTGTTGAAAAATGCATTGGATGATTTAATAGACCTATTGAATCCGGGAGGAAGACTTTGTATTATCACATTCCATTCCCTGGAAGACAGAATTGTAAAAACAGCTTTTAAAAATAAAGAAAACCCTTGTATTTGCCCACCGGAATTCCCTGTATGTGTATGTGGTAAGGTTCCTGAGGGAAAAGTGGTTACCAAGAAGCCCATCCTTCCGAGTGAGGAGGAGTTGGAGGTCAATAGTCGTTCCAAGAGTGCGAAGCTGAGGGTTTTTGAGAAGAAATAAGTATTGAGAGGAAGTAGTAATGGCACGCAGAAATGAAATGCAAACGCGCAGAACCAATAGAAGTAAATATGAAAATAACGCATATGTATATGGAAATACCGTCAGAAAGGTAGAACCGCAAAGAAGAATTGAGGAGCAACAGCCCAAGAAGCTGAGCCGTCAGACCAGAAAGAACAGAGAAAAGGCAAAGCATATGAGTTTGGGCTATATTGTTTTTCTGGTAGCAGCTTTTTCAGTGGCAGGTATGATTTTGATTAATTATATTAAGCTGAATGCAGAGATTATTACCTTGAACGAGTATATTGCCGGTCAGGAAAAGACTTTGAATGAAATGCGTATTGATAATGCGGAAGCAAAGACCAGAATTGATAGCTCAATTGATTACGAAGAGATTAAGAGGGTTGCTATTCAAGAATTGGGCATGACATACCCGGTAGAAGGTCAGATTGTGGCCTATGAGGGTGTGGCTTATGACTATGTTCGTAAGGTGGCAGATAGTAACTAAGGTCTGGAGTGAAAAACGTGAGTAAGCAGAGAAGGAATGTACCTGTAAAGCAGGCAAAAAAGCAGGAAGAAAAGAAAGCAAAGAAAGAAAAAAGATTTGAGATTTACATGCAGAAGAAGCTGGCAGTACTATACATATTAGTACTGTTGGCTTTTGTGGGGTTAGGCATTCGACTGATTTGGATTACCAGAGAAGACGGTACCCGCTATAATAAAGAAATTTTGAAGCAACAGAAGTATGACAGTACTACCTTGCCATATAAGCGAGGAGATATTGTAGATGCGAAGGGAACGACACTGGCAGTTAGTGAGAAGTTTTATAATCTGGTTATTGATGCCACTGTAATTAATTATCGGGAAGATTATTTTGAACCTACCATGAAAGCTTTGGAGCAGGCATTCCCGGAGTTGGATATGCAGGCGATCAGAAGTCATGTAAAGACGAATACAGGATCGGCGTATTATGTTCCGTTGAAGCTACTTACTTATGAACAGAAGGAAAATTTTGAAAGCATACAGAAAGCTATGACTGAGCAGGATATGAATAAGAGGAATCTGGTGCGTGGCGTTTGGTTTGAAGATGAGTATAAGAGAATTTATCCTTTTGGAAAACTGGCGTGTGATGTAATCGGTTTTACCGGTAAAGATAATGCAGGTAGCTACGGATTGGAAGAGGCTTACAATGATATTCTGAATGGTACCACCGGCAGAGAATATGGTTATTTGGGAGATGATTCTACTCTGGAAAGAACCATTAAGCCGGCAGTGGATGGTTATACTATTCACAGTACCATTGACATTAATATTCAGTCTGTAGTAGAAAAATATTTGTATAAGTTCAATGAAGAAAATAAGAATGCAGTACGGCAGGGAAATGGCGCGGAGAATGTAGGTTGCATCATCATGGAGGTGGATACCGGCAGGATTTTGGCGATGGCCAGTTATCCGAACTTTGACCTGAACAATACCAAGGATCCGGCTGCATTAGTGGGTAATGTATTGGTAGATGAGACCGGAAAGAAGACCAAGCAGTACATTACACAGGAAATGGCTGATGAGATGGTGGCTGCAGAGGATGACACTTTGTTCTATCAGAATTTGAATTACCTGTGGAAGAATTTCTGCATTTCCGATACTTATGAGCCAGGTTCCACTGCAAAGCCCTTTACAGTAGCTACGGCACTGGAAACGGGTGCTATTACCGGTAATGAGGTGTATCAGTGTAATGGCAAATTACATATTGGCGGACATGATATTAATTGTCATGTGCGTTCCGGAGAAGGAGCAGTATCCGTACAGAATTCTGTGGCGTGGTCTTGTAACGTGGCAATGATGCACATGGGACAGGCTATCGGAAAGACGAATTTTGCAAAGTTTCAGCAGATTTTTAATTTTGGTTTAAAGACCAATGTGGATTTGGCGGGAGAAGCCAGAACGGTAGGTCTTCTTTATGATGAAAATATGGGCGATGCAGATTTGGCAACCAATACTTTTGGTCAGAACTTCAATGTAACTATGATTCAGATGATTACCGGATTTTGTTCTTTGATTAATGGCGGTAATTATTATGAGCCTCATATGGTGGACAAGATTACGGATGCTAATGGAGCAGTCGTAAAGAATATCGAACCCAGAGTGTTGAAGCAGACAGTATCTGAGGCAACTTCAGAGAAAATTAGACAGTATTGTCGTGCTGTGGTTATGCCTGAGGGTGGTACACAGAGGACAGGAAAGACGGCAAGGCCTGCAGGCTATGCTATCGGTGGTAAGACCGGTACGGCACAGACATTGCCTCGTGGAAATAAAGAGTATGTAGTTTCCTTTATGGGCTATGCACCGGCAGATGACCCGCAGATAGCGATTTATGTAGTGGTAGACAGAGCAAATGCACAAAAACAGGATAATGCCAGATTTGCGACAGGTATCGTACGTAATGTTTTGACTGAGGTATTGCCATATCTGAATATTTATATGACAGAGGAATTGTCTGAGGCAGAGGTGGCAGAACTGGAGACCTTGAGACTGGAAAATACTTATGGCAGAGATGATACTTTGGAGCAGGAGGCTGCGGATCAGGTAGGAGAAGATACAACAGTGGAGACACCTGTGACAGAAGCTCCGTTTAAGCGATATGAAGTGGATATTGCAACGGGTTATCTGATTGACCCTGAAACCGGGGATTTGCTGGATCCTGATACAGGAGAACCAGTATATGGAAGCATTCCTTCTATTAGCTGGTAAGAAACTTAAGGTAGAATGAATAACCTCATAATTGTGGGAATAAAGTGTAATAACAGCTTTCACAGTTTATGAGGTTTTGTTTTGCAGAATACAATAAATCGATTTGCGAACCGCAAGAAGGTTCTGGTTATTTTCTTAGGATGCGTTCTTTTATTGGTACTATTGTTTGTGAGACTGGTGTATCTGATGGTGTGGCGTTCCGATTATTACGCGCAAAAGGCAGTAGAACTTCACGAAAGAGAACGCAGTATCAAGGCTGCCAGAGGGCAGATCGTAGATTGTAACGGAACTGTGATTGCAGATAATAAAACAGTGTGTACCATTTCCGTAATACATAATCAGATCGAAGAGCCGGAGAAGGTCATCGCAGTATTGTCAGAGGTTTTGGATATTCCCGAGGAAACTGTACGCAAACGTGTGGAAAAATACAGCTCCATTGAACGCATTAAGAGCAATGTCAGTAAGGAGCTGGGGGATGTGATTCGAGAATATAATCTGGCAGGTGTAAAAGTAGATGAGGATTATAAGCGTTATTATCCTTATGGAGATTTGGCCAGCAAGGTTATGGGCTTCACGGGAAGTGATAATCAGGGGATTATCGGACTGGAGGTTATCTACGAGGAATATTTAAAGGGCGAATCCGGTACCATTCTGACCATGACGGACGCCAGAGGCATCGAGGTAGAAGAAGCCGGGGAAAGAAGACTGGAACCTGTGGATGGAAATACCCTGCATTTGAGTTTGGATGTAAATATACAGTCTTATGCTCAGCAACTGGCAGAGCAGGCTATGTTGGCGAAGCAGGCACAGAGTGTTTCCATTATTGTGATGAACCCTCAGAATGGTGAAATCATGGCCATGGTAAATGTGCCGGAGTTTGATTTGAATGCTCCCTATGAATTGCCGGAAGGAACAGATGCGGGGATTAGTAGTCAGGAGCGGCAGAATTTATTGAATCGAATCTGGAGAAATGGTTGTATTAATGATACTTATGAACCGGGATCTACTTTTAAGATTGTAACAGCGGCTGCCGGTTTGGAAGCAGGAGTGGTGAATAAGGAAAGTCGTTTCAGTTGTCCGGGATTTATTATTGTGGAGGATCGCAAAATCCGTTGTCACAAGACAGGCGGACATGGTGGACAGAATTTCGTACAGGCCACCATGGCTTCGTGTAATCCAGCCTTTGTCAGCTTGGGGATGTCACTGGGAGTGGAACGGTTTTACCACTATTTTGAGCAGTTCGGGTTACTGAATAAGACCGGAATAGACCTTCCGGGAGAGGCAGGAACTATTATGCATCAGCCGGAAAAAATGGGTGGTGTAGAGTTGGCAACAGTATCCTTTGGACAGTCCTTTCAGATTACACCCATACAACTGATTACCACAGCATCTTCTATTATCAACGGAGGCAACCGTATCACTCCGCACTTTGGAGTAAAGGTAACGGATGCAGAGGGAAATACAGTAGAAAACTTTGAGTATGAGGTGCAGGAAGGAATTGTATCGACAGAAACCTCTGAAACCATGCGGTATATCTTGGAAATGGTTGTGGCAGAGGGCGGTGGTAAAAATGGGCAGGTGGAAGGTGTTCGAGTGGGTGGTAAGACGGCTACCAGTCAGACGCTGCCTCGTTCTGACAGGCAGTATATCTCTTCCTTTCTGGGTTTTGCTCCGGCAGATAATCCACAGGTAATCGCAGTAGCAATTATCAATCGACCACAGGGAACCTACTATGGAGGACAGATAGCAGCCCCAATTGTAAGACAGTTATTTGAAAATATTCTTCCTTATTTGGGAATTATGGATTATAATGAACAAGAATGAGTTCGTATAGTTCCCAAAAGACTGGGAAGAACGAAAGAAGAAATAAAAATAGAATAGGAATAAAAATAGAAAGTGCCACAAGGCATGAAAGGAGAAATTATGTTAAAAGGACAAAGATGTCTGGTGGTAGGCTCCGGAATAAGCGGTGTAGGTGCCATGACATTATTACATAAAATGAATGCAGAGATTCGATTGTTTGATGAGAAGCTTTCCGTGGAGGAATTAGAGAATAAGGTTCCCACTGGCGTGGCTGCACAGTGCTACAGCAAGGAACTGCCACTGGATATTATGGAGAACTTGGATATAGCGGTTCTCAGTCCGGGAGTTCCTACCGATATTCCCATGGTGAAGCAGCTGAGGGAGTTGGGGGTAAAGATTATCGGAGAGATTGAGCTGGGCTATCTGGCAGAACAGGGAAGAGTGGTTGCCATTACCGGTACCAACGGAAAGACTACCACGACTACTTTGGTGGGTGATATTATGAAGGCGCACTTTGGGGAAGAGAAGACCTTTGTGGTAGGAAACATCGGCAATCCCTACACCTTAGAGGCTATGAAAACCCAGGCGAATACGGTGACCGTGGGAGAAATCAGCAGCTTCCAGTTGGAAACCGTGGAAACATTTCATCCGGTAGTATCGGCTATTTTAAATGTGACGCCGGATCATTTGAACAGACATTACACGATGGATGCTTATGCAGGAGCGAAAGAGAACATCGCAGCGAAGCAGACAAAGGATAATATTTGTGTCTTGAACTATGAAAATGAATATACCAGAGCCTTTGGAGAAAGATGTCCTGCCAAGGTGGTTTATTTTTCTTCTGTCAGAGAATTGGAGAATGGTTTGTTTTTGCATGGGGAAGAGATTTGTCAGGCTATGGACGGAGAGGTAAACAGTCTGTTGAATATCCACAGGGATATGAATTTAGTAGGAATTTGTAATGTGGAAAATGTAATGGCAGCGATAGCTATCGCACAGGGCATGCAGATACCCATGAGTACTATTTTATCTGTTATCAAGCAGTTCAAAGCAGTGGAGCATCGTATTGAATTCGTGGCAACGAAGGGTGGCGTGGATTATTATAATGACTCCAAAGGTACTAATCCGGATGCTGCTATTCAGGGTATAAAGGCTATGAGCAAGCCCACTATTTTGATTGGCGGAGGCTATGATAAGCAGAATGAATATGATGAGTGGATTGAATGCTTCGGAGATAAGGTGAAGTGGCTGGTACTGATTGGTCAGACCAGGGAAAAGATTGCAGAATGTGCCAGAAAGCACGGCTTTGAACGGATTAAGATGGCAGATACCTTTGAGGAATGCTTGGCACTTTGTACGGAACTGGCTGAGAGCGGAGATGCTGTGTTATTGTCTCCGGCATGTGCGAGCTGGGGAATGTTTCCCAATTATGAAGTAAGAGGAAAACTATTTAAGGATTATGTGAATAATCTGAAAGAATAAGGATTTGATGGTTTATGACGAATGCAAAAAAAAGAAAAAAGGAACAGACGGAGTATTATTTTGATTATACCATGCTGTTCATTGTATTGTTTTTAATGGGCTTTGGTTTGATTATGATTTATTCCGTAAGCTCCTATGAGGCTCATGCAGATTATGGAGATGCTGCCTACTTTTTGAAAAAGCAGCTGTTTTCCAGTGTGGTTGGTCTGGTGGCGATGATGTTTGTGGCGAATATTCCTTATCCGGTTTGGAGAAGGTTTGCCGGACTTGGATATATTGTTGCGGCATTTTTAGTGTTTTTGGTGCCTTTTGTAGGTGTGGAATCCCATGGTGCAAAACGTTGGCTTCCCATACCCGGTATCGGATTGACCATACAGCCGGCAGAGGTGGCAAAGCTTTGTATGATATTATTTCTAGCACATTTGGTTTGCTTGATGGGAAGGAGTATCCAAAAGCTGCGGGGAATGATATTCCTGATTATTACAGCTTTGCCCATGGTAATTATGGTGTGGCAGCTGACGGATAATCTGAGTTCCGCTATTATTATTCTGGGAATTTCAGTGTTTATGATATTTGTGGCAAGTCCCGACTATAAGGGTTTCTTTGTTATAGGTGCATTGGGAACCGCAGGGGTTGCCGGGTTGGTATATTATATCTCGCAGCTAACCATGGATGAAGGGATGAACTTCCGTTTCAAACGAATTCTGACCTGGTTAAATCCGGAAGCTTATGCGGATGATACCGGTTTCCAGACCTTGCAGGCATTGTATGCAATCGGTTCCGGTGGTGTGCTGGGAAAGGGCTTAGGGCAGAGTATGCAAAAGCTGGGCTTTATCCCAGAGGCACAGAATGATATGATATTCTCTATTATTTGTGAGGAATTGGGATTGTTTGGAGCTATTGCCATCATTCTCATGTTTATTCTTTTGTTATGGAGAATGATGATTATTGCCAATAACGCACCGGATTTGTTTGGTTCTTTGCTGGTAGTAGGCGTCATGGGACACATTGCGATTCAGGTGATTTTGAATATTGCGGTAGTAACCAATACCATACCCAATACCGGTATTTCCTTACCGTTTATCAGCTATGGCGGTACCTCTGTACTGTTTTTGATGATAGAGATTGGTTTGGTTTTGAATGTAGCAAAGCGAATTCAGTTAAAGGAAATTTAATTGTCCATGGACAAAGTACTGTCGGGTAAAGTGACACATATAATAGGATATATCTGAAATTCGAAAGGATTTGGGAGGTATGGATACGATATGTGTTCATGGTGGTGTGAGCTTGCAGGGAAAGGTGAGAATCCAAGGCTCTAAAAATGCCGCCTTACCTATATTGGCAGCTACTTTACTGACGAAGGGTGAAAATACCATATATAATTGTCCCAAAATCAGTGATATATTTCAGATGCAACAGCTTTTGAAAAGTATTGGCTGTATTGTGAAAATACGTTCCGACTGTGTTTGTGTGGATGCCACAAAGATTTCTGTGCAACGTATGCCGGCAGAAGCAGTGCAGGGAATGCGCTCTTCGGTGTGTATGCTGGGAGCATTGCTCAGCAGATGTCATGAGGTAGTGATGGAATCGCCGGGAGGCTGTGTGATTGGAGCTCGTCCTATCGATATGCATATTCGTGCCTTGGAACAGATGGGGGCTGAATTTCGAATTGTGGACGGATTGATTTATGCAAAAGTGAATGGTAGAATGCATGGAGCAGATATCCATTTTGAAAAGGGCAGTGTAGGAGCAACGGAAAATGTAATCTTAGCAGCTGTTTTGGCAGAGGGTATTACTTGTATTCATGGTGCAGCAAAGGAACCGGAGGTGACGGCACTTTGTGAATATCTGCAAAGGTGCGGTGCACGAATACAGGGAATCGGAAGCAATTGCCTGAAGGTTATAGGCGTGGATGTGCTGCAGGGGGATTGCTATCATATTCCGGCAGATCGAATTGTAGCAGGAACCTATTTATTTGCAGCATTAGCAACAGGCGGCAGCGTGTGGTTAGAGGATGCACCCTGCTCTCAATTACAGGCAGTTTTTCGAATTGCAGAGGAAATGGGGGCGGTTTGTCAGACTACATCCAATGGGGTATATGTGCAGGCCCCGGGATATCTGCGACCGGTAAGGCTCATTCAAACAGAAGAATATCCGGGCTTTCCTACGGACTTGCAATCTATGGCTGTGGTGACAGCTTTGAATGCAAAAGGAAGCAGTGTTATTGAAGAGAATATTTTCGAGAACCGTTTTCACGTGATAGAACCGCTTCGTACCATGGGTGCAGATTTGGAAATATTGGATGCCAAAAGAGTACGAGTGAATGGAGTAAGTGCTCTGCATGGAGAGACCGTAGAAGCAAAAGAGCTTCGGGGAGGCGCTGCATTGGTGATTGCAGGACTTCTGGCGGAAGGCGTTACGACGGTGAGGGGAAACAGATATATCCAAAGAGGTTATGAGAATATCTGCAAGGATTTGAGAGAGTTAGGAGCGAGAGTGGTAAGTGTATAAAAAACGAAGAAAAAGATGGGGAGGAGTACTGATAATATTGCTGTTAATAGCAGCAGTTCTAGGTGTGATTTATTATATTATCAGTACTTATTCCATTAAAAATGTATATGTGGAAGGAAATGTTCATTACACAGAGGACGAAATAAAGGATATTGTAATGGAAGGCCCTTTGGGGAATAATTCCTTGTATTTGTCCATGAAATACAGCAATAAGGGTGTGGAAAATATCCCTTTTGTAGATGTAATGGATGTAGTGGTAGTGTCGCCGGATACTATAAAAATCGTAGTGTATGAAAAAGCTCTGGCAGGGTATATAGAGTTTATGGACAGCTATATGTATTTTGACAGGGACGGTTATATGGTAGAAACCTCCAATGTAAAAACCTTGGGAGTGCCCCAGATAGCGGGATTGCAGTTTGAGCATGTGATGCTGGGAGAAAAGATACCCTTAGAGGATGATAGTGTATTCGAAAGTATTATGAATATCACGAATCTGTTGGACAAGTACGAGTTGTTGGTGGACAAGATTTACTTTCAGGCGGATATGGATATTATTCTGTATTTTGAAGATGTGAGAGTGAATTTGGGCAAAGGAAACAGCTTGGAAGAAAAGCTCATGGTATTGCCAACCTTTTTGGCAAATCTGGAAGGTAAGAAAGGTGTATTGCACATGGAAGACTATACAGAGGACGGAGGGATGACGGTTTTTGATGTAGATAAAACAGAAGAATAAAAATATTTTTCAATTTCCACAAAAAAGAGGTTGATTAATTTAAGAAATAATTATATGATAAACTATATGGAATTTATTCGGAATAGAAGGAGGACAAACCCTTGCTCGAAGTGAAGACAAATGACGCGCAGGCAGCCGCAAAGATTATTGTAGTTGGTGTAGGCGGTGCCGGAAATAATGCTGTAAATAGAATGGTGGATGAAAGAATAGATGGTGTGGAGTTTATCGGTGTGAATACTGATAAGCAGGCACTTCAGTTATGTAAGGCTCCTAAGCTGATTCAGATTGGTGAGAAGCTGACCAAGGGACTTGGTGCAGGTGCAAAGCCTGAAATCGGCGAGAAGGCTGCAGAAGAGAGTACAGAAGAAATTCAGGAAGCATTAAAGGGTGCGGATATGGTATTCGTTACCTGCGGTATGGGTGGCGGAACCGGCACCGGTGCTGCTCCCGTTGTAGCAAAAATCGCAAAAGAAATGGATATTTTGACAGTAGGTGTCGTAACAAAGCCTTTCCGTTTTGAGGCAAAGACCCGTATGCAGAATGCTTTGGGCGGTATCAGCAAAATCAAGGAATTTGTAGATACCTTAATCGTAATCCCGAATGACAAGCTGTTGGAAATCGTTGATCGCAGAACGACTATGCCGGAAGCTTTGAAGAAGGCTGATGAAGTGTTACAGCAGTCCGTACAGGGTATTACTGATTTGATTAACAGACCTGCCATCATTAATCTGGACTTCGCAGACGTTCAGACTGTAATGAAGGATAAGGGTATTGCACATATTGGTATTGGTGAAGGTAAGGGTGATGATAAGGCTTTGGAAGCTGTGAAGATGGCAGTAGAGTCACCATTATTGGAAACTACTATTTCCGGTGCTACAGATGTGATTGTAAACGTATCTGGTGATATTACTTTAGCAGATGCATCCGATGCAGTAAGCTATGTTCAGGAGCTGTGTGGAGATGAGGTAAATATTATCTTTGGTGCATTGTACGATTCTAACAAGAATGGTAATTGTACCATTACTGTTATTGCAACCGGTATTGAGGATTCTGCAAATGCAGCTGCTCAGAGCAGATTGGGTGGCGGATTTACTTACAAGACTCCTACCGCAACACCGGGATTTGGTACCACTGTAACCCCTAGTGTAAAGCCTATTACTCCGGTTCCTGTTGCTCCGGTAGAGCCTGTTGTAGGAATTAACAAGCCGGTAGATATTCAGAGTACTGTAAAGGCAAAAACCTTGAATATTCCTGATTTCCTGACCAGAAAGCAGTAAATAGGAAATGATATCATAATTTCATAGAATGTTAAGTGACAGCCATACTTGTAAGGGTATGGCTGTTTTTGTCGTTTTTTTCAGACAAGTATTAAAAAGCCGCTTTGCGTTTTTGACAAAATTCCTAAGGGAATATGAGTATAATAAGGTTGTTTGGAGGCTTGATTAAGGAGGTGGAAAATGTATTATGAAATCTATGCAGACAGCCTCTTTTTCTTGCAGTTTGTTTTGAACTTATATGTGCTGGGGGCTGTAAATCATATGTATTATCACGGGGCATCCGGTAAGCGTATTGTTTTGGGAGCAGTTTTGGGAGCAGTTATTTATATACTTCCCTTTTGTTTCCCTATCAAGCTGATGTATGGAATGATTTTGGGTTTTTGCCTGTCAATGCTGGGGATGAGTTGGATTACCTTTCGGGTGGTGGAGTGGAGACGGTTAAGCGGAGTGTTGGAAAAAATGCTGTTGACTACTTTGTTGATGGGGAGCTTATTAATCTTTGTGCTTAAGATGTTGCCGCCCGGACAGGAGAGTTGTTTGGGCGTGATGGGGGTATTGCTTATGGGGGCAGTTTGTTATGGAGTGGTCCGCAGACTGACAGGGCACAGAGAGGAAGAGAAGCCTTTTTGTAAGGTCTATCTGCAGGAAGAGAATGCATGTCTGGAGGTGAATGCACTTTTGGATACCGGAAACAGCCTCGTAGAACCCATCAGTGGAAAGCCGGTTGCTGTGTTATCGGAGAGCATGTTTCAGAAATTGTATTCTGCCAAGGAACCGCAGGGCTATCGGGTAATACCCTATCGAAGTGTAGGAAAGCAAAAAGGGATACTGGATGCATATCTACTAAAAGGCATAATCATAGAATATCAGGGAGTAAAAAAGGAGTGCAAAGAGGTGTATGTGGCAAGGAGTAAGGAATTGCTTGCAGAAGCCGGTGATTACCAGATGGTTTTGAACCCCAGAGTATTGAAGGAATAGGGAGGTAAAAGGGTGATGATGTTACTGAAAATTATACTGCCGGGAGGCTTGCGTGGGAAACTGCAAATCAGAGAGCGTTATTTCGATATCCGCAAGCAGGGAGATATTTTTTACATAGGCGGAACAGAGGTGCTTCCGCCGCCGCTTACAGGTGAACAGGAAAATCAGGTGTTGTTGAAACTGGGAACAGACCAGGAGGAAGAAGCCAAGGCTGTATTGATAGAGCATAATCTGCGATTGGTAGTGTATATTGCCAAAAAATTTGATAATACAGGAGTGGGAATGGAGGACTTGATTTCCATTGGAACCATCGGCCTCATAAAAGCAATTAATACGTTTAATCCGGAGAAAAATATCAAGCTGGCAACTTATGCTTCCCGTTGTATAGAGAATGAAATATTGATGTTCTTACGTCGAAACAGCAAGACCAGAATGGAGGTATCCATTGATGAACCCTTGAATGTGGATTGGGATGGGAATGAGCTGCTTTTATCAGATATTTTGGGAACAGATGAGGATATTATTTATCGGGGCATTGAGGATGAGGTAGAACGCAGACTTTTGTTAAAGGCTGTGAATAAATTGTCGGAAAGAGAAAAGACTATTATACGGCTACGGTTTGGTCTGGGAACACCTGGTGGTACAGAGATGACCCAGAAAGAGGTGGCTACCCTATTGGGAATATCCCAGTCCTATATTTCCCGTTTGGAGAAAAAAATCATGAAACAATTGAAACGGGAGATGAGCAATGTGGTTTAATTCTTTCCTGACTTGCTCTTTTTCGGGAAATAGGGTATAGTATATACTATGTAATTCAGGAACAGAAAAGAGGAAGAATAGTGATTGTACGGGAAGATATATTATCTATGGAATATTTGAAAAAGACAGAATATACCGGCTGTCATCAGGGAATGCGTTATCGCTTAGAGGGTGTTGCAACAGAAGAAGGAAAACAGTTGAAGGTCACGGTATGGCCGGAGCCATTTAACTTTTTTACTACTCCTGAGGAGCAGAAGCAAAGTGCACTGTTTGGGTTTGATGAGGATGGCGTGGTGGATGCCATAGCCTGGATGAATAATCGATTGTTCGAAGACAAGGATAAATGGGAGCGTGCCGGGGAGAACTGGTCAAGCTATTCAGGAAGGTAAGAGATGGGTAAGTACTTGGTGCAGGATTTGCTGGAAACCGTTCGCTTTGTTCCTTGGGGAATATTGGTTGCTTTTGGCGTATGGATTGTAGTACAGTTGATAAATGGATATCGAAGGAAGCAGGGAAAAGTACCCTGTAGAGTGGTGCCTGTAGTATGCTTTTTCTCATACTTAGGATTGTTGTTGATTATTACCTATTGGTCCAGGGAGCGTGGGGAGGTGTCCATAATCGATTGGCAGATAGGATCCACTCTTCGTATTAATAACAGAAACAATGCCCTTTGGATAGAAAATATTTTGTTGTTTGTACCCTATGGGTTTGGTTTCGCATGGTGTCGAAAGAAAAGGGAAGTATTTCTACAAGGGGTGTGTTTGGGGTTCTTTACCAGCTTGTGTATCGAGATACTGCAGTTGGTGACCGGAAGAGGAGTATTTCAGATTGATGATATTATCACTAATACAGTTGGATGTATATTGGGTATACTTACGTTTCAGATACTGGCCAAGCTGCTTTCTAAAGTAGCTGAAAAGAAATAAATGATACAATATGTACGCTGTTTTATAGTTAAATGAAAACAAAAAGTTATGGTATAACTGATGCGGTATACCATAACTTTTTTGTTTAAATTCTCAAAATCCGACAAATCGAAAAAAATAATAATAAAATTAGGTTATTATAGAGTCATCATTATCCTTTTGCCGTTGTTTTAGGGTTTCTAAGCCTAAACGAATCAAATCTAAGGTTGCCTGAGAACGGCTGTTGTATCGCATGTTAAAACGATAGTCATCAATTTCTTTTAATGTGTCTTCATCAACTGTAATACAGTAACGTGGTTTTGTTGTTGGCATATTTTTCACCTCATTGTTTATTATAACGTAGGTCGGCATGACTGTAAACAAAAAAATGAAAAACAAGTTGACAAAGGTAATTGCTAAGAATATAATAAGCATAGAGTTCATCAGTGATGAACCATTCAAAAAACAGTAATTGAATTTTATAAGATACAGGGGAAATGTGTAAGGGTGTGACATACTTCGGAAGAAAGGAGCCATAGATACGATGAAAAAGATAATGGTGTCTTTGCCATTTGAATTGGAATGCGAGCTTGAAAAATTGAAAAGGGAACATTTCCATGATAAATCCTATGAAGAAATGTACAAAAGTATTATTCTGTTGGGGTTGGAAAAGTCTAAAGACACTATTGTACCAAGTGAACCATAAATGTAATGAAAATACAAAGGAGGAAAAACAATGTGCCCATACTTCTATAGTGCATACACAGGAAAAAAGCATGAGACACCACTACCATTGTGCAGGGCGAATAACATGGATACAATTACGGATTATAATGTGGAAAATGTATGCAAAAACAATTGTATGAGTTGTTATATATACCGACGGGAAAGTGGAGGTAAGCCACCGGAGAGGATACCGCAATACAACAATAATGCTAAGTCTTCCGGAGGTTGTGGAACAGTGTTTGTAGTTTTGGGTATTATTGTCATTGTGACTAAGTGTCTTGGTCTATGGTAATGATGGCATTAATATAAAGGTGTAATGGAAATATCATAATATAAAAACAAAGGAGGAAATAATTATGGCAACATCATGCCCAAATTTAAGAGTAAAAACAGGAATTATGGTGACTTATAAGGATATCCATTGTGCCTGTACACAAAACAAAATTACGGGACAGTATATGCAAGCTACTTGCAAAGGTGATTACAAGCAGTGTAGTGCTTATAAAAAATATGGTATTGTAAATGGAAAATAGTAGTAGAGAGGTACAATTATGGCAGGAAAACCAAAGCATCAGGATTTAATGAATGCAATAGATCGTATGGTTTCTAATGAACAGCCGTATCAAAAATCTGCACCTTCATATTCACAGCAGCCTTCATATCCTCAGAATTCTTCGCAGCGAAAAGGTGGTTTCTTTTCGGCAATAATCGGGGCTATACTGATGCTTGTATTTGCTTGGGCTGTTTTAAATTATACTTAATTAGATAGTAGGACAGAAAAGTTATTGTAGTGACTAGGCTGCAATAACTTTTTTTATAGTAGAGGTTTAATGACTATGGGAATTCGTTCCTATATAATAAGATTAAAAATAATGATTGCCGGTGGGATTGTTATGGGAGATGAGGTATTAGTGACAGAGACATTGAAAGCAAAACAGGGTATTTTGAATGAATTCCTAAGCGTGTTTGATAAGTTTGGAGCAGAGAAAAAGCATAAAGCAGACAGTACCTATGGATTCCTGTCAGATAACCTGTTGGTGCATAGTATAGTGGTATCACCTAATTTAAAAAGTGGCTTGTCGAGCTTGAAGACTTTTTTCGCTACGGAAGCAATGGAAATATACAAAGGTAAGCAATCGTCCAAGATATCCTATAAAAATATTCAGGAGCATTTGGAAGGCAGCAACAATAAAAAATATAGATTTTCCTATGAGGTATTAGAGAAAATCATGCAGAAAGAAATCAATAAAGATGCTTTTCTAAATGAAGCACGAATCATGCGAAGTAACACGGACATGTGTGAAATGATAAAAGAGTATGATGATTGGCTGCCTTATATATTGTTGGATCAGCTTCGCAAAACTGCATGGGAAATGTTGGATAAATATAATCAGATTTGTATAGAGGCTGAGGAGGATACGGAAAATAGAAAAAAGCTGTTGTATTATCAATTTACGCAGGCAGTGGCCATGTTTGAAATGTTTATGATAGAGTACGTGAAGAAACCGCTTAGAAAATGTATCCAAAAGGAACTGGTGTTGATAGAGAAAATCAAGGAAACAGCGGAGAAGCTTAAGATTTGGGAGGAGAGTATACAGGAAAAGGTTGTTAGGATTTCCGGGCAGATGGAAGACAAGTATCATATGGGAAGTGAGATACAACATGACGTAATGACGTTGGTGGCAGAATATAATCTATTTGTTTCAGAAAACATAGAGGAGTTGACAGGAAACACTAATAAGATTAGCATACTGCATTTAGTAGAGGCAGAATTTGGGGTAGAGCTATGTGCCATGCTTCATTTGCTGTTAGTATTGGAAGCAGTAAATGTATATGAAGAAAATATGGATTCGCCGCAGATAGGGGCGAATATGGATTGTGCATTTATGGGAGATTATGATAAATTTTTTGTATCCTTTGGGCGTACGAATGAGAATAAGAGAGCAGATTATCGAAGAGTGAATACCTATTTAGATAACCTTTTATCAGAATATGCAGGCAAACCATATGATGTTAAAAAAACGGTAATTGCTTTTTTACAAGAATTAAGTACAGTAAGGACGAGTGGTGAAACGGAGCAATTTTATGGATTTTTGTGTGCGTTAGCATATCCGGTATATCGAAAGCTTGGAGGAGAAATATGAAAATAGTTCCAGCCCGGAAGGAAGAATGTGAAGATTTTTAGAAGTTTTGATATAATCCGACCGATCGAAAAATATTGATAAATGCAATGTGTTATCGTAGAAACGCAAGGGAAACCGATGTGCTTCTACGATTTTTTTTTGAGGAAAACATGTTTGGTGTCACAATCTATCGTTGGAATAAGAGTTATGGGGAAAGTGAGACGAATAAAATAAGTATGAGGAGGAAGTGTAAATGTTAAAAGAGTGGTTCTTGGTAAGCAAACATGATGTACTAGGGGAGAAAAGGTATGCTCTGGCAGGGCTGATATATGGGAGCAGTGTTCTGGAGGATGGTGAATTTATTTCTACGCCTACGATTCAGAAGGCGATTGAGGACAAGGAGAAGGAGTGTATAGTGTTTTTGTCCGGAAATAGTCAATATATCTGCTATTGGAAAGATTGTGCATTTGAAAAAGGTGATACCGCAAGGTATCTGGAAGCTTTTTATGATTATAGGGAAAAGTATGTAGATCGTAAGCTATGGCAGTTACAGGATAATAGTATATTGATACTGTTAAGCGGGGACTCTCCGAATTATTTTAAGCATGCCTTTTATAAAAGGCATGATGAATTGAGAAGAATAGAGGCGATGGATGATATTAAGAGAGGCTATAAAATAATTTCCCCAGCACAGACCGAGGAGGAGAAAGAGGTAGTCATTGACCTTCGCTATTGTATTAGGGGGGAAAATGAATTAAAGATGTTTTATGCTGATATACCGGAGGATATGGAGCTTTATGTGGAAAATCAGGGGAATGCACCATTGCATGTTGTCTGCGGTTTAGAAAGCTATACGATAGAGGAAAAGGAGCGTGTTGCTATTTGTGTCAGAGATACTGCAGATTATATGGAATTTCTAAAAGATTGCGTGAATAGTACACAATTGCCAAGAAAGAAGGAACTCTTCAGTAAGGAAAAGGTATTTCAGGAAATGATGGAAGATGCACATAATGGTGTGAAAAAGAAGTACATGATTATTTTAGAAGGGGATGATATGAAAGAACTGCATTCGAAGGATGACAAAATAGTGGTATGTGCTTCCGGAGGGATTGCTTGCGCATTGTTGCTGGGAGAATATACATTGGCAAAGAAACTGGCAGAGGCGGGGAGTGAGGTGCGTGTAGAGGAAACTATCAAGATAGTAATATATGATGATAAAAAAGGAAATATACAATACTCCTTGAATACACAATTGATGGAGTGTTTGGCAGATGATAAAGAGATGCCGGATGATGTATATGAAATTCTTTGGGGAAAAGCAAAAACTACGAATGCTCAGATGTTTAAAGGGATGTTGACATTAAAAATACGGTCTATGGTAGGCTGTAATAGCGAAATCATGTTATATAATGTCAAGCGTCTGCAAAAGGAATGGGAAGAAGCAGCTGATGAATTGTTAAGGGCATGGATGAAATATTATTTTAATACTTATGCTGCAAACGAATATAGAATATGGGCAAAGGTATTTGAGGCCTTTCCGGATAAGCATCAACTTATCTTAGAGGAACTGCTGGCAAAGTATTTTAGTGTGAAGGGGATATATGGTATGGTATATCCTTCGGATGAGGGGCGTGTAAGGTTTTGTGCTTATTGGAAATTGTTTCAACACATTCTCGGTGAAGTGGCAAGGAAAAAATATGCTGTGTTCATGATACACTTCATGCTGAAAAGAGTATTCAGTATATCTGAAGAGATGGAATGGTTTTGGGTACTGGTTCTGGCAGATATCAAGGATTTTGAAGATGAGGAAGTAGAGAAAAGAAATGAATGCGTACAGATGTAGCTGGATAAAAAGGTATTACGTCTGGGAAACTGGCTGAGAATATCATATACAGGATTTATCCCGGTACAATATTTGGATTATTATTTGCAGAAGCTGGAAGCGGAGAAGGAACAGGATATCATTCCGGTATTTCGGGCGTTGAAGTATGGTATTTTGGCAGAAAGGGACAGAGCTATTGAAGAGACATAACACTCTTCAATAGCTCCGTCTTTATGTTGGGTTATGCGGATAGATAATTGCGCATCATTTTCAGGGCGTTCTTCTCCAGTCTGGAGACCTGTGCTTGGGAGATGCCGATGATATCTGCCACCTCCATCTGGGTCTTTCCTTCGAAAAAACGTAAATGGATAATGTCACGTTCCCTTTCGCCCAGACGTTTCAAGGCTTCGTTTAGGGATAGGTGTTCTACCCAGTTTTCTTCTTTGTTCTTTTTGTCGCTGATTTGATCCATCACATAGAGAGTATCGCCCGCATCGGTATAAATGGGTTCATAAAGACTCATAGGGTTTTGGATGGCGTCCATGGCATAAACAATATCTTCCTTGGAAATACCGATTTCTGTGGCGATTTCTTCTATGGTGGGCTCCTTTAAGTTTTTGCGAGTAAGGACCTCACGGGTATAGATGGCCTTGTAAGCAGTATCTTTTAAAGAACGGGAGACGCGGATGGAATTGTTGTCTCGCAGATAACGTCTGATTTCTCCGATAATCATGGGTACGGCATAGGTGGAGAATTTGACGTTCAGGCTGGAATCAAAGTTGTCGATGGCTTTGATTAAGCCGATGCAGCCAATTTGAAACAAATCGTCTACATTTTCATTGCTGGAAGAGAAGCGTTTGATAATGCTTAAGACAAGTCTGAGATTTCCTTCAATATATCTTTCCCGAGCGGCAATGTCGCCTTCTTCAATCATGGCGAATAATTTATCCTTTTCTTCTTGCTTTAATAGGGGGAGTTTGGCGGTATTCACGCCGCAGATTTCTACCTTACCTAATGACATGATGCTGGCCTCCTGAATAAGTAGTTGTCCGTTGAATGTTTCTCCTTGGTAAGTATAGGAATAGTATGAGCCACCTTTTGAAAAGTTATTCATATAATAATACAAAGTGGTAATGGGTGGATGAGCGATGATCTTGTATTCGGATTTGAAAAATAAGGAAGTCATTAATATCAGAGATTGCAGGTGTTTGGGGAGGATAACCAACTTGGAACTGGACGAGTGCAATGGTTGTATTTGTAAGATTTTTGTGAGTGATTGCAGAAGCTTTTTTAGTTTGTTTAAGACAGATACAGAAATTGCAATTCCTTTTAAGGATATCCGGCAAATCGGTCCTGATATAATATTGGTTGACATAAACTGCTAAATAATTTATAATATTTTCAAAATAGACAGAATTTTCTTACATTATCAATTGAAGCAGCGTAAAGATGCGCAGATAGGAGCAAATGCATATATGAAATGTCCATTTTGTAATCATGAGAACACCAGAGTAATTGATTCCAGACCGGCAGAGGATAATAACTCCATCCGTCGTCGTCGTGTATGTGATGAGTGTGGGAAGCGTTTTACTACTTATGAAAAAATCGAGACCATTCCTTTGATTATTATTAAAAAGGATGATAATCGTGAGACTTATGACCGTTCCAAGATAGAAGCGGGAGTGTTACGTGCATGTCATAAGAGACCGGTGAGTGCACAGGCGATTACAAATATTGTGGATGAAGTAGAAAACGAAATCTTCAACATGGAAGAGAAGGAAATCTCCAGCCAGATAATCGGTGAGCTGGTGATGAATAAATTAAAAGATTTGGATGCGGTTGCTTATGTACGTTTTGCATCTGTATATCGCGAATTTAAGGATGTAAATACTTTTATGGATGAGTTAAAAAAGGTATTGCAGTAGAGACTGGCGGCAGGACAGATGTCCTGCCGTGTTTTTGAGAATTTTTCGAAAAGCGAGGAAGAGGATATGTTAAAAACATTTTATCCGGATAATGAAGTTGATTCTACCTATGAAATTGATTTCGAAGCATTGTATGAGAAGGGATACCGTGGTATTATTTTTGATGTGGACAATACACTGGTGCCTCACGGAGCACCGGCTACTGAGCAGGCAAAGGCGTTTTTTGAGCGTTTGAGGGAGATTGGTTATGCGACCATGCTTTTGTCAAACAATAAAGAACCCAGGGTAAAAGGCTTTGCGGATAGTGTGGGTTCTCCCTATATTTTCAAGGCAAATAAGCCATCAAAAGCAGGTTATGAGAAAGCTATGGAGCAAATGGGTACCGTGAAGGAAACGACACTTTTCGTAGGGGATCAGCTTTTTACAGATGTTTGGGGAGCCAAGAGGACGGGGATTATGACGTATCTGGTAAAGCCCATTCATCCCAAGGAAGAAATTCAGATTGTGTTGAAACGCAGATTGGAATGGTTTGTATTGTATTTTTATCATAAGCAAAAGAAATAAGAAAACAGGAAAAAGGTGGCGACTGTAAAATGGTTTATAATGGACATACGAGGACCTGTGGACTGATAGGCAATCCGGTGGAGCATACCTTGTCTCCCTTGTTGCAGAATTATCTGGCAGAGGAAACCGGAACCAATATGGTATATGTTCCGTTTCATGTGGAGGAAGGCAGAATCGGAGAGGCAGTCAAGGGAGCCTGGGCGCTAAACTTACTGGGCTGTAATGTGACGGTTCCTTATAAAAGTGATGTGCTTCCTTATGTGAAGGAGTTGGACGGGCTGGCTGAGAGGATTGGTGCCGTGAATACTCTGGTGCGTATGGAGGATGGTTTTAAGGGCTACAATACGGATATGCCGGGGCTTTACCGTGCCATGCAAAGTGATGGTGTGGAAATAGTGGGCAGAGAATGTGTGATTTTAGGCGCCGGAGGAGTAGCCAGAGCAGTGGCTGTGATGCTTTTGGACAAAGGAGCTTCCAAGGTTTACATATTGAACAGAACGTTGCAAAAAGCAGTAGTAATCGCAGAAGAAGTAAATGAGATGGCAGGTTATGCTTTTGTGGAGGCAATGGCATTAATGGATTATGAGAAGCTGCCAAAACGACAATTCATAGTGATACAAGCTACTAATATAGGTATGCATCCCAAGGTGGATGAGGTGGTTATCTCGGATAAAGCCTTTTATGAAAGGGTGGAGGTTGGTTATGACTTGATCTTTAACCCGGGTAATACCCGTTTCATGCAACTTACGGAAGCAGCCGGCGCAAGAGCCTATAACGGAGCGAAGATGCTGGTGTATCAGGGGATTATTGCTTTTGAACTTTGGAATAAACTATCGATTTCGGAAGAAACAGCAAAAATAGTATGTGATTTGGTGACAGAGGCGTTGAAGGTATGAAAAAGAACAATATCGTATTAATTGGTTTTATGGGAAGCGGAAAAACAACCATAGGTATTCGCTTATCCTATCGTATGCGCAGAGCGATAGAGGATACGGATAAATTGATTGAAAGAAGACTGGGAAAGCGTATTTCAGAGGTGTTTGCCCAGGAAGGAGAAGCTTTTTTTCGACTGCAGGAAACAGCTCTTTTGAAGGATCTAATAGAAAAGAGAAATCATCAGATTATTTCGGTAGGGGGCGGAACTCCTGTCAGAGAGGAAAACAGAGAGCTACTGAAAAAGTTGGGCACAGTAGTGTATTTTCGTGCGAAACCGGAAACAATTTATGAAAGAGTAAAAGCGGATACGACACGACCTCTTTTGCAATGTGAGGATCCTTTGCAGAAAATCAGGGATTTGCTGCAACAGCGCAAAGAAGCCTACGAAAGCTGTGCCGATATTATCATCGATGTGGATGGTTTGTCCATGGATGAGGTGGCAGAGCAGGTGATAAATGCAAGCTCAAAGGAAGGAAAGAGAAAAAAGAAACTGTTGGTGATTAATGGTCCGAATTTGAATTTTTTGGGCATTCGTGACAAGAATATCTACGGAGCACAGGATTATCAGTATTTGATGGACTTGATACAAAAGAAGGCAAAAGCAAGCGGATGTAAGATTGACTGCTTCCAGAGTAATTATGAAGGAGCGATTATTGACCGGATACAGGCTGCCTATTTTGATGGTACAGATGGAATTGTAATTAATCCGGGTGCTTATACTCATTATAGCTATGCGATCCATGATGCTTTAGAAACCATACGGGTACCAAAGGTAGAAATACATATTTCCAATATTCAGGAAAGAGAAGAGTTTCGTAAGATTTCCGTGACCGCACCGGCCTGTGATAAGCAGATCTATGGGCAGGGATTGGACGGATATTTGCAGGCAATTGACTTTATCTTGAATAATTCGTAGTTTTTTTTGAAAAAATAGTTGAAATATGATTGCTTTTAGTATAAACTAGAAAAGAATTATAACGTGATAAATATTTAGGAGGAATATACTATGATTTCAGCAGGCGATTTCAGAAATGGTATTACTATTGAAATGGACAATGGTATTTACCAGATTATTGAATTCCAGCATGTTAAGCCGGGAAAGGGAGCAGCTTTCGTTAGAACCAAGCTGAAAAATATCGTTAACGGAGGCGTTATCGAAAAGAGTTTCAGACCTCAGGAGAAGTTCCCGCAGGCGCGTATTGATAGAAAAGATATGCAGTACTTGTATTCAGATGGTGATTTATATCACTTCATGGATGTTGAAAGCTATGACCAGATTGCACTCAACGATGAAACCGTTGGTGATGCATTGAAGTTCGTTAAGGAAAATGATATGTGTAAGGTTTGCTCACACAATGGCAATGTATTTGCCATTGAGCCTCCTTTGTTCGTAGAACTTGAGGTTACTGAGACAGAACCCGGCTTTAAGGGAGATACCGCTACAGGTGCTTCTAAGCCTGCTACCGTAGAAACCGGTGCAACCGTATCTGTTCCTTTGTTCGTTGAAATTGGTAACAAGATTAAGATTGATACCAGAACCGGCGAATATCTTTCAAGAGTTTAATAGACTGCACTATTTATGCAAAGTAAGACAATGGCTTTATGTCATTGTCTTTTTTTGCGCCAAAACATCGCAACATTAAATTATGGAGGGAAGTATATGAGTGAAGAAGCTATGGAAAAATTAATAGAAGAGCTGAAGGGAAGTTTGGGGGAAGACACCCAAATCATGCTTCGGGAAATACAAAAGAACAATGGTACACGGTATAAGGGATTAATTGTCAGAAGAGAAGATAGAAATATCGCACCTACGATTTATATGGAACCCTTTCTGGATATGCTTCAGGAAGGAGAAAATATCCATGTGATTGCAGAACGTATTCTGCGGGTGTACCAAAATTGTGAGCTGAAAGGATCCGTGGATATGGACTTCTTTATGGACTTTGGGAAAGTAAAAGACCGGATTGTATATCGGCTGATAAATCGGGAGAGGAATAAGGAATTATTGCAGGATATTCCCTATATTCCCTTTCTGGATTTGGCCATTTGTTTTTATTATGCCTTTTATAGTGAGGAGTTGGGAGATGGTATGATTATGATACATAACAGTCATATGGAAATGTGGAATACCAACCATCAGCAGTTGTTTAAGCTGGCCGGGGTAAATACGAAACGCTTGTTTCCGCCTATGGTGATTATGCTGGATACCATAGTGCGGGAAATGGACGGGGATATGGTGGATGCCCGATGGCCGGATATGCCGGAACTTTATGTTCTGACCAATCACCAGAAAACGCAAGGTGCGGTAGCTTTGTTAGATGCAGAGCTTTTGGAAAATATGGGGAAAAAGATAAAGGGTAATTACTATATAATTCCCAGTTCTATTCATGAAGTCATTCTATTAAAGGATCAAGGCAGAGAAGAAGGGCGGTCACTGCATGATATGATAGTGGAGACCAATTCTTCGCAGCTTCTGGAGGAGGATATCCTTTCGGATTATCCCTATTATTATAATATATCTGATAAAAAACTCTCACAAATTACATGCGTTTAAGCTTAGAACTTTCATAAATTTTATAAAAAATTAGGACTTTTCCTAAAAAATCGTATAGACATGGATTGCGATTTGTGGTAATATAGTCGAAGTGATGTAACAATTTTGTAATATTTGCATCCGTAGTCTAATGGATAGAACGGAGGCCTCCGACGCCTTTAATGCAGGTTCGATTCCTGTCGGATGCATTTTACATCACTTCGATGTAGTTCACATTTTGTAGAAAGGTTATTTTATGATAAAGGAAAAGTTGAAGCTGGTTGGCGGTTTTCTGGCAAAAAACAGTAAGATAGCGTTGCCGATAGTACTGGTACTGTTGGTAGCTGTTGTGGTAGCAGTGGTATTGGGGGCAAATGATGAAAGATTTCCGGATGATCCCTCTATAGCTGTGAATGTGAATTCCACAGAGGGTACTACAGCGGGTTCCGCAGAGGTTCAACCAACGGAAGAACCCAAGCAGGAAGAAACAAAACCGGAAGATTACGTGCTGGAGGTAAATGGTGATTTACGACCTCTTATGTGTACTTATTACAATGCATATGCATTGGGAGATATGGATACCATCCGAAGCGTGACTAATTATCTGGATGAAACAGAAGCTATTCGTATGCAGGCTATGAGCGAATATGTGGAAACCTATCCGGAGATTACTGTTTATTCCAAACCGGGACCTGTTGAGAATTCTTATTTGGCATATGTTTATTACAAAATGACAGTGACCAATTTCGAGGATGCGATGTCCGGAATGGAAACCTTTTATGTTTGTACCAAAGAAGATGGTACCCTGTATTTGAATCAGGGTGATGTTTCAGACGAAGAACTGGAATATATACGTATTGTCAATTCACAGGATGACGTAGTAGAACTGTATAATCGTGTCACTGTAGAGTGCAATGATACCTTTTTGAAGAATTCTGATTTGTTCTATTATGTGCAGGAGATTATGAATGATGTACAGAAAACAACCGGAGAGACTTTGGCTGCACAGATGGGGAGTAGTGCAGAGAACAGTGAAAGCAACGGTGAAGGTGAGGGAACTGTAGAAATCAATGCTTCTGAGGGTGAGGTCCCTGTTGCAACGGAGGTTCCGGCTGTTGTAGAACCTGCAGGTCCTATCTATGCAAAAGCAACCACTACTGTAAATGTGCGTGTTTCTGACAGTGAGCAGGCTGATAAAGCAGGCAAGGTGAGCGGAGGAACCAAGGTAGAGGTTCTGGCACAGCAGGTAAATGGCTGGACTAAAATCAAAGGCAAGGATATAGAGGGCTATATTAAGTCTGAATATTTACAGCTGATGAATACGGAAGCATTAACAGATGCTATCGGTACCGTAACCGCTTCTTCTAATGTGAATGTACGTGCGTCTGCCAGTGAAGGTGCAAACAGACTGGGTGTCTTAGCCGGTGGAGAAAACGCTGAGCTGCTAGGCAGAGAAAATGGCTGGTGTAAGATTAATTACAATGGTCAGGTGGGTTATGTGAAAGAGGATTATGTGCAATAATTATTCATAAAACAATTCAAATTGCGTATACTAAGGGTGCTATGAAAATAGCATCCTTTTTTGTGGTGTGAAATTCAGCGGACAAACAGTACTGCAACATCCAAAGAGGAGAGAAAAAGAAGGGATGTGAAGGAATGCAGAAGCAGGAGATTAACATTTATAAGGAAATACAAAAAAATGCAGAAAAGGCAATGCGAACCATAGAAACATTGTCTGATAAGGTGCATAATGAACAACTGGCAATACAGATATCCAAGCAATCCTTGAAATATGCGGAGATACGAAATCAGGCGTATGACAAATTACTGGAGGCTCATGCACAACCTTATCGAAGCAGCTATATGGAAAATCTGATGCTGAACGGAAGCATACAATATAATACGCTTCTGAATACCAGTACCAGCCGAATAGCAGAGCTAATGATTAAGGGCAGCAATGAAGGAGTACTGGAGATGAATAAGGTGCTGAATCACAATGGCGGTGCAGGAGAGCAGGCCATTGGTCTGGCAAATAAATTGATTGATTTCGAAGAAAAGAACATAGCCGGAATGAGAATGTATCTATAGTGGGAAGGTGTTGTGCAATTTGCATAAAAAATTCCGAAAAACTTTTACGATTTACTGAGATAAAGTCAGTTGTGTAATTTTCGAAGACATAATATAATAATTCTTGTGATAAAAAGCATACTTGTATACAATGTATGCGAGGTGGAAAATTAAGTAGCAAGGAGGACATATAGTATGTCATACGTTGATGAGGTTTATGAGTTAGTAGTTGCAAAGAACCCTGCACAGCCGGAGTTTCATCAGGCAGTAAAGGAAGTTTTGGAGTCTCTTCGTGTAGTGATTGAAGCAAACGAGGAGCAGTATAAAAGGGATGCTTTGTTGGAAAGATTGGTTAATCCGGAGAGACAGATTGTTTTCCGTGTGCCTTGGGTAGATGACAAGGGTCAGGTGCAGGTAAATACCGGTTATCGTGTACAGTATAATTCTGCAATCGGACCTTACAAGGGAGGTTTGAGACTTCATCCTTCTGTAAACTTAGGTATTATTAAGTTCTTGGGCTTTGAGCAGATTTTCAAGAACTCTCTGACCGGTCTTCCTATTGGTGGTGGTAAGGGTGGTTCAGATTTTGACCCGAAGGGCAAGTCTGACAGAGAAGTAATGGCTTTCTGCCAGAGCTTCATTACAGAGCTTTATAAGTATATTGGCGCTGATACTGACGTTCCTGCAGGTGATATTGGTACCGGTGCAAGAGAAATCGGTTATATGTATGGTCAGTACAAGAGATTGACCGGACTTTACGAAGGTGTTTTGACCGGTAAGGGACTTTCCTATGGTGGTTCTTTGGCTAGAAAGCAGGCAACCGGTTATGGTTTGTTATATCTGACCAATGAAATGTTAAAGTGCAATGGTATTGATTTGGCAGGCAAGACTGTAGCAGTTTCCGGTGCAGGTAATGTTGCTATCTATGCAATCGAGAAGGCTTGGCAGTTAGGTGCAAAGCCTGTTACCTGTTCTGACTCTACCGGTTGGATTTATGATCCGGAAGGAATTGATGTAGCACTTCTTCAGGAAGTAAAGGAAGTAAAGCGTGCAAGATTGTCTGAGTATGCGGCTGCAAGACCAAGTGCTGAGTATCATGATAAGGTTGCAGAGGGAACCAATCAGTGGTCTGTAAAGGTAGATATCGCACTTCCTTGTGCAACTCAGAATGAGTTGAACTTAGAGGATGCTAAGGCTCTTGTAGCAAACGGTGTTATTGCTGTTGCGGAAGGTGCTAATATGCCTACTACTATGGAAGCTACCGAGTACTTCCAGAACAATGGTGTAATGTTCTGTCCCGGTAAGGCAGCTAACGCAGGTGGTGTAGCTACCTCTGCATTAGAAATGAGCCAGAACAGTGAAAGATTGAGTTGGACTTTTGAAGAGGTTGATAGTAAACTCCAGACCATCATGGTAAACATTTTCCACAATCTGGATGCTGCTGCAAAGAAGTATGGTATGGAAGGCAACTATGTAGCCGGTGCAAACATAGCAGGCTTCTTAAAGGTTGCTGAAGCTATGACTGCACAGGGTGTGGTATAAAAAGATAGAGTGTGTCTTAGGGCGTCTGTACGAAAATGTGCAGGCGCCTTTTTTAGAACAAATACAAACTTAAAATTAAATGAGCAGATATCATAAAAAAACCTTGAAATATTTGGCAGATATTGCTATCATTAAAATATGTTATTGTCTTGAAAAAAGATGATTTTTTTGTTATCATTATAGCCAAAGACAGTACTTGCATGCTGAGGTTGCCGTTGGCAATCATGGGATGTGGAGTGATTTTTTTGTGTTTTATAAGTAAAATAAGAGAAAATCCGGCTGCATAGAATAGTAGCAGGAATGAGAGGAGGCTAACTTTATGGAAGGAACTCAAATTTTTACTTGTGTCCAGACTAATTCTGTAAGGAACCTGTTCAAAAAGGAAGAAGGAATGTTCCTGAAGGTAGAAGGAACTAAGATTTCCGGAAAAGGTAATATTTGTAATGCCGAAGGAAGAAATGGATATCAGGATGAGTTTTCTTTTTCAATTCAGGAAATATCAGACATCAAGGAAGAAGATTATAATGGTGTGTCTGCATTGGCCTTTACCGCACAATTGAAAGGTTTGTATGGTAATAAGAAGGTAAAGATTTACATACCACAGCTGAAGCAACCTGCGGAAGCAATCAGTACCTTGAAGAAGTTGAAAGTAAGTGCCGGCGGAGAAGAGCCGAGTACACCTGCACCTACTAATCCGGTTCCGATTCCGGCAGTGGCACCTAAGGCGGCAGCACCTGCACCGAAGGAAGAAGCACCTGCACCGAAGGAAGAAGAGGCAACGAAGGAAGAAGCACCGAAAACCGTATATCGTCCGGTAGGAGAGGATTATCAGGGAGCACCTACACCAACACCTGTTGTAGAAAAACCTGCACCGGAACCTGTTAAGGAACCCGAACCTGCACCTGTGCCGAAACCCGCACCGGTTGTGGAAGCACCTGCACCGGCAGTGGAAGAAGTTTCTGGTTCTGAAATGTCAGAGGAAGAATTCCAGAAGAGAATGGATAAGCTCAATGTATTAAAAGATTGTGGTTTGTTGGGAGAAAAGGAATTTACTGCTAAGAAGCTGGAATTGGTGAGCGAATACTTTGACTTGGGTGATTTTAACGAGCGTATCCAGAAGCTGATTGCGTTGAAGGATTGTGGTTTGTTGTCTGACAATGAGTTTGAACAGAATAGAATTGATGTAATCAAGGAATGTTGTGATTTGGATGTTCATGATATTCGTGAATATCGTCGTAATGTGCAGAAGTTGGCTTTCCTGGAAATCGGTGAAGTAATTACTCCTGCAGAATATGCAAAGAGTAAGCAGAACTTAATCGATGATGTAGAGTTCAAGATTGAAGATGATAAGGAAGTATTCCAACGTAAATTGAAGAGATTGCCTGTATTGAAGGATTGTGCTTTGATTGAAGATGCTGAGTATGACAGCAAGGTGAGCGGTTTGGTGGAACTGCTTGAAGTGACCAAGAATGATTCCAGAGAATCCTTGGTGAATAAGCTTACCAAGTGGCCGTTGCTGGCACAGGAAAAATACATGACAGCTGATGAATTAAAGAACAAGCAGGATGATTTAGTTGCTACCTATCTGGATGTTGTTTGGAAGACACCGGATGAGTTAAAGGCGATTATCAATCGTATGGGAGCACTGAGAGATGGTGAATGCTTGTCAGAAGCAGATTATCAGTCCCGACGTAGTACATTACTCCAGAATGTTGATGAAGTAGAAGAATATACCACCAGAATTGCTATGTACAAAATGCTTCCTCAGGTTGGATTTATTAGTAATGAGGAGTATGAGGCGTTGAAGCAGAAGTGTATTGATACAATATTTACTTCAAGTAATTCTGTAGCTGAGTTTAAGGAGAGAGCTAACCATTTGGTAGAACTCCATAAGGTTGGTATATTAACTACGGAAGAATTCAATGCATATAAGACCAAATTAATGAGTGAATTATAATTTGAGAGAATAAATGTGTTGTGAGCGACATTGGGAGGGAAGTATCATGAAAGAATTGATGATAATGTATCATCCAGTGAAGAAGGAAATTCGCTTTTTAGCCAAGGTTAAGGGAGAGTTTATCGATGTTCCATATAAAATGTGTCCTAACCTTGTGAAGTATTCCCCTGAAAACGGAGAGTTTTTGTTGCAGAATCAGGGAAATCAGTTTTTTAATGATATATGGGAGCAGTTTTCCCGTGAAAAAATCAATCTGGTTTTCAAAGGAACCAAGGTTGACTATGAGGATTTTACGGAAAAGATAACAGAGTATAACAAGTCTGTAGGCGAGGATAGAATCCTAATTAAGGACTTTGTAGAGTTACCATCCGTAGATGAAATCTTTTCGCAGATTAATAAGTATTGTGACGAGACGATTGCTCTTTTCGAAACAGAGCTTGAGGGTTCAGATGTTCAGGCGTTGTTCCAGAACCGTAAAGAAGAATTTGAAAAGAAGCGTAAGAAATTGAATTCCAGTGATATTAATTTATGTTTGGTTGGTACCTATAGTTCCGGTAAATCAACCTTTATCAATACCTTGATTGGTAAGAGAATTTTGCCGGAAAGTATTAATTCCGAAACTGCCAAGATGTTCCGCATTCAGAATGATGAGGAACCTGCTGTATTGTTCAGTCTCAAGAAGAAAAATCTGAATGATAGTATTGAGGTGGCTATCATTTGGGATATTGAGAAGAAGCAGTTTGCTTTCACTTCAACTGGAAGCTGTGAGTATACCAGAAAACTTATTCAGAACGAAATTAATAATGCTTTGGTATTCCACTTGTTGCAGCATGAACAGTTGTATCAGATTTTGAAGTGTTTGAACAATGTACCGAATGTTCCTACGGAAGAGTGTGCGGAGTATATTGATGGAATTATTGAAGTTCACTATCCGATACCTTTGGATCCGAATCTGAGCTTTACCTTTTATGATACACCGGGTACAGACAGTAACTCCAATGAGCATTTATTGGTATTGCGTAAGGCATTGCATCAGCAGACCAACTCTATTTTGGTAATTCTTTATGAGCCTACCAAGATGGAAGGTACCGGTAACTCTATTCTTTACAAGCTGATTAATTCTTCCAGAGAGAGTGCTGAAACAAAGGATAAGGTACATATTGACTTGAGCCGTTCTCTTCATATTATAAATCAGGCAGATACCAGAAGTCTTGCAGATTTGAATAATTTGCGTAACAAGAAGGTAGAGATTTCATTAAAGGAAACTGACAAGATTTATAATGAAGAAAACGAATATATTGATTTGTCAGAAGAAAGATTGTTTTTTGTATCTGCAAAGGCTGCATATATTGCAAAGGCTATTAAGAATAATGTGGATACAGAGGATGAGCGTTTGTGGTTGGCAAACCATAGAAACGAAATCAATAATGTGCATGTAGAAGACCCATTGTTGTTAAAGAATGATAAGAGCGATATCGATACCGGTATGTTTTTCAAGCTTAACAAGATGGCAAATGCAGATAATGAAACCAAGCAAATGCTTGCTGACTGTATGAAGGAACTGGAAAGCTGTGATGGCTCCGATGACAAGAGCTTAGCACCTATTTTACATCGTATTTATGTAAATTCCGGTATGTATGCAGTAGAGCGTGAGATTATCAAATATGCACAGAAGTATGCCTTGGCAGTAAAAGCAAAGGGCTTATACGATGGTATTTCCAGCGTCGTGAATTTTATTCGTGATGATTATGAAGCTATCGAAGCACAGGCATCCCTGTCAAAGCAACAGATTTCAGATAATATTGCTACCATGAAGACCACTATGGTACAGGATATTGAGGCAGCATATGCCAGATATTTGTTTGAACTGGAGCCGGAAAACCTGGTGAATAAATTCGCAGAAGTAGATGCACTGAAATCTATCGTTGACAGCCGTAAGGAACAGGCTGAGAAGATTGCAGATAAGATGAAGTGGATTGCTATTCGTCCGGAAGTATTCGAAGAGAAAAACAATATCATTTGTAATGAATTGAATCGTTTCTTATTAGAGATCGATGATTATTATAAGGAAGTCAGAGAGAGAATTCTGAAGCAGCAGATTGAAGAATTGAGAGGTCTGTTGGTGAAGAAGATTACCGGGTACAAGGGAATTGACGAAGGTTTGGTTCGCAGAATCGCCAACGTATCAGATACCCAGGTACCACCATCTACCTTGGAAGCAATGAAGATGGATGAATACATTAACAAGCAGAAGGCAATCTTTATCTTCTCTACAAATGATAAGAAGTCATATAAGAATGATATTTGTGAGACTTTTGATAATACTACTAAACTGCAGTATGAATCCTATGTTGCTGAGATTATCGAGGTGGCAAGAACAAAGACCGCAGAGTTGATTCGGGAATTCAAGGAAAACATTGATATGATATCCAGCAATTTGGAATACCTTATTAATGATGAGAAGGAAGCAATTTCCAGACAGGCAAAAGCAAAGGCTGTATTGGATTTGGTAGAAAAGAGAGACAGGGAACTGAATCAGAAGATTTGGGGCAATATTTAAAAATGAGCGTTGTTCTATAGTGATATGGAACAACGCTTTTTATCTATCAAGGCTTTACCATTGAATAGATAGTATAATATAGCATAAATAAAGATAGGAGAAGGAACAGCAATGATAACTACACCTTGTGATAAAAACGCAATACCGGAAGTACATCGGGTATTAGAATACTTAAACAGTATAGAAGGAAAGGCAATTATTACCGGACAGCATACCCAGTCCATGGGAATGGAAGAGGTGGAATGCATTTTTCGGGAAACCGGGAAACTCCCGGCACTTTGTGGCTTTGAGCTATTAGCCTATTCCCCTAATATTAATTGGGTGGATGCTGATGCGGAATGTTTAACGGAAATAAAGGAAGCCTCAGGTACTTTGGCAAAAGCCTATGAATGGGCAGAGAAAAAGGGGCTGATTACATTAACCTGGCATTGGTTTTCCCCCTTGGGTGGCAGAGATAAATCCTTTTATACAGAAAGGACTGATTTCGATGCAGAGAAGGCTTTGTGCGAAGGAACATTAGAACATTTCGCTATGTGCCATGATTTGGATATTATGGCAGAATTGCTTCGCGGTTTTCAGGAAAAACAGATTCCCATATTGTGGAGACCATTTCATGAGGCAGAAGGGCAGTGGTTTTGGTGGGGAGCAAAGGGAGCAGATGTGGCCAGACGCCTGTATCGCTTCATGTTCCATTACTTCACAGAAAAGCATCAGCTGCATAATTTGATTTGGGTGTGGAATTCCCCCTTGGAGGAAGGCTATGTGGGAGACGCGTACTGTGATATTATCACCAGAGACATGTATCCACCGGCACATGAGCATAGTGATTTCGCAGAAAAGTGGGAAGAGCTGACTAAGCTTACTCCTACCAAGAAAGGAATTGCCATAGGGGAAATTGGCGTGATACCATCCGGAGATGCTTTGGCGGAAGCCAAGGTGCCATGGCTTTGGTATATGACCTGGAGTCACGATTTTTGCCTGACAGAACGCTTTAATACTTGGGAAGAACTGAAAAAACTCTATGATCATCCATGGACAGTGACCTTGGATACATTACCGGAATTATATTAAGAATAAATGAATCACCCTTCTGCGTAAGGATATGTCTGTCGAAAGGATAGGTTGCATATCAAAAATGTGGGAGGGTGATATTTTGTATAGTTGTTATTATTTGTGGTTTGTGTTAAAATAAATCCAAATGCAATGATTTTGAAGTGAAATGATAAAATACTGTTTGGAAGGATAATTGCCATGAGATTGAGCGAATTGCTAAAGTTTAATGAAATTGTTATTCAGTGCCATGATAATCCGGATGCAGATGCTTTGGCCAGTGGATATGCCCTGTATACTTATCTCGAAAGTAAGGGAAAGAAGGTTTCTCTTATATATGGTGGTAAGAACAGAATCCGAAAGAGTAACCTGGTGATTATGATTCAGGAATTGAAGATACCGGTGAAGTATTGTGAACGCATGCAGGCTCCGGAACTGTTGGTCACGGTGGATTGTCGTTATGGAGAGAGCAATGTAGAACGTTTCCCTGCCAGAGATATCGCAGTATTTGATCATCACAGAATAACAGGTCCTTTACCGCCTTTGGCTGATGTACGAAGCAATCTGGGTTCCTGTTCTACTCTGATGTGGCAGCTTTTAAAGGATGAGGGATATGATGTAAATTCCAATAAAAAGCTTGCTACCGCTTTGTATTATGGTTTGTATACGGATACCAACGAATTGACAGAAATCTCGCATCCATTGGATATGGACCTTCGTGATGAGGCGGAATTCAATGCTACGCTGATAACCAGATTGCGTAATGCCAACTTGTCCTTGGAAGAGTTGGAAGTAGCTGGAGCTGCTTTACTTCGAAGTGATTATAACGATGACTATCGTTTTGCAGTGGTGAAGGCTGGCGAATGTGACCCGAATATTCTGGGTATCATCAGTGATTTGGTATTGGCGGTAGATTCCGTAGATACTTGTATGGTGTTTAATATTGTGAATGAGGATGTGAAAATATCTGTCAGAAGCTGCATTCGAGAGGTAAAGGCAAGTGAACTGGCTGCTGCGATTTGTGAAGGAGTTGGTGGTGGCGGAGGCCATTTTGTAAAGGCCGGAGGCAGAATCAAGATGGAACTCCTTACCAGGGAGTATATTAAATATTGTGAGAAATATCAGATAGCACCACGTTTGGAGCCTATTGATGATGGTACTACCATGCGCCCGTCTTCCTCAGGAGTAAAATTTTTCCTGGAAATGCGTATACGAGAGTATATGGATAACACCGATATTATCGATGTGGATGATTTGTTGATGGATGAGAGTAACATGAAGGATTATCTGTTGAAGCCGATCCCAATCGGATATGTTTTGTTGGATGAAGTGTTCCCTATTCATACCAAGGTGGTTATTCGTACCATACGGGGAGACTTGGAAATGGTAGTAGAAGATGGTATGGTTCTTTATGTAGGCTTACAGAGTGAGATTTATGTGTCCAATTATGCTGAATTTGAGGAAAATTATCAGATACTGGAAGAGCCGTTCCGTTTGGAAATGACAGATTATATGCCGACTATCAAGACGGTGTCCGATGGAAGGGTATTGCAGTTGATGGATTATGCCGGAACTTGTATTTGTGAGAAGCCTATTTATGTAAAGGCCAAATGTCTGGAGCGAAAGACCAAGCTCTTTACACAGTGGAATGATGAAAACTATATGACCGGTAAAGTAGGAGATTATTTGACGGTAAGAGGAGAAAAGGATGATGTCCTGACCATTATTGATGGGGAATTGTTTACCGGATATTATTGTGATATAAAGGAATAAGAATTGGAATGGCAGCAAAGAAAACGAAAAAGATATACGCAGTAAAAACAGGATTGAAGACGGGACTTTTCACCACCTGGGAGGAGTGCAAAGCGGCAGTAGGCGGATACCCAAAGGCCGAATACAAAGGATTTGAAAAGAAAAGTGATGCTTACGAGTATCTGGGTTTTTTAGAGGAAGCACAGGCGGAAAGAGCTGTAGAAGGACTGACTGAAACCGCAGAGTTAGAGGATGGCTGTGAGGTTTGTCCTCCGGTGGAAAATCCTACAGACGAGGAAATGGTGATTGCCTATGTGGATGGAAGCTATGAGCATTCTGTTCAAAAGTATGCTTTTGGCTGTGTGTTCTTGTTGCCGGGAGGAAAAGTGCTGACGGAGAACGGAAGCGGAAATAATCCGGACACTGCGAAGCTTCGAAATGTGAGCGGCGAGATGCTGGGAGCTATGTTCGCGGTACAGTTTGCCATGAAGAACGGTTATAAAAAGCTGGAAATCCGCTATGATTATGAAGGTGTGGAAAAGTGGGTAACCGGAGCATGGAAGAGCAAAACAGAGCTGACACAGAAGTATGCCCAGTCTATGCGTGGCTGGGGAACCAGAGTACAGCTTACCTTTACGAAAGTAACTGCACATGCGAATGTTTATTACAATGAAATGGCAGACCGGTTGGCGAAGGCAGCATTGGTGGAGAAGGATGGCATACCGCCGGTACGGACCATAGAAGAAATGGAGGCACTCCGTGACAAGACTGAATAAGTATTTAGCAGATTGTGGTGTTTGTTCCAGAAGAGAAGCGGATAAGCTGATAGAAGCCGGTAAGGTAACCGTAAACGGAGTGGTAGCCGGTATGGGGTGTCAGGTGGCGGAAACAGATACGGTGCAAGTGAATGGCAAGACTTTGCAGGGAAAAGCAAAAAGCGTCGTATTGGCTTTTTATAAGCCGGTAGGTGTGACTTGTACTCAAAAGGATAAGCATGCGGAAAAAATCATAAATGATTATGTGAAGTATCCGGTGAGAGTGACCTATGCAGGCCGGTTGGATAAGGATTCGGAAGGTCTGCTGTTACTGACCAATGACGGAACCCTCATAGATGCCATGATGCGAGGTGCCAATGGTCATGAAAAAGAATATGTGGTAAAGGTGAACAAGGAGATTACCAAGGAGTTCTTAAAACAGATGGCAGGCGGACTGTATTTGGAGGAACTGAAGGCAAAAACCAGACCCTGTCAGGTAGAAATGATAGGAAAGTATACTTTTCGGATTGTTCTGACACAGGGCTTGAACCGACAGATACGCCGCATGTGTAAGGTATGTGGTTATGAAGTGATATCTTTAAAGAGAATTCGGGTAATGAATATAGAGCTGGGAAAACTGGTTCCCGGGAAATACAGAGAAGTAACCGGAGCTGAATTGGAACAGTTATATGCCGGTGCAGTCAGAAGTAACAAACAATAATCCGGCAGGATGAGTTTCGGCATCAGGAGGGCACAGGAAGCAGAAAGTGCGAAGGGATGCCTGTAAATAAAGGAAGGTTTGGAAAATGGCAGAGCAGAAATTGGAAAGACTGAAATATTTAGTAGATATATTAAATCAGGCTTCGAAGGCATATTATGCCCAGGATAAGGAAATCATGAGCAATTTTGAATATGATAAGCTCTATGATGAATTGGTGGCTTTGGAAGAAGAAACAGGGGTAACACTAGCTAATAGCCCTACTGTAAATGTAGGCTATGAGGCGGTGGAGGAGCTTCCCAAGGAAGCTCATGAAACACCGATGCTTTCTTTGGGCAAAACCAAGGACAGAGAGGAATTGCGGGACTGGTTGCAGGGCAAGGAAGGCCTGCTTAGCTGGAAGCTGGACGGATTGACCATTGTATTGACTTATCAGAACGGAAAGCTGGAAAAAGCAGTTACCCGAGGCAATGGTGAAATTGGAGAAGTGATTACTAACAATGCCAGAACATTTCAAAATCTTCCCTTGCATATTCAGTTTAAGGGAGAATTGATTCTGCGTGGAGAGGCAGTAATCAGCTATAGCGATTTCGAAAAGATGAATGCAGAGATAGCCGATGAGGCAGCTAAGTATAAAAATCCCCGTAATCTGTGCAGTGGTTCCGTGCGACAGTTAAATAACGAAATCACAGCCAAGCGTAAGGTGAAGTTGTATGCATTTTCTCTGGTAAAGGCGGAAGGTGTGGATTTTGCTAATAGCAGAGAGAGGCAGTATGCTTTCCTGAAGGAGCAGGGCTTTGATGTAGTGGATTACATCAAAGTAACACCGGATACCATATTGGGTGCTATTGAAATCTTTGAAAAACGTATTGAAGCATATGATATTCCTTCGGATGGTCTGGTCATGACCTACGAGGATATTGCCTATGGAGAGTCCTTGGGACGTACTGCCAAGTTCCCCAGACATTCCATTGCTTTTAAGTGGCGCGATGAAATCAGGGAAACGACCTTGAAGGAAATAGAGTGGAGTGCCAGCCGTACAGGGTTGATTAATCCGGTGGCTATTTTTGAGCCTGTAGAATTGGAGGGTACTACCGTAAGTCGTGCCTCAGTTCACAATATCAGTGTGGTAAAAGCATTGAAGCTGGGATTGGGTGACCGCATTACCGTATATAAGGCCAACATGATTATTCCCCAGATTGCGGAGAATATGACCCGAAGTGACAGCTTGGAAATCCCTAAGTGTTGTCCGGTTTGCGGTGGAGATACGGAAATCAGAAGTGTGAACGAAGCACAGTTTTTATATTGTACCAATGAAGCTTGCGATGCCAAGAGTATCAAAGCATTTACTTTGTTTGTTAGTCGTGATGCCATGAATGTGGATGGTTTGTCAGAGGCTACCTTGGAAAAGTTCGTAGACAGCGGCTTTTTACAGGAATTTGCAGATTTGTATCATTTGGACAGATACAAAGAGGAAATTGTTTCTATGGAAGGCTTTGGGGAACGTTCTTATCAGAAACTGATGGCCGGTATTGAAGCTTCCAGAGAAACCACACTTCCCAGAGTATTGTATGCCTTGGGAATCGCCAATATCGGTGTGGCTACCTCTAAGGTGCTGTGCAAACAGTTTGATTACAGTATGGAGAAGCTTATGCATGCTACCCAGGAGGAACTGAGTGCAGTAGAGGGTATCGGGGATGTGATTGCGGCAGCCTTTGTGGAGCATATGCAAAATCCCAAGAATATTGCCCGCATTGAAAATCTGATGAAGGAAGTGCATTTACAGGAAATCATAGTAAATGTAGGGGAGCAGAGTTTAAATGGTAAGAGTTTCTGTATTACCGGAAGTTTGAACCATTACAGCAATCGTGAGGAACTGAAGGAAATCATCGAGCAGAAGGGTGGTAAGGTGACCGGCAGTGTGACTTCTAAGACGGAATGTTTGATTAACAATGATATCACCTCCAATTCCGGCAAGAACAAAAAGGCCAAGGAATTGCAGATACCGATTCTGACGGAAGATGCCTTTATGGAGAAGTATTTGCAGTAGCACGGAATGTGTGAAACTTGAGGCTTGCTTTACGGCGAAGTCAGAGGCGTAGAGAATAAATAAAAGGAGACAACCAGGAATGCCTATTAAGATACAAAGTGATTTACCTGCAAAGGAAATCTTAGAAAACGAAAATATATTTGTCATGGATGAAAACCGTGCTATGCATCAGGATATTCGTCCATTGCAGATATTGATACTGAATATCATGCCGGTGAAGCAGGATACGGAGCTGCAGCTTTTGCGTGCCTTGTCTAACACACCGTTGCAGGTGGATGTGACCTTCTTAAATGTGAAGAATCATATTTCTAAGAATACTCCGGCAGACCATTTAAACAAGTTTTATAATACTATCGATGATGTGAGAAATAAAAAATTCGACGGAATGATTATTACAGGAGCACCGGTGGAGGATATTACCTTCGAGGAAGTGGACTATTGGGAAGAAATGTGTGAGATTATGGACTGGGCAGAGACACATGTAACCTCTACTTTGCACATTTGCTGGGGGGCACAGGCAGGTCTCTATCATTATTATGGAATTGATAAGAGAAAGCTTCCCCAGAAGCTGTTCGGTATTTACGAACATAAGGTGGCAAATCGTAAGATCCCTTTGGTAAGAGGCTTTGATGATGTATTCTTAGCACCTCACAGTCGTCATACAGAATCTCCTTCCGAAGCCATTCATGCCTGTCGGGAACTGACGGTTCTGGCAGAAAGCGATGCGGCAGGAGTATTTCTGGCCATTGCAGAAGAAGGTAAGAAAATTTTTGTTAACGGGCATCCGGAATACGACAGATATACCTTGAATAATGAGTATTTCCGTGATTTGAACAAGGGGTTGCCGATACAGGTGCCTTATAATTATTATCCGGAGGATGACCCGAACAAGAAACCGTTGTTACAGTGGCGCTCCCATAGCAATAATCTGTATAGTAATTGGCTGAATTACTATGTATATCAAATGACGCCGTATGAGTTGTAGGAAGCATTGAAAAGTGGTTTTGTGGGGAGGCTCCACAGAAAGGCTGTGCGTATGAAGAAAAAACTGAAAATATCCTTTAATGCACCGGTGGTACTGGGTTTTGCCAGTATCTGTCTGGTGGCGTTATTTTTGAACTTACTTACCGGTGGAAAGAGTAATGAGGCATTGTTTATGACCTATCATTCTTCTTTGAAATCACCGCTTACCTATTTACGCTTTTTTACCCATGTGATGGGACATAGCGGTTGGGCGCATTTTATCGGAAATATGTCTTACATATTGTTGTTGGGACCAATGTTGGAGGAAAAGCATGGTTCTGCGAAGCTCATAAAGATTATGTTGGTTACTGCCCTGGTAACAGGCTTGGTGAATTATATTTTCTTCTGGAGGATAGCCTTGTGTGGTGCCAGCGGTATCGTCTTTGCTTTTATTCTGCTGACTTCTTTTACCAATTTCAGGGAAGGGGAGATTCCTCTGACTTTTATTTTGGTGGCAGTGATTTATTTGGGACAGCAGATTTTTGATGGAATTATGGTGCAGGATAATGTATCTAATCTGTCGCACATCATAGGAGGTGTAGTAGGTGGTGCCTATGGTTACTTCCTGAATAAAAAATCAAGGTGGAGCAAGCGATGAAATACAAGGCAGTGATTTTTGACCTGGATGGTACCTTGTTGGATACCTTGCAGGATTTAGCAAATGCAGTGAATGCAGCATTGGAAATGCATGGATTTCCTACCAGAACCTTGGAGGAAATCAGAGGCTTCGTAGGCAATGGGGTACGCAATCTGATGACTAAAGCTATCCCCGAAGGGGAGGCATATCCAGAGTTTGAAAAGGCCTTAGCAGATTTTCGGGCACATTATTCTCAGCATTGCAAGGATGAGACAAGGCCCTATGAGGGGATACCCGAGCTGTTGGAGGCCTTGAAGCAACAGGGTGTGAAGATGGCTATTGTATCCAATAAATTAGATTCTGCGGTGAAGGTACTGGCTGAAGAGTATTTCGGAGACTATTTTGCTTCTGCAGTAGGTGATCAGGAAGGGCTTTTGAAAAAGCCGGCACCGGACATGGTGTTTAAGGCACTGGAGGAACTTGGGGTGGATAAAGACGAGGCTGTTTATGTAGGTGACTCTGATGTGGATATTATGACTGCCATGAATGCGGAAATGCCATGTATATCCGTTACCTGGGGCTTTCGGGACAGAGATTTTTTGATGTTTCATGGAGCCGCTTGCTTTGCGGAGACAACGGAAGAGTTGTGGAAACTGCTGTAGGATGCTTAGTGTAGAGAAAAACAGGAGGAAGTAGAAATGAGCAATGATTTTATGGAACAGACGGAAGAATATACTACCTTTATTATCAAACTGTCCGATGGAAAGGACCATGAATTTGCGATAGTAGAAGAATTTGATTTTGATAAGAAGCATTATATATTGGTATCTGAGGTGCAGGGAGATGAAATCACCGAAGGTGTGTATCTGATGCGCGGAGAAAATGACGGAGAAGATTTTCTGGTGGAGGAAATCAAGGATAAGGAAGAGTACGCCCGTGCAGTGAAAGCGTATGAGGCACTATATCAATAGGGGAGTATGGGGCGGACAACGTCTGCGAATTTCTGATAATCTGTTGTGAAGGAATGCAGAGGTGGATAAGAGGAGTGGAACAGACGATGAGCACTACCGTATTGTAGAAGGAGTATTACATAGATGGGAACAAAGGAAAAGAATGGACTTGGCATCAGTGTGGGGAGCTTTTTGGCTGCGATAGGTATTTTAGCGGGACTGATGCTGTTTACTTATATTTTGACCTTACTGATACCGGGAGGCAGTATTCCGTTTTGGAAGTGGTTGTTATCACCTGTATTGGTATTGGGTTCCGGTCAGGGAATTACGCTGATTGCGGTGATTGTTTTTCTACTGGTGATAGGCGGTACCTTCAATGCATTGGATAGAAGCGGGACTATGGATTATATGCTGAGAAAGATTGTACATTTTGCCGGAGGTCGTAAATATTTGCTGTTGGCAGTGGTTACCCTGTTCTTTTTGAGTATGGGAGCTTTTATTGGTAGCTTTGAAGAATGTATTCCTATGGTACCGTTAGCGGTGGCATTAGCGATTGCCATGGACTGGGATGAGATGGTAGGTTTGGGGATGTCTCTGGCAGCGGTTGCCTGTGGATTTTCTACCGGTGTTTTGAACCCTTTTACTACCGGAGTGGCACAAACTTTGATGGGATTGCCTACATTCAGTGGTATTTCTTTGCGTTTGTTGACTTTTGTCTGCGTGTATGGATGCCTTTTGTTGTTTATAATCCCCTATGCGAAGAAGTGTGAGAGACAGAATGCAGGTAAACAGCAACAGAAAGAGGTACAAATGGGAGATTTTGTAAGGAAGCCACATTTGGAGGCTTCGGTTCGGTTCTTTGTGGGAACCTTGTTGGCTTGTTTTCTGGTCATATTACTTTCTACACAGGTGCCGGGGCTTTCGGACTATTTGATGATTGTTGTCGCTGTTTTTTTTCTGATAATAGGAATTGGTTGCTGTGTGTGTAGTCGAATAAAGCCTCGCAAAGCAGTAATCTATTTCGGATATGGAGTGTTGAATATTATGCCATCTATGTTTTTGATATTGATGGCAGGCAGTATTCAATATACCATGAATGAAGCTGGGATTATGGATACCATACTGCAGTTTGCCGTGAATTTGATAGGCGGAATGTCACCGCAAGCAGGAATTTTGTGTATTTTCTTATTTGCTATGTTGGTGAATTTCTTTGTATCCTCAGGAAGCGCGGAAGCAGTACTTCTGATGCCTTTGTTAGGTCCATTGGCTGATGTTTGCGGTATTAGCAGACAGCTGACAGTGTTGGCATATAATTATGGAGATGGATTTTCTAATCTGATTTATTTTACCAACCCTTGTCTCCTCATAGCACTGAGTTTGATTGGTGTAAGTTATGGTGAGTGGATTAAGTGGAGCCTGAAGCTTCAGCTGATGATAGCGGTATGTTGTTGTGCTATTTTATTATTGGGCACGGTGATTGGTTATTCGTAAGGATTAAGGAGTAGGACGATGACGGCGATGTATTCGTTGCTGCACATGCTGGTAGATGGTGTGTGTGCATTGGCAATGTTCGGACACTTCTTTATAGAGGAGAACGGACATTTTTCCATGCTTTTGTATAATTTTTGTGCCTTTGCACTGCAGATGCCGCTGGGAACCTGGCTGGATTTGCTCGTTCTTCAACATACTCACAAAAAGGAACAATTGGCTTTTGCTTTCGCAGTTTCGGGAGTGGTACTTACTATTGTGGGAGCATTTCTGCATCCTGTGGTTCTGGGTATCGGCAATGCCTTATTTCACATCGGTGGTGGCGTAGGTACCATACAGGAGGATACCGCAAAGTCTTGGCATGGAAGAGGATTGGGCGTTTTCGTGGCACCGGGAGCTCTTGGTTTGTATATAGGCACAGTCGTGGCTAGGGGCGGTTATTGGTCAGGTGGTATGGTAGTAGCTGTAGCCGGATTGTTGATTATTGTATTGGGAACGATTATCTTGTGGAAGACACAGAAGATATCCTTTTCGTGGAAGCGGCACGAGAAGGATATGGTGGAAATAAGGAGCGAAAAAGGGGTAACAGGACAAGTACTGTTACTGGCGACTTGCTGTTTTCTGGTAGTAGTGTTGCGTTCCTATATCGGTATGGCAGTGGCTTTTCCATGGAAACAGATTCCTATACTGGGTTGCATCAGTGTGATGGCAGTAGTGGCTGGAAAGGTGGCAGGGGGATTTATAGCAGCCGGGTTTGGATATGCAAAGACCGCAGGAATTACCTTATTTATAGCAAGTATTGGATATATCGGTCTGGATTGGCCACCCTTGGGACTGGTAGCTTTGTTTTTCTTTAATATGACTATGCCCATGACACTGTATCTGTTGATTAGGACATTAAAGCAATTGCAGGGTTTTTCTTTTGGATTGTTAACCTTTGGATTATTCTTGGGCTTTTTGCCGGCATATTTTGCATGGGAATTGCCTTGGAGGGGACCGGTATTGGGAACCATAGGTTGTGTGGTTTCCATGGTATTGTTATTGATTGGTATCCGGATGGGAGGCGGCGGACAACATGTATCTGATTGAGATGTTTGGGGTATCACTGCTGTTGACCTTAGTAATAGAACTGTTGGTTGCCATAGGTTTTCGTATTCCGGCCGGAAAAAACTGGCTTCCCATTGTGTTGGTGAATTTGCTGACCAATCCGGCAGTGGTATTTTTAAATTGGGTAATCGGTATTTATGAGCCGCAGTTAAAGGGAATAGGACTTCAGCTTCCCTTGGAAATCATAGTGGTATTGGTAGAGTTTGGAATATATAAAAGCTTTTCACGGGCGGGATGGAAGTGCAAAAGTCCTTTGGGACTGGCACTGATTTCCAATGGAGTATCCTGGCTGTTAGGGGTGTTGTTTTCGTAGGAGGTTTTGAGATGAAGAAGAAAATTTGTGTTTTGTTGGCAGGTATTTGCGTGATAATCAGTCCGTTACAGGTACAGGCAGATCTTATCTGGGAGCCCAGGCAGGATTCTTTCTATGCTGAATATGCAGATCAGTGTGTTTATGAGAATAGTACCTATATTGCCAATGGTTCTCAGGGAAACGTTACGGTATATGAAAGCCCGGATGATTTAAAGGAAGTGGATGTCTGGGAGAATGGAAAGAGTGTATATATATCTTTTCTGTATACCGATGAAGAAGGAGAGCACTGGGGAATTTATGACAATGGAGATGTGAACCAGTCCGGCTGGATTCGTATAGAAGATATGGTAAAAAGATATAGTGCAGGTTCCTTTGCAGAGGAGTTTCAGGATCGGATTGTAGAGGAAGAAGGAGAACTGGACAGTACCGGTTTATCAGAGGCTTACTTTTGGACTTATCCCGGTTCCAAAGATTACAATAGTATGAATATTGCCGGCTTTAATGCCCCTCAATATCATAGCGTATTTGTGGATGAAGAAGGACATAAGTGGGGAAATATCGGTTATTATTATGGTAGAAAGAATGTATGGATTTGTCTGGATGCCCCTGTTGCAACATTTGAAGAGCTGTATCCGGAAGGTGCACCGAAAAGAGGTGCTTTGTTGGAAGGTACGGAGGAAGTGATTGTTGGTACTGAAAATGTGAAGCTGGTTTTGCCGGGAGAGCAAACATCTTCTACGGAAAATCCACAGAGCACACAGGAGCCACAGATGGAAAACAGTCAGGAGCAAGAGAAGATGGAAGACTTGGCGGATGTTTCAGCGGCAACCGGTGCACAGGAGGAAAACACTACCACTTCCTTAGAAGAAACGGAGAGTCAGGTTCCTTTTGTAGCAGCTATTATAGCGGCCGTAGTAGCGGTAACCGGAGGACTGTTAGCAGTATTAAAGAAAAGTTTTCGTCAGAAAAATAACGAAAATTAGTTGACATTTTCTTGTATTCAGGATATACTAAATAAGAATTAAAGATGATTACTAGATAAGAGTGGACGGCAATCCACTCTTTCTTGTTGTTAGAAATGAAGAAAGGAAGGGATGGAATGTCCAAGAAGGAAACCTACGAATTCAGAACAGAAGAATTACTACTTCCCATTGCACAAAGCTATGGCGTGGATATTTATGATGTGGAATATGTAAAAGAAGGTAGCGAATATTATCTGAGAGCTTACATTGACAAAACAGAAGGCGTGAACATCAATGATTGTGAAAATGTGAGTCGTGCTTTGTCAGATGCATTGGATAAAGCGGATTTTATTCCGGAGGCATATATTTTAGAGGTGAGCAGCCCGGGACTGGGAAGAACACTGAAGAAGGACCGCCATTTTGAAAAGTGTATGGGACAGGATGTGGAAGTGAAACTGTTTAAGGCAATGGATGGTTCGAAAGAATTCGAGGGAGCTTTGAAGGGCTTTGACAGCGAGAGTATTACCATAGAAGCAGAGGGCAAAGAACAGACCTTTTTAAGAAGCAATATAGCAATTATCAGATTGGCTTTGGATTTTTAATTTTAACGGGCCGAAAAGGCAGAATGGAGGAAAAGTAAAAAATGAACAAAGAGTTAATGGAAGCATTGAATATTCTGGAGAAAGAGAAAGAAATCAGTAAAGAAACTCTCTTTGAGGCAATTGAGAACTCATTGCTTACCGCATGTAAGAACCATTTTGGTAAGGCAGACAACATAAAGGTAGAAATTGACCGTAATACCTGTGATTTTCTGTGTTATGCAGAAAAAGAGGTGGTAGAAACCAAGGAAGAGGTAGAAGACAGCCTGTTGCAGATTGCATTGGAGGACGCAAAGGAATTGTCCAAGAAGGCAAAGGTTGGCGATGTTTTAAATGTAGAAATTAAGTCTAAGGAATTCGGACGTATCGCAACACAGAATGCAAAGAATGTAATTCTGCAGAAGATTCGTGAAGAAGAAAGAAGCGTTATTTACAATCAGTACTTTGAAAAGGAAAAGGATGTTGTTACCGGCGTGGTACAGCGTTATGTGGGAAGAAACATTAGTATTAACTTAGGTAAGGCAGATGCAATGTTAAATGAAACCGAGATGGTAAAGGGAGAAGTATTTAAGCCTACCGAGCGTATCAAGGTTTATATTTTGGAAGTAAAGAACACTCCTAAGGGACCTCGTATCAATGTAAGCCGTACTCATCCGGAATTGGTAAAGAGACTGTTCGAGGCAGAAGTAACAGAAATCAAGGACGGTACTGTGGAAATCATGAGCATTGCCCGTGAAGCAGGAAGCAGAACCAAGATTGCAGTTTGGTCTAATAATCCTAATGTAGATGCAGTTGGTGCCTGTGTAGGTATGAATGGTGCCAGAGTAAATGCAATTGTAGAAGAACTTCGTGGAGAAAAGATTGACATCGTAAACTGGGATGAGAATCCCGGCAACTTAATTCAGAATGCATTGTCTCCGGCAAAGATTGTGGCAGTATTTGCTGACCCGGAGGAAAAGACTGCAAAGGTAGTTGTTCCGGATTATCAGTTGTCACTGGCAATCGGTAAGGAAGGTCAGAATGCAAGATTGGCAGCCAGACTGACCGGTTACAAGATTGATATTAAGTCTGAGACACAGGCAAAGGATGCTCCCGGCTTCCGTTATGAAGATTATATGGATACGGAAGAAGAGTACGATGAGTATGAAGAATACGAAGAGTATGCAGAGGAAGTAGAGGAATAAGAGGTTCATGAAAAAAGTTCCCTTGAGACAGTGTATCGGATGCGGAGAGATGAAGGGCAAAAAGGAAATGATGCGTGTCATCAAAACTGCAGAGGGTGACATCTGTTTGGATATTACAGGTAAGAAAAACGGTAGAGGAGCGTATTTGTGCATGCAGAAGGAATGTCTGCAGAAGGCTCGTAAGAACAAAGGCTTGGAGCGTTCCTTTAAAATGAGTATTCCTGAAGAAATATATAACACCTTGGATAAGGAGTTTGAAGCAATTGAAGCAAAATAAAGTATTATCATTATTAGGATTGGCGATGCGGGGCCGTAATCTGGTAAGCGGCGAGTTCCAAACGGAAAACGCAGTGAAGGATGGTTCGGCACTACTGGTCATAGTAGCAGAGGATGCCTCCGCCAATACAAAAAAATTATTTCATGACAAATGTTCCTTTTATGAGGTTCCGATTTTGGAATATGGAACAAAGGAACAACTGGGTCGGGCAATTGGTAAGGATTTGCGCTCTTCCATGGCTATATGCGATGAGGGGTTGGCTCGGGCGGTTTTGAAGACTGTTCCATCGGAGCAGGAGGCATAGAGGTAGGAGGTAGTGAGCATGGCGAAAATGAAGGTACATGAGTTGGCGAAAGAACTTAACATATCAAGCAAAGAAGTCCTTGCTTTTTTACAGGATAAAGGTATTGAGGCAAAGGCTGCACAGAGCTCTGTTGAAGAAAGCTCTGTAGAAATCGTGCGTAAAGCATTCGGTGGAAAAGGAGACACACAGTTGGCAGAAAACAAAGTGACCGAAGAACAGAAAGTAGTTGTTGAGGCTGTAAAGCCTGCAGCAGAAGATATACAGGAAGCACCTAAAAAGAAAAAGAAAAATATAATTTTTATCAGTAATCCTCAGAATTCAAAATTCTCCGGTGGACAGAAGCAAGGTAATAAGCCGGCTTCCGGACAGGGACAGAACAGACCGACACAGAATCAGCAGAGTAAAGGAAACGGATATAACAATGGCGGAAATAGTGGAAAGAATGGTGCTGGGGTTCAACCGGCACGTACCCCCATTAAGCCATTGACACCCCCTTCTCCTACTCCGAGTGTACAGATGGTGAAGTCTCAGCCGCAGCCTAAGGTACAGAAGGAGGCACCTGTTCAGGAGGCATCTAAGGCAGAAGTAACTGTTCAGAATGTAGAGGTTAAGTCTGCAATCGAAGAAAGGGCAACTGCACCGGTAAGAGAAAACAGAGGAAATCAGGACAGAAGCCAGGATAGAAGTCAGAATGGCAGACCTCAGAATGACAGAAATAATGGACCACGTCAGGGTGGTTTTGACAGAAATAATGATCGCAGTGAACGTAACGGTCAACGTCAGGGTGGTCAGTTTAACAATCGTGACAACAGAGACGGTCGAGATAACAGAGATAATCGTGGCAATGGACCACGTCAGGGCGGCTTTAACAAAACAGAAGGCGGTATGCAGGGCAGACCGAATTTCGCTGGTCAGGGTGAACGCAGAAATAATGCTGCAGGTGGTAGCAAGGGCTTTGGCGATAAGGGGTATGGTGATAAGGACAGAAATGAACGTGGCGGCAGAAATGACGGTCGTCAAGGTGACAAGTTTAACAGGGATAACCGAGCCGGTAGCAAGAGTAGTTTTGGTGGTGATGCAGCACCCATAAAGGATACCGAGAAGCATCGTGAAGAGGAAAAAAGACGTATCAGTCAGGAAAAGGATAAGAAGAATAAGAAAGATCACTTCTATGAAGAAGAGGAAACTTTAAAGAACAAAAACAACCGTTTCGTAAAGCCTGAAAAGAAGAAGGAAGAAGTGGTAGAAGAAGTAATCAAAGTAATTGTATTACCGGAAGCTATTACTATTAAGGATTTGGCAGATAAGATGAAGCTGCAGCCTTCCGTAATCGTAAAGAAGCTTTTCATGGAAGGTAAGATTGTTACCGTGAACCAGGAGATTTCTTATGAGGATGCAGAAAATATTGCTATGGAATATGACATCCTTTGTGAAAAGGAAGTAAAGGTTGACGTAATCGAAGAACTTTTGAAGGAAGACGAAGAGGTGGAGGAGAACTTAGAAGAAAGACCTCCTGTTATTTGTGTAATGGGACACGTTGACCATGGTAAAACCTCTCTATTAGATGCAATCCGTAAGACAAATGTTACCGATAAAGAGGCGGGTGGTATTACACAGCATATTGGTGCGTATACTGTAAATGCAAGTGGCAGAAAGATTACCTTCCTGGATACACCGGGACATGAAGCTTTTACCGCTATGCGTATGCGTGGTGCAAATTCTACCGATATTGCTATTCTGGTAGTTGCAGCAGACGATGGTGTAATGCCTCAGACTGTGGAAGCAACCAATCATGCAAAGGCTGCCGGTATTGAAATTATTGTTGCTGTGAATAAGATTGATAAGCCTTCTGCAAACATTGAAAGAGTAAAGCAGGAATTAACAGAGTATGAGTTGATTGCAGAAGATTGGGGCGGAAGTACCATCTTTGCACCTGTTTCTGCAAAAACCGGCGAAGGTATTCAGGATTTATTGGATATGATTCTGTTGACTGCAGATATTTTAGAGTTAAAGGCAAACCCCAACAGACAGGCAAGAGGTCTGGTTATCGAGGCAGAGTTGGATAGAGGTCGTGGTCCGGTAGCTACCGTTCTGGTACAGAAGGGGACCTTACATGTGGGCGATTTTATCTCCGCAGGAGCATGCTTCGGTAAGGTAAGAGCCATGATTGATGACAAGGGCAGAAGAGTAAAGGAAGCAACTCCTTCTACACCAGTAGAGATTTTAGGTCTTTCCGATGTTCCTACGGCAGGTGAAGTATTCCTGGCACATGCTACCGATAAGCAGGCAAAAACCTACGCAGAAACCTATATGGCACAGAACAAGGAGAAAATGCTGGAAGAAACCAAGTCCAGAATGTCTCTTGATGATCTGTTCTCTCAGATTAAGGAAGGCAATCTGAAGGAACTGAACTTAATCGTAAAGGCAGATGTACAGGGTAGTGTGGAAGCAGTAAAGCAGTCCTTGATGAAGCTGTCTAACGAAGAAGTGGTAGTAAAATGCATCCATGGTGGTGTAGGTGCCATCAATGAATCTGATGTTACTCTGGCTGGTGCATCCAATGCGATTATCATTGGTTTCAATGTACGTACTGATGCTACTGCAAAGGCTACAGCAGAACGTGAAGGTGTAGATATTCGCTTGTATAGAGTTATTTATCAGGCGATTGAAGATATTCAGGCAGCGATGAAGGGTATGCTGGATCCTATTTTCGAGGAGAAGGTTATCGGTCATGCAGAGGTTCGCCAGATTTTCAAGGCTTCCGCTGTTGGTAATATCGCAGGTTCTTATGTTATGGATGGTATATTCCAGAGAGGCTGTAAGATTCGTATCAGTCGTGAAGGAAAGCAGATTTACGAAGGTGAGTTAGCATCCCTAAAGCGTTTCAAGGACGATGTAAAGGAAGTAAAGACCGGTTTCGAATGTGGTCTTGTATTCGATGGCTTCGACCAGATGCAGGAGTTGGATATTGTAGAGGCATATATCATGGTGGAAGTTCCGAGGTAATAGGATGTAAAAAAACTATGGTGTGGAAATACCATGCCTAAGGTTTTCTAAGTTACGTCCGGGAAGAATGCGTTGTGTTCTTCTTGGGAACAAAAAGTTGATATTTGAGAGGAAAATGCGAAGCTTCGGAATACAGACTTGCAGGAGCGTGCCTAAGTGGAATGTTTTACCTGCAGGGATGTGTGTAGGAGCTTGGCATTTTCCATCGTATGTGAGGTATTTTATGAGAAAGAACAGCATTAAGAACACTCGTATTAACGGGGAAGTGCAAAGAGTTCTTGCTGAAATTATCCGTGGGGAGATAAAGGATCCCCGCATCAGCCCATTGACCAGCGTCGTAGCTGTTGAGGTTGCACCGGATTTAAAGAGCTGTAAGGCATGGATTAGTGTTTTGGGTGATGAGGAAGCCAGAAAGGCTACTTACCAGGGATTAAAAAGTGCAGAGGGCTTTATTAAGTCTAAGCTGGCTAAGGAAATAAATTTGCGTAATACACCAAGTATTACCTTTATTATGGATCAATCCATTGAATATGGAGTAAGTATGTCCAAGAAGATTAATGATGTAATGGCATCGGAGCAGAGTGAAGCGGATGAGGACAGTGAAGAAGTAGATGAATAAGTAACAGCAAAGCCTCGCATAAGCGAGGCTTTACGTGTGTTTGTTTTGGAAGAAAGGTATGGTGCAATAGATGAAGCTTTTACAGGAGTGCCAAAATGCAGAGAGAATTGGTATTAGCGGACACGTCAGACCGGACGGAGATTGTGTTGGTTCCTGTCTGGCATTGTATCAGTATTTAAAGAAAAACTTACCGGAGACAGTTTATATAAAAGTATATTTGGAAACCCCGCCTACTATATTTGAAGCTTTGGGAGGCTTTGAGAGAATAGAAAGTAATTACCCGGAGGAAGAAGTGTTTGATGTTTTTTTTGTCTTAGATTGTAATCTGGATCGTTTGGGAGAAAGTAAGAAATATTATGAGAAGGCGAAGAAAAAGATTAATATTGACCATCACATCAGTAATGTAGGCTGTGGAGATTTGAATTATGTAATGCCTCAGGTAGGCTCTACCAGTGAGTTGATTTATGATTTAATCGTGGCAGAATGCGGAGAAGAGGCTTTGGATAAGGAGTTGGCGATGGCTATTTATACCGGTATTATTCATGATACCGGAGTGTTTCAGTATTCTAACACTACGCCAAAGACCATGGGAATTGGTGCCAAGCTTATTCGCTATGGTTTTGACTTCCCCAATTTGATACTGGAAACCTTTTATCAGAGAACCTATTTACAGACACAGGTGCTGGGACGAGCTTTGATGGAGAGTATCCGTTTTATGGATGGGCAGTGTATTGTCAGCTGCATTGATAAGAAAATGATGGAGTTCTACGGGGCGACTACGCAGGACTTCGATGGTATTGTGAATCAGCTGCGTAACATCAAAGGAATACATTGTGCTATTTTTATGTATCAGACGGATGTGCTGGAGTATAAGGTGAGCTTACGGTCGGACGAATTGGTAGATGTGTCGGCAGTAGCTTCTTATTTTGGTGGTGGCGGACATGTGAGAGCGGCAGGCTGTACCATGCAGGGCACTTTTCACGATTGTGTGAATAATTTGTCGTTGCATATAGAAGCACAGCTGAAAAAGAACACAGCAGAAAAATAATGTCGGTGATAGGTATAAGCAGGAGTATAAGATGTACAACGGTATTATCAATATTTATAAAGAAAAGGGGTTTACCTCTCATGATGTAGTGGCTAAGATGCGTGGTATTTGTAAGCAGAAAAAAATCGGTCATACGGGAACCTTGGACCCGGATGCGGTAGGGGTACTGCCGGTGTGTCTGGGTAGTGGTACCAAATTGTGTGATATGCTTACGGACAAAGATAAAGAGTATGTGGCAGAGCTTCTGTTAGGGGTAGAAACCGATACGCAGGATATTTCAGGTCAGGTGCTTCGTGAATGTGAACCTGTTATGGAGGAAGAAACCGTAAGAGCAGCGGTAATGAGTTTTCAGGGGGAGTATATGCAGGTGCCCCCCATGTATTCGGCATTGAAGGTCAATGGCAAGAAACTGTATGAGTTGGCCAGAGCAGGCAAAGAGGTGGAACGTCAGGCCAGACCGGTCACGATACAGGAAATAGAAATCTTGGAAATGCAGCTTCCGGTAGTAAAACTGCGTGTGGCATGTTCCAAGGGAACTTATATCCGAACCCTTTGTGCAGATATTGGAACGAAGCTGGGGTGTGGCGGTACCATGAAAAGTCTGCTTCGTACCAAGGTGGGGATTTTTAAGGCAGAGGATGCGATTACCTTAGCACAACTGGAGGAACTGCGGGATACCGTAGGAATAGAAACAAAGCTGTACACAGTGGACAGCGTGTTTGAAGAATTGCCTGCTCTGCACGTGGAAGACAGCTATTGTAAGCTTTTGGACAACGGCAATGCTTTTTATGCCGAACAGACCATAGAAAACCACAAATATCCGGAAAATCAGTGGGTACGTGTTTATGGCAGAGAGAAGTTTTTTGGAATATATACTTATGAAAAGGAAAAACATCGGTACAAGCCGGTAAAGATGTTTTTGTCTGAATAGTCGATTATAGGGGAAAGGAATTATTCGATGGAAATCATTACAGGAACTTTGGATTTTCAACTGAATAGAGATACTGCAATAGCCATAGGCAAGTTTGACGGCTTGCATTTGGGGCACCGAAAGCTGCTACAGGAAATTCTGCTTAAAAAGCAGGAAGGACTGGCTAGCTGTGTATTTACCTTTGACCCGTCACCGGCAGTTTTCTTTGGCGTGGTAGATGGCAAGGAACTGACTACCAAGGAGGAAAAACGCAGACTTTTGGAACGTATGGGAGTGGATATTCTGGTGGAGTTTCCTATGACCTTGGAGAGTGCTTCTATGGAACCTGTGTACTTTGTAGAAGAGGTATTGGTGAAACGGTTGCGTGTACGGTTTCTGGCGGCAGGTACAGACCTTTCTTTTGGGGCGAAAGGGGCCGGAAATGCAGAGTTATTACAGAAGTATGCAACAGACTTGGGCTATTTCGTAAAGACCATTGATAAAGTAAAAATAGAAGAGACGGAAATCAGCTCTACTTTGGTGCGTAGTCAGTTGGAAGCCGGGAATATGACTTATGTAGAACAGCTTTTGGGAATGCCTTATACGGTAGGCGGCGAGGTGTTACATGGAAAAGCTCTGGGAAGAAAGCTGGGGATGCCTACGGTAAATTTATTGCCGGAAAAGGAGAAACTTTTACCCCCCAGAGGTGTTTATTTTTCAAAAGTACTCTATAATGGTAAAACATATAATGCTATCAGCAATATTGGTTGTAAGCCAACGGTTTCCAGAGAGGAGTGCATCGGTGTAGAAACCTATCTGTACGACTTTCAGGAGGAAATCTATGGAGAGAAGATAGAAGTGAGTTTACTGGAGTATAAACGTGCTGAGATGCGATTTGGAAATGTGGAGGAATTGAAAAGGCAGATGGAGCAGGATATTTTCGAAGGAAAAGCCTACCATTTGTCGAAAATAGGTTGACAGAAATTGCACCATGTTGGTATAATTCAAACGTGGTGTAATATTTTTGTAACAAAATCGTAATGAATTAATGAATGAGGTATGTAATGATAAAAGAACATAAGAAAAGAGGCATAATACGTGTAGCAGGATTGGGATTGGTAGCTTGTATGGCTTTGCAGCCGATGACTGTTTCTGCAGCTGAATTGTCACAGGTAAAAGATGTGTTACAGCAGGCAGGTATTGCTTCCTTGATAGAAGTCAGTTTGACACAGGAGGAATATGTGGCAAAGGCACAAGAAGCAGAAGGCGCATCATGGGGATATACCAATATTGGTATTGCTAATGTGGCTTCCGGAAATCTGAATGTACGTGATTCAGCATCTACCAAAGGGAAGTTGGTAGGAAAGATGCCAAGAAATTCGGCCTGTGAGATTTTGGAATTAGACAAAGAGACCGGATGGGCACATATTAAGTCCGGTGAAGTAGAAGGCTATGTCAGTGCAGAGTATTTGCTAACCGGACCGGATGCCAAGTTGCGTGCCAGTGAATTGGTGAGCACAGTGGTGGTGGCAGATACAGACGGTTTGAGAGTTCGTGATGAAGCCAATGTAGACAGTGCCGTACTTACCCAGATCTTGAAGGGAGAAGAGATGGAATATGTAGAAACCCTGGATGGTTGGTACAAGGTTTCTATCGATGGGGCAGAAGGTTATGTCAGTGCAGAATATGCGCATGTAAAGGAAAGCCTGAATACTGCAGTTACTCTCAGTGAATTATTATATGGGCAGGGTGTAACGGATGTGCGAGTGGAACTTTGTGAATATGCAAAGCAGTTCTTAGGTAATCCGTATGTATGGGGCGGAACCAGCCTTACTAAGGGTGCGGACTGTTCCGGTTTCGTGCTGAGTGTTTATAAGAAGTTTGGCGTGAAACTTCCTCATTATTCCGGTTCTCAGGCAAACAGCGGAACTAAGATTAAATACAGTGAAATTCAGCCGGGAGATTTAGTATTCTACGCAAACAGCTCAGGGACCATTAATCATGTGGCAATTTATATTGGTAACGGACAGGTGATTCATGCCAGCAGTCCCAAGACCGGTATCAAAATCAGTAAGTATAATTACAGAACACCTGTAAGATATGTGAGAATTTTGAAAAAATAGTAATGAAATAGGTTTACAATTCTGCCAAAGTGTGGTAATATAGGCAAGTATGAGTTTAGCCGACGCTCAGGTTAGGGACACTCCGACCCGGTCTTAGTGTCAGGTGAGATTAAAATATTAGGAGGAAACAAAAATGATTTCTAAAGAGAAGAAGCAGGCAATTATTAATGAGTATGGCAGATGCCCTGGTGACACAGGTTCACCTGAAGTTCAGATTGCAGTATTAACTGCAAGAATCGCTGAGCTTACCGAGCATTTGAAGAGCAATCCTAAGGATCATCATTCACGTCGTGGTATGTATATGATGGTTGGTCAGAGACGTGGTCTTCTTGACTACTTAAAGAGAAAAGACCTGAACAAGTATCGTGAATTAATCGAGAAGTTAGGTATCAGAAAGTAATTGACATGATGAAGGCGGCGGAATGTCCGATTGATTCGGCTTCCCCGTCTTCTTGTGTGTAGTTTTATTAACTTTTCGAATAGGGTGTTTTGCCCGAGACCGCTGAAAAGTATAGGTTTGTTATGGAAACATGTATTTTTCAGTAGTTTCGGTAGCCCCCTGTTCGATAGTAAAAATATACAAAAGCCTGTAGAACAGGCAAGAATGGAGGAGCTATGTATAATACATTTACAATGGAACTTGCAGGCCGTACCTTACGTGTTGATGTGAACCGTGTAGGTAAGCAGGCAAATGGTTGTGCTTTCATGCAGTATGGTGAAACCACCGTACTTTCTACAGCAACAGCATCAGAGAAGCCCAGAGACGGTATTGATTTCTTCCCTCTGAGCGTTGAATACGAAGAGAAATTGTATTCTGTAGGAAAGATTCCCGGAGGCTTTAACAAGAGAGAAGGAAAGGCTAGTGAGAATGCTATTCTGACCAGCCGTGTTATTGACAGACCTATGCGTCCCTTGTTCCCGAAGGATTATCGTAATGATGTTACCTTAAACAACATGGTAATGAGTGTTGACCCTGAATGTCGTCCTGAAATCGTAGCAATGTTGGGTGCTGCTATTGCAACCTGTATTTCTGACATTCCTTTTGATGGTCCTTGTGCTATGACACAGGTAGGCTTGATTGATGGCGAATTTATCATCAATCCCAGCCAGGAGCAGTGGAAGAATGGTGATTTGAACCTGACTGTTGCTTCTACCACTGAGAAGGTTATTATGATTGAAGCAGGTGCTAATGAAGTACCGGAAGCAAAGATGATTGAAGCAATCTATATGGCTCATGAAGTAAACCAGACTATCATCGAGTTCATCAACAAGATTGTTGCAGAAGTAGGTAAGCCAAAGCATGCATACACAAGCTGTGCTATTCCGGCTGAAATGTTTGAAGAAATGAAAAAGATTGTTACTCCTGAAGAGATGGAGGAGGCAGTTTTCACTGATGATAAGCAGACCCGTGAAGCAAATATCCGCGAGGTAACTGCAAAGATGGAAGAGGCTTTTGCTGACAATGAAGAATGGCTTGCTATTCTTGGTGAGGCTGTATATCAGTATCAGAAGAAGACTGTTCGTAAGATGATACTGAAGGACCACAAGCGTCCGGATGGTCGTAAAATTGACCAGATTCGTAAGTTGGATGCAGAAGTAGATTTGATTCCCAGAGTACATGGTTCCGCTATGTTTACTCGTGGACAGACACAGATTTGTAATGTATGTACTCTTGCACCTTTGTCTGAGCAGCAGAAGTTAGATGGTTTGGATGAGAACGAAGTAGCAAAGAGATATATGCATCATTATAACTTCCCCAGCTATTCCGTAGGTGAGACCAAGGTTTCCAGAGGCCCCGGACGTCGTGAAATCGGTCATGGTGCTTTGGCTGAGAGAGCATTAATTCCTGTACTTCCCAGCGAAGAGGAATTCCCTTATGCAATCCGTACCGTATCCGAGACTTTTGAATCTAACGGTTCTACCTCTATGGCTTCTACCTGTGCTTCTTGTATGTCCCTGATGGCTGCAGGTGTGCCGATTAAAAAGATGGTTGCAGGTATTTCCTGTGGTTTGGTAACCGGTGATGAAGACGAAGATTTCGTATTGTTAACCGATATTCAGGGTCTGGAAGACTTCTTTGGCGATATGGACTTTAAGGTAACCGGTACTACCGATGGTATTACTGCTATTCAGATGGATATTAAGATTCATGGTTTGACCAGAGAAATCGTAGAAGGTGCTATTGCAAGATGTCGTGAAGCAAGACTTTTCATTATGGATACCTGTATGAAGCCTGCTATTGCAGCTCCTCGTGCAGAAGTAGGTCCTTATGCACCTAAGATTATTTCTATCCAGATTGATCCGGAGAAGATTGGTGAGGTTGTTGGTCAGAGAGGTAAGACTATCAACGAAATCATTGCTCGTACCGGCGTAAAGATTGATATTACCGATGACGGTAAGGTATCTGTATGTGGTACTGACAAGGATATGATGGACAAGGCTGTAGATATGATTAAAATTATCACTACAGAATTTGAAGAAGGCCAGATTTTCAAGGGTAAGGTAGTAAGCATTAAGGAATTCGGTGCATTCATCGAGTTCGCTCCCGGTAAGGAAGGTATGGTTCACATTTCCAAGATTGCAAAGGAAAGAATTAACCATGTAGAAGATGTACTTACCTTAGGTGATATGGTAACAGTAGTATGCTTGGGTAAGGATAAGATGGGCAGAATCAGCTTCTCTATGAAGGATGTTGCTCAGGCTTAATAAATAAGGATAGAGATACCACTGTGGACAAGTTCCATGGTGGTATTTTTGCATAAGCATTTATATATTTTTTAGAATTGTTTATTTTTAAAATATTGTATCGGCGTGCCTGTGCGAGTAGGATAGAATCAATGGATTATTACGAACAGGAGAGAACACTATGAGAGAAAAATTAATGCGTTTTATGTATGGAAGGTACGGAATGGATCAGTTTGGACGCTTTTTAATCGGAGTGGCAATGATATTGATGCTGCTTTCTATTTTAGGTCCTAATATTTTTTATACTCTGGCAGTTGTGGTAATGGTATATGCTTATTTTCGTATGTTTTCCAAGCAGACCTATAAACGTGCAGGAGAAAACCAGAAGTATTTGCAGTATGAGTGGAAGGTAAAGAATTGGTTCGGAAAAAAGAAGCGGGAAATAAAGCAGTTAAAGACACATCATATTTACAAATGTCCTAATTGTAAGCAGAAGATACGTGTTCCCAGAGGACGGGGAAAAATCGCTATCACCTGTAAGAAATGCAGTCATGAATTCGTGAAGAAGAGCTGATAGGAGGCTTACATGTTTGGATATATTATCGTAAATAAGGCGGAGCTGAAGTTTAAGGAATATGATGTGTATCACTCCTATTATTGCGGTTTGTGTCAGGGCATAAAGTCACGCTACGGAAGAAGCGGACAGCTAACATTGAGTTATGATATGACCTTTGTACTCATGCTTTTAACCGGGCTGTATGAGCCGGAAACCATACAAAGCAGCTGTAAATGCCTGGTGCACCCTTTGGAAAAGCACTCCATACGTCGAAATCAGTTTACGGATTATGTGGCAGATATGAATGTGTTATTCGGCTATTATAAATGTCTGGATGACTGGGAGGATGAGCGGAAGCTTCATAAGCTAATGTTTTCCAAACTGCTTCAGGGCAAGGTTGGGAAGCAGAAGGAGCAGTATTTGGAAAAGCTTCGTAAAATAGATATGCTGTTGCACGATTTGAGCAGTGCCGAGAAGGAGGATTGTCAGGATGTAGATGCCATGGCAGGTACCTTCGGCAAGATTATGGCAGAAATTTTTGCGTATAAAGAGGATGAGTGGACAGAGAGCTTGCGCAGACTGGGATACTATTTGGGTGAGTTTATCTATTTGCTGGATGCTTATGAGGATATTGAAGAGGATATCCGTAAGAACCGCTACAATCCTATGAAAAAACGTTATGAGAGTGCCGATTTCGAGGAAGAATGCAGAGGAATTCTGACTATGCTCATGGCACAGTGCTGTAAGGAATTTGAGAAGCTTCCCATATTGGAAAATGTGGAAATTCTGCGAAATATATTGTATTCCGGAGTATGGTGCAGATATGAGGGCATAAGAGAAAAACGCCTGAATAAGGCGAAGGAGGATAAGTAATATGAGGGATCCGTATCAAGTGTTGGGGGTGACCCGAAACGCTACGGAGGAGGAAATTAAAAAAGCATATAGGGCACTTAGCCGTAAGTATCATCCGGATGCCAACGTGAACAATCCACACAAGGAACAGGCAGAAGAGATGTTTAAGGAAATTCAGATTGCTTATGAGCAGATTATGAAGGAACGTACGGAAGGATATAGTGGCCAGGGCTATGGAGGCAGTGGTTATGGCGGTTCTGCTTACGCCGGTCAAGGCTATGGTGGCAATCAGGGCTACGGATATGGTCCTTTTGGAGGCTTTTATGGAAATTACAATAGCAGTGCCAACAATACCGGCTATGAGGAGGATACCCATCTGAGAGCTGCCGGCAATTATATTCGTAACGGATATTATCAGGAGGCCAGAAACGTACTGGATAGTATGGGAATGCAGGAGCGAAAGGGCAGATGGTATTATTACAGTGCCGTGGCACACTATGGATTACAAAATCAGGTAGCTGCATTGGAACATGCCAGAAAGGCAGTTGCATTAGAACCCAATAATACCGAATATCGTTATCTGCTTAATCAGTTGGAAAGCGGTGGTGTCTGGTACCAGCAAAGACAGGCATCCTACGGTTATCCGGTCATGGGTGGCGGAGATTTCTGTATGAAGCTGTGTTTGTTTAATTTGTTCTGTAATTGCTGTTGTTAAGAGAGAGTATTTTGAATTAGCTAACCTCTTGGAAATGAGGGGCGACAATTAAACGAAGTTCAATTGTATGTGGTATATTGAATTTGATAAACTTGAAGTTATCACACTCAAGGAAAAGGAAGCGGCTGCGAAGCAGA
>JAZLEI010000022.1:0-143793 GCA_045615205.1 Acetatifactor sp.
CCTCATCCAACTTCAGTTCATTACCTTTACCTACTGTAATGCCTATTTTGGATAGCATATTCTCATTTGACTCAGTAATTCCCGTCAGCCATACCGCATTTCGTAGCACATCCTTCGAATTGGAATCACCTGCCTGTTTTACAACGTCATTGTAATCCTCTACAAAAGACTTCATTGCCTTTGTAATCGCATCCCAGTCATAATCCTCTACTTCGATTTCTTCTCCGGTTTTCTCATCCTTTTTCTTGATTTTCTTCTTTTCCCAAAGTTCATCGTTATTTAAGGCATCGGCTGATTTTTTTAACGCATCAGCTCCAGTTTTCATCATTGTCGCTTTTTGCACAGTTTCTCCACCGGAGGCTGCCTTTTCTGCATCCTGCTTTGCATAGTATGCTTTTAAAAGTTTTCCATAACTACCATTCTTAATTGCCGCATAATCAGAAAGACTAAAAGAACCACTTGCGGAAGGAGCCGGAGTCCCTCCAAACAGAAAGGAATAATCTACATTGGTGTTATATTTATCTGTATAATCATTGAAACCATTTATCTTTGTCATAACTACCCCTCCTATAAACGCACATCAACATGTGTGTATGTAACTTCGTCCGGCACAGATGCATCTACTGCTTCTGTCATATCAACACTAACAACTTCTGTCGTGGCATCTGTATCCACAGATTTGTTATCATCCGCAGCAATAACACTCTTGTCATCTTTTTCATTAGAAACTGTATCTTTCTTATCAGTCTTTTTATCGACCTTCTTATCTTCTGTATTTTCTGCCTTCTGATCTTCTTTCGCTGCTTCTTCAAGTTCCTTATTTGCATCAGCCAAAGTATTTAACTGTGCCTCTTGAGCCGCTTTCATCTTTTCCTGAACCTCTGCAAGCTCCTCTTTCTTTGCTTCTACATTTCCGCCACGAGCTGAATCCAGTTTGATTTCGGACTCCAGCACACCGGCTCTGCCTTCCATTCTGGTCGCAACACTTCCCTGTACTTGTGCCTGGGCCATTGCTGAATCTGCTGACATGATAGCTTTCATACTTGCCTGTGAAAGACCGGCACTTTGTTTACCTGCTTTTGGAGCAGTTTTAGTACTACCACCAAGCATATCATTCATGGAGGAACCTTTTGCTTGTTGCTTTTCTTTTCTCAGTTCCATCTGATGCTGTCTTAACTGATTATTCAAATCTGTAATCTCTTGCAGAATTTCCTGTCTCTTCTTCATTTTTTCCTCAATGCTCATATCCTTGTTTGCAGATATGTCCTGCAACTGTTTCTGTGCATTGGTAATCTGATTCTGAATATTCTTGCTGACAGAATCTGTTGCTTTCATATTCATTCCACCAATTTGTGTATTTGCTCCATTTAATCCGTTGATTTTCATATTAATTCTCCTTGTTTTTCCGAAGGAAAAATGCGAGCTCATTGCGAGCAGAGAATTTTTCCTCCCTTGAATTTACATTAGTGAAGCCATTGCAAACATGTTTTCTTCTTCCGGGGTTGCTTCTCTGTCTTCCACCTGCCCCATCCGATTCTGTGCCATAGTCATTAGAAGTTTTACCTTGTCCATCTCCGACTCATCACACCAGCCTTTTTCAATGCCATCCTTCACTTCCTGCATGTCGCCTTCTATTTCAGCTATAACCGCCCGTAGTTGTGCTCTTGTCTTTGCCGCCGCAATTTTTCTTGCAGTCTTACCAACATTCACGCCTACTTTACCCGATATCGTTTCACTTTCTTTCTCAGAAGATTCATCTGTCGATTCTGCTTCCATTGTTTCTTCTGTTTCCATTTCCTCTTCTAACCATTTCACCTGAAATCCTTTGAAACGATCACCAAAATGCTCTTTTAATTCCTGCTCTGCTCTTTTTTTCTCTTCTAATTTCTCCTGACGAATCTCCTCAGCATAATCAGTCATATCCTGTAAAACAGAGCTTTGATTGATAGGTCTGCTAACAGTCCAGCCTCCCCAATTACCATTTTCATCACAAAACCAACCTTGACTTATAATTTCACGCCCGTTGGCAAGTTGCTGTTCCCTAAATCTTCTGGCAAAATCATTCAGAAACTTAACGTCTTCTTCAAATTGCTTCCTTGTTGCCTCATCTGTCCCTAGTTTACTTAGAAACTTAGGATTAACAACAAAGTTAATATCTGATGAATTGCCGTAGGTTTGTCCATAACTTACTGTCCCTACAAAAAACTTTGTACCACTTATCTGCTTTTCCATGTCCTGAATATACTCAAATCCTGCAGATACTGAATCAGGTATCGTCTTTTCATAACTAACCCCGTCCTTCTGTATTTTGGTATGAGCAACAGTTTTTCCGGCATCTTTAGTCTTTGAATCTGGTGCATAATCATTATGTACCGAATTCAAATAGTTACTTACAATTCCATTAACCACCATCCACATCATCCTCCTTGATTTTGATTGATTTAGAACTCCATTTCTAAATATACAGACACTTCTGTTATTTCCTATTTCGGAATAGTAAACTTCACACTAAATAGAAATGTTGTGAACCGACCTTTTTCTGTTGTGAAGTACCTCATATATTCCATGCAGTCAGATTATAGCTTCGCCACAACCTGACTCGCGGGCTTCGCCCTATAAAACAAAAATAGGTATTCCCATCTGTGCAAGCACATTTGGATACCTATCCTTTTTGCATGGCTCATTGCCTTCGCGGATATTCAACCATCAGCATAACCGTCAATGTAAAGCTGTTTTTATCCTGACTGATATCTATATCCCCATAGTATTTTTGAGCCATTTTCCTGATGTTTACAAGCCCAAATCCATGGTTGCTCTTATCATTTTTTGTTGTCTCCGGCAAACCCGTTTCATCATCTATTACTACGCTTTCACTGATACTATTTCGTATTTCCAACATATACGCATTTTTCTTTCGATACGCAGATATAGAAACATATGGGCTATCACAACTTACAACTCCTTCAAATGCATTTTCAATGGCATTATTTAGAATTACACTAACATCAAAGGCATTAATGTTTGTATCAGCCGGATAAACAAATCTACAATCAAACTCAATTTCTTTTTCCTCTGCCTCATTCTGCTTCTGTGTTAAAATCACATCTGTAACAGGATTTCCGGTCTTAATTCCTTCCACACTCTCTCCATAAGCAGCTTTCAGTTCAGTCAAATATTTCTCAAATTCTTCCGTTTCATTCTTCGCAAATAGATTTTCCAATACAAAAATATGATTTCCCATATCATGCTTTAATGCTCGTATATCTCCGTACAACTTTTCCACTTCATTGATATGTTGCTTTGCATTCTCTATTTGTTCTGCCAAAAGTATATTAACCTTTTCCTCATGCTGTTTTTCTTTTATCCTCTGATAAGTCACAATGGCAATCAGTATTGCTGCAAAAGAAACAATTTGATATACCACACGTAAAAAAGTATATCCGGGATGGGCATTCCAAATATAAACTTCCATGTCTTCTAAATAAACATTGGAAAAGAAATTAAAAGTAAAATAACCGATCATTACCGTTAGCAATGTGGCAAAAAGCAATATCAATTCTTTTCCGGATATATCTTCCCTTTTATTCACATACACCTTATGAATCAACCTGATTACCAGATACATTATGGTTATAGCAACACCATAATATATTAACTCCACAATGATATATGTTATCCATTGTTTTATCGGTTCCGTAAGCATATACGGAGTATTAATAAACAGAGCAAACATAATATCGCGAAGTACCAAAGTCACACCATAAACCATCCACCTAAACAAGTACATGGTAGTCGCTAAAAACACCTTCTGCTTGATGCGTTTTCTTTCCAACAGACACATCGTAGTGCATGCCACAAGGATTCCTAAAAGATATGGATAAGGAACCTGTTGTGGCACACAGTAAAACACAAGCATTGCTAAAGAATAACTTATTCCAACATAATATGCCTTTACCTTCATAAACGGTTGTATAAATTTACAAAACAAACAACCTTCCACCAAGATATTGATTATGGCTATCGTATGATTTGCTATTGCCCAATAATTCTCTATGTTATCCATAAGTAGCTACCCTCTCTGCTGAATATACTTCATATATTTCTTTACAAACTCCGGAAACTTTTGCTTTGCCATAAGTACACTTCCCTTTTCCAGACAGATTGTTGTCGCATCATATTTTTCGACATACTTAAAATTGATAAGATACGCTCTATGCGGCCTAAAAAAACTGTCTCCTGCCAATGATTCCAAATCAGACATTTTTCCGTAATACTCTATTGTCTCATTCATTTTATGGATAACCACCTTACGATTAAACACCTCTGCATAGACAATATCATCAAGTATCACTTTCGTATGCACTCCACTGTTGTTAATGAGCACATATTTTTCTTCCGCCTCTTTTACTTCCACACCTTTAGAATTCAATTCAGCAACTGCTCTATGAAGTACATCTGCAAACTTTGTATCATCAATTGGTTTCACAATATAATGAAATGCCCCTACATCAAACGCCTGAAAAACATATTCTTCCACAGCAGTCACAAAAATAATAATCATATTTTTATCTTTTTTACGTAATTCTCTGGCCGTTTCCATACCGTCTATGCCAGACATCTGAATATCTAAGTACAGTATGTCTATGATGTTATTTGATAAAAGCAGTTCCTCACCGGTCTGAAAAAAAATAATTTCTGCATCCGGATGCTGCTTTGTCACCTTATTTCCTATTAACTCCCGAATATTCTTTTCATCATCACAAATTGCTATACGCATGGATTCACTTCCTTTACAATTCTTACACTGCTATTATATCGGAACTTGCACCTTGTTTCGATACTAAGATGTTGTGAACCGCCCTTTTTCTGTTGTGAAATAATTGCGAATCCGACTATTTTTCTCAACACCTGTAAATCTGAATTCATTAGTTTTTTTACACTATTCCACACAAAAATACAGCAGAGGTGGCTAACACCCCTGCGTCAATACTTAGTTGCTCAATATTGCTCGTTCCAGCTCTTCAAAATCATATTCATTCTGTTGAAAGTCATTAAACGAATTTCTTTTGGGACTGTACCGAATTATATTTCCTTCGAAATAATTCCTTAAGCATCTTTTCACAAATGCCCTTAAATTGCCGATTGGTTTTCCATAGCCTTCAACCTGTTTGCAGATATCCCGAAAACTCTTTTCCGTTATTTTCTCTTTCTCTTCACTTTTCATCAGTTCCTCAAAAACCACTTCTGCAACCTTTTCCGAAGTCTGCTTTTCCACCAATCCATACTTCCACTTATTTCTATAAATCTCTTCTTCAGATGATTGATTCATATTAAATTTATAAGTAATCTCTTTATTAGTATTAGATTGTGTAAGATTATCTGATGACCGTTTTTCCAGTATCGGATTATCCGTTTTCTGAAAATCAGCAATCGGCACTTTTACTTGCGGTTCTTCAAAGATGTCCCATTCATATCCTTTAAACTTTCCATCTTCTGACTTAAGCTGCCGTCTGACAAGATATCCCTTTTCTTCCAAGCTGGCAAGTCCGGCATTGATAGTATGCTTTCCATCCTTTTTCAAGATTTCTGCCAAACCACTTACCGAAAACTTCCAATTGTCCGGTAGCGAAAGCAGTGTTGTAAGAAGCCCCCTATCCCTTAAACTCAATTCCTGATTTCTAAAAATACCGCTGGAAATATTCGTATATTGCTGCTTCGTTCTCTTGCGATATATCAATATGCATCCCCTCCTTTCGTGTCGTTTTTTTACCGTATAGATGATTCTATCTTTGTCTGTTAAGCATTTCTGCTACCTGCTTTTGTTGACTGGGATAAAGGTGACCGTATGTATTCAGCGTTATTTTGATATCTCTGTGACCTAGTCTCTCTTTGATTATGAGCGGTTGCACTCCCTGATTAATCAGATAGGCTACATGGCTATGTCGGATATCGTGAACCCTAATCCTTTTCACCCCGGCTCTTTCCGCTTCACGCTTCAGTTTGTGCTGAACCGCCTCTGCCACTATGGGGAACAATCTTTCATCATCAGGTATCTCATAAAGCTTTTCTGCATATTCTTTTATTTCCTGTTTGAGAAATTCCGGAATGTCAATGACTCTTACAGACTGTTCCGTTTTGGGGGTTGTGATAATATCTTTTCCGCCGGTTCTATAGTAAGTTTTGCTAATGCTAATCTGATTATTCTTAAAATCTATATCTGATTTAGTAAGTGCCAGCATCTCTCCTTCTCTGCACCCCGTCCAGAATAAAATCTCAAATATCACATAGTATCTGCTTCCCTTTTCTATTCCTGCAATAAACCGGTCATACTCTTCCTTGGTCCAAAAATCCAATTTATCCGCATCTGATTTCCCCATCTTCTTCACTTTCTTGCAAGGATTGTTTGCAAGATTATAAATGTTACTTGCATGTGTAAACAGTGCTGTCATTTGATTTTGAACCATCCTTAGATATGTCTGTGCATATCCCTTTTCTCGCATTATATTTTGCCATTGTATGATGTCTGAAGGTGTAATCGTATTCATAGGCTTATTTTCAAAATATGGCTTTATGTGGGCCTCTATCATGTATCTTTTGTTCTTTACCGACCTTTCTTTTAACTCCCCAACCTTATCTCGAAAATATATTTCCACAAACTCCCCTAACTTCATATCCATATTGGCATTCGCAGACAGTTTATAACTATTCTCCCACTCCTGGGCTTCCTTCTTTGTCTTAAAGCCCCTCTTCTTCTTTTTCTTCTTGTTGCCCTGCCAGTCCTCGTAGTAGAACTGACAGTACCAAGTATTTTGCTTTTCATCCTTATATGCTGGCATATATTACCTCCTTCCTATGCCGGCTGCATAATATTCTGGTATCCGTAAAACTTCTTTTCCCAGTAAGCTCTCGGAATTTTGCCGGATACTATGATATAGCCGGAAGCTTCCAGCTCCTCATTGAGTTTTCGAATTAACTTATATGCGTGTCCTTTGGATACACCTAACTCATTTGCCACATCACTGGCATTCATCATGTAGTTCTTCTTCATTCGCTCTCCCTCCTTTTTATTAGCCTTTATGTTTCTTGTATTATTACAAGATATCTTGTAATCATAATATATTACACATTTTCTTGTTTGCCAATATCAGTTATTTGATTTCTTGTAATAATTACATTGATTTTTGTATTTATGTATGATAGAGTAGTATAAAAGGAGGTTTTTATCATGCGACTTAGTGAATATTTAGAAATAGGACGGAAGATGAAGACAGCAAGAACCAATGCCGGTATCAGCCAGCGAGACATGGCAATAAAGCTCGGGTTATCCAATTCTTCATACTCTAATTACGAAAATGGATACAGTGAGCCTCCGGCTGAGATCATAATTAAATTCTGTGATATTTTAAAGATTACAATGGGGGATTTACTCGAACTGAAAGTTGCTGCACCTCAACATGCAACGGTTAGAACTTTTGCAGACTTGATTTCTATATTGATTGACTTGGACCGCAGAGGCTTATCCATCAAGGGAAACACTACATATTCCCAACAGGACAACCAACTCATGGCCCATTTGTCCTTAGATATCAAAAATGCCCAGCTTGCCACTTTCATTCCTGACTGGAATAAAGTCAATGAAGAACTGGCTACTGGGACAATGGATGAAGATGAGTACCAGACATGGCTGGAGGATACGCTGAGATTGTTTAATGTAGCGATTGATGATTATGTGTAATTTTTATTTTAAAAAGAGTGCGACTTTTCATCGCACTCTTTCTACTTATTATTCAGGTTTACATTGATATGTTCTAAATATTGCAAGCTTCAAATTATACATCGTCTGCATCATAGACCTTTTGTCATCACACAAAAGATGCAAATCATCCTCTTCCTTAACACAGATACATTCCATTAATCTCCTTGCCTGTAGCATAGAATTATCCTCTTCAGTAACAATATCTAGATCATTGGGACGCTTATTATCTTCTTCTATTTTAGCTTGAAGCATTTTATCAAAATCTTTTTGCCGTATTTGCTTACTAATAGGCTTAATATTTAAAATTCCTATTCTATCCTCCCAACCATCTAACCTTGCATAATAATTTGATTTTTGCAGTTCTTGTTTTATGGTTTCCATATCAGTAGATACAATTCTCACTTCACTATTTGCTTCGAATAGCAACTCACTATGATGCAAAAGTTGACGACAAAAATATTTAATAAACGATGGTTCTGTATCTGCTAGAGGATTGACAAGCAAATTTTGCAAAGAAGCCCAGAAATAATTATCTGTAAAATCAATATATTCATCAACCGTTTCCGGGGTTTGTACCCATTTTTTTAATTTTGAACTACGCGGAAAATACGCATTATTTCTCTGCATCCAATTAACGATCTGCTCTGCCATCCATTCTGTAACACTAATATGTTTATTAAAAACTACTTGCGAATAGGAGAAAAACTTATTTATCAGATACTGGTCTGCCGCTGCAATTCCTTTAGCTGATATACAAAGAATTTCCTTATCTTTATATTTTCCAACGCACATACATCCAATCAGCTGATCTAATTCAAATGCTCCGAAGCTGGTACCAGAAAACATAGCATCTCTCATTAAATAATCTATACCATCTGCATCCAACTCAGAATGTAAGATTTGAACTAGAAGAGGATTTGTTCTTTCAACATTTCCTATAATCATATCAGATATTATCTCTACTGCGCCTTCACCACACTCATTAACTATAATATCTTTTATTTCTTTGTTATTACAAATGATATCCGCTCCGATTTGCTCATGATGACAACCATTTGACTTTTTCATGTATACATGGCTGGATTTTTCCTTTAATTCATCAATATCATTTTTCACTTTTTTATTTATTGATTTACAAAAGCTACTATCTGGAAAATCTTCTAAACTTTCCTTGTATGGATATTCACATACATGAGATAACGGATAATGCCCTATATCATGCAATAACCCTGCTAAACGTACTATTTTTCTCTGTTCAATAGGTAAATTTAGCTGTAGTGCTATCTTATCTGCAATATACATTACACCTAATGAGTGAACATATCTAGTATGTTCCGAACCCGGAAATACCCAATTCACGATGCTTAATTGCTTTATGCTCTGTAGCCTTTTGAATAACAATGTATTCATAATTCGTTCTTCAGCATCCGTATAATATATAAAACCATGTACATTATCTAAAACACGACCACAGAAAACAATATCTTGTGTATCTTCCATATATACTCTCCCATTTTTACCCAAGAATATAATCTAATCTATCTAACGCACTAAGATTTGTAGCTTTATCATCTAGATGCGGCTTCTTTGCCATCAGACTATTAACGATATCTTCTTTGGAAGCACGTAAAGAAAATATATTCGCACGTAAATACTGAAGCGATGCCAAGCACTCCACCCATGCACTCCTTGTATATTTTACATCCATATTAAACACATTTTTTACTCGTTCTATTACTTCTTTAGCATCTTCCGAATATCTGATTGTAACATCAGCTGTACCACCTAAGCATAATATATCATCTTGTAAACTCTGGCAGTAAGGACCATGCTTATACCATAGAAAATCATAATCTCCCACTCTGATTCCCGCTTCCTGCAAAATGTAAATAGCCTTTTGCATTTCCATACGCTTTTCAAAGGAAGACGCATTAAATTTCTCACCATAAACCTGCTCATAAACTGGTTTCAACAATTCTTTTGCCATGTGACTCCTCCTACCCTTTCTAAATTACAATCTGTGGATACTAATTATACCAAATTCTTGTTCGAATTTCAACAAAATCTCTAAATCCATATACTATCTTTTTACTATATCTTATGTAGTTTTTTCAAATTGTATCTTCACAATTATTATTTCTTTTCATTTTTGCATCATATTTCAAATAAAATAGAACCTTTTTAGAACCATATATATTTGCATTTTCCAAGATATTTACATAAAAAGGCTTCCAGATTTCTCTGGAAGCCTTATAAATACTAGGTTATTTTGTATTACTCGATGATAGTAGCAACACGGCCTGAACCTACAGTACGTCCACCTTCACGGATAGCGAAAGTAAGACCCTGCTCCATAGCGATAGGATGGATCAGTTCGATAGTCATTTCTACGTTATCACCAGGCATGCACATTTCAGTACCTGCAGGTAACTGGCAAACACCAGTAACGTCAGTTGTTCTGAAGTAGAACTGAGGTCTGTAGTTGTTGAAGAAAGGAGTATGACGTCCACCTTCTTCCTTAGTCAAAACGTAAACCTGTGCGGTAAACTTGGTATGGCAAGTAACAGTGCCGGGCTTAGCAAGAACCTGTCCTCTTTCGATTTCAGTTCTCTGAACACCACGAAGAAGTGCACCGATGTTATCACCAGCCTGAGCTTCGTCAAGCATCTTACGGAACATTTCGATACCGGTTACAACAGACTTCTTGCTTTCTTCCTTGATACCAACGATTTCAACTTCGTCGTTCAAGTGAAGAGTACCACGCTCTACTCTACCGGTAGCAACGGTACCACGACCAGTAATGGTGAATACGTCTTCTACAGGCATCAAGAAAGGCTTGTCAGTGTCACGCTCAGGGTTAGGGATGTACTCATCAACAGTTGCCATGAGTTCCATAATCTTATCTCCCCAAGGTCCCATAGGATCTTCAAGAGCCTTAAGACCTGAACCCTTAATGATAGGACAATCATTGAAGCCGTACTCTTCGAGCTGCTCAGTAATTTCCATTTCTACTAACTCTAATAATTCTTCATCGTCTACCATGTCACACTTGTTCATGAATACAACGATGTAAGGTACACCTACCTGACGAGACAGAAGGATGTGCTCCTTAGTCTGAGCCATAACACCGTCAGTAGCTGCAACGATAAGGATAGCACCGTCCATCTGAGCTGCACCGGTAATCATGTTCTTAACGTAGTCAGCATGGCCAGGGCAGTCAACGTGAGCATAGTGTCTGTTCTCAGTCTGATACTCAACGTGAGCGGTAGAGATAGTAATACCTCTTTCTCTTTCTTCGGGAGCCTTATCGATGTTTTCGAAATCTACCTTTTCATTACCAGGTACTCTTTCAGCTAATACCTTGGTGATAGCTGCAGTAGTAGTAGTTTTACCATGGTCAACGTGTCCAATGGTACCAATGTTACAATGTGGCTTAGATCTGTCAAATTTAGCTTTTGCCATTTTTGTAGTCCTCCTTAAAATAATCAAATAATTTTATTTTTTGTCACGCCGAATTGCTAATCGCACAGTTCGGCGTGAATTAACTCGGCTATTGTTCATTATATAAAATAATCAACACATTTTCAAGTAATTTTTCATAATTTGGCAGTATATTTATAAAGAATTTTCCTTATAAATTGAACTTATTTTGCCTTTGCTGCCAAAACCTTCTCCTGAACGTTCTTAGGAACCTGCTCATACTTCTCGAAGAACATTGAGTAGTTACCACGTCCCTGCGTCTTAGAACGAAGGTCTGTAGAGTATCCGAACATCTCAGAAAGAGGAACGAATGCACGTACAATCTTACCGCCGCCTAAATCATCCATACCTTCGATACGTCCACGACGAGAGTTGATATCACCGATAACATCTCCCATGTACTCTTCAGGCATGGTTACTTCAACCTTCATGATAGGCTCCATTAATACAGGAGCTGCCTTTGCCATAGCCTCTTTGAATGCCATAGAACCAGCGATGTGGAATGCCATTTCAGAAGAGTCAACTTCATGGTAAGAACCATCATAAACATTAGCATAAACACCAACTACAGGGAATCCGCCAAGGATACCTGCCTTGGTAGCTTCTTCGATACCTTCACCTACAGCAGGGATGTATTCCTTCGGAATAGCACCACCAACTACAGTAGATTCGAACTTGAACAACTGCTCACCGTTCGGATCCATAGGCTCGAACTTAACCTTACAGTGACCGTACTGACCACGACCACCTGACTGCTTAGCGTACTTAGAGTCAACTTCAACAGCCTTGGTAAATGCTTCCTTGTAAGCAACCTGAGGTGCACCTACATTAGCTTCTACCTTAAATTCACGAAGCAGACGGTCAACGATGATTTCCAAGTGTAACTCACCCATACCAGCGATGATGGTCTGTCCGGTTTCCTGATTGGTATGAGCACGGAAGGTAGGGTCTTCTTCAGCAAGCTTAGCCAAAGCTTCACCCATCTTACCCTGACCAGCTTTGGTCTTAGGCTCGATAGCCAATTCGATAACGGGTTCAGGGAACTCCATAGACTCAAGGATTACAGGGTTCTGCTCGTCACAGATGGTATCACCGGTTGTGGTGAACTTGAAACCAACTGCTGCAGCGATATCTCCTGAGTATACCTTGTCCAGCTCAGCACGCTTGTTAGCATGCATCTGGAGAATACGTCCAACACGTTCCTTCTTACCCTTTGTAGAGTTGTATACATAAGAACCGGAATTCATGGTTCCTGAGTAAACACGGAAATATGCCAGTTTACCAACGAATGGGTCTGTCATAATCTTGAATGCAAGTGCTGCGAAAGGTTCTTCGTCTGAAGATTTTCTTTCAATTTCGTTGCCATCCATATCAACACCCTTGATTGCAGGGATATCTACAGGAGAAGGCATGTATTCAATAACTGCATCCAACAATTTCTGAACACCCTTATTTCTGTATGAAGTACCACAACATACAGGGATTGCTGCACATTCACAAGTAGCCTTACGAAGTGCTGCCTTTAATTCTTCAACAGAAGGTTCTTCACCTTCCAAATATGCCATCATTAAATCGTCATCTAATTCGCAGATCTTCTCTACTAATTCGCTACGATATAATTCTGCATCATCAGCCATATCTGCAGGGATATCAATAATGGAAATATCATCACCCTTATCATCATTGTAGATATATGCTTTCATTTCAAACAAGTCGATAATTCCCTTGAATTCGTCTTCCTTACCGATAGGTAACTGAATACAAATTGCATTCTTACCAAGTCTTGTCTTAATCTGCTCTACTGCACCGTAGAAGTTTGCACCCATGATGTCCATCTTGTTAATGTATGCCATACGGGGTACACCATAGGTATCAGCCTGACGCCATACGTTTTCAGACTGAGGCTCTACACCACCCTTTGCACAGAATACGCCTACTGCGCCATCAAGTACACGGAGTGAACGCTCAACTTCAACAGTAAAGTCAACGTGTCCAGGAGTATGAATAATATTGATACGCTGCTCTAAAGCACCTTCCTTAGCCTTGCAGTTTTCCTGGAGTGTCCAATGGCAGGTAGTAGCAGCAGATGTGATTGTGATACCTCTTTCCTGTTCCTGTTCCATCCAGTCCATGGTAGCAGTACCTTCATGAGTATCACCAATCTTGTAATTAACACCGGTATAGTAAAGAATACGCTCAGTTGTGGTAGTCTTACCAGCATCGATATGCGCCATAATACCAATGTTTCTGGTTCTCTCTAATGGATATTCTCTTCCAGCCAAGATTTTGTCCTCCTATACTAGAATCTGTAATGAGCAAATGCCTTGTTAGCCTCTGCCATTTTGTGTACTTCTTCTTTCTTCTTAACAGATGCACCGGTATTGTTTGCTGCATCTAAAATCTCGTTAGCAAGTCTGTCTTCCATGGTCTTCTCTGCTCTCTTACGAGAATAGGTTGTTAACCAACGAAGGCCCAGAGCCTGACGTCTGTCAGCTCTAACTTCGATAGGCACCTGATAGGTAGCACCACCGATACGTCTTGCTTTTACTTCAAGAACAGGCATGATGTTGTTCATAGCCTCTTCGAATACTTCAAGAGCAGGCTTACCAGCCTTTTCTTCAACCTTAGCAAATGCTCCGTAAACAATCTTCTGAGCTACGCCTCTCTTACCATCTAACATAATGTTGTTGATAAGCTTGGTAACTACCTTGTTGTTGTACAAAGGATCTGCCAATACATCTCTTTTCTGAATATGTCCTTTACGTGGCACGGTTCTTCCCTCCTTATTAATGTGCAATATCCGGTACTTTATACAGATATTGCTAGAATAAATCATCGGTACTCACATGTGTTTCCCCAAGTGTTCGCGCTGTATATCTGCATCACAGAATTCCAACACTTTTCTTAGTTACGTTGTTGTGGTTCCTTTACGACTTCTGCGAAGTCGCCTGAAGAATTACTCCGTAATTCTTCCCTAACTACGCTACTATATACAATGTAGCATTTCCTATTGTGCTAGAATTACTTCTTTGCAGCTTTAGGTCTCTTAGCGCCGTATTTAGAACGAGCCTGCTTTCTGTTAGCAACTCCCGCAGTATCCAAAGTACCACGAATAATGTGATATCTGGTACCAGGTAAGTCTTTAACTCTACCGCCTCTAATCAGAACAACGCTATGCTCCTGCAAGTTGTGACCTTCACCGGGAATGTAGCTTGTTACTTCGATTCCGTTAGAAAGACGAACTCTGGCGATTTTTCTAAGAGCTGAGTTAGGCTTTTTAGGTGTTGCAGTCTTAACAGCTGTACATACACCTCTCTTCTGAGGAGCGGAAGCATCTGTTGCCTTCTTGTGCAAAGAGTTATAACCCTTCTGCAAAGCAGGAGCAGTAGACTTCTTAACTGCAGTCTGACGACCCTTTCTTACTAACTGGTTAAATGTTGGCATTTCTGTTTCACCTCTTTCTTTTAAAAATAAAATTCTATGCACACAAAAAATAAATGCATTCGCGTGCACACTAAGATAGTATACTTGTTCACGAATGCATTGTCAACTGATTTTTTGTATTTTTTAAAATTCAATTTCTTTTAAATATCTGCTCAGGGCATCTTTCCAGTCCGGAAGTCTTTCAAAACCTTTTTCCTCCAGCTTATCCTTGCTCATGCGGCTGTTGAAGGGGCGTTTCGCCTTGGTAGGGTACTGGTCTGAGGTAACCGGTGTCACCTCTATCTGCATGCCTGCCTGTCTGAAAATCTCGCAGGCAAATTCATGCCAGCTGCAGAAGCCTTCGTTGGTGGCATGGTATACACCATATTTGTCTGTCTGTATCATGTCTACCAGAAGCTTTGACAAATCATAGGTATAGGTAGGAGAACCAAACTGGTCACAGACTACAGTCAGTTTATCTCTGGTTTTGCCTAAATTCAACATGGTTTTCACAAAATTCTTGCCATTGACACCGAACACCCACGCAATACGCACGATAAAGTATTTCTCCAGAGTGTCCTGCACTGCCAATTCACCCTCGTACTTAGTTAGTCCGTAGACACTCACCGGCTCCCGCTTGTCATCCGGTTGCCAAAGCTGCTCACCCATACCATCGAATACGTAGTCTGTACTGATTTGTATCATGGGAATGTCCAGCTTCTTGCACATAACAGCGATGTTTCTCGGACCGTCTGCATTGACCTTGCGACACAGCTCTACATTGTCCTCTGCTGCATCCACTGCCGTGTAAGCCGCACAATGTATCACCGCATCCGGTGCTGCCTCACTGATGACTCTCTCTACACTGGCTGCATCGGTAATATCCATTTCATCGATATCTACACCGATAGCTTCCATGCCGCGTCTTTCCAATTCCTTCACTACATCATAGCCAAGCTGTCCCTTGACACCTGTTACGAATACCTTCATATTTTAACCCACCTTGCTTTTCCTGTCATTTTACTGCTTCCAACGGCATGCTTACACCGGATGAAGCATTTGTTTATAGTATACACCACCCGTTCCCGGAAAGCAAACAAAACCATCAGAATGTTTATGTTTGTACACCGTCTAGTGTTGCTCAAAACACTCTGAATGGATGCCTATTCCTACACGTACCGCATAATCCTGCAACCACAGTTTCGTAGCTTTCTCCGGTGTTCGGTTGAATCTGGTGTAAGCCTGGCGGATATTGCCCTCAAATATTTCTACGGTTACATAAGGTTCTGTGGGATTGGTTTTCTGTCGCAGCAACAACAGGTCCGTGACATTTTCCATGTAGGCATCCAGATATTCCATGAGGCAATTGCGTTGCTTTCGGGCTTCTATCACAAAATCCTCGATGGTACGCGGGTAAAACAACACAAATGTGTCATCCTCATATTCATAATCCGGATTTCGCTTTTGGTTGGACTTTCGTATTTTTTCGTCCCATTCTTCTTTTTCTACAATCAAATACCTATACAGCCTTCGAATGTACAAATCATCTATATCATCTTCATTCTTTTTCAGAAATTCTGCCAGCTTCTCCTCCACGCATTCTTTCTGATGCAGAAATTCGATGTAGGAAGACCACTGGGAACGTGCCCAAAAATCCCGCAGCTTTTCGTAATGCCTGCGAAGCCTTTTCGCAATACTGCCACAATCGGCCCCTTCCTGAAGCAATCGGAGCAGGTACTGACATAGTGCAGCATTCCACTTGTCTTGAAACAGCCAGGCATACTTGTTCTGAAGCAACAACATTTTTTGGCGCTTCCACTCACAATCAATCAAAGGAATGCCTTCCGGTATGTTTATAGCCTTTAAAAGACGCATATTTAAACCGGAAAAAATATCGGAAGGGGACACACCAATCATATTGTACTCTTCTATTTTATCAATCTGCACTGCTATTTCATCCAAACCCGCCTTATACAAGGTTTCCTTCACGGTTCCGGGATGCTGGCATTGGTGAATATGATCCATCATGCGTAAGGGCTTGCCGGAGTATTGTTTGAGGTGCCATTGCGGGTACTGAGAGGCAAACTTTTCAAATATGGTATTTCCATAAAAGGCACTGTATGCCATGACTTCATGGAGCACCAACCCTGCAAATATTTCTTCCTCTTCTATGGACCAATGATAGTCCGGGGCAAAGATAAATCGATGCAGAGAAGATTGTATCTGTTCATTATATATCACAACCTCAATATAGTTCCCGTAGTCTGTGAGTACGCAAACATCCTGCTGCGGTGTGTGGGTAATATAGCCGGCATCATGCTTTATTTTTTCCATGTTAAGAGGCTTGGGTTCCCAACAATTCACCGAAGCGGGTCTTAATAACTGATACATATGAGCTTGTCCTCCTTTCCTGCGAAAAAATTGACTTCCTGTAGCTTCCTTGTTTTCCTGAATTTCTTTTACCATTATACGCAATAGGTGTGACATATTTTGTCACGGGCACCAAAACCACATATTTTATCGGCTTGCTTCCGGCAAACAAATACCCACTGCCTAATCACAGTGGGTATCAGTCAACTTATTTTAATCAATTATTTTTTCTTCTTTGACAATAATACTGCTACCCTTCCTGCCAAAAGAACGTCTTCATCTGCAATCGTCACCAAATCAGCTCTGTCCGGTCTCACTGCTAACGGTACACCTTCCTCATCAACGATTACTATGACCGCTTCGAAAGAACTACGTCCACATGCTATTTGCCGTTAGCACACTTAATAATATGGAGAAAGCCTTTAATAATCCTTTATTCCTTTTCATCTCTTTCTCTCCCTCATACTGTTATGTATTATAACGTATTCTTTTCTTCTCAAGACGGTTCATGTCTTTGCAGTAGCTCACCAATTTGTTCTCCTTCTGCTACTGCTTCCAATTCCAGTCTCATTATTTCTTTATTCAATCGGCTAATGTTCCAACCCCTATAGCCTTCCTTCTGATATCTCTGTTTCAGGAATGCCACTCTGCGTCGCTTTCTTTCACAGTGAAAGGAGTAAACACAAAAGATCAATACCATCGTAAACAAAAACAACAGCATGCCAACTCCCGAGAATACCTGATTACTGCTATTTAATCCCCCGGCCAAAGGAACGATTTCGTCTTCTATTATGATAATTTCATAATCCATTGAGGTTTTCCTCCTTCTTTTTTTCTTTTCAATAATAAAGACTTCCGCCCCTTCTAAAATGGCTCATATTTTGCTTTAATTTTTGCCTAAAATAGAATATAATTGTTTTAACAATTGCGAATTTCAAGGGAGGTTTCTCAATGACAGACAATACTGCAATCAAATCCTATCGTCAGAAAAAGATTATCCAGTTTGTTTTTTTTCTGATTTTGGAAATCATCTTTTTCCTTATATTAATCACAAATGAATCCTTACGGAGCAATGTATTCACCCACTCCGGCATCTTCTCCTTGTGCCTCGTCTGCTGGATATTATTTATATTGATTTTATTATCCCTGTTTCACGACATCTACGTATTGCGAAACTTTACCGCTACCAACCATGAATTGCATCAGCTGGCCTATCTGGATAATAAAACCGGTATTCCGAACCGCAATAGTTTAGATTTGATTTTTAAATCCTACAGTACTCAGGAATCTTTGAAAGATGTTGGCTGTTGCCTCTTTTCCATTGATAATATTAACACGATTAATGAGGCTACCGGTCGCGAAGCCGGTGACAAGGTTATCCAGAATTTCTGTACTATGTTAGAAGAAATCGGTGATAAATACGGTTTCGTGGGGCGAAACGGCGGTAACGAATTTATCATGGTTATCAACAATTGTACCAATGAATTGATGGAACGCTTTTATGATACCTTGGACAAGCGTATTCTATTATATAACGAAAAAAATACCGAAACCCCCATCCAAATCAAGCGGGCATACACATTAAATTCCGAGGAGCAACACACAAACTTCTCCAGACTGTTAACTGCTACTTATAACAAACTGATGTAATCAAATCCATTGAAAGTGGGAGATTATGTATGAAAGAACCAGATCATTTGTACATAGCCGGCCTCGTACTTCGTGCACAAGAGAATGATAATGATGCCTTCGCTGAAATTTATGCCTTGACTTATAATAAGGTATATAATTATTGCAGACACTATCTACGCAATGACTTTTCTGCACAGGATGCCTTGCAGGAGGTATATATTTCTGCTCTGCGCAATATCCAAAAGATTAACGACCCGACTTTATTTATTGCATGGTTAAACAGAATATCCTTCAATGTCTGTTATGATATGACACGAAAAAATAGCAGTCAGGACGATATTTTTAACCCGGAGATTATGGATATTCTTCGTGATGATTATTTAGACTCTAATCCGGAAGCTCTGACACAGAAAAAAGACGAAGTCCGCTTAATACGCCAGGCAGTAGAAGCACTTCCCTTTAATCAACAGGAAGTAATTACCATGCGCTATTTTAATAATATGAAAATCAATGATATTGCCGACGCGCTGGGTATCAGTAAGAGTTCCGTGAAACGTTACATAGCAGTCGGTTTAGAGGAATTACGCATTATTTTGAAAGAATGGGAGGTGTCACATGTTTCGTAAAAAGAAGACTTATCAAATGGATATCAAATCTGCAGATACAACCTTGCAGAATATTTTTGCAGCTTGCAATGAAACACCGAACACCGTTCCCTTTGACAAGCTTTTGCTTCGCCAGAAAGCCCACACTCACGACTATGATATCCTACTAACCATAATAGGTTTCATTATTCTTTTGACCCTTTTGGCACCCTTGCCTTTTTTAGCATTTAAGGAGACCGTAAACTACTCCCCTATTGTTCTGGAGGAACATTATGTATCCAATAACAAACTACACTTAGTATTGAATACCGGGAATCATGAGATACAATACGAAGAAGCTTATTTGGTAAGTGCCACCGGAACCATTTATGAAGTGGTTTCTTATGATGATAAAGCACATTCCTTGTGCTTCCCCTATGTTCCCTACGATTGTAACATCTACATTCCTTATGGAGATGATTTATTGTTACATTTATTGATTTCACCTGTTACAAAGGAGTAATAAAGAACTTTATGAAGTACAAAAAACAATACAAAGCAACTTTATATTGTATTGGTTGTGTACTGTTGATTGGATGCAGTCAGCCTACTCCCTCCGGTTCCCCTGTAGAATCGGAGGTTATTGTTACGCCTTCTGTTACAGTTACTCAGGTGCCGGAACAGTCGGCAACTCCTACGGATGCTCCGAAAATGCCTTCTACAGAAACCACGGTGCCCGAAGAACCCTCTTCGGAACCTGCAGGTCCTCCTACAGAAAAACCTACAGAAGTAACAACACCTGAGCCTACGGAAGCTCCTACGCCTGAACCTACAGAAGCTCCTACACCGGAACCTACGGAAGCTCCCACCCCAGAGCCTACACCTGTTGTCTCATTACGTGACAACACTCCCTATTGTCCTCCCCCTTCTGCTCCCGGCACCCAGGCAGAAGGCAACGACGTCACCTCTATCGATACCTCCAACCATTCCGATGGTTATATTATGGCTCGATACTTCGGTGGATGTCCCAAAGTAAAAATGATTATTACAGGACCCAATTCCTATAAATGCACCTATGATTTGAATTCCTCCGAATATCAGGCATTTCCCCTGACAGCAGGAAGCGGCAGCTACTCTATCGGTATTTATGAAAATATTGAAGGGAATGCCTATGCTACCGCTTACAGCATGACCTTGAATGCCAGCATTTACAACGATTTCAGTCCTTATCTGCGCCCCAGCCAGTATGTAAATTATAATGCAAACACTTATGCAGTTGCTCTGGCATCGCAGCTGTGTGCTACCGCAAGCAGTGATTTGGACTGCGTTTCTATCGTATACAATTATATTATTGACAACATTACATATGACCATGACAAGGCGAATAGTGCACTAAACGGCAATTTAAACGGCTATCTGCCCCAGATTGACACCTCCCTCACTGCGGGAAAGGGAATCTGTGTGGATTATGCTGCCATTATGGCCTGTATGCTTCGCAGCCAACGCATCCCTACCCGTTTAGAGGTCGGTTATGCGGCGGGCGCATATCATGCCTGGATCAGTGTCTACATACAAGACATCGGCTGGATAAATGGTATCATACAATTCGATGGAAAGAGCTGGAAGCTGATGGACCCTACCTTCGGTGCCAGCTCCGGCGAAGCAGAACTTCGGGAATTTATCGGCGATGGTTCCAACTACACCGTAAAATATATCTATTAAGGAAGGACACACACTTATGAGTGCACAGAGAAAACTTTCACCAACAGAAATAAACACCTTTTGTTCCCAGCTGGGCTGGCTGATACATGCAGGTATCACTCCTGCGAATGCTTTGCTGATATTAATCAACGATTCTCCCAGCAAGGATGGTCGTAAGATTTATCAGGAAATCTATGATGTCTGCAATAAGGGCGAGGCATTCTCCAAAGGCATAAAAGCCTGCGGTGTCTTCCCTGACTATTGTGTACAGCTTATCCGTCTGGGAGAAGAATCCGGTAATCTGGATGAATGTTTACAGGCACTGGCCACCTATTATGAAAAAGAAGAAAACCTGCGTCAAAACATCAAGAGTGCCATCTCTTATCCACTGATTATGATATTAATGATGTTTGTGGTCATTTATGTTTTGATGAGCAAGGTACTCCCTATTTTCCGACAGGTATTTGAAGAATTGGGAACAGAAATGAGCGGTATCGCTTCTACCCTTTTGCAGCTGGGTGAAAAAATGAATCACTACACCTGGATATTTGCTATGGTTATCGTAGTTCTCTTCCTGATATACATAACCTTCCGTACCATCCCTGCCCTGCAGAAGCTGTGGAAGCATTTCTTAAACATATTCCCTCCCTCCAAAAGTATTCTGGATCAATATGCCAGCCAGCGCTTTGCCAATGGCATGGCCCTGACCCTGCGTAGTGGCATTAATACCATGGATAGTTTAGACTTATGTGCGGATATTTCCAATAGTGATACCATGCGAGTTCAAATTTTGGCTTGTAAGGAACAGTTGAAAAAAGGAGATTCTTTCTCTGATGTTCTCAGCCAATCCGGAATTTTCAGCCACTTGCATTCCCGCATGATTTCTATTGGTTTCAAGAGTGGTAATCTGGATGAGGTTATGACCAAGATAGCGGAGACCTACGAAAAGGAAACTGACCGCAAGATGCAGTCTGTTATTTCTGTATTAGAGCCCACATTGGTTATTATTCTTTCTATTATTGTAGGTATTATTTTATTATCAGTTATCCTGCCACTTATGGGCATTATGTCCAGCATCGGATAACAAAGGAGCATATATGAGAAATCGTTTCGAATCAAAAAGAAGTACCGGGGGCGGAAATCTCCTCTATGCACTTCCCTTTTTGCTTTCCATAATCATATTGGCCAGCTTCGTACTGGGTATCCGGTCAGTGAGCCAGACCACTTCAGACAAGCAATCAGAAAGCTTAGAGAATGCCCTTTTCCGCAGCATTGCCCAATGCTATGCAGTAGAAGGTATGTACCCACCCGATTTGGATTATATCAAAGAGCATTATGGACTTACCTTTGACGAGAATAAATATCTGGTAGACTATCAACCGGTAGGTTCTAATATTGCACCGGAGGTGGTTGTTTTGCCACTTCAGGATAAGACCCAACCTTAAACGGAAGGAGACGCGGAAATCATGCAACCCAAACAAGAAAAACGACATATCGTAGATGTCCTCTTTGTACTGGCACTTTTTGCGGTGTTTGCACTCTCTGCACTGATTCTGGTGGTATTGGGAGCAAATATTTACAAGAGTACCGTATCTTCCATGAGTCGGAACTTTGAGGCCAGAACGGCTTGTTCCTATATTTCGGAAAAGGTACGACAAAACGACGTATACGATAGTATATATATTGATAAACTGGAAGGCTGTGAAGCTTTAGTCTTCTCCAAGGATGTATATGGTTCTGTTTATGCCACCTACATCTATTTCCATGATGGTGAGCTGAGGGAATTGTTTATGCGTGTAGGCAGCAATATCGGTAGTGCCCCTTTAGAAGCAGGCACTTCCATTATGGAGCTTCTGGATTTTCACCTGGAATATGTAAATAATAACCTATTAGCCATCACTTTGGTAACAGCAGAAGGAGAAACCAAAACTGTATATACTGCCTTACATAGCGGAACAAAGGAGGTAGCCCAATGAAGCATTCCAAATCCTCTCTCTTTTTAATGGAAGTCATCATTGCTTTGCTGTTCTTTTCTCTGGCAAGTACTGTATGTATCCGCTTGTTTGTGAAATCACATACCCTAAGTCAAGATACCCAAAACTTAAATTATGCAGTAACACAGTCACAAAATCTGGCAGAAGCCTTCTTAGGTACGGAAGGTGATATGGAACAGCTGAAATCACTTTTTCACGGCAGTCATTTGAGTAATGACAACCAACTGCTCACTATTTTGGAGGGAGATTACACCTCCACCCTCTCTCTGACTGTTGAACATTGTGATTGTATTAATTCTATTGGCAGCAATGTATCTGCAGATATCGTTATCCACTATCGTTACAACGAGTCACCCATTTTTACCTTGCATGTGGACCATCACATTGCAGAAGGGATGGTGCCCAATGAGTAAACATTCAGAGAACAAAGAGTTTCATATTAATGTAGGTTCTTCTTCTATTTTATTGATATTTGTTATCCTGTGTCTGGTTGCCTTTGCTACACTGAGTATTGTCAGTGCCAACGCAGATGCGAAATTGTCCAATAAAGTAGCTGAACGTACACAGGCTTATTACCAAGCACACAATCAGGCAACTGCTGATGTCGCCCAACTGGACGAAGCTTTGGCACAAGCTTTTGCATCCTGCGGAAACGAAACAGAGTACTATGCTCGGGTAGGCTATCACAAGTCCTTTACCTATCCTATCACAGATATGCAAAACTTGTCCGTGAAGGTAAACATCCTTTATCCCAAACAGATCGGTGATACTTTTTATGAAATCACTGCCTGGCAAGTCGTTACTGCCGGAGAGGTAAAATATGAAAACAATATGATTGTGATACCGTAGTCGCATACACTTTTCAGATTGATACGACTTTTCAACCAACCACTTATATACAAAAATGCCCGGTTCTTTCGAACCGGGCATCTTCATGCATTTCACGCTATTTATTCTTCTGTGGTTACTGCTTCTTCATCAGCATCTTCTGCCACATCATCGACTACTTCAGTTACTTCTTCCACGTAAGAAGCCACCTCTTCCGGAATAGCCAACTGTGCATCTGTACTCAAATTAGTGATACGATATCTCTTCATACCGGTACCAGCCGGAATCAGCTTACCAATGATTACGTTTTCCTTCAAACCTACCAACGGGTCAATCTTACCCTTGATAGCTGCTTCAGTCAGAACCTTAGTGGTTTCCTGGAAGGAAGCTGCAGAAAGGAAGGAATTGGTTGCCAATGCTGCCTTGGTAATACCAAGAAGAACCTGCTTACCTTCTGCCGGCTCTTTACCCTGTGCAATAAGCTCAGCATTCATATCCTCGTACTCCAGAATGTCTACCAAAGTACCGGGTAAGAAATCAGTATCACCATTGTTCTCAATACGGATCTTCTTCAACATCTGACGAACAATCACTTCGATATGCTTATCTGCAATATCTACACCCTGTAAACGATAAACTCTCTGAACTTCACGAAGCATGTAATCCTGAACTGCACGGATACCCTTAATCTTTAACAAATCATGAGGGTTTACACTACCTTCGGTCAATTCATCACCAGCCTCTAACATCTGGCCATCCACTATCTTTACACGAGAACCATAAGGAATCAAATATGCCTTAGTTTCACCGGTTTCTTCGTTGGTAATCACTACTTCTCGCTTCTTCTTGGTATCACGGATTTCCGCCTTACCACCGAATTCAGCGATAATTGCAAGTCCCTTCGGCTTTCTAGCCTCGAAAAGCTCTTCTACACGAGGAAGACCCTGTGTAATATCATCACCCGCAACACCACCGGTATGGAAAGTTCTCATGGTCAACTGTGTACCAGGTTCACCGATAGACTGTGCAGCGATAATACCTACTGCTTCACCAACCTGAACCGCTTCGCCGGTAGCCATGTTGGCACCATAACACTTTGCACAAATACCGTTGTGTGAACGACAGGTAAGAATAGTACGAATCTTTACCTTCTCGATAGGCTCGCCCTTCTCGTCTACACCTACGCTGATAATCTTGGCAGCTCTCTTAGGAGTAATCATATGATTTCTCTTTACAATCACATTGCCATCCTTATCACAAATATTTTCACATGCATATCTTCCTAAGATACGATCCTTTAAGCTTTCAATGTTTTCCTTACCATCCATGAATGCTTTCACTACCATACCCGGAATTTCTGCACGACCTTCACAACAGTCTACATCACGGATAATCAATTCCTGTGATACGTCAACCATTCGACGTGTCAGGTATCCGGAGTCCGCTGTACGAAGAGCAGTATCGGACAGACCCTTACGAGCACCATGCGCTGACATAAAGTACTCCAATACGTCCAGACCTTCACGGAAGTTTGACTTAATCGGCAATTCGATGGTTCTACCAGTAGTATCTGCCATCAAACCACGCATACCTGCCAGCTGCTTAATCTGCTGGTTGGAACCACGTGCACCGGAGTCAGCCATCATATAGATGTTATTGTACTTATCCAAACCAGCCAACAGTACTTCTGTCAGTTCCTTATCAGTCTCATTCCAGGTTTCTACTACTGCACGATATCTTTCTTCCTCAGTAATCAAACCACGGCGGAAGTTAGCCGCAATCTTATCTACAGTTGCCTGTGCAGCAGCCAATAATTCAGGCTTCTTTGCAGGCACGGTCATATCAGAAATAGATACGGTCATAGCCGCTCTGGTAGAGTACTTGTAACCGATGGACTTCACATCATCCAAAACTTCAGCAGACTTAGAAGCTCCATGGATATTAATAACCTTATCCAAAATCTGCTTCAAGCCCTTCTTGCCAACATGGAAGTCTACTTCCAAATTCAGCATATCTTCCGGTGTATTTCTCTCTGCAAAACCTAAATCCTGAGGAAGGATTTCGTTAAAGAGGAAACGTCCCAAAGTAGATTCTACATTTCCGCTGATTTCTTCACCGTTTGCAAGCTTCTTGGTTACTCTTACCTTGATTCTGGAATGCAAGGTGATTACCTGATTTTCGTATGCCAAAATCGCTTCGTTTACATTCTTAAAGAACTTACCTTCACCCTTTGCACCGGGTCTCTCCTGTGTCAGGTAGTAAATACCAAGAACCATATCCTGTGAAGGAACGGCTACAGGACCACCATCGGAAGGCTTCAATAAGTTGTTAGGAGATAACAACAAGAAACGACACTCTGCCTGAGCCTCAACGGACAAAGGAAGATGCACAGCCATCTGGTCACCATCGAAGTCCGCGTTGAACGCTGTACATACCAATGGATGCAGCTTAATTGCCTTACCTTCTACTAAGATAGGCTCGAATGCCTGAATACCCAATCTATGCAGAGTAGGAGCACGGTTCAACATAACAGGATGTTCCTTAATTACCTCTTCCAAAACGTCCCAAACCTGTGTATCCAATCTCTCTACAAGCTTCTTTGCATTTTTAATGTTCTGGCTGATACCCTTTGCTACCAGCTCCTTCATAACGAAAGGCTTGAACAACTCGATAGCCATTTCCTTCGGTAAACCACACTGATAAATCTTCAGTTCAGGACCTACTACGATAACGGAACGTCCAGAGTAGTCTACACGCTTACCTAACAGGTTCTGACGGAAACGTCCGTTTTTACCCTTTAACATATCAGAAAGAGACTTCAGTGCTCTGTTACCAGGACCGGTTACAGGACGACCACGTCTACCGTTGTCGATAAGAGCATCTACCGCTTCCTGAAGCATTCTCTTCTCATTACGAACGATAATATCAGGAGCACCCAACTCTAACAATCTCTTCAAACGGTTATTTCTATTAATAATTCTTCTGTACAAATCATTCAAATCGGAGGTGGCGAAACGTCCGCCATCCAACTGAACCATAGGACGCAAATCAGGAGGAATAACCGGAATAGTATCCATTACCATCCATTCAGGCTTGTTACCTGAACCGCGGAATGCTTCTACTACTTCCAATCTCTTGATAATACGCGCTCTCTTCTGTCCAGTAGAATCCTTCAAGCCTTCCTTCAGCTCAACTGCTTCTCCTTCCAGATCGATTGCCTGCAAAAGCTCCTTAATAGCTTCTGCACCCATACCTACACGGAACTTATTGCCCCATGTTTCTCTAGCATCCTGGTATTCCTTCTCACTTAATACCTGCTTGTATTCCAAGTTTGACTCACCTGCATCCAATACGATGTAGGAAGCGAAATACAATACCTTTTCCAATACTCTGGGAGAAAGATCAAGGATTAAGCCCATACGACTGGGGATACCCTTGAAGTACCAGATATGAGACACAGGAGCTGCAAGCTCGATATGTCCCATACGCTCTCTACGAACGGTAGCCTTGGTTACTTCCACACCACAACGGTCGCAGACAACGCCCTTATATCTGATTTTCTTATATTTTCCACAATGACACTCCCAATCCTTGCTGGGGCCGAAAATCTTCTCACAGAACAAACCGTCTCTTTCCGGCTTCAAGGTTCTATAGTTGATAGTCTCCGGCTTTGTCACCTCACCATGGGACCACTCACGGATTTTATCCGGAGAAGCCAAACCAATTTTGATGGCATCAAATGTCATAGGCTGATAGGTTGTTTCACTATTTCTTGTATCTGACATTAATGGCACTCCCTTCCACTGTTTTGTTTAGAATTCGTCTGAATCATCCAATCCGTCTTCGCTATAATCGTCATCATAGTAATCGTCATCGGTAGCTTCCAGTTCCCCATCGGAATTGAATTCCTGTGACTGATAGCCCATTTCACCGAGGGAAGCACTGTCATAATTGTCATCATACTTACGGTCGCCTTCCATCTCATAACGATAGTCGTTATCGCCGTAATCAATGCTTTCCATGATTTCTACTTCAGTACGATCCTCACGAAGTACTCTTACATCCAAACCAAGAGCCTGCAATTCTTTCAGCAATACCTTGAAGGATTCAGGAATGCTAGGTTCAGGGATGTTATCACCCTTGATGATAGCTTCGTAGGTCTTTACACGTCCTACAACATCATCTGACTTCACGGTCAAGATTTCCTGCAAGGTATAAGAAGCACCATATGCCTCTAATGCCCAAACTTCCATCTCACCGAAACGCTGTCCACCGAACTGTGCCTTACCACCCAGAGGCTGCTGGGTTACCAAGGAGTAAGGACCGGTTGAACGTGCGTGGATCTTATCATCTACCAAGTGATGCAGCTTCAAATAATGCATGTGACCGATAGTTACCGGGCTGTCAAAATACTCACCGGTTCTACCATCACGCAGACGAACCTTACCGTCACGGGAAATCGGAACGCCCTTCCACAGTTCTCTGTGGTCTCTGTTATCTGATAAATACTGCAATACTTCCGGAAGCAGTTCTTCGCCATGCTTTGCTTCAAACTCTTCCCACTCTAAGTTTACATAGTCGTTAGCCAAATCCAAGGTGTCCATAATGTCCTTCTCGTTCGCACCATCGAATACCGGTGTTGCAACATTGAAGCCAAGTGCCTTAGCAGCTAATGACAAGTGAATTTCCAATACCTGTCCGATATTCATACGGGAAGGTACGCCCAGAGGATTCAATACAATGTCCAGAGGACGACCATTTGGCAAGTAAGGCATATCTTCTACCGGCAATACGCGGGAAACAACACCCTTGTTACCGTGACGACCAGCCATCTTATCACCAACGGAAATCTTTCTCTTCTGTGCAATATAAATACGAACTGCCTGGTTAACACCTGGAGATAATTCATCACTGTTTTCTCTGGTAAATACCTTAGCATCTACAACGATACCGTACTCACCATGAGGTACCTTCAGGGAAGTATCTCTAACTTCTCTGGCCTTCTCACCGAAGATAGCTCTCAAAAGTCTTTCTTCAGCGGTCAGCTCAGTTTCCCCCTTAGGAGTAACCTTACCAACTAAGATATCACCGGCGCGAACCTCAGCACCAATACGGATAATACCTCTCTCATCCAAATCCTTGAGAGCATCATCACCTACACCGGGAACATCACAAGTGATTTCTTCCGGTCCTAACTTGGTGTCACGAGCTTCTGCTTCGTATTCTTCAATATGGATAGATGTATAAACATCTTCCTGAACTAATCTTTCACTTAATAATACCGCATCTTCGTAATTGTAACCTTCCCAGGTCATGAAACCGATGAGAGGGTTCTTACCCAGTGCCAACTCACCTTCACAGGTAGAAGGACCATCTGCGATAACCTGTCCTGCTGCAACATGATCGCCCTTGAATACGATAGGCTTCTGGTTGTAACAGTTAGACTGGTTACTTCTGGTGAACTTCGCCAAACGAATTTCATCCTTTTCCCCATCATCATAAGTCAGCTTAATCAAATTAGAAGATACATAATCTACAGTACCGGCTTTCTTTGCTACCACGCAAACACCGGAGTCTACTGCTGCTTTTACTTCCATACCGGTACCTACTACAGGTGCATCGGTAAAGAGAAGCGGAACTGCCTGACGCTGCATGTTGGAACCCATCAGCGCACGGTTCGCATCGTCGTTCTCCAAGAAAGGAATCAACGCTGTTGCCACAGAGAATACCATCTTAGGAGATACGTCCATGTAATCGAACATAGCCTTTGGATATTCCTGTGTTTCTTCACGGAAACGTCCTGAAACACTGTTACGAACGAAGTAACCTTCTGCATCAAGTGCTTCGTTCGCCTGAGCCACATGGTAATTGTCCTCTTCATCCGCAGTCATATAAACAACTTCCTCTGTAACACGAGGATTTGCAGGATCCGCCTTGTCAATCTTACGATAAGGTGCCTCTACGAAGCCATACTCATTAATACGTGCATAACTTGCAAGAGAGTTAATCAAACCGATGTTAGGACCTTCAGGTGTTTCGATAGGACACATTCTGCCATAATGTGAGTAATGTACGTCTCGAACTTCGAATCCGGCACGGTCTCTGGACAAACCACCGGGACCAAGCGCAGACAAACGTCTCTTATGTGTAAGCTCACCCAGAGGGTTGTTCTGATCCATAAACTGTGACAGCTGGGAAGAACCGAAGAACTCCTTCACTGCTGCAGTTACGGGCTTAATATTAATCAGGGACTGAGGGGAAATTTCCTCAGCATCATGTGTGGTCATACGCTCACGAACCACTCTTTCCATTCTGGAAAGACCGATACGATACTGGTTCTGAAGAAGCTCACCAACCGCACGGATACGTCTGTTACCCAAGTGGTCGATATCATCATCATTACCCAAACCATACTCTAAGTGCATATTATAGTTAATGGAAGCAAAGATATCTTCCTTGGTAATATGCTTCGGAACCAATTCATAAGCATTCTTCTTGATTGCTTCTGCCAATTCTTCCGGATCTGCGGAAAACTCTTCCAGAATCTGTGCCAGTACAGGATAGTATACCAATTCGGTAATACCTAACTCCTTAGGATTGCAATCTACATATTTCGTAATATCAACCATCATATTGGAAAGAACCTTTACATTTCTCTCCTCTGTCTGGATATATACAAAAGGAACTGCTGCATTCTGAATTTCATCAGCCAGCTCAGCTGTTACCTTGGTACCTGCTGTAGCGATTACTTCACCGGTAGCAGGATCTACAACATCTGCAGCCAAAATCTGATGTCTTACACGATTCTTTAATGCAAGCTTCTTATTAAATTTATATCTACCAACCTTAGCCAAATCATATCTACGGGGCTCAAAGAACATAGCATTGATTAAGCTTTCTGCGCTTTCCACGCTCAAAGGCTCACCAGGACGAATTTTTTTGTATAACTCTAACAGACCCTCCTGATAATTCTCAGTAGTGTCTTTTCCAAAGCTGGCTTCAATTTTCGGTTCGTCACCAAACACTTCTCTGATTTCGTCATTGGTTCCGATACCAAGTGCACGAATCAATACAGTAATCGGCACCTTTCTTGTTCTATCCACACGTACGTAAAATACGTCATTGGAATCGGTTTCGTACTCTAACCATGCACCACGGTTCGGTATAACGGTACTGGAGAACAATCTCTTACCAATCTTATCATGACCGATTGCATAGTAAATACCAGGAGAACGAACCAACTGGCTTACGATTACACGCTCCGCACCGTTGATAACAAAGGTACCGGTAGCTGTCATAAGAGGAAGCTCACCCATGAAAATTTCATGTTCACTGATTTCTTCCTTTTCCTTATTGTAAAGACGAACTTTCACCTTCAAAGGAGCTGCATAAGTAGCATCTCTTTCCTTGCATTCTTCAATAGAATACTTTACTTCGCCTTCACACAATTCGAAGTCTACAAATTCAAGACTCAAGGAACCGCTGTAATCTGCGATAGGAGAGATATCGTCGAAAACTTCTTTCAAGCCTTCGTCCAAAAACCACTGATAGGAGTCCTTCTGAACTTCGATCAGGTTGGGCATCTCTAAAACCTCTTTTTGTCTTGAATAACTCATACGCATATTCTTGCTTTTCGCAATTGGACGTATTCTGTTTTTTTCCATTGACATTTCACCCCGTTCTTTCTGATTTCGCTTATTTTAGCTAAATTCTAAGTACACTGAACCACTCTAATAAGCATAACACACCACAATAGTGCATTTACCATAGTAACACAAGTCTTTCAAGTAGTCAAGGGCGTTTTTTACTTTTTTTCCCAAATTAAAAATGGACCCCACCTTTGGGGTGGGATCCTATTTTTTACTATTCGCTTAATCTTACTTAAGAGTAACCTTAGCGCCAACTTCTTCAAGTTTCTTCTTAACGTCTTCAGCTTCTTCCTTAGAAACAGCTTCCTTAAGAGTCTTAGGAGCGTTATCAACAACGTCCTTAGCTTCCTTCAAGCCTAAACCGGTTACTTCACGAACAACCTTGATAACCTTAACCTTTTCAGCACCTACTTCAGTTAATTCAACGTCGAACTCGGTCTTCTCTTCAACTTCTACTGCAGGGCCAGCTGCTGCTACAACAACACCTGCTGCTGCAGATACGCCGAACTCTTCCTCACAAGCCTTTACTAAATCATTTAATTCTAATACAGTTAACTCTTTGATAGCATCGATTAATTCCTGAGCTGTTAATTTAGCCATTTTTAATATCCTCCATTTTTAAATAATATTGTTTTTTGTTTTTAATAGTTAATTTGTCTTAAGCATTCTTCTCTGCGATCTGATTGATAACACGAGCGAAGTTTGCCATAGGAGACTGCATACTTCCAAGTAATCTGGAAATAAGCACTTCTCTGGAAGGAATGCTTGCGATTGCTTCCATTCCCTTAGCGTCGTATACATTGCCTTCTACAACACCAGCCTTGATTTCAAGTGCTTTTGCCTTCTTTGCGAACTCAGCCAATACTCTTGCAGGTGCAGTTGCATCTGTGGTAGAGTAAGCCATTGCGCTGGGACCGTTTAAGTAAGGAGCAAGTCCTTCGAAATCGGTATCCTTGAACGCAAAGTTCATCATGGTGTTCTTGTAAACCTTGTAAACAACTCCTGCTTCACGTAACTGCTTACGCAATTCGGTATCCTGTTCTACAGTAAGTCCACGATAGTCAACCAATACAACTGACTGAGCGTCCTTAATACCGGCAGAAATCTCTTCTACGATAGGCTGCTTTAATTCAACTTTTGCCATTCTGTTTTCCCTCCTTATAGATTTGTTTGCCGAAAGGAGTTCTATTTAAAAATAAAACCTCCCAGTCCAAAGACAGGAAGGCATAGTCATTTCGCAATTAACTCTCTCTCCTCGGTAGGCGTTTGTCCTGCTTACCCTCCATCAGCACCCCTGTTGGTTTGCCGCTTTGAGGACCTACTGTCTTCGGCGTGGTTTAATAACCTTTAAAAGAATAGCACATGCTTTTTCAATTGTCAACACATAATTTATAAATTCACGGATAACTTTCTTGAAAAGTCACTGAATTATGTTACAATATACAATAATAGCTATCAAATAGAATGTTCCACAACCATTCTATTAATGATATTCAGAATGATTTAGAGGATTATATATATGAAAAAACTACTTGCTCACATAAAAACCAAACATCTCTTTTTCTTTGGGTTTGTTATCCTGTTCCTCTCCCTGATACCAACCCTGCTTTTAGGCACTGATTCCATCGTTCACTACCACGACCAATTAGACGGTGAAATCATTGCTTATATCTATCAGGCGAAGTATTTATTTTCCGGTCAGGATATCATACCGGAATTTCTAAATGGGGTGGGTAAAACTGCTCTGACGCCTCCGGCACCGCTGGCAGTTTTATTATTTTGTGTTTTTTCTCCCTTTACTGCTTTTTCTATTATGCAGCTTCTGGGACAAACCTTAGCCTATATAGGAATGTTTTTTCTCATAAACCGTATTACCGATAACAAGTATATCACCTTTATCATAGCCATACTATATACTTTTCTTCCTTTTTTGCCGGTATATGGTCTGGCACAATACGGAACACCTTTATTACTTATTTGTTTTCACAATTTATACTGCCACAAGCATAAACTTGCTTCTTATTTATATGTAGCATTTTACGCAGGCATGTCCTCCCTGGTTCTCATCGGCTTCGTCTGGCTGTTGATTGGTTTCATAGTGGGCATTCTGTCCTTCCTTCAGAAGAGATTTAAGAAAAACTTAATGCTTCTTTCTGCCTTTTTCCTTATGCTGGTAGTCTATCTGGCAGAAAATATATCTCTCATCGGACAAATACTGGGGCTGAACAACGGCTTTATCTCCCACAAGGAAGAGTACACTTTGAACAGTGTCCCTCTCTTCTCGCTGTTTTCCCAGTATCTTCAGGAAAACAGCGACCATATACCTGACTATCATGCATGCCTGTTACCCGTGATCATCGGCACATTACTTTTTGCCATTATCACCTTCCGCAGACAATCCGAGCAAGCACAAAGATACTGCAAATGGCTCTTTGTGGATGCTCTATTGCTTTTCCTCCTATATATGCTGGCTTCCCTCTGGAGCATCGCCCCGATAGTAGCTATTCGCGAGCAGTTTGGTGCCCTGCGTTCCTTTCAGTTCAGTCGTGTATTGTGGATTACTCCCAGCCTTTGGTATATAGCATTGGCACTTTGTCTGAAGCTTACTTGGATGAACCGCATCCACCTAAAGAAGCTGCCCCAAGCCTTTTTCTTTCCGCTTCTGGTATGCCTGAACTTTATCTGCCTGGCAAATCTGGGCTTCCAATGGTTAAAGGGTTCTTTTGTCAAGCCCTGCGTGCAGGAGCTTCTACTGCCCGATTACGAAACCATCAGCTGGAAGGATTATTTTGCACCGGATGTTATGGAACAGGTGGAGGATTTCCTTGCCGCTTCTGAAGGTCTGACCATCGATGAATACAAGGTAGCCAGTCTGGGCATCGACCCTTCCGCTGCACTCTATCATGGTTTCTACTGTATAGACGGTTACTCCAACAACTATCCTTTGGAGTACAAGCATGCCTTCCGTGAAGTCATCGCCACCGAGTTGTCCAAATCTGACTGGTTGCGCCTGACCTATGACACTTGGGGTAACCGTTGCTATCTATTCAGTGCAGAAAACGGCGGCTACTACAATATTGAAAAGGGCAGTTTCTGGTACAATACTTTGGAGCTGGATACCCAAGCTTTGCAGGAACTGGGCTGCGACTATATTTTGTCTGCTGCATACATCGTGCCTGCTGCTGATATGAATCTGACGCTCCTTCGCGAGGAACCCTTTTCCACACCGGACAGCTATTATAATATTTATCTTTATAGAATAGACATACCCTAAACCATCGTTTTTCAGGAGGCACCTATGACTCAAAGACAAAGTACCTTTTTCAACGTATTGCTTTTTCTCCTGTTCCCTCTGCTACTATTTGCTTTGGGAGATATTACACCTATTTATTTCAATAATGATGATTTCTTTTTAAAACAAATTGCCTCCGGCGAAATGACCGGTACTCCGGAAGCTCATTTATTGCATATTGGATATCTATCCGGTATCCTTTTAAATGTACTTTACCGCTTTTTTCCATCCCTTCCGTGGTATGGTATTTTACTGTTTAGCTATTCCTTTTTGAGCATATCCTTTGCTTTTTACGTCCTTTCCGCCTGCTTTCACAAGCTGTGGCAGAAATGTCTCTTTTGCCTGGCCACCAGTGCACTCAGCATTGCTTTTTTGTGGACACACGTAGTACAGATACAATACACTACGATTACTACTATTGTTTGCAGTGCCTCGCTTGTATACTTTTATTGTTCCGCAGACCAAGAAACACCTTTTCTTTTCCTGAAAAAGAATCTGCCCGGTTTACTCCTCTTTTTCCTGGCCTTGGAACTGCGAGACAAAGCATGTATTATGCTGCTACCCACATTTTTCCTTATCGGTTTTATGCGCTGGCGAAAGCACCCCAAAATGTGCAAGTCTTTGTGTGCATATGGTCTCAGTCTGCTCAGCATCCTGCTGTTAGTACTCTCCATTAATCACTTTGCTTACCGCAGCGAGGAATGGCAAGCCTTCCGACAATACAACACCGCCCGGGAACAAGTAGTGGACTATAATGGATACCCGGACTACGAAACATATCGTTCACAATATGAGGCTCTCGGTATCAGCTATACCTCCTACCTGTCCGCACGCGACCATTACCAATTGCTTCTGGATGAACGAATTGATACAGCCTTTATGCAGGAAATGGCAGATATTTCACACCGTTTTGACTTGAATATAAAGTCCATGGTATTAAACTTTTTCGAGCGGCACCTTACCTCGTATGAGGACCGTCCTTTGAATTTACTGGCATATATACTATATTTCTTCACTTTATTATTCATACTCTGCTTCAAAAAGTGGTCAACGCTTGCTGATTTACTGGCTATTTTTGCAGGAAGAATGATTGTCTGGGGATATTTATTATTCATCGGACGTCCATTGCCACGAGTAACACAGGGCATTTATATTATGGAAATCCTGATGCTTCTGGGAATTATCTGCAAGCAACAGCTTTGGCAGTTTAAAGGCTCCTCTCGCCAAACCCTCCCCCGATTTTTATGGGGATTTTTTGCCGGTTGCCTCCTATTTATCTCCTTTAAATGGGGCATACCTCACTTGAATAATGTAATCCAATATAGCAAGTCCAAAGTAAAATATGCTGAAAATTATCAGGAAATACGAACTTATTTTTATCAGAACAGGGAAAATTTATATCTATTAGATACCAACAGTTTTTCCTATTTCACAGAAGCTATTTTTCAAGAAACCACTCCTTCCCGAAATAATTTTGTACTAATGGGAAGTTGGACCGCCAACAGCCCCTGGACAGACAGCATTGCCTCACAATATAACATCTCTTCTTATGAGGAAGCTGCTATAACACAAGATAATGTTTTCTTTGTATTTTTAAACACTCCGGGAATCGATTATGAATATCTGGAAACCTATTTAGACAGCAAACATCCGGGAACTACTTTGGAAATTTATGATACCTTCACGAGTACACAAGGATTGGATTTTTACATTCTGCAAGCCAAATCAGCAGAAAATAAATAGCATAATAATTATTGTTCTCCAACCGTGTCATTTTCCCTCTTTGTAACACCAAAAACGCCGCCCCATAAGGAGCGGCATTTTCAATTTCATAACATTTTACACAAACTTAGAAGTAGCAACCTTTACACCAGGACCCATAGTAGAGGTCAAGGTGATGCTCTTTAAGTATGCACCCTTAACAGCGCTTGGCTTAGCCTTCATGATAGCGTCCATAAGAGCCTTGAAGTTCTCCTGCAATGCTTCTTCAGAGAAAGAAGCCTTTCCAAGAGGAACATGCACGATATTAGTCTTGTCAAGACGGTACTCAATCTTACCAGCCTTGATATCAGCGATAGCCTTGGTAACGTCCATAGTAACGGTACCAGCCTTAGGGTTAGGCATTAAGCCCTTAGGTCCGAGAACCTTACCCAAACGACCAACAACACCCATCATATCAGGGGTAGCTACTACTACGTCGAAATCCAACCATCCATCGTTCTGAATCTTAGGAATAAGTTCCTCACCGCCTGCGTAATCAGCACCTGCAGCCAATGCTTCATCTACCTTAGGTCCCTTAGCGAAAACCAAAACCTTAACAGTCTTACCGGTTCCGTTAGGAAGAACTACTGCACCACGGATCTGCTGGTCTGCGTGACGTCCGTCACAACCGGTTCTGATGTGTGCTTCAACAGTTTCATCAAACTTAGCAACTGCAGTCTTCTTTACAAGTGCGATTGCTTCGCTCGGATCATATAAGGTTGCCTTGTCTACCAACTTAGCAACTTCTGCATATTTCTTACCATGTTTCATTATTATACCTCCTAGGTTCTAACGACAATCTCTTTGGATTGTCTCCCAAACTAAATATTAATATTTATTCGTCCTTTAATCCTCTACTACAATACCCATACTTCTAGCTGTACCAGCGATCATGCTCATAGCAGCCTCAAGACTTGCTGCATTCAAGTCAGGCATCTTAGTTTCAGCAATTTCCTGAAGCTTAGCCTTAGAAATGGTAGCAACCTTGTTCTTGTTAGGAACGCCTGAACCAGACTTAATGTTGCAAGCTTTCTTTAAAAGTACTGCTGCAGGGGGAGTCTTAGTAATGAAACTAAAGCTTCTGTCTGCATATACAGTAATAACAACAGGGATGATTAAATCGCCCTTATCTGCTGTTCTAGCGTTGAACTGCTTTGTAAATTCAACGATGTTTACACCATGCTGTCCAAGTGCAGGACCAACTGGTGGAGCCGGTGTTGCTTTTCCGGCAGGAATCTGTAATTTGATATAACCTGTTACTTTCTTTGCCATTGTGGCACCTCCTATAATGTGGTAATTCGGCGCAAGTGCTCTGACATACATCAGTCTTGCTCCCACGGGGACTTACGTCCCTTAACTTGTTGCCATGCCAAAGGATAACCCTTTGGCTCTATATTTGCACCAACATTTTGGTGAAATATACAATTAAAACCTGAAAACCGCCGCTTTTCCTTACAAACACCATGTGTCCGGCAACGTTTTCCTCATTAAAGCTTTCTTACTTCTGCAAAGCTGATTTCTACCGGAGTTTCTCTACCGAACAATTCTACATTGATAGTAGCTGTCTGTTTGCCGTAATCCAGCTTCTGAACAACACCAACAGTGTCCTTCCAAACGCCTGCTACAACAGCAATGCTGTCTCCTTCTACGAAATCTACAGAAACATTATCCGTCTTGATACCAAGGGGCTTCATCTCTGCTTCAGTAAGCGGTACCGGTTTACTTCCCGGTCCTACGAATCCGGTAACACCACGTGTGTTACGCACAACATACCAAGTGTCGTCATTCATATCCATATTGAGGAGCACATATCCCGGGAACAGCTTTCTCTGAACGGTCTTCTTCACACCATTCTTCATCTCAACCACTTCCTCCATCGGTACTCTTACCTCCAGAATCTGTTCAGCCAGATGCTTATTGTTCTCGATTGTTTTCTCAATATTGGCTTTGACCTTATTCTCATATCCTGAATAAGTATGAACTACATACCATTTTGCCTCTGCCATATAATCACCCTCGCTCTATAATGATGTTAACCAATTCACGCCGTACTGAATTACAAAATCCAATATGGCAATGATAACACCAACAACTACGGATATAGAAACAACTGCTACGGATTGTTTAAATGTGGAATGTTTGTCCGGCCATACGATTTTCTTAAACTCGGACTTCACTCCCTTGAAAAAGCTCGGCTTAGAAGACGCTTGCTTCTTTTCAGACTTCTTTTCTGCCTTCTTTTCTACGGAATCTCCCATTATTTTCTCCAATCTGCCATGAAATGGCTCTTGCGTTTGTTCTCTCTTCCAGAACGAAATTATTTGGTTTCCTTATGATTTGTATGTCTCTTACAGAATCTACAATACTTCTTGGTTTCCATTCTGTCAGGATGAGTCTTCTTATCCTTGGTGGTATTGTAGTTACGCTGCTTGCACTCTGTACATGCCAATGTGATTTTTGTACGCATATTGTCCTCCGTTCTACTGCCACCCAGGGCAGCCTCTCTATGTTTCTTCTTTCAATCTAATTTCAAGTCATTTTGAAATTTTGAGCATAAAAAAAAGACCTAAAATCAATCTCGCTCAATCAATATACCATATCTATTTCTCTACGTCAATTCCTTTTTTGTACTTTTGTTGTTTTTTCTAAAAAACATTTCGTTTGCCACTTGTTTCTTCTTATTATATATGCTAAACTCGAATTATAAAAGTGGGTTTATAGTGTTAAACAACAATTTGAACGGATTCAGATTGTACCACATTTCTTTTTGAAAATCAATATGACCGGCCAATTACTGTCAGGAACTATGGAAAACATTGTTCATTCCCCCGGCTCTGCACAGTAACAAATTCATGGAAGAAAGGAGGCACGGCAATGAGTGCAGTATTGTCTACTGTCTATAATCATTATATGACAACTTATGCTCCCAAAAGCACCACACGTTATGATGCACATAAGAAGAGCGAGTTGCGTAATATTTATGATTCCATTGTAAAAATAAATAAAGAGTCTCCTTGGTATCTTCCTACTACGAGCAAAGACGTACAGCGTTATGCTATTGATTTGAAGGAAAATGCCCGCAATCTCCACAATACCATCGCTTCTCTGGGTGGTTTAGATGATTCCGAGCTTTTGAGTAAGAAGACCGCTTATTCTACCAATGAAGACATTGCTTCCGCCACCTTTGTAGGTTCCTATACTCCTGGTATGGCTTCTCCTTCCTTTACATTAGAGGTTCAGGAATTAGCCACTTCTCAGGAAAACATGGGACGCTTTTTGGAAAAGGGCAAGGTGGAACTGCCGCCAAACACTTACTCCTTTGACGTCACCATCAATGACATGAATTACGAATTCCAGTTTTCCATTAGTGAAAACGAAACTAACCAGTCCATGCAGGAACGTTTGGCACGTCTGGTAAACACCTCCGGTGTGGGACTGAAAGCAAATATATTAGAAACAGAAGGACGCACTGCTTTGGTACTGCGTTCTGAGACTACCGGACTTTCTGAAGGACAGACTTCACTTTTCACCATCAGTGATGCACATACCAGCAAGGCGAAAGGTGCCGTAGATTATTTGGGTATCGACTACATCAGCCGCGAAGCCTCCAATGCTAAATTTAAGGTGAACGGCGAAGAACGTACCTCCACCTCTAATCAATTGATTATTGGTCGCATGTTTGATGTACAGCTGCATAGCTCCAGCCCGGTTGGCGTACCACTCACCATCGGTTTGAAAAATGATATTGATTCCTTAACCGACAATGTATTACAGTTGGCGGATGGTTATAACCAATTTATTAAGGCTACCTCCGATTACCTGGACAGCCAGCCTCGCAGCAAAAATGCCATCAAAGAAATGAGCCTTATTGCTGCACAGTATAGCACTGCCTTCCAAAACATGGGGGTAAACATTACAGAAGATGGTACCATTCAAGTAGATAAAGGTACATTGGGCAAAAGCATTTCTGAGGATGCGGATATCGAAGATACTTTCAGTACCTTGAAAGATTTCTCCAACAGACTGATACAGCAAAGTCAGCAGATTTCACTAAATCCTATGAATTATGTGGAGAAAAAGATTGTGGCCTACAAGAAGCCCGGTCCCAATTTCGCCAATCCGTATGTCACCAGTGCATACAGTGGCATGATGTTCAATAGTTATTGTTAATTTAAACATTATAAATGGCAAGTGAAGCTTCGCTTCACTTGCCATTTTTGTCTTTCTTACAGCTCGCTCTCCACCATCTGCAGTGCAGCCTCAATCACTTTATCCATGTCATAGTATTTGTACTGCCCCAGGCGTCCGCCGAATAATACATTTTCTTCCCGGTCTGCCAATGCTTTATACTGCGCAAATAAGGCATTGTTTCTGTCATCATTAATTGGATAGTATGGCTCGTCGCCCTTCTGCCAAGTAGCAGGATACTCTCGGGTAATCACTGTATCTGTCTGCATTCCAAATTCAAAATGCTTATGCTCGATGATACGGGTATAGGGTATCTCACGCTCTGTATAATTTACCACAGCATTTCCCTGATAATTGTCACAGTCCTCCAGCAATTCATGCTCGAAACGCAAGGAACGATATTGCAGCTCACCCAACTGATAATCAAAATACTCATCTACCATACCGGTATAAAGCACCTTACCAAAGGTATCTGCCGCTTCTCCCTTTGCAGCATTCTGCTGTAAAAACTCCTTGTAGGTAATTCCCAGCTGTACCGGCGTTCCCTCCAACAGCTTCTCTACAATCTGCGTATAACCGCCCTTAGGAATGCCCTGATAAGGATCCGTAAAATAATTATTGTCATAGGTAAATCGCACCGGAAGACGCTTGATAATAAACGCCGGAAGCTCTGTACAGCTTCTTCCCCACTGCTTCTCCGTGTAGCCCTTCACCAGCTTCTCATATACATCCTTGCCTACCAGTGAAACAGCCTGCTCTTCCACATTCTGCGGGTTCTCCACATAGCCTTCCTCACGCTGCTTGGCAATCATTGCCTTCGCCTCTGCCGGGGTACGAATACCCCACATTTTACTAAAGGTATTCATATTAAAAGGCATATTATACAACTCATCCTTGTAAACTGCGATGGGCGAATTAATATAATGATTAAATTCCGCAAATTGGCTTACATAATCCCAAACCTTCTTATTGGAAGTATGGAAAATATGTGCGCCATACATATGTACCTGAATACCATTCTGTTCCTGGGTATAAATATTTCCGGCAATCTGTTCACGCTTATCGATTGCCAGACAGCTTTTTCCGGCCTTCTTCATCTCATGGGCAAACACCGCACCAAACAAACCGGTACCTACGATCAAATAATCATACTTCATTTCTTACACCGTTTCTCTCTTATACTTGTCGATTTGGACGAAATCATCCATCAGCTCCAACACCTTGTCACGTCCGTTCTGATTCAGCTTCAGATAATACTGCATCACACGATTTTCAATCAGCTGAGCCCCCAAAGCAGTATCCTTCTCCAAAGGAGAAAAATCCACCGGGTTCAGATTTAACTTATCGCACATCTTAATCACTGTACCATAGGCCATCCCCTCAATACCTCTTTCCAGTGCTGTTACCAATGTGCTGTATGGTATGTCCATTTCCATAGCAAACTGTCGCACGCTTCTGTACTGCCGCAGGATCTCCTGCTTCAAAATTTCCGCTTTTGTCATAACGTTCCCCTTCCTACACCACTATTCATTTTTCATACTTATAATATACGATATAACGTTCGTTATTTCAAGTAAAATATGAAACTAGTACCCATAACTCTGTACCACCTCCAGGTAAGGACTGTTCTGGATATCATAAGGTGTCACCAAAATCCCCCCATCACTGTCCAAATCAATTCCCACCTGCTTATAAGCGTACCAAACCAAGTGGGCGCACTGGGTTCCTTTTAGCTGAGAGACCGGAACGCCGACAGCACCATTCTCTTCTTCCGTTGCATGCACCGTAACGATAGATACTCCATCAGCGAATAACCGCTCTCCCACTCCCGCCAGAAGATGATAAGGGATATCCTGCAAGTAATTTTTTGCATATTGTGCCGCCGCCTTTGCATAATGCGTTGTTTTCCGATGCTGCACGCCATCATTCGACTGCACGAATGTATCATACACCTCAGTAGCTTCTGTTCTCTGGCTCGTATGAAAGATTTCCTCCCGCAACCGCAACACCTGAAAGGAAGGATACTCCTCCCACTTCGCCAATCGACACAGCTTCGTATCCGTTCCCAACATGATTGCTTCTAACACCAGACCAGCTTCTGCATCTACCACAATTCCTGCGTGTCCGTTTCGCCAGCCTAAAAATCTGGAATTCTTCGTAATCAGAATATCGCCATCTTGTACATCCACGATGGGCATCCCCTTCACATACTCACCCTCTTCATCTACCAAATACTCAGAAACCGTCAAAATACTACTATTCTCGCTCACGGTATGCACCGGTGCATAATAAGCCTCCTGAAGCTCCAAAACCTGCTGCCAAAAACCTCTCTCCAACAGTTCCTGTACAACCTCCTCTTTCAAACCGGTTTGCTCTGCAATCAGATGTAGTTGCGGCAATGCCAAATTCCTTTGTCGGACCCATACATATATATTTTTCTTCTCCATATCAGGGGATATATGAGTTATGTTAACCGCTTCCACATTCCAATTGTAGAACAAAATCATACCGGTTAACAGGATTATCAACATGACACTATTTACCCTGCTGCTATATTTCTGTACCGGCTCCCACCTTGCACTTATCCAACGGACACCTCTCATAGGACTACCTTCTCCAAATAAACTAGTGTCCGGGAATGCTATATACATTCGCGAACGCTAGGAATATTATGGACAAACCGGTAATATATATGCATATGCTTTCCTATATAGGGAGTGTCGACATAAAATATCCTTTTTTAATCCGGCTTTTGTGGTTTACCCTTTCCAATACTTATCCACCATCTCTGTAGCCTTACTCTCAGAAATATTCAGCTTTTCACTAACTTTCCGGATAGTCTCCTCCCTTGACACATTCCATTCCTGACACAATTCAGTCAAAGCTTCTGCCCTTCCCTCTTCTCGTCCTTCCGCCTTGGCATCCCTTCGCTCCATGTACATATGCCAGTTTTCATCATACTCGAACAACACATTCCCCCGTGCCTTGAAACGATGCTTCTTCAGAAACTCTGCCATCACACCATGCTCGATGCAGTAAAAAAACGCTTCATCCACAGAGACTTTTCGCTATACTTTTCCACAAATATCCTTGCCATCCTACCGGCTTCCCTCTATAATAAATTAAAAACCACCATCCTCAAAGGAGGGCATTTCATGATACCTGTCAGTGTTTGCCTTATTGCAAAAAATGAAGAAAACTATATAGAAGAATGCTTAAAGCGCCTGCGTCAGTACGATTGGGAGATACTGGTCACAGACACCGGTTCCACGGATTCCACCGTGCAAATCGCAGAAAAATACGCCAATCGTGTTTACCACTTTGATTGGGTTAATGATTTCAGCAAAGCTCGTAATTTTTGCATCGCCCAAGCAAGCAATGACTGGATATTGAATATCGATTGTGATGAATATCTAACCTATACCGGGGATAACAAGACCCTCTATCAATTACTTCAAACTGCCATGCAGCACCCCGAAAGATTAGGCATGCTTCCTCTGACTAACCCCCTCTCGCCTTCCGGCGACTCAGAGTGTCTGGAAAGAGTACCTCGCTTTTTCCATAAGGATTATTATGCCTATTCCGGTAGTGTACATGAACAACCTACGCCCCAAAAGGCAGAAAGCAGCACCTATTTCAACCTAAATCTGCCTTTTTATCATGTAGGATATGCAAAGCAAGATGTTTTAAAGCAAAAAGCCCTACGCAATATACAGCTTCTGGAACAAGCACTATTTGCCGCCCCTCAGGATTCCTATCTCTATTTCCAGTTAGGTCAAAGCTATTATGTCATGGGAGATGCAGAGCAAGCTTGCTACTACTTCGACCAAGGGCTGTCCCTCCCTGTTGACCCTGAACTTCAGTACGTAAAAACCATGGTAGTTTCTTACGGTTATTGCCTACTGCAGACCAAACAATTCCAACAAGCCTTGCAATTTGAAGCCATTTATGACAGTTTCTCTACCTATGCAGATTTTGTATTTCTCATGGGGCTGATTTACATGAATAATGGGCTCTTTTCAGAAGCCATTGCCCAGTTCGAGCTAGCTACCACTCTACAGGATTATTCCGTCGTAGGAACCAACAGTCACCTGGCACACTATAATGCAGGTGTTATTTTAGAATGCATGGGAGACAGCAAAAAAGCTGCTGCATTTTATGAAAAATGCAACAGCTATCTTCCTGCGCGCAAAGGTTTAGAACGTTTAGGTCTCCTCTAATATCTTCATCACGAACTCATGCACCTTTTCGCCACAAGTTCCATCCAGATTCGCTGCGAAGTCCGAAAGTTCCTCCAGCTGTCTGGATTTCACTGCCTCCAGGCGACCTGACAACAGATCGTCCACGAAGCCTTCCAGTGTAAATAAGCTACTCTCATATCTGGCAAAGGGTGAGTAATTTTCTAAACGCCGCTCAAAGCCATCCTGCCCATCCATTAATACTGCAAATGCTTCCTCCGAGAGCTTAGGATAATGAATGGTATATGTTTCTGTATTCAAATCAATATCCACCAATGCTGCATCTCGGGTACACTGTATCCACAGGTGATTATCCTGCACCCGCTTTGCAAAACCAACCGCATGATGAACATGGGGATGGTAATCGTTGCACGGCTGTTCCAAACACTTCCAAAGCTCCGGCAACCATATCCGGGCTTCACCGTTCTCCTTCTCAACACGCACCATAGCATTACTGAAAGCCGGTGTCAGCACCACATACTTTCCTGCATCCAACACTGCCTGATGCACCACCATATGACCATTGGGATGAACACTGCGTACAGTCAGCTCCTTCGGCATAACCGTCACCCGAACTGCACCACTCTCTATATTCCAACGCACTAATGCACCACTCTTCGCCTCAGCCAGCCACACGTAGCCATCCGCCACCAAAATCCCGGAATACCCCCAGTCTCCTTCCCCTACAGCAGTGGTACCATACTCTCCGTTCTCCATGTTGAAACAAAGCACCTTATTGGTATATAAAGCTACTATCCACAAAAAAGCACCCGTCTGCGCATATGCATAAGTTCTGGCATGCACTCTGTACTTCTCTACCTCCACACCTTCCTTCAAGGCATCGATAGGTGCCTCATGTAGCTTCCAGCGTTTTTCTGTAGGGAGGTATTCCCGAATCGTTTCACATACCTCAGGTAGGTAAAACACACTCTTTCCATGGACTATAACATGCCTATTACTCCGAAAAGCCGGTTCCTCACAGGTCTCCAAGGTTTCAAAACCAGCCTCCTCACTATAAGACACTGCACACTTAGCAGCATTGGGGGACAGGAATAATTGCTTTCCATCTGTTCCTAAAAAGGCATAAGTACCACACCATTTAGGCTCCTTTTCTATTCTGCCTACACATGTCAGCCGGCTCCAATCGCCTTCCATCGTAAACAATCCATTATAATGATTACATACCAGCCACCACTTGCCATCTGTATAACTCATATCACAAATATGCAACTTCTGCACAGCCTCTGCATCGCTCTGCTCCATCACGAAATCATCTAAAATAAACAGAGGCTTTCCGACAGCACCGAATAAATTCACCACTGAACTACTTACCTCTCCAATATATCCATCTACCAATGCTACCGTAGCAGATACATCCGATGTGGTATCGATTACGCCTATCCGAGCTTCCTTAAAATACTCCACCAGCTCTGTATATACCTGCAACATATCCGGTCGCAAAGAACGAATAGTAGATTCAAATAAAGGATGCGGTCTCCACACCAACTTAATACCTTTTCTATCCTTAAACCACTCAAAAATCCTACGCAACTTCTGTAAGTGCAATTCGCCCCAGTACAAAAAATGACTAAGGCTGGTATTTAGCATCAGCGTTTTATTCCCTGCCAAAATCTCCTGCCATTCTACAGGGTTCTGTATCCTCTCCTTACACAGGCGAATTACCTTATCCAGCTTCGGAGAACCTAGTGGTAAAGTATTCTCATAATAAATCAGTCTCTTACAGCCACTACGATAAAACTCTGACTGAGCTATCATATAGTCCATGTTGCTATGGATGGGTAAGTACTTTTGCTGTACTGTAATACGCCCAACCGTCACATAATACGGTATGTAAATCAGTTTGCCTACATGCTTCTTCAGTTCTCTGGAAAAATAAGCTGGATGTATCCTGGTCACATAATTAGCATCATCATAAGGATTATGCACAAATGCCACATCCGGACGTTCCTGACTCACCGAATACTCCTCATAATGCACCACCGGCACATCCCCCGGGAATCTGTCCCCATCATAACATGGTATCCACTGCTGCTCTATGGAATCCCTGCGAAAATAAGGAATAGGCACCACCAAACACTCACATCTGGTATCCTCCTTGCAGGCTCTCCAGACACTTTCCAAACTGTCCCACATATCAGCCTTATAAGGAAAGAATACTATCTGGTAGGTACCTACAATAGTATCTAATATCTGCATCATCTCCCGCACCAGCTGATTCATGGCAGACAAGTCATGAACCTGTTCCTCTGCTGCCATGGCTACATGGTAGGCTTCCTCACAGTATTTCTCTAAAAGAGGAATAAGCGCCTGCTCCTCTGGTGTCTCCCCCAGCATATCACCGATGGCAATAGCCGCCTGTTGACAGTCCTGCATGGCAACGATTAAGTCCTCTCCATATAGTGCACTGCATGCCTCCTGCAGTTCCAGCATAGAAGATAAAATTTCTGTTATTTGATGTTTTATTTGTTTTCTCATGTTACATGCTCCAATGCCTACTTACCTCTTGTTCCTTCGTCATGGAAAAGCTATACATCAGCTCCTAAATACGTTTTTACTTACCTCCTGTTGTTTAAAACCATCCAGATCCTCTGGAATTCCCAGCCCATACATACTATCCCCAATATTATAATAAACTATCTTTTTCCCATCCTCTATCATTTCATTGTATACAGGTGCAACATAAAACTCATTATTCACTCTAATATTTTTATCCATCATTTGACGAGCATACTTTACAAAATCACTTCCTCTTTTATAATTATATATCCCCACTGTTGCTTCATTAGATATTACTTCTTTTTCACGAACCATCGTAACAAAATCATCTTCATCATAATTAATAAAGCTCCATTTCGGATCATCTGCTGGCATTGTCATAATCAAACCATCACATTCCTTTATCGCCGCAAGGTACTCATCAATATCAATATCCACATACTGATCACTATTCGCAATCATCATCGGCTCATCGTTATTAATGTACTCTTCAGCCAAAAGAACTGTACATGCTGCCCCTTCCGTAATATGATCAACACTTACAACCTTACATCCCGGAACCATTTTTTCCAGTTCTTTTGCTAAATTGTGCTTTTCAAGATGTTCTTGCTGACAAATAAATATAAACCTATGCTCACAGCTTGGCTTAACGCATTTAATAACATATTCTATCATTGGATGTCCAAAAATATCTATAAGCGGTTTCGGCATAATATATCCTGCCTGTACAAAACGGCTTCCTCTTCCAGCCATAGGTATAACAATATTAAGCATCATAATTCCTCCACAACATATTTATCATTATTAGCGCCCGGATACTTAACAACTGTACACACCGTATCCTCCAATGCTGTAAAATCCGTAATATCTCCAGGTTCAACCACAACAATATCACCCTTCTTATAAAGCTCACCAAACATTTTCACTCTACCCTCTACAACAACTGTAAGTTCTGTTGCTACTTTATGATAATGTGCCTGCTCGTAATCACCACTTTTATACCTTTTTACAGCAACCTCAACATCATTTGTCTTTATAAGACTAGGCTCAAAATTACCAACAAACCATCCTCCTGTCATTGTATCTAACGTTTCTATTCTCATCTCTCATGTTTCCTTTCATACAACTCAATCTGTTTAGGCGAATAAAACGAATGGTACTTTTCTTTCGGTATTGTATATATCATTATCTTCTTTCCTTCAAGAATCATCTCATTAATAGCTGCCACATGATAAAATTTCCCATCATGGTTTCTATCCTTAAGTATCGCCCTCTTAGCAGCCTCAACATAACTCCGCCCTTCTCTTATATAATAAAATCCTGCAATTGCATTTTTAGAAATTGGATGTTTTTCTGCTGCTTCCAGCACTAATCCGTTTTCAGTCCTCACATAATTCCAACGTGGATTAGTACCTTCGTAACAGATTACACCTGCATCTGCATCCTGTCTTCTAAATTCATTCAACACTTCCTCAATATTGCATTCCATATATTGATCGTTATTAAACAAAATCAATTCTTCCATATTATCTATATATTGAACCGACAACAATGCTGTACATAATGCTCCCGCTGACATTTGATTAAGTTTTAAAATTTCGCAATTTCCATCTGTCAATATTCTCACTATATCATCTGTATGAAACTTATCACACTCACTTTGTAAAAGAGCAAAAATAAAACGCTTGTCCTGTACATCTGTAAAACTATCAATTGCATATTTAATCATTGGTTTTCCTTCAATCTCTATCGTATTTTGCGGCCAATAACTATCTGCAAAATAGTCTGAGGTTCCACAAGCCGGAATTAATACATTTATCATATTTTTCCCTCCACTTGCCTTATTAATCGCTTTATATTATCATAAGTTACATCATACACATCATTCACCCTAAGAAGATGCCCACCGCTAGCTAGCGCTGCTTTTATTCCATTATTATTATCCTCAACAATCACACATTCCTCAGGTGATAATTCCAAACGTTTCATTGCCGTAACATAGATTTCCGGATCAGGCTTCGTTTTTGTTACATCCTGATTAGATAAAATTAAATCCATGTATTTCATCAAATCCGCCTTTTCCATCATCTGTACTATCGTATTCTTAACAGAATTAGAACATACGGCACATTTATAACCTTCCTGCTTCAACCTTGATAATGCATATTCATGTTGAAACATTGGTTTACATTTGTTGTTAACCTCTTCGATAGTATACTGCTGCTTCAATTCATTAATAAAACTATGTAATTCTTCCGGCAAAACTCCACTTTCGCTAAGCATCTTGAGTTTTTCCTTTGTAGGCAAACCATCAAAAGCATGAATATGCTCATACCTTGTTATTTCATGTCCAAATAACTTTAATGCTCTATTTAGTGCCTGATAATGCCATTCCTTTGCATCTATCAAAACACCGTCCATATCAAACAGAATTGCTTTTATTTTACTCACCCTAGACCCTCCATCCATTTTAACAAATAAAATGCACAACTAAACGAAGCATCACCTTGTACCTGCATATACTGAAAAATTTTAATTGTATACAGCTGTTTTAGTTACAGCTACCAAAAAACGCCTCCGCCTCTTCCGGTTTATCAGTGCATAACCATATATTTTCTCCCGACAACCGCTTCAACATGTTCCACAAATTATTTTTATCTCTACCATGAATTTCCGGCGAAATAATCGCTACCACTTTACCATTTTTTAAATGTTCACAAATAATATCACTTGTAATCCAATCTTCCTGCCAAACATCCATCCATACACCGAATGCTTTTTCATACATAACCGGAACAATTTCATAATCGCTTTGGCGAGTAAAATATTTTATTCCAAGTTTTTCATAAACCACCTGCTCAGGAATAGACATGTCAAAAACGGCATAGTTATTTATACCATACTTTTTCAATTGTTCAATTAATAAACTCTGGATACCATCCGCTTTAACATTCAATGCCAATAGTTTGTCCGATCCATAACTTGTATATTTCTCAAAAAAACATTCTACCAATTCAGAAGCACCCGTAGCAACATCATGCGAAATCACTAACTTGCCTTTATAATCTCTGATGTCAGTTTCTATCCCCCATTGTCTTTCTATTGCATCCATCAGAGAGGCTATTTTGTTTTTTTCTTTCACTTGTTTCCAAAAACCACGATGTGCTAAAATTTGCATAAGTTTTAAATACTCCTTCTTTATTTCACTATTGAAAAGCGTACTTCTTTTATAACGAAGCATAATATTCAAGAAATTGCTTATAAGTAATAAAATAGTCTTCTTTTTTATCTATATATGACCGTTCTAAAATCACGCCAGGATATTTTAAGCTATCGCCCTTCATCTTCAATATATCTATGGGCAAAAAATTATTAAGAAAAATTTTCTTTGATAATTCTATCTGACTTTCATCATATGTGAATAAATCTTCCATATTCACCTCAACCAAGGCACTTTTAAACGCATTTACAGCAAAATATTGTTCCGGCGTAAGTTTATAATCTTCCATGAACAACCCCTTATCAAGATATTTTGTTGTAAAATCTTCTTCTGTTGCTAATCTAATATTATAAAAATACTTTCTCATATCTGCCGTTAAACCAAACATTAACCAATTTGTTATCATATACGGCATTTCGATTAACGTTTTCTCCTTTGTAACAGAACTTGTTGTTTGAACCCTAATAGCATTACCTGCATCAACAACCATCAACCTAGATTCAAAAAAACGATAGTCTTTAGATCTCTTTGGATAACAAGAAAAAAGTGACAAAAAGTCATTATTCAAAATCACTTCATCTGTACGCATCTTCAATACATATTTTGTATTAACACACTTTAATCCTTCTACAATAGAAACCAATTGTCTATTTCGATTATCTAATCCTCTAGCACATTTTAGTGGAAATCCACCGGGATCTTTACTAAAAACCACCTCGTCATAATCCAATTGCGATACATCCTCACCTTCCCATGTAGAAAGAATAATCTTGGCATTTGGCAAATTCTTCCTAACGCTCCGTAAAGCTTCTTTAGTGTGAAAGCTATCAATAGGTCCTTGTATAACTACACTAATGTCTGCTATATCCATTTTTGTCTTTTCTTCTATAGTACCTATTGGGCATTCTGACAGCTCCTCTTTTTCTATTCTTTCAACAACTCTAAAAATCTCTTCCATTTTTTCTAAAGACACAAAAGATTGTCTTAAGTCATTCTTAGCTGCTGGTGTACGAATCAACAACACTTTAGTATCAACTATCGTAAATATATCTTTTATCTCTTTAGGTGGTATAATTATAATATCATTATCTCTATAATATTTTCCATTACTATATATACAACCATCCAATATAACAATATATTCTGTATTATTTTCCCAGAATCCTCTTTGATAACGATATTTAGGCAATACCTTAACCCCAACTTCTATATCATCCATATTATGTAAGCACGGGGTAAAGTTCCCTATCAGCCATCCCCATTTAAAATCATCGATTTTTTTATGCTCCATTTCCAGTTCCACCTTTTCATTTTATAGATTTTAAACAGTCTATTATTTTGTTCACTCTATCTAATACAGTAATAATAGCTACCACCAGCGAACTCACTCATTCTTTCTCTTCTCTGTTATTCTTCTTGTTTTAAAATTACTGCTATACTACTTGCAGCATATGGACCATATACATCTCCATGAAAATTATCCTTTTCAATTTCATACCAATAATTATTGCCTCTTCGTTGTAAAATGGAAATCCTCTCATCATCCTTGTTATCAATTAACCAATCATCTAATATTTTATTATAACCAACCGGAAAAGATACATAATAAGACTTGGCTTCGCTAATTATCTTATTTATTGCATTTACGGAGTTATTATCTTCTTCAAAACCATAATCGCCCATTCCAATATGTTCAACTGTAGATATTGAAATTACATTTTTATTTGTCAGGTCGACATCAAACAATGAAATTCTTTTATCAACTTTATTATGTTCATCTGTAGGATCTACAATACTCTCTATCTTGTCACTAGTGAAGTAGTATGGTGTCACAGCACCTATTTCAATTATCTCCCCACCACAATTATTGATATACTCACACCCCAACGCAAGTTCAACACTTCGTTCAGTCATAATAGTATTAATATATCCACAATTGTATCCATGCTCATACAAAGAATATTGTTTCCCTCTAAAATAAAAACTTTTATGATTGAATACATACTCATTATCAAAATAATCAAATAAATCCACATTAATATCAAATTTACACAAATCCGAATAAACACTATTTATAAGATTGCCATTTCGAGAAACCGTACATACCAGAACGGTTGCCCTTTTTCCACATGTTTTAAGAATTTCACTCAAATATTCTGGAGTAACACACGGGACAGCCACGATTCCCCTCAGTTCATTTGCATTTCTATCGCACAAATAATCCACTTTTATTGCTTCCTTCTCTACTAAAAATCTAGCCATTGAAGTAGCTCCATAAATTACAGTTATTGCCTCTTTATTATTAACAAAATCCCACAAATTTTCATTCTTATTTCTAAAATGTACCGACATCTCTTACCCTCCATTTTACTGTATTTCTCTAAAATAAAGTTTTCTTAATATACTCTTTTATCTCACGCTCAGTATATTCATATATCTGATTATCTTCAATTACATCTACATACATCTTACCTATGACAGACACATCCATTTGCTCTTTAGCATAATTATAAGCATTTCTTGCAACCTCTTTTCTATAGCACTCATTCAAAGTTATCTGCATAGCCTCATAGATGCACTCAACCTCCCTTTTCTCTGTCAAAAACTCTACTGAAGGAATTTTTACACATACATCATCCGGATACTCTGAAAAACTTCCAACATCATTAATAATTACACATTTTCCCCTTCCTAACAATCTAGCTAACGAAGCACTATTCTCACCATGATATGGATATCTCAAATTTATACCAACATCCACCCAATTCATATAGTCATTAAACTCATCAAAAGAAACATGCCCTGTCAAAATCACCTTACTATGCAAATCAAGTTTCTCAACAAGTAGATTATACTTTTCCCTAAAACTATCAAGTACTCGTCCCACTAATATAAGCTTTACTTTTTCGTTTTCATCACTAATCCGTTTAAATGCCTTTAATAAAGGTAGTATTCTTTTAGGTTCTGAAACTATTCCAAACGCTCCAAAAACAATTTCTTTCTTATTACTAATCTCAATGTCCTTTTCAACAGGTGAATACATCGGAATTTTATGTACCTTCTTGCAGGGTTTTTTATTTTTTAACTTTACTTTTGAATATTCACTGTGCACAATTATTGATTTAGCGTAATTCGTAATAAAACCATTTAATTCAATATCAGGAACTCCACCACCTGATACATCTCCCAAATATCTATCTAAATATCTATTTACTTCATCTACATATAAATCTTCAAGTAAAAAATTCTTATATTGGATATAGTTTTGTTTACTACAATTGCCAATCATCTTTCTAACCATTCCATTTAAATTATAATCATGAAGAACTATCACCCCTTTAAATTCCCTTATGTAATCAATCATATAAACATGAAATTCCGAGTTACCCACATGATAAACTATCTCATCATATTTATCCTTCAAATCCAAAAATTCATAATGCTTATATACCTTAACATTATCCGGAAGTGCACATGTCACTTCATAACCATTATCAATAAAAACATCTACATAAAATTTCTTACTTATTTCCCATATAATATCTACACAATAGTCTGATATTCCAGACTGAATTGGCGGAAGCGGAGAAAAAACTGCAATATGTTTAACTGTTTTTTTTACCTTTTGTTCATTATACTGTAAAAAACAATTTATTGAACACAATGCATTGTTTGCAACTTGTTCCCATTTAAATTCATCTGAACGCTTCATACCTTTAGCAGACATTATTTCATTAATTTGCGGTTTCAAAATTTCCTGCAACCCCACAACTATGCTTTTAACCGAAAATGGATCTACTAAAATAGCACACTCACCAGCCACCTCAACCATAGATGAATTATTAGAAGTTAAAACTGCAGTTCCACATCGCCATGCCTCAACTATAGGAAACCCAAACCCCTCATATTTAGACGGAAAAGCCATAACCGTAGCCAAGTTATATAAATCAACCAACTCTCTGTCATCAACATATCCGGTAAATACAATCCGTTCCTCTATTCCTAATTCAGACACTAACTTAATATACCGTTCCTTACTCTTTTCGGATATCTTGCAAACTACTACCAATTGATACTCCTTAATCAAGTTTTTATCAATCTGAGAATATGCAAGAATTAGTGAATCTAAATTTTTTCTTGGGTCATCCCCTCCCGTACACATTATAAATTTGTTATTAATACCAAACTTATTAAGAACTTCACTCTTTTGATCCTCTTTCACCTTGAGATTTTTAAATAGCTTTTCATTTACCCCTGCACCTATTACAGAAATCTTTTCCTTTTCAACACCCAATTTATTACTCAAATCCATCATCGTAGAGTAGGAAATAGCCCAACATGCATCACTCCACTTTAACATTTCCACTTGTTTCATATACTTTTTTTGTATAGAATAAGTCTTAAAATACTCCTCTTTAAAGATAAATGGAATTATATCATATACCAACGATATTACCTTTGTTTCTCCAAACCAGACCTTATCATATATCATTATCGCCGGATCAAACGGGCTAGTAATAATAAATATATCTATATTGTACTCATTTATAAAATTTTTAACAATTTCTCCTAACAATTCTTTACAATTGTCCATTCTTAAAACTTCTATCTTATATCCCGAATACTGACGATATTCACAAAAATTCTCATATCTTTCATCCCAACCATTTTCTAAATTGTTCTCATAAAGATTGAAGCAATAATAATGATTATTTCTATCACATTCAAGCATTTTTTCAAACAAGTTACTCGCATATATACCTATGCCTCTTCCCTTGCTCATATTTGCTAACATTGCAGTTGCGTCAAATGCTATATTCATACATGCCTCCCATTATCTGTTGGATATACTATATATCTTCACCAATTCTTTCGCAGCCTTTTCATATGAAAATTTAGCTGCTTGCACCACTGCCAATTCTTCCAATTCTGCCTTTCTAGATGCACTAAGCACCACTTTTTCAATCGCCCCAACCATCGTTTCAATGTTATAAGGATCACAATACTCCACTGCATCTCCACCAACCTCTGGCATAGAAGTTGTATTTGAACATATGACAGCTCGCCCTACAGACATAGCCTCCAATATAGGCAACCCAAATCCTTCAAAAAAAGAAGGATACATAAAAACATATGCATTTCGATATAACCAAACCAATTCATCATCAGAAACATATCCTGTATATACTATATCCTTAGCCACTTCTTGATTCCGACTTAATAATTGACATATTTCCTCATTATCTCGTATCGGTCCTACCAATACTAATTTAATCTTTACATCCGGATACTTCTTCCTGAACATAATGTAAGCCTTAATAAGTCCACTTTGATTTTTATTCAAATCTAATGCTGAAACTGACAAAATATACTCATTTGAACAAATTCTATCATCGTTTATCTTAATACCTATTCTTGCAAATTTATCTTCCGGATAAATTCCCGGATACACCACCTTTATCTTGCTCTCACTGATTCCCCAGCGTTCCACCACATCTTTCTTACTATATTCTGAATCAGCAACAATCCAATCTACACTTTGTGCGCACTTTTTTATTGGGTTTTCAAAATATTCACGCAATACTTTAGTTGCCCATTCCGGGTGAACAATTGGTCTAATATCATGTATTGTCAGTATTGTCCCACACTTCTTACAATTTACTGAAAATGGATGAATAAAAGAATGTACTATATCAATTTCTTGTCCCACCAAAAAAAAATCCAAAGGCATTATTTCTGCACTATCATACATACATTGTAAATTACTATCTTTAGCATTTCCATGAATATTGTCAATATATAAGTATTGATTATTTCCACCTAATTCAAGTAATTTTTCATATGTAGCCTGTGCCACTTTTCCAATTCCTGTTTTTCTTTTTTCTCCAAACTGTGGTAAAATACCAATGTTCATAAATTAACCTCTTATATTCATTCAAATTTCTTGTATATTTTAAGCAACTTCATTGCTGCCTTGTTATATGAAAATTTCTGTGCTTGAGCTAACGCCTTCTCCTTTAACTCCGTTCTATATTCCTCATTAAGCACCACTCGTTCAAGTGAATTTACCATTGATTCCATATTATACGGATCGCAATATTCCACGGCATCTCCTCCAACCTCCGGCATGGATGTTGTATTAGAACTAATCACAGCATTTCCAACCGACATTGCTTCAAGAATCGGCAATCCAAACCCTTCAAAGAAAGATGGATACATAAATGCATACGCGTTACGATACAACCACACAAGCTCATCATCACTCACATATCCTGTATAAATAATGTCTTTAGAAACTTGTGGGTACTTATTTTTTACCTGTACGATTGCGGCATTATCCCTTATAGAACCTGCCAAAACCAATTTCATGTCACAATCTTTATGACGCTCTTTAAAAATAGAAAAGGCCTCTATTAATCCATTCTGGTTTTTATTTAAATCAATAGCACTCACCGATAATATATAGTTATCCTTTATAATACTTTGATTAATAGGTCGTACTCCCTCTCCGCTATATCTGCCTTCCGGATATAATCCACAATATACAACTTCTACTTTATCCGCACTAATTCCATAATGTTCAACTATATCTTTTTTAGAATACTCTGAATCAGTTACAATCACGTCTGCCTTCTGTGCAGTCCTTCGTATTGGACCATCTAGGCACGCTCTTAAACCACTCATTGTCCATTCTGGGTGTAATATTGGTCTTAAATCATGAACGGTCAACACTTTTCCACATTTTTTATAACTAAAATCAAAAGGTGGGAAAAAAGAATGCACCACATTCAATGGATATACACTTAACATATAGTCCAATTCCATTGTCTCATCACTATTCACCAAGCAGTTTATTTCAGGAAGTTTAATAGGCATATTCCAAGTGTTTCCAATATAGAAGAACTCATTTCCCTCTCCCACTTGCAGCAATGCTTGACAGGTTCCTTGAACAACCTTATTGATACCTGTCATTTTTCTTTCCCCACATCTAGGTAAAATTCCAACTCTCATCCAATCACCTCTACTTATTTAACAAACCAATATACTTATTCATCACCTTATACAACTCCATTCCCGTATAATACAGTTCCAAATCTTTGTACTCGTATACTGACAAATCACTATAATCTCTCATATACATCTTTATGGAATGATGTCCCGCGATATCGGCACATATACTGTATATATTCATATCACGCATATTAACCGGCGTTCTTCCCAAATACATAAATCCATCTATCTCTGAGAAATAGTCTTTCTTTTTCAATTCATCACATATAGCAGCAGAATAATTCGTTGTCCATTCAATCCAATCTACTGCCCCCTTTACTTTTTCCGGCACTCTTGCATTCTGTTTTTCTGTTGATACCAGAGTTATTTTTATATTAGGATTCTTCTCACATAAAGCAGTAACAGTTTTATCAAAAGCATCCGGAAGATTGCTTCCAAGCATAACCAATCTATTACATACCGCCACTGCATCAATAGACGACTCACATACGCATTCTTTTACACTATTACATAGAAACTCATAAAACTCTTTGTCCAATACATCTTCTATTCTTTTTTTCACCAATTATTCCTCCTATCTCATATCCTCAATCATCTTCTCAAACATCTGTTTTAAACCACTCTGTGGATACCATCCCAGTTTCCTTATTTTCTCTGTATCCAAATCCATATACAAAGTGTCTGCATACCCTGTCTTCGATACATCCTGTTCTTCCACCATCACATCTATGCCATATTCATCAGCCACCAACCGTGCCATCTCATATATGGAACAATAAGTCTCCTCATTCGCTGCTGTATAGGCTTCTCCGGACTTACCTTCCAGCATCGCCAGCAATATAGCTGTTACTGCATCTGATATATCCAGATAAGAACGTTCTGTCAATCCTTTCGTTTTCAGTACGATATTTCTCTTTTCAATTGCACATCTTGCAAACTCTGCAAACACTCTCTTATCATTATAATCCACGCCTACTCCGAACGTCTGCGTCAATCGCACTATTTTTGCTGGCACCTGATATTCACTATTGTATGCACAGCATAAATTTTCACACATTTGCTTACTGATTGGATAGCTGTTTCTTACCTTTGTGGTTTGGAAGCCTCCAATCTGGTCCTCATCAACTTTGCATCCCTTATTCGGATATCCATATACCTCCATCGTCGACAAAAAAACAAAACCTTTTACCTGCTTCTCCTTTGCAAGCTCCAACATATTTAATGTTCCTATGAATGCCGTCTTAGCAGTTTCCACCGGATAATCTACGAAATAAGAACTCGCCGTTGGATTAGCACCATGGATGATGTAATCAATTACACCATTCAACTGTAATGGTATCTGAATATCCTCATGCTGTATGATATGCAATCCCTGTTCTGATATATTGTCACTAAAAGCATTCTTAGCTTTCTGTTCATCTCTCACCACTGCATAGACGCCTATTTCTATCCCCATTTCTTTTCGGACCATCAACAGTGTATTAACAATTGCTGTACCGATTAATCCTGTCGCTCCGGTAATCAATACATTCTTTCCTTCCAACCTCTCCCATGGAACAATATCGGTCTGAATGATACTTTCTATTTCTCTGCTATAAACTTCTGACCTTTGGCTCATTTCCATACTGCCTTTCCATATTACCTTATATTCCGAAAATCTCCGAACTTTCTCTGGCATCTACAATTGCCCGAAACATAAAGAAATCACTTGGTGTTGTTATCTTAATATTCTCTGTTGTTCCCTCTACAGTGTGTAATTCATATCCATAATGTTGCATTAGATAGGCAGAATCAATAAAATCATTTTTCTCTTCTCTCTTTGCTCGATTATGAGCATCTAAGATATTTTTCAACAAGAAACACTGTGGTGCCTTTGCATGCTGACAGCAGCTTCTATCCAAAATTTGTTCTACCTTACAATTGTCCTGTTTTATAACAATTGTCTCAATAGCCGGAGATACCGTTATTGCAGATCCATGTTCCTTTACACAAGCTATTGCTCTACTGATAGTATCTCTGTCAACCAAAGGTCTTACACCATCATGTATTAACACTATGCTATCTTCAGGATACAATTCCTTACTTTTACATAATCCATTATATATAGATTCCTGTCCGGTACTACCACCAGCGACTACACTTGCCACCTTGTTCAAATGGTAAATATCTATTAACTGTTTACAGTAGTCAATCCACCCTGCAATACTCACCAGAACAATCCCATCAATTTCATCATGCTGCTGAAACTGTTCTAAGGTATAAACCAATATTGGTTTCCCGTGCAATTCCAAAAACTGTTTCGGTTTTGTTTTTGAGTTCATTCTCTGCCCTGTTCCTCCGGCAAATATCACAGCTATATTCATCAAATCCCCATCCATTCTTCTATTTTATCTGCAACACGTATACAGGCTTTTCCATCAAACACCAACTGTATTGTGTCATTAAATTTTTGTACCTTTTCCTCATAGATATTCATATCAAAATCAATGATATTATGTTCCAACTCATCATTATTCTCTGCAATTGCAAAAGGAAGCTCTAACTCAATATTCGGTGTTTTCTCTGGATTATTCTTAATCACACCACTCTTCCTAGTCTCCATATTCCAGGTTAAACTACCTCTATCATTTACATACTTTTCAATATCATCTGCATATATGAATACCGGCATCTTGGCAATTCCTGCATCCATAGCCACACTAGAGTAATCCGTCACCAGTGCATCCATAGCAGCCAGCGCCTCATACATATCATCTTCCCTACTAACATCAACAATCTTATCCTGCACCCCTAGATCCTGCATTTGGCTCATGCACTCTGCCACTTGTGGATGCAATCGCAAACACAAAACCCATTTGCCTCCGAATTTTTTCTCGAAACTTTGAAGCATTCGTTTAAAATCTATGGTCCAAAGTTCTGAAAAAACAATCCTCTTTCCATCCACACTTTTTTCTCGAAATGTCGGTGCAAACATCACTATTCTGACATCCTTATCGATATTATACTTTTCCCGGAAACCAATTCGTTCTCTTTGACGTTCTCCATACATAATATCACATCTCGCAGTTCCGGTTTTCATGAATTCCCCATCATACACCAACCCCTTATGGAAATACTGTGCACACCACTCAGAATCTACCGGGATGCAATCAATCATATCCGAATCATTTTTACTAACCATATATGCTATTTTTGAGAAAGCACTACCCCGCCATAACCCAATGCTTTTAAATCCGGTAGCACCATGCCATGTATTCATATAATACTGATGTTTTCTCTTTCTTGTTCCATATGGTTTTCTATAATTATCAATCCAAACTTTCGACACAGATAACCAATATGCTCTACTCCACAAAGTATTTGGAACCTTTTTTATATACTCCGGAAATTGTTTATCCATATCATTCACGAACCATACAAACTTATAATTTGGGTTTCTTCTATGTAATTCCTGGACTATATATTTAGGATTACAACCAAATCCCCCTTTTCCCTCAAAAGTACATACACTAATCAAATTCTTCTGTATCGGAAATACACTACATAAATAAAAACATAACTTATTTAGACCAGCTTTCATTTTACGATAAAACAAATATCCTTTTTCCTTCAAATTATACTTCCTTCCCACTTATCTGTTCAAACAAAAAAGGACACCGTCTCCGATGCCCTCTACTTCACCTTATATTCCACATCCTTGTGACCTTAAGTTTTCAGCATCCATGCATCCATTACCTTTATTATATCGGTTTTTGCACACTATTTCTTAATAGTTTTCTGAAAATTCTCCATCATCTCCGCCAGCCAGATACTCTCCTCCGGCTTCACACCTTCTACCGCATTCCCGTGTATTCGTTCCACAAAAGCCTGTATCTCATAGCGTAGCCCCTGTCCCTCAAAAGGGAAATCATACACTTCCCTTTGGTTCGGCTCCTCATGACGCACTTCGAAATGCTTTGTCAGCCACCAAGGAGCACGAGCTAACAGATATCCCTCCGTTCCTGCGATTACCAGTTCTCCTTCAGATTTCACAGCCAAACCGGTCTTAGACAATCCCGTCCTTTCCCCAAAGTCAAATTCTGCTTTAGTATACATATCCAGTCCCTTGTCATTGCACACACTTCGAAACCTGACTCCCTCTTCTTTCGTTCCCAACAGCTTCATAACAGGCAGCATGGTATAGGTGCCAAATTCCAAGAAACTACCGCCATATTCCGCATCCGTCATCTCTCTTACATCCGGAGCTGTCAGCCTGGTGAAGCATGCCTCCACATCATACACCTTACCTATAGCACCACTACGCACTACCTTTAGTAGTTCCTGAAATCCCGGGCAGTAGGCAGTCTTGATACCTTCCATCAGGACGCATCCCTTTTCTTTTGCCAGCGCGAATAATTCCTGTGCCTGTGCTTTTGAAAACACCATAGGTTTCTCACACAGCACATGTTTCCCCTGCTCCAAAGCCCCTTTTGCATAAGCATAATGCGTTTGGTGAGGTGTGGCTATATACACTGCATCTGTCTGTGCCATCAGTGCTTCTATATGAGTAGTATATTCTGATATTTCCAGCTCAGATGCGAATTTTCTGGCACTTTCCTCTTTGGGATTATATACCATCACGATTTCCAATCCCGGTATTAAACGTGCTTCCGGCACGAAACGATGTGCAATTCTACCTGTTCCGATGATTCCCAGACGAATACTTTTTTCCATACGCAGCTCCTATTTTATAAAGATTTTTCTTTTGAAACCGATATAAATTTATATATCTATTTTACATCATGGAGGCAAATATGGCAAACATTAGTGTAATCATTCCCTGTTATAACGTTGAAAAATATATTGACCGTTGTCTGACCGCTATTACACAGCAGACAATTGGTATTGACACTTTGGAAATCATATGTATCGATGATGCTTCCACAGATGGAACTTGGGACAAGCTACAGGCCTGGTACGAACGGTATCCCCATCACATTATCGCTCTCCGCTGTGAGAAAAACAGCCGCCAGGGCACAGCTCGTAACATCGGCTTAGAATATGCTACCACACCATGGATCAGCTATATTGATTCCGATGACTGGGTAGAATTAAACTATCTGGAAAAGCTCTACGAAATTGCATCACAAACAGAATGCGACGTAGTTATGTGTCAGCATGGCAGAGACACCTCCACCACCTTATCCTTTTTCGAGACCACTTCTACCGGCCAGGATAGCCGTATGTTGCGCATCGATACCGTAGAAAGAAGGAAACAATTTATATTTTTAAACAGTGCGAATTCCTATTGTTGGGGCAAATTAATCCGAAAATCTCTGTTAATTGATAATGGTATTTATTTTCCGGAAGACCTTGCCTACGAAGACATCCTATGGGGAACATTGATGCACCTATATATCGAACGCCTGTATATTCTCGAGGAGCGTCTATATCACTACTATGCCAACGAAGAATCTACTGTATTAAAACGAAACGAAGACCATCATGTAGATTTTCTGACAGTGCAAATGAAGCTTTGGAGCGAACTATACGCCAGAGGAGCCTTTGATTTGTACCGGGATGAATTAGAGTATAACTTTTTAATTTCCTGCTATTTAGGTTTTTTGAAGGTTCTTGTACGACGTTACGAAACTCCTTCTTACTCACTCTTTATGCTGTTAAAAGAATTCGTTTTGGAGCGTATTCCGGACTACCGTAGCAATTATTACATTGCCCAGAACATCCTGCCTCCCAACCAATCCATTTTACTGGAGGCACTATCATTACCATTGAGTAAAGACGATTTCAAGCTATTTACCGGACAAATCGAAGCAATTGGCATATAATCATATAATAAAGAAATGCTTACCTCTATGTAATCATACAACAGAGGTAAGCATTTCTTTATAATTGCATATACATCATCAATAATCTTTTCACCTGTTCCAAAACACCACAATTTTCAGCAGAAGCAAACAGTTTTCCTACCACCTCATTAAATAAACCGGACTGTATCAAATCATCTTTGTAATCTGCAACCAACTTGCATCTCACCTCATAGTCCCTTGCATAATTTGAAGAAACACTTCCCTCTAACTGAAATGCATCCACCAGTATTTCATTCACAAAACCAATTGGATACTGCTTTGAAAAGCGCAGAACAAACTCCCAATCCTCCAAACACTTTAATGAACTATCGAATCCCCCCACCGCAAGAAAACAAGGCTTTCTCATAAGCATCGTTGGTGCACCAATCTTGTTATGCGTTAATAACTCTAAAAAAATATCCCCCTCTAATTTTCCACTTTTGGTATCAACAGGTACCTTAATCGAAACTTTATTCTCTCTATGTAACTCATATCCACAATACACCATACTGAACTCCGGGTATTTTTCCCAATATGCCATCTGCTTCTCCAGCTTATCCGCTCTCCAACAATCATCGCTGTCATGAAAAGCTATAATATCCGTCGTAGCGCACTTAACTCCTTCATTGCGCGCAGAACCGGCACCACCATTCTCTTTTCGACAATACCTGATCCTATTATCCGGAATTGCTTTCACTATCTCTTCCGTATTATCCGTAGAGCCATCATCCACTACAACTACCTCTATCTCACTATATGTCTGCTCCAAAACACTCCTAATCGATCTTTCTACAGTATCACATCTATTGTAGGTGGGAATAATCACACTAACCTTTTGCATAAACACTCTCCATTCTGCCGAATAACCTTGTCCGTTTCCGTTTTTAGTGGTATAATTTATTATACATAACTTTAGAGAAAAAGAGAAGCATTTATGAAAATTCTATTCATGGAGTGGAACAGCTTCGGCAAGGAAGATATGCTGGATGCATACAGCCGATTAAACTACGAAGTCACCCGTATCACCGTGCCACCCAAGCTGGAGCGCCGGGACGCTGACTTTGAGGAAAAACTAGCTGCAACTATTGAGACAATCAAACCGGACTATGTCTTTTCCTTTAACTATCTTCCTCTGGTCGCAACTGTTTGTAACAAAGAAAACACACCTTATATATCTTGGATTTATGATAGTCCCTATGTAATGCTATATTCCTATACTGTCATTTATCCCTGCAACCGTATCTTCCTCTTTGACAGGAGCTGGTGCGAGGAATTCTGGAAAAGCGGTATCAACACCATATATTATCTCCCTTTAGCTGCCAACCCTACTCGTTTGGATAGCATGAAGCAGGATGAATCCTTTTTATCTTCCAAGCTGGCACCCTCGGGTGATGTTAGCTTTATTGGTTCCCTTTACACTGAGAAACATCAGTTTTATGAGCGCATGAAGGACCTTTCACCCAAAGTAAGAGGCTATTTGGAAGGCATTATGGCTGCTCAGCATCAGGTATATGGATATAATTTCATAGAACAGCTGTTAACAAAGGATATTTTGTCTGAACTGCAAAAAGCACTTCCCATGCAGGTGAATCATGATGGTGTAGAAACATTGGAATACCTATTTGGACAATATGTAATCAACCGTAAGCTCACCGGCTTAGAACGTCAGACCTACTTATCCGAAATCTCCAAATACCATCCATTGGATTTGTACACGCATAATACTGACTATACACTGGCCGGTGCTGTCAATCATGGTCCTGTAGATTATTACGACAAGGCACCTTATGTTTTCCGCCACTCACCAATCAACCTGAACATCACACTGCGCAGTATCCTTTCCGGTATTCCGTTGCGTGCATTTGATATCATGGGTGCAGGCGGTTTCCTACTTACCAATTACCAGAGTGATTTCGAAGGATTATTCACGGTTGGTGAAGATTATGCTTATTTCGATAGTGAGGACAGCTTACTGGCTCAGATAGATTATTACATGGAGCACGATACAGAACGCCGCAATATGGCACAATGTGCCCATGAGAAAATAATAGAACAACACACCTATTTCCATCGCATCTTGGAAATGGAACAATATTTATAATGTATATTCAAGGAGGAAGCATTATGCATTTTGATCCATCTTTTTTTGAAGGAGAAGAACGAGACGGTTTTTATATCAGACCCATGGTAAAACGTGCCTGGGCTGCACAGTTAAAAGTCTTGGGAGAAGTCGATAAAGTTTGTAAGCGTCATAACATTCAATATTATGCTGAATATGGTACTTTATTAGGTGCTGTACGTCATAAGGGCTTCATTCCTTGGGATGATGATTTGGATATTGGTATGACCAGAGATAATTATGTACGTTTTGCACACTATGCACCCAAGGAATTACCTCCGGACTATCGTCTTTTCTCAGTGAAGACGAATGCAGCATGTACAGAATTGGTAAATCGTGTGGTAAATAGTCCCAAGCTGGATACACATCCCGATTTCACCAGTCAATACTATGGTTGCCCTTATGTGATTGGATTAGATATATTCGTAACAGACCGTATCCCTATGAATAAAAAGGAAGAGCAGCTACAGATTAGCCTCCTGAACGCGGCCAACTCCCTAGGACGCTATTGGGATGATGATTCTATGACTGAAGAGGAGAAGTGGGGCTACCTCGAGAATTTAGAAGAAGTTACTAGAGTCAAAATAGACCGAGACAAGAATATTCCACAGCAGCTCTTAGTTCTGTCCGACCAAATTTGTGCCATGTACTGGGATGTGGAAGCCACGGAAATGACCTTGATACCAAAACTTTCTGTTGACCCTAACTATCGTCTTCCGATTAGTGTATATGAAGCGCCCATTATCGAATTGCCTTTTGAGAATATTATGATACCTGCTCTGGCTAGTTATGAACAGATCCTGACCAGACGTTATGGTCCCAATTATATGACCCCCAGACAATACAGCAATCACGATTATCCTTTCTTTAAAGAACAGGAAAAGATGTTGTTTGCTCATTACGAAAAAATGGGCATCCCTGTTCCCGAATGTTTCAGAGAATAATAGTCATTTGCTTAGTTGTTGCCATTAATTCAACAGAAGAGGATTGGATATATGAAAAAAGTCATTACATACGGAACCTTCGACTTATTCCATCAAGGACATTACAATCTGCTAAAACGTGCCAAAGAGCTGGGTGACTACCTTATCGTAGGTGTTACTACAGAACATTTCGATGAAGCTCGCGGCAAAGTAAATGTAATCGACCCTGTGTTGGAACGTGTAGAAAATGTCCGCAAAACAGGCTTTGCAGACCAAATCATCATCGAAGATCATGTAGGGCAAAAAATTGAAGATATTCAGAAATACGGCGTAGACATTTTTACTGTTGGTTCTGATTGGGCGGGCACCTTTGACTACTTAAACCAGTTTTGTAAGGTAGTTTATTTGGAGCGCACTCCGGATATTTCCTCTACCATGCTACGCAAAAATCGATTTCAAATCGTCAGAATCGGTATCATCGGCACCGGACGTATTGCCCCTCGTTTCATATCGGAGGCCAAATATGTAAGTGGTCTGGAAATTGTTTGCGCTTATAATCCGGAAATCAAGAGTGCTGCCGCTTTTGAAAAGAAGCAACAAATTAAATGCATCACGGATGATTTGGAAGCTTTCTTTGATTGTGTGGATGCCGTTTATATAGCTTCCCCCAACGAAACACATCATTACTATGCTCAATTGGCATTGCAACACGGCAAGCACGTACTTTGTGAAAAACCCATGGCATTTACCAAAAAAGAAACCTTAGAGCTTCATCAACTGGCCACCGACAAAAATCTGGTACTATTAGAGGGTATCAAGACAGCTTATTGCCCCGGTTTCCAACAGTTAATCAATATTGCTCACAGCGGTAAAATCGGGAAAATTTATGATGTAGAAGCCTGCTTTACCCGTTTAGCAGCCCCTGACTCCAGAGAATACACCGATGCGAAATATGGTGGTGCTTTTTTTGAATTCGGTGCTTTTACCTTGCTACCAATTATCAAGCTTTTGGGGACCAATTATCGTGAGGTGCGTATGGACAGCATCTTAAACGATGCAGGTAATGATATTTATACCAAGGTGCAAGTCATATATGAAAATGCTATGAGTACCTCTAAAACAGGCATCGGCGTAAAATCAGAAGGACAGCTGGTCATTTCCGGTACCAAGGGTTATATACTGGCCGAATCTCCTTGGTGGCTCACCAAAAAATTCGTAGTCAGATACGAAAACCCGAATATCATCGAAGGATACGAGCCCAGCTTCCAAGGCGATGGACTACGCTACGAAATTTCGGAATTTGTTTCTTGCATTAATGGACATAGCAAAAATGGTTACAAGTTAACACTGGAGGAATCTCTGGCTATGGCTGAAATCACCGAGCAATTCATGCAAGAAAAGCAAAAAGCACAAATAAAGTAAAAGGAGCTTCTATGTTACCGATATCCGTATGTATGATTATGAAAAATGAGGAGAATCATATTGAAAACTGTTTGAAAGCACTAATGCCTTATCAGTTTGAAATCATTTTAGTGGATACAGGCTCCACTGACAATTCGATAACGCTTGCAGAAAAATATGTTTCTACCATTCATCATTTTACCTGGATAAATGATTTCAGCGCCGCCAGAAACTACTCTTTATCACTGGCCAGTAATGACTGGATATTGATTTTGGACTGTGACCAGACAATTATTTCCTTAGACACACAATCAATGCACCAATTTATGCAAAACCACCCCTATGATTTGGGGTTAATAACTGCTCAAAGTCATTATACCTTGAATAACACAGATTCTGTATATTTGAATCAGGTACCGCGCTTCTTTAATCGTAAGCATTATCAATACGCCGGAAAGGTCCATGAGCTCCCGTATCTGATTGACAGGAATGCCGCATTATCTGTTACTCCTCGTAGTATTCCTATTGATTTAACCGTGGATGATGCTAGCTACAGCGGTTCTCCTGAAGAACTCAAAGCAAAATCTATACGAGACTTAACCTTATTACAAGAGATGTTAGAAACGGATCCTGACAATCCCTATCTCTACTTCCAAATAGGTCAATGCTACAACCTGATACACGATGACGAAAATGCCGCATATTATTATTTCAAAGGGTTATCCTTACCCACTGACCCATCTGCTGAATATGTACAAATGATGCTCATTGGCTATGGTTATGCCCTATTACATTTGGAACGTTATGATGAGGCTTTGCAAATCAAAGAAGTATATGATACCTTTGCTACCACTGCTGATTTCCTATGTTTGATAGGATTGATTTATCTAAGAACCGGTCATTATTTGGAAGCAATGGCAGAGTTTATAAAAGCTACTACATTTACAAACTATCGCGTAGAAGGTTCCAATTCCTTCATTCCCTACTACAATATGGGTTGTATCAATGAACTGTTTGGAGACATCCCACACGCAAGGATGATGTATGAAAAGTGCGGAAATTTCCAGCCTGCATTGGATAGACTACAAATGATAGAACATTAAAAGAGGAAGTCTTTCGACTTCCTCCTTTATTTTGAATTGTTATTCTGACAAATCTGTCCGTTAAGTACTTATTAGCCAAGTAATGACAGAACACCCTGGTTAGCCTGATTAGCCTGAGCCAACATAGCCTGACCTGCCTGCATAAGGATGTTGTTGTTAGAGTACTTAACCATCTCTTCTGCCATATCGGTATCACGGATTGCAGATTCAGCAGCCTGAGTATTTTCAACAACGTTGTCTAAGTTGTTAATAGTATGCTCAAGACGGTTCTGGATAGCACCGAGGTCTGAACGCTGTAAAGAAACTTCCTTCAAAGATTCCTTAACGATTCTGTTCAAGTCACCAAACAGAGAAGCGGTAATAGCACTTGCCTTAGAAGCTACAGATGCACTAAAGGTATAGAATGCACTTACAACTGCCTTAACTTCCTTACCAGACTTCAAACCAGAAACAGTAACACCCTTCATGATATTGGAAACGCCCATAGCATCGATAGTAATCTTGATGTACTGTCCAGCTTCTGCACCAACCTGAAGACCCTTAGCGGTAAAGCTACCATCTAACAAGTTCTGCTCATTGAATGTAGTAGTAGAATGTACACGGTCGATTTCGCTCATTAACTGCTGAACTTCCTTAGCGATGTAACCACGGTCAGTGGTAGAAAGAGTACCGTTCTCACCCTTAACTGCCAATTCGTTCATTCTCTGTAACATATCATGAACTTCATTCAATGCACCTTCTGCAGTCTGTACACAAGAAATACCATCCTGTGCGTTAGCAGATGCCTGAGTTAAACCTCTAACCTGACGTCTCATCTTCTCGGAAATTGCAAGACCTGCTGCATCATCTGCTGCACGGTTAATTCTATAACCGGAAGATAACTTCTCAGTAGACTTAGCCTGAGATGCTGAGTTAACGCCTAACATTCTGTTAGAATTCATTGCCTGTAAGTTGTGCTGTACGATCATGTTGTTTGCCATAATATTATTCCTCCTTGAATATAAATTGAATATAAAGTCACATCCATGCGACCATTATTAGCTTGGCAATGTCAGTTAAAAGTTCGCACCTCTTTCGACTTTCACTGCCTCGTTCTCTCTATCCATCCGGCGTGCGAAACCTTCTGTTAAGAGAATTCAGAAAGCTCATTTGCTTTACTTGATTAATATATCGGAGAGTTCCCGGGAAACTTAACCCCTTTTTCATATTTTTTTAAATTTTTACAAACTTTTTTCAATATATTCTTTTACGAATTTACGTCTTTCCATTTCGTAATTTTTCATACTTACATATCCACAGTCATGAATACACCATGGTGTACTTTGATAAGGCACTATCACCTTATATCCTGCTCTTTGAAACTCCATGGACTGAGAGGCATCATAGAAGTCCCATTTATCAAACAAATCTTCTCTCCAGGGAATATCATACTGTGTAGCCATGAGAAAACCATCTATCAATGCCACATTTACATCTTCGTAGCCTTCATAATGCACTAATTTCTCAGTCTCATGCACATGCGTCTCATATAAACTACCATAACGCTCTGTGTCCCACATCACACCCGTGATAGGAACAATTTTAGAACCTACCATTCCAATCATGCCCAGTTGCTCATCTCGCTCAAAACGTTCCAAGAGACAAAATAAAAACATTTCATTGATAATCAACACATCATGATGCATGTATATTTTATACTTTGCCGAAGAAGCATTCATTCCCGCATTATACGCACTACATATAGAATCTGCACCCTGCACCGTAATCACATCTAAAGTATATCCCTCCGGAATGATCAATCTACTAATAAAAGACTCGCATTCTTCATATTTCTTTACATTATTTGTACATATAATGAAACAAAATTCTTTACTTCCCATTCAACAATCTCCAAACCTTTTGCTTATCCACACAAACAGTTTCTACACCCCACTGCAATTCATAAACAGAAACCCTTTTTTCCAGCATATACAAATATATTTCCTGAGGAGAATACTCTTCCCACCATTCTAATTTTCGCAACTTCCTTTGCAATTCATAAAATACTTCCAACGTGTCCTGTAAATTCTCTTTGTATAACGTTACCTCTTCTTTTTGCAATTCTTTCTCATATACTTCTGACAAATAATAAAGATTTGCCAAATCATTATCTTTCTTTACAATATCTCTATTTCTATACAACGCCTGTACCAGTTCCCTAATTTTTCCTTTTCGGATACATTCATCTGCATAAATCCTCAATTCTTCTATAGCCCTATCGTTTTTTCCTTCACAGTCGTTATTCTCCATATCCTGCATACGCTGTACCATTTCCAGCATTCCATTCACCCGATACTTCATATTAAAATATTGTTCCACTTTTTTACGACCTTTTCTCGCAATTTGACATCGTTCCTCCTCATGTGCCAGGTAATAATCCACCTTCTCTACCAAATCTGTCATGTTATAATAAATTACAATTTCTTTCCCTTCTTCAAAGAATTCTGCTATCTCAGCCTGATAATTGGTCATGCAAAATCCTCCACAGCCTAAGATATCAAAAATTCTCTGCGGTATACCCGTTTCAATAGTCTTTGATGTAATGTTTAAATTGATTTTGCTGTTCGCATAGATAATCGGAAGCTCTGTCTCATAATCAGCCTGCCCTCTAAGCTCCAAATTCGTCCCATTTAAGCTTTCCGGCACATTAGATGAAGTGTAAAGCCTCACCGTATTCCACTGGCTTATTTGGGCTAATACACACTCTCTTTCTCTGGCCGAAACCTCTACTCCCAATATATCTGCCGCCATTTGTAAATCATCCTGTCGGAATTCTTCGCTAAGCTGCAACTGACACTTCTCTTTTATTTCCCTTACCACTTCGTCCTGCTCACTCAGTGCCTTCTTCAAGAAATTGTAACCATATACTAATCGCTGTGCTTCTATAACGCCCTCCGTCCAACCTCTCGTATGTTCCGTCAATTCTGCACAACGATATCGATTCCGTTCTTCATTATACAAACTTCCGATAAACGAAATATCGCTTGCATATTCTTCCTCATTCGTCTTGTTTTTCTGTTTGGCTCTTTGCAGCATTTTTCCATCGGCACTCAGAGGATAATGTTCACAATGTTTTGCCCCCATTTCCACTAATCGCTCTGTATATGCCTTATCAAAGCAAAAAATATAATTATACCGACTGCTTAACGTCTTTGACTGAAGCGTATATTGTGGGCAATCATATATCCAGGATATATAAGGAATCCTATTTATCTCACACAACATAGCTATTAACGGAAAATAATCATAACTAAATACTTCCGTTATTTGTTCTCGATGTAATATTTCTATCATTCCCTGTGCAAATTCTGCATCAAAATGATAATTTTTCATAGGTCTTGAAAATTCTACATAATCAATCTCTAGTAGCCTTAGTGTTTCACAAAACAATGGTTCACACAATGACCCCCAACGATAAATCAGCCGTTTCATTTGTCCACATCCTCGCTTTCTAAACATTATTGTACCATTACTTCTCTTGACAAATCAATCCATTTTGCCATAATAGAACTATCAAATCTTTTTGGCAGAAAGGATTTTATTATGAATTTGCTTTTTTATCGTTATGGTAGTATTTGTGAGCCGGATATATTAGAAATTTTCCAAAAGATGAATTTACAGGTTATTGAATGTAACATTGAGATAAAAGAGAAGCACCTGGCTGCTTCTCAAAAGGTAAATGCACTTTTACCTCTATTTTCTGCTCAAACAATCCATTTTGTATTCAGTATAAATTATTTTCCTCACCTGTCAGAGCTATGCGAACGCTTATGCATTCCCTACGTATGTTGGAGTGTAGACTGCCCGGTACTGGAATTATTCTCAAACACCATCCACAATAAGCATAACTATATTTTCCTCTTTGACTATGCACAATATTTAAGATTCCATTCCGAAAACCCGGAGCATATTTTCTATCTTCCCCTTGCTACTAATGTAACTCGCTGGGATAATGTATTAAATGATCTCACTCAGGAAGATTATCAACAATACAGCTCTGATATTTCCTTTGTAGGCTCCTTATACCATGAAAAGTCTCCCTTGTCTACATTAAATAGCGATATTACCATAGACGAATACTGGCAAGGATATTTTAAGGGTATAACAGAAGCTCAACTCATAACCTATGGATATAACTTTTTAGAGGACGCTATATCTAACGAATGTGTTCAATACCTAAAACAAACCTTTCCGACTTTTTATGCCCCCAACGACACCTTTACAAGTACAGATTCCTATGTGGCTGCACACTATTACTTGGGTATGCATGTTGCAGAGCTGGAACGAGTTCGCACCCTGAATCGCCTTGCCGAAAACCATAATGTTAGTATATATACACGTAGTAATACTTCCCTATTGAAGAGAGTTGATTGCCGCGGTGGTGTGACTACACATGTGCAAATGCCCAAGATTTTTCACCTAAGCAAAATCAATCTAAATATTACCATGCGTCCGATACAAACCGGTCTTTCTTTGCGCATTTGGGATATATTAGGCTGTGGCGGCTTCTTATTATCCAATTACCAGCAAGAGCTGCCGGAATATTTCGTAATCGGCAAGGAACTGGATTGCTATGAAAATATGGATGAGTTAAAGGAAAAAGTAGAATTTTATTTATCTCACGAAGATATTCGCAAAGAAATTGCTCATAAGGGTTATGAAAAAGTAAAAGCAATGCACACCTATGAAGTGCGCATTGCCTCTATCCTTAAAACAATTTTTGCTGACATTATTTCTTCTGGTCCATAAACTGCGGAGGTACGACCTGACTATTATTCATATTCTTGTAATAGTTCAGGGCTACCTGCATGGTCTTTTTACCTTGGTTCAACCCCTGACGCTCTGCTTTAAAAAATGCCTCAACAGACTGCTTATTTCTGGCCTCTGTCGCTTGTATGACAGTACTCTTCTCCATGATATCTTTAATAAGCTGTTGCATCTGTCCTATCTGTGTTGCATAGGATGCTTTATTCATTTCCAGCTCATTCTTCACTCTTTCATATAACGTTTCAAAGCCTTCATCCAACTTACTTAATTGTTCTATCAAAACTGACTTCTCGTTGAAGCACTCATCAAAAGCTTCAAAATCTACCGACTGTGCAGTTAATATTTCATTTTGCCGGGAACTGATTCGAAGAATATCATCTAATATTTTGTTCTTCTTTTCCAAACACTCCTTCAAAATTGTCAGACTCAATTCACTCATACAGACCCTTTCTCTTTGCTAATGCGCATTACTTCTTTCCACGTGTCTCTTACAGTTCGAAGATGACCACATACTTCTTCCAATATTTCTTTATTTTTATGCATATTGGCTTCCACAAGACGTCTGGACAAATATTCATAAATACGCTCAAAATCCTGTGCAACGGGATACTTGGTGTCCAATGTAATTCGTAAATGATCTATAATACGTTCAGTTTTGACTATATTAATATGCGCTTTCTCTATATTCTTCTGTTCCAATGCAGAAATTGCAATATTACAGAATTTTATAGCACCCTCATAAAGCATCAGTGTTAACTCTGCTGGAGAGGCTGTCAAAACCTTGTTATTATTATAATTTGAATATGCATTAGGCAATGCCATAGTATCAACCTCCAAATAATGAACTTACTGCTGTCATATTAGACTGCATACTTGCCATAGCTTTTTCCATAGCCGCAAACTTCTTGTACCAGCTATCCTCATATGCATTCAACTTTTCTTCCAAATCAGCAATCTTAGTTGTATAATTAGCATAATCATCTTTCAGCTTCTTATCATCATAGAAATTGCCATAACTACGATAACCCTTCACGGATTTAGATTGCTTATCCATCTCTGCATAAAGGTTCTTGGTCAAACCAGTGAAGAAATCTACTACCTTATCAGGGTCAGAAGCAATTAACTTCTTTAATTTATCTTCATTTCCTGATGTATCCTTATCATCTGTATCCCCATCAATATGATACATATTCTTCTCATTATCAGGTGCAGTGAAATATCCCAATGTACCAATTCCAAAGGTTGACAAATATAAGGTTTCACCACCAACCTTGACACCACCGGCCATAGTGGTAATCAAAGAACTTCTGATAGAAGAAAGATTATTGTCTCCACTTAACAGAGAATCCTTTATCTTCTTCTCCCATTCCTCGACCTCAGTTTCCGTCATGGCATCCTTTTCTTCATCTGTCAAAGGATCATAATCATCTGCATTATCTGCGTTATACAGCTTATCAATTTCATTAATGATAGTATTATATTCCTTCAGGAAACCCTTAATCATATCATAGATACCATCCGTATCTCTCTGGGTCGTAACTGAAAGCACTTCACCCTTCGTTTCCTGCATAGCCGTAATCGTCAATCCATTGATTTCAAATACATTGTTTTTACTGGTAAAGATAGCACCATTCAACGAAATCTCTGCATCCTGTCCGTCAATTTTCTTCGCACCTGCACCAGTATATAATCCCAAAGCGGTCAATGCCCCACCTGTACTGTCCAGTTTGAAATCATTATTCTTACCGGATTCCTTTGCACTAACAAAAATTCTCTGATTCTTTTCATCGAAGCTGGCATTTAAACCTTTGTCTTTCAATGCTGTTAACACATCAGAAATGGTTGCATCCTTATCCAAATCAATTGTTTCTGTCTTTCCATTTCTGGTTAAGGTAATCGTGCCACCATCGAAATCTGACTTTAACTTACTAATAGCATCTGTAGCTTTCACCGTACTTCCGTCACTAGCCTCTACAGTCTTTCCAGTTAAATAAGCAGTTTTCGCCAAATGATTTATTTCTAATTCCTGTACGCCATTTACCGCATTATCACTTGTAATTACACTGGCAGCATTACTATTGGAAACCTTAGTGGTCTTCTTCATATAAGAACCTTCAAAACGAAGATTACTCATCTTACTCTGCAAGCCCTTCAGCTTGGTATTCAAATCCTTCCACTTTTCCTGTTTCCACTCCAGCTTCTTCTGAGCCTTCACTTGTTTATCTACCTTGGTCTGTCTGACTGCAACCAGATCCTGCACTATACTCTGCGTATCCATACCGGACATTAAACCGGATAATCTCATTGCCATAACAGTTCCTCCTATCTTCTCTCATCCACTAAGATACCGGCCATCTCCCATACCTTTGCAATCATATCCAATGTCTTCTCAGGAGGTAATTCCTTAATTACTTCCTTTGTATCCTTGTTAACAATCTTAATCGTCACACGATTCGTATCCTCATGAATACCAAAAACAGCCTCTGAATCAGCCAGCTTCTTATTCATCTGCTCCACAGCTTTCTTAATCTGTTCATTAGTCGCCTGCTGCTGTGTCTGCTCCTGTTCCGCGTTACTTCCCTTCTGCTGGGTATCTTGCACTACATTAATAGTTCTGTCTACTTGCATTGCCTCCTGGGCACTGGCAGAAGAATAATTGTCACCGGTGCTCTGTTCCGTCTTCACTACCGGCTTGTTCTGTACAGTTGTCTGCGCCTGTACACTCATGATACTTCCTAATGGCTCTATTGCCATAATGTCCACCTCCCTGTGAATATTTAAAAAGTTATCTCATGCATCATCCATTGATGCTTATCTTAATACTTTTATCGGTTCGTTACTATAAATAATTTAGAGCTCTGTTCAAAAAAAGCTTCCCACAGGAAGCTTTTTCAGTCCAAGTAACTATTTCCTTATCTGATTAACCAAACAAATCCTTCAAAGCCGCCATACCTTCCGCATTGGTAGCTGCCTGATTGGCTTCCTGAATCTGTACATATACTTCCTTACGATAAATAGGAACATCCTTCGGTGCAGAAACACCAATCTTCACCTGGTCTCCCTTGACTTCCAGAATGGTGATTTCGATGTTATTGTTGATGACGATTGCTTCGTTTTTCTTTCTGGATAAAGCTAACATCCTATTCACCCGCCTTTCTCGCCTGCAGGATATCATAAATCGGATACTTCACAGGATAGTCTGCTCCGTCAACAATCACCTGACAAGCCTTCCGTTCATCTACATTGATGATGATAGGTCCTTGCAAATTTACACTCATCTTTGTCAAATCCGCAGGCACGGTAACGGTCACCAAAACCAACAGATTTTCGCCTGTGATTTCGCCGATACCACTCAGCAATTCATCTTCTACATCCGGATTGTAATCTTCCTTTACGGTCAGCGGATCCATTACCGGCAATGCAAACACCGGCTCATCCAAGGACTGCAACCAGCGTATTCCAGCCTTGGTTCCCTGTTCTTCATCATAAATCAAGGTAAACTTGGTCATCTCCGGAAATCCGATGATACCACCGGGAAAGGTAATGATTTTTTCATCAGATACTTCTATTTCCCCAAACACTCTGGTATTTACTCTCATAACTCCCTCTTTTCTGCCTTTTACAAGGTCTTAAATAAACTGTAACAAACTGGTCTGTGTCACCTTACCGGTTGCCATCAAGGCTGCCTCATAGGTCAGTTTGGCACTACTCAACTGAATAGCCACCTCAGTAATGTCTATATCTTCATTCTCGCTCTTCAAGGTTTCAAATGTAGTCTTCTGATACTGCATACGACTTTCAATCAAAGAAAGCTTGCTGCTTCTGGTACCGCATTCCGTAATACACAGATTCGCCTTATCCAGATACCCCTGGAAAGTGGTAATACCAGCTTCAAACATTCTCTGAGACTTATCCTTCATCATATCGAAAGCCTTGGTCACGGTTTCCAACTTACTTTCCACTGCCGGAAGTTCATCCACAGTTGCTGTTGCCTTTAAAGCTTCCAACTCCTTCTTGATAGCTTCCATATCAGCCACATCCTTCAGTGCCTGCACCAAATCATCCACGGTTCTGCCGATTCCATGTTCAAAACACTGGTCTGCGGTAGAATTCACACGAATGGTCTGATTGAAACCTACATCATACTCGATATCCTGTCTTTCCAAAATGCCTTCCAAATAAGGTGCATTATAAGTAATCGGGTCGCCACCCTCCGGATAGGAAGTACATGCGAAATAGTGCTCCGGTCTCAAATCTCCGATAACCCAGTCCACCTTCTCATAGGTCACACGAATTTCTCCTTCGTCGTACATTTCGGTAGTGGCATCATCCTTCAGATTGGTTAATCTCTCATACGCCTTATCACTTAACAGCAATTCTCCGGTTTCCGGAACAAAGATAGAAGTTTCCGCTCCATTTTCAGATGCCTGCTGTATCTGTTCTGCCGGGCTGGGGTCTACATAATCATGCACCACCGTAGTCGGAATGGTTTCCCAGTTCAAGGTCACTGTACCGTCTGCTGCCTTGGTTGCCACCGGATACTGAAGAGTGGGTGCCACATCGCTACAGTTATCATATGCCAAACGGATACGATGCACTTCTGTAGAGGTCACATCCACTGCATTGACATCAATATCCTCGTAGTTCACCTTAGTAATATCCTTCAAATCATCACCGGTAGCTCCGGACTTGGTTTTAATCACTGTCATGTCATCAATCGCAGTCTTATCCAACTGTTCCGTGATAGAATAGCGTAAACTCTGCTCCTCTGCATAACGCAAAGAGGTATCCGTACGATATCCGGTAAATACAAAGCGTCCTGCATAATCTGCATCACCGGTAACGTATACTTCATCGGCCAGTGCTTCCAGCTGTTCCAGAATAATCTCTCTGTCCTCTGCGGTCCATTCACCATTGGCTCCTCTGGTACACTGACTAATCATATCCGTAATGACAGAGGTCAGATTGTTCAAAGAATCCTCTGTAATCTCTAACCAGCTTTCCGCATCCGGAATATTCTTGCTATAGTACTGTGTAATTTCTGTTACATTACTACGCAGACGCAAAGCACGAATGGCAATTACCGGATCATCGGAAGGACGATTAATCTTTTTCTGAGTAGACATCTGGGTACTCAGCTCATTCTGATAAATCTTATTGGTATTAATGTTTGCCAGATTGTTGTTCTGGATGATTTTATTTGTAATTCTCACTTTCTAGCCTCCTGTGACGAAATTTGGTCTTCTACACGGACGTCCTACGGCGTCTTAGAAGTGCTTTTCGTCCTATACTCCTGTTTCCAATATCAATCGGTCATATACTTCCGTCAAAGTCTGTATCATCTTAGAAGACAGGTTATAACCATTCTGATATTTAATCAGATTGATTGCTTCTTCATCCTCGTCTACACCGGATATGGACTCTCTCTGGTTATCAATCACACCCTTTATATCCGTAAAGTTACGACTAAAGGTATTGGCTCTGCTGGCATTCAAGGCTACATCGCTGAGCATACACTGCAAAAATTCCGAAGCATTGCTTCCGCGGAAGCTCATCTTTCTCTCATCAAACGCCATATTCTTCAACTCTGTCAGCAAGTCATTCTGCTCTACACCATCGGAAAGGGTCTTTCTGGTAGCCAACAAAGCAGCATCTGCCTGCAAGGCATCCAACACCGCGAAATTGTTCGCCTCTAATTTATAATAACTGTCAGCAGTCACGTCTATCTTCATGCCGGCAGCTTTCTTCGCTTCCTCCTGAGCCATGCCGCTCTTCACCAGTTCATCCACCTGCTTCAAATAATCTTCATAGGTATAGGTATCGTAACGATACTCCTGAGGCAAATCAAACTGGTCATTCTCTACAGCCTTTTGTCCGGTAAACAAAATAGTTCCGGCATTTCCCTGTGTATCATAACCACTCTTCAAAATGTCGTTGTAATGCTGAGAGAAGGTTCTGATCCACTCGTTCATCTGGCTCATATAATAAGGAACACCCTGATAGCTTAAACCCGTACCGATACTTGCCTGTTTGCCCACACGGTCGTTAGTCAAACGCTGGTCATTTAAGGTATTGTCAGAAAGGGTAAAGGTATAGGAATATACCGCTTCTCCCTTATCATTATAGCTGCAATTATATGTCCATGAGTCATAATAGAACTCACGATTTCCCAAATCGATAATACCGCCCTGATCAGAAAGATTACATTTATTCAAATCCTGTAAATAACCGTCAGTCACCTCTATGGTAACCGTGTCCCTTCTGCCGTCTGCGGTAGTTCCGGTCTCCACTACCTCTCCATGGAAGTATTCTCCGTTGGTACCGTCTCGCATCTGTATCAGCCCCTGTAAAGCACCACCCATCATAGCATTATACAGACTGAACTTCTGACCATTCTCCCAATACACATCATAAAGACCGTCAATATCTGTCTGATGTGCTTTTTCGTAATTAGACCTGGCCACACATTCCAGACCATTGAACTCACCGGTATCTACCAAAATCTGTCCTCCGGCGATCTTTACCAGGAAACGGTGTGCTCCGGTCTCTCGTTCCGGATCATTGGCATCCACGATAGGATTTTCCTGAATACTGATATCTACAATTTCAGACAACTGATCCAACAACAGATTTCTTCTGTCGCGTAACTCATTTGCCTTACTGCCGGACAATTCTACTACATTTATCTGCGTATTCAAGGTGGCAATTTCCCCTGCCAAAGAGTTGATTTCATCTACCTTCAGTTTAAGCTCCTTATTTACATCCTTCTGCAATGCTTCCAGATTACCTGCCAGATTATTGAAATACTCTGCCAGTGCCTCTGCATTACCGATGTACTGAGCCTTTGCCGAATCGCTACTGGGATCCTTCAGCAACTCCTGAATACCATTCACCATCAAATCATCAAAAATAGTTTTAAAACCGGTGGCAATCCCATCATCATCAAAGTATGCCTCCACCTGAGCCATATAGTATTCCTTGATACCATACTCACCAACCTTTTGATTGTTGTTCCAGTACTTCGTATCATAAAATTCATCACGCACTCTTTCGATAGCCAGAGTATCTACACCGGCGCCGGCACAACCATAGGTTTGGAATACCCGGATAGCTTCCTTCGCCTGCTGTACCACCTGCTGTCTGCTATACCCTTCTGTATGAACATTTGCAATGTTATTGGAGGTAGTATTCAATGCAGCATTGTTTGCCAACAAACCTGTATATGAAATATTTAAACCAAAAAACTGTGATGCCATTCGTTTTTCTCCTCAATTGTTCCTATTATGCACCTAATGTATTAATCAAATGCGCCAACATTTCGCTGATAGCATTGACATATCGGCTGGATGCATTAAATGCATTCTGGAACTTAATCATGTTAGAAAGCTCTTCGTCCGAAGAAACTCCGATAATCTGCTGTCTGGCATTTTCTGTCGCTTCCACAGTATTCTCCTGATTGGTGAAAATACTGCGATATACATAACCCGAATTCGCCACCTGAGATACCAAATCATTATAATAGTCCAGAAAAGAAGTGGTCTTCTTCACTTCAGGATTCAAGGTATATATCTCCTCTGTAAATGCATCCTTTAACTTTTCTGCTGTTTCAATATCTACCGAACCATCTTCTAAGATAAAGCCCATACTTGCCGGCTTTGACTTCAGCTCCTGATCAATTCGCAAGTTCTTTAAGGTATATAAGTAATCCTGTCGGGCAAAATCTTCTTCATTATATACCCAGTACTCCTTGCCATCCTGACCGGTCACCTTGCGGTACGCATCTGTGGTAATCTTTGCAAACATCTGAATCGGGCTTCCGTCCTCTTTTCGCATGTAGCCGCCTTCATCCACTTCGCAAAAGCTGGCATTCTGAAGAACCGTACCATCCTGCAAGGTCAAGTCTCCGATAGTCACACCGGCTGCCGCTGCCAGAATTTCATTTACCTTCGTTGCAATATTATGTACCAGCTGGTCAAATTCAGCCTGTACATTCATCACTACCGATTCAGAAACTGCACCATAGTCCTTTTCCACATCGGTATAATCCGCATGATGGTCACCTCTTGCCAAAAGCATGGCTTTCAAACCACCTACATCCGTATCCAAGTCCGAAGAAATTTCTCTCTTCAAATCAAAGACCTCTGCACCGTCAATATTGTACTTGCGCTGTCCGTTGTCCCGAATGGTGTAGGTTGCATTCTGTGGCCAGAAGGGGGTATAAAATCCTGTGGTTTCATCCTGATCCATACCGATTTCATAACAGGTCTCGCCCTTTACGAAATCCACACCTTCTATCTGTATTGCCACCTCACCGAAACCGGTCTCGGTAACACGAATATCCACCATAGATGCCAGTTCATCTAACAGCTTGTTTCTGGTATCTCTCAGGTCATTGGCATGTTCAATACCGCCTGCCTCTATAGACCGAATCTGCTCATTTAATCTCAATATATTATGACCATACTCGTTAATCTGGTCTACCTGCTGCTTAATCTGCAGGTTCAGATTATCCTGATAAAAGGTCATACCTTCATAAATATTTACCGCACGTTCTACGAATTCTTCTGCTCTCTGCACCAAAAGTCCCTGTGTCACAGAACTGGAAGGGTCCTTTACCAGCTCCTGTATAGAGGTCCACAAATCTGACATATTGGTCTGAAAGGCTTCTCCGTTCAATTCTCCCAACAGACTTTCTACCTCTTCCATAACCTCTGAGGTCGTCTGATAAAAAGAACAACGTCCGGACTCTCTGCGGTATGTCATATCCAAAAATATATCTCTTACCTGTTTTACTCTGGAATACGTAACGCCCAAACCATACTGCTGGTTTGCAACGCTCTGTGGATTAACAGATAAAGTCACATAACTTTTATTAGACTGCTGCACTTGTTGTCTGGTATAGCCAACAATGTCCACATTAGACAAATTATGCGCTGTGGTATTCAGCGCATTCTGACTTGTTTGTAATCCGGAGGAACCGATATATAAACTTCCCATCAATGGCATAATAATTACCTCTTTTAAATGTTACTGTTTCGCATCAAAACCATGATATCCTGAGTTCATGGTACTGCCTGCATTGTAAGCGCCCTTATTGTAATTCGCTGTCTGTGGTGCCGTCTTCATGGACTGTAACAGATTCAAGTCAAATTCCACCAATTCCAAAGAATGCTGAATCAACTCTCTGTTTCGTTCATTGGCAACCTGCATATTATGCACAATCGTTTTCAAATTTTCTACAGCATCTGATAACTGTTTCTGCTCCGCCGGGCGTGCGGCAAGCATCTGTATCAGATACGACAGCTTCAAAGTAGTAACATCCTTGTTAAGCACATTGGCAATGTCCTTGGTAACCTCTACCCTTTGCTTTTCCAAACGGTTCAGTCTGCCAAGCCATTCCTGTTCCTCATCCGTGATTTTTTGTAAATTTTCCAAATCGCCCTTTACGATATAGGCGGTCTTTTCTTCGGATAATTTCAGCAGCCCCTCATATTCCCTGCATTCTCCATTCAGCACCTCTATCAGGTTCTCCATAAGACTAGCCACTGAAATTACCTCATTTCTTCATATTTCTGTAACAGTTTCTCAGCAAAGCTCGCTGTTTCCACTGCATAAGTACCATTCTGTACCCTCTCCTTAATTGGTGCCGTCAATTCCTCTCTCACATCGGGACTGGCCTGCACTGCCGCCTTCGCAATCTGATAATCTCTTCCGCGACTGCTAATCTGCAACTGATCCACCGGTGTTGCCTTGGTCAGCTTCTGGCTCTTATTCACCTTCTGAGACTGATAAACCTGCAATACTTGATTATATGCTTCTATCCTCACAACAACCCCTCCTTCCATGGGTTCTAACAACTTTATTTTCATTTTCTTAATAAAGTTATCGGTTAGATTTCTAAATACTTTAGTCATAATTTCAAAAAAGCAGCAATCCAAGTTTCTTCTCAGATTACTGCTTTCTTCACCTTAGTGAAAATAATTTTTCTCAAACTGTTCCACTGCCATAGGTCTTGCAAAATAGAAGCCCTGGAAAATCTCACAACCCATTTCAGACAGGAAGCTAACCTGCTCTATGGTTTCTACACCCTCCGAAATAACAGGGATACCTAACTGTCGGGATAGCCCGATAACCATCTGCAAAATCTTCTTTCCTCGGTCGGTATCCTGATTCTTTTGCAGGAAAGCCATGTCCAGCTTCAGCACATCCACATGAATATCCTTGAGCATGTTCAGGGAAGAATATCCGCTTCCAAAGTCGTCCATTTCTACCACGAAGCCAAACTCACGAAGCTTATGTATCAATTCCAGCTGACGTTCGAAATCCATCATCACCGCTGTTTCCGTAATTTCCAGCTTCAAATTCTTGGGACTGATTTCGTACTTCTTCACCAAATCGGTAAAAACCTGATAAATATTCAGGAAATAGAAATCTCTGGAAGAAAGATTTACGGATATATATACATCCGTTCTTCCTGCATCCTTCCAGCGTCTCAATTGTCTGCAAGCCAGTTCCCACACATGCCTGTCCACATCAATAATCAAACCGTTCTTTTCAAATACCGGAATAAATTCCGACGGCATAATCATACCCTTGGTGGGATGTACCCAACGCACCAAGCCTTCTGCTCCCAGCATCTTTCCTTCTGCATTCATCTGAGGATGCAGATAAATCTGAAGCTGTTCTTGTTCTATCGCCTGCTTAAAATCTGCAATCAATTCCTGTTCACGAACAATATTTTCACGTAGCTCATTGTCATAGTAGGCCACTCTTCGATGTTGATTGCCCTTTATGGTAGACACCGCCATTCTAGCACGTCCACACATAACAGATACTAATATCTCTCGTTCTACCACTTCATAAACACCTACATAGGTCACCAGAGCAAAAGCCATTTCCTTATCAATAGCTCCTGCAAAAGCTTCCTGAATACTGATGTCAAAAATCGCTTCATCAAATTCATCTTTTCGCATCAGTACCGAAAAGTTATCATTTGCCAAACGACCATACAGTAAGATTCTGTCTGCCTTTTGTTGCAAACGTTTGGCATAATTTTTCAATACCAGGTCTCCTACTTCCGAACCGAAGAAGTCGTTAATCATCTTAAAATCTTTAATATCTGTACAGATAATCAACAGTTCCTCATCAGGATGCTCAACAATATACTTTTCTGACTGTTCATAAAAATACTCTTTGTTGTATAAACCGGTCAGACGGTCATGAGTTGCCTGATACTGTTTGATCCTCAAACGATTGATTTCGTCTGTACGATCCTGTATCAGGAAATAATAGCCTTGAAGCTTTCCTTTTCCGTCTAACAGTCTCCGCAGTTCAATCTTAAAGAACAATGGCTCCGTTCCTTTATAGAAGGTCTTTTCAATTTCCCCTTCTTCCACTTCTCCTATAAACAACAGACGGCACCACTGCTCCAATGTTCTGCCGTATTCATCTTCCAACGGCATCCTTCCATTCATATACTCATCAGCGCACTGGTTACTGTACACAATCTTACTCTCCAAATCCATAACAATCAAACCGACTGTCATGTCCTGCGTCACCAGAGAAAGAGACTTCTGCATCAGGCTCTGAGGCGTATAAACAAAAGCACAATAATAGATACAAATCACTTCTGCCACATAACCGATAATGGAAAAATCAATGGAAGACTGAAAACCATGAATATTCAATCCTACCATTACTAACAAAATCATAGCAATAGCCAGATACTTCATACGATAAAAAGCCGCTGAATGGAGCCATCTGTCCAACAATGCAATCAGACAAAACAATGCCAGCAATACCGTGAATGCATAATGCACATAATAAAATGGTTCTACTACCGGTTCAAATACATCTTCCCCGGTAAAGAAAGTCACATGCTTCACGGCAAACAAATGTCCCCACAAATTATTTGCCAAAAAAGAAAGGGTATTCACTGTCAGGAACACAATCATCAGCTTGTTATTTACATGCTGTTCAAAGGTACTGCCGGTATACTCCATTGCAAAATAAAGAAGGAAGTAAAATAGCCACATCATAGCCGCATAATATGCACTATATCCAAATAACGACATCTTAGGGGAACTGGATAACAGAGCTATGATATAAAAAAACACAATAACAAAGCCAGCCATTAGAATTCTTCTAACCGCCGGTACCAGTCGATGCTGTTTTCTCTCTGTTTTTGAAACATATATTCCGATAATAACCAACGCAATGGCTAATATGGAGCCAACCAATAGTTTCATGTATTCACCACGTCTGAATCTTCCTTATTTTTACAATATTATTATACCTAATTAACGTAAAAAAGTCCATACTTTTGTACGTTAAAGTATGGACTCTTCACTAATTCTTTTCTATACAGGCAATAATGAAACGTTGCTCCTCGGTTCCATAGTCACAGGTAGATAATATCAGAACTCTGTCACCTTCTTCCCAGGCAACATCCTCATACCAAAGAGACGCTTGTTTTAATTCTGCCAGATATATTTCTGCTGTTTCTTGTACTTGCGGCAAAACTTCATAGCGGAAACGTTCCTTATCATATAAATCAATCAATGCTCCTGCAAAAATTTCAAACTGCTCTTTCTCCTTTGCCCAGTCCAAAGTCAGTTCTGTATGTTCTGCCCGATAATTTTTCTTTTTTAAGTTTTTCAGACAACCAAACATGGTACCATCCTTCATATTATGCCCATGAAATAACAAAAAATCATCCTCTGCATCACAAATCTCATCCATAAAGATGGTTCCGTGTCGGTTCTTCTCTCCATAAAAATCCCTTCGCAAATAAAAAGAATTGTCCTTATGTACCACCGGATAATCGATAGGAGTGTCCGGCATCTGTATCCAACACAAATAGTCCTGATTCAATTCTGCCAGTCTGGAAAAAGTTTCTGTTGCCTCTTGTTCACCATTAGCCCCTTGCACCGTTTCTTCTGTATTCTCCGGATTTACCGTGGTATGGATATCACTCGTTACTGTGCTTTCTCCGACTACATTATTATCGGGCACTATAGGAATCGCTTCCACATATACAAAGCCTTCTCCTTTGCCATGTGCCAGCTGTGCCAACTCCTTATTCAATGCAGACTGCTTACGACTTTCCCCATAATAATCCAGCAAAAAATAGCCACCTGCCCAAAAAATACATAGAAATATCACACCTGCCAACAGCAGCCACTTATCTTCTATCTTCTTTCCTTTACGCATTTTTCTTTCCTGTCACTTTTGAAATAGCCCTCTGAGGTTCAGAGGGCTATTCTTTCCTTTTGTTACCTGTCTTTCCTTCTTTGCTTACGAATCACTACATATACCATAGTCATACCGGTCAATCCAACCAACATCAGTGCCACCCACAAAAGTACAGGGGCTTCGTCCGCAGTCTTTGGAATTGTCACCTCTATATCCACGGTCGGAACAGAGGTAGGTGCCGGTTTCAATCCATCGCCCAATACCTCAGAAGAGGGGTCCTGTGTTACAGCTGGTGGCGGAGTAATGGCACTACCGCTACCTGTGCCGGTTCCCGGCTTCGCTGTAGGGTCAGGGTTTTCTCCCGGTTTCTGACTCGGTGTCGGGTCTACCGGCTTCGTACTCGGTGTCGGCTCTGTTCCCGGCTCTGTACTTGGTGTCGGCTCTGTTCCCGGCTCTGTACTTGGCGTCGGCTCTGTTCCCGGCTCTGTACTCGGTGTCGGTTCTACCGGCTTCGTACTCGGTGTTGGCTCTGTTCCCGGCTTCACATAAGTATTGGTTACATTATAACCAGCTACTACAGTAGTATAATCCGCAACTTTATCCTCCGTAATAGTATATCTTACTTCTACACCATTCGCGTATTTATTCAAATCGGTAAATTCCCATGACCAATTTTCTGTTGCAGTTACTGTCTTGCTGTCAATCTGTACTCCGTCTGCCAGCAAATGAATGATGATACTTGCAGGACGCTTACCGGCCTGATTGTTATCATCTACCCATGTCTTACTGCCTGATACCTCGATTGTTTCCGGAGTATGGCTGTTGATGATGCTATAACCATCTTTCGCAGTACCATTTACAGTAGCGGTATATCCTGTAGGAACATTGATTTCCTCTACGGTATACTGTACTTCCACTCCTGCTTTCTTCTGATCCAGATCGGTCCACATATAGCTCCAGCTATTTGCTTCATTCAACGTTACTGCAGAACCATATGCCACACCATCTGCCAACAGCTGCACTTGTACGCTTTCCGGTCTCAAACCATCCTGGTCGTTTCCGTCAGCCCATACTTTATTCACTGTCACAAAAGTCTTACCCGGTGTATAAGTATTGGTTATGTTATATCCATTTATGGTAGGAATATAATCTTCAATACCACTTTCTGCAATACTATAAATAATTTCCTTGCCATCTGCATACTTTGGCAAATCCGTAAAGCTCCACTGCCAATTATCCGAAGCAGTTACTACCTGTTGGTCGATTTCCATGCCATCTGCCAACAAATGCACTGTCAGACTGGCTGGTCGCTTGCCATCCTGATTGTTATTATCCGCCCAGGTCTTGATACCCTCCACCTGTACTGTTTGCGGAGCATAGCTGTTTGTAATAACGAATCCAATCTGCGGAGTTCCGGTTACCGTCGCAGTATAACCGGTAGGAACATTCACTTCCTCAACGGTATACTGTATCACAGCTCCGGCCTTCTTCTGATCCAAATCCGTCCATGTATGCGTCCAATTGTTTGTAGCACTCAGTGTCACTTCATTACCTTTTTCCACGCTATCGGCAAACAGCTGTACCTGCACACTTTCCGGACGTTTGCCGTCCTGATTGTTGCTATCGTCCCATACCTTATTCACTGTTACAGAAGTCTTACCCGGTGTATAACGGTTGGTTACATTATAACCGCTAACCACCGTTGTATAATCCTCTACACTATCCTCTGTAATAGTATACTTAATGAGAGTACCGTTCTTATACTTCGGTAAATTATCAAAGCTCCACTGCCAGCCATCTGAAGCGGTAACATTCTTATGGTCAATCTCTGTACCATCTGCATGCAAACGAATGGTAATGCTTGCAGGACGCTTTCCATCCTGATTATTATTATCATCCCAAATCTTATTTACATTTACAACGGTCAAACTGGGAGTATAAGTATTTATAAACACAACTGTTGTATCTTTCCCATTCTCCACATCAGCGCTTGCCATTGTTGTGGTTCCGTTGCTCTTTGACTGATTATCCACCAATACTTCATAAGTTACAGACTCAGTGTAGCCCGTTATGGCAGTATTGGTTTCCGTCACGGTATAGGTTCCTACAGGAAGTGCCTCTGGCAACTTATAAACATATTTGCCGGACTCATTGGTAAACTCCAGGAAAGAAACCTCTTCAATTACCTTTCCGGAACTGTCTGTAATCGTAAACTTCAGATTCTGAACCTCAGAAGCACTAATACCCTGCAACGATTTAACAATTGTCAGGTATCCTCCCTCTACCGGTGTCTTCTCATTAGTCAAATCTGCATAAAACTTTCCTGCACCATCCCTTGAAAAGGTTAAGCCGTTCGTATTGCTGACAACATTTAAATTATTATCAATTTCAATTGTATATTCTCTGGTGTCCAATACATATCCGGCAGGTGCTGTTACCTCCTTTAATGTATACACACCCGGTACCAATTTACTGAAAGCCGCAATACCGTTTACATCGGTCACAACCTCTACAGTGTTGTTCGCTACACCACCAATATTACCTGTCAGTGAAAATACTGCGCCTTCCAATACAGACTGTGTATCTTTGTCCTTCTTCACAATATGGAAGTTTTCTATAGCATTTGCTATCGGCAGAACCGAACCGGTGATATATTCATTATCTTCTTCCGGATAAGCAGTTATCATAAATTCTATAGGAGTAGGGTCAATGGCATATCCTTCCGGCGCCTCTACTTCTATTACTCTATAAAGAACATTTTCTGCAAATGCAAAATTACCGCTTCTTCCGTTCAATTCCGCGGTACCGTCAGTACCTGTTACTACAGAAACCTGTACACCACTGTTATTGTAAACCGGTTTCCAGTTTCCATCACCATTCTCATCTACCTCAAGAACAAATTTAGCCCCTTCCAAAGCAGCAGAATTTATATTACCAAAAACATGCTTCTTCAGGACAATATAAGTAACAGAACCGCCACCACCGGGTTCTGTACCGATGACTACTTCATTGCTGTCAGTTTCTGTACCACTGAAACCGGTCACAGCCACACTATTATTGCACATTACTCTGTCGGAAAGTCCACCAAATACCTGTGCCTTATAAGTTATCTGTATTGGCTTTCCGTCAGGAACAGTCAGTGTCATAACATTATCCTGCACATTGAAAGGTATGTTTTGCACCACTCCATCAACTTTTACAGTCACCGTATTTGGCATTAATCGCAAAGTATCAGACATGGTATCTGTTACAGTAAGCTCATTTCCGCCATTCATAAGCACGCCGGCGGGATTAATCTTCACGGTATACTCTATTTCATTGGCTACAATCCTGTCAGTATTACTCGCATCCCAAGTGATAGCTTCTTTGGACAAAGGGAAATATTCATATTCTACCGTTGCCTCATCTGTCAGGTCTTCTCCCACCCATGCTGCCACATTCTTCAGGTCTGTTTTTCCGTCGTTTTCTGTCAGACATCTCTGGCGGAGCTTTGTTAATGCTTCATCATCCTTTACAGTCAGGGTATATTCTATTTTATAAAAATTATATAGATTTCCTGAAGCATCCTTCGGAAAACTATCCATTTTAAAGCTTAGTCCCGTAGCAGTTTCTGTTGTGGTTATCTTGGTATTGGCATCTGTATAATACTGGTTATAAGCATCTCCACCACCTAAAAATACCGCCTTAGCTTCATATAATTTGAATACTTCCGTATCAAATACGTCCGTAATCACTATACCATCTGCATCCGGTGCCCTGAGAATAATTTTATAATCATACACAGGATATTCATGACCGTATATATAGGATGCCCATCCCTCCTTCTTAATATCCTTGGATAAAATCTCTACCTGTGCATTCGCAGTAATAGAACCCACACCGGCTGTCAGAATGGCATCATTATGATGTATTCTGGTATATACATCCATACCGTCCACATTAGAGTCCTTTACCCATTCATCATTCACTTTCGTAGTAATATTGACTACAATGTCTCTTGCATTACCGTCAGCAGTTGCTTTAAGACCATCTACTCTGCTTCCGTTCTCTATATGATAGAATGCTAAAACCAATGCCTTTCCTTGATTCTGGGAATCTGCACCATAACTCATGTCATAGCCTTCACCATCCAGCAAACCACTTACTGTAAGCGAACCATCCTTCAGTTCATCCATATACCACTTATTATTTATGTATAATTGCGGCAATTCATCTGTCAGCACGAAGCTGCTTGTACCACTTCCGGAAACGTTACTTGCTGTAATTTTCCACTGAATCTCTTCACTGTTTGAAGATACAACTTCCTTGCTGAGTTTTGCCTTATATTCCTCAGCAACCGATACTACAACAGTATCCGTTTCTTCTTGCACACCAACCTTCACTTTATTATTAACTGTAAAATCAGCCACCTGACCGTTGGTATCTACCTGTGTCTGATAAGTAATCTTATAAGAACTCTTTCCGGCATCTGAAGGAACTGTATACACCCAGTTTTTTTCGCCTTGGTTTACATTCGCCCAAGGGATTGTCTCTGTGGTAACATTACCGCCTTCATCCGTTCTTTCTATAGTAATGCCGGTTCCCGCATACTGCATAAGCTCATGTGTATCCGTTATGGCATCCGTTATCGTTTGTCCGCTCATATCAGCCCAACGGTTAGCATTCACTGTAATAGTCCAGTTAATAGTTTTTACCGCACCATCTCCCGTAAGTGCTCCGTGGCTTTTTTCAACCACATCATAGCTGACATATGCCCATTCATTGTCTTCCACAGCTTCCTTAGGGCTGTCACTGTCTACCTTAACATTATTCTTACTGCCATCCTGAACTATGGTACCATTTACCACCTGATTAAAATCTACTGTTGCTGAATAATTTAAGGTAATCACTTCTCCCGATAGCATCTGACCAATGGTATAGGTAAAGCCTTTTCCATCACCATTGGGAGTATAGGTTCCGGTTACTGTTCCACCATTCATATTAGATGTGGCTGTAACATTATTATCCATAGTAAACAAACCATTTGCTGTCATGGCATCTGAAATTACCACATTGGAATTGTTACCTTCTGATTTGACAGTAATTGTATAATTCATCTTACCTGTTGTCGCATCAAAGCTACTGCTCTTATCAACCGCCAAACTAGGATCACCGATAGCAATTTCCTTCTCTACATTATTACCAAAAGGAATCTTTCCCGGCTGAAGCCCCGGTGAAAACTGTACACCTGCTCCGATGGTAAACCATACATTCTGTGCTGTAAGAAGCCAGGTTGCATTGGAATCCTGCAAATTAAAGTTTACAGTAATGGTTCCATCCACCTGATTTACTGCAAATGTATTATCCTTAATGGTATAGGTATTATTATCGTCACCCAGAATATTCATATCAAAAGTGTTACCGCCTACGGTTCCTACAGGTATCACCCCTGCTGGCATCTGATAAACCAGCGGCTGACCGTTAGCAAACTGCTTCGAAAGAGCCTCTTTGAAAGAAAGCATAAGCGTATATGTTTTCCCGGGTATTACCTCAATGGCATCATTTACTTCACCTTCAATTACCACATCCGTTACTGTCTGATTCAAATCAGTAATTTCATTAGCTGCAACCGTAACTGTTTGCTCATTTTCAGCACCTATGGTGACTATATTCTGTTCCACCATCTGTTGCGCAAATGCACTGATATTCGGTGTCTGCAAAAGCATAGCTACTGCCAAACCCGCTACCAATACTCGTTTGAATCCTTTTCGCAATCTCATATTCTATCTCCACCTTGCTTTAAAGTTGTTTTATGTGAACCAACTAATTTACATAAGTACTCTACGGTAAACATAACACAAAAAAACAAGCAAGTAAAGCAATAAATTGAAAAATACAAAAAATTCCATCATTTTTAAAAGTATTTGTAAATCTTTGGGAAATAGAATAAAATATAATTATGATTTTGCAAGGAGAATATGTATGAACGAGAATGTGCAAGTAGAAAAACATATTGCCGTACTGGACGGCATTCGAGCCATTGCAGTAGTCATGGTGGTATGGTTTCACTTCTGGCAACAGACATGGTTGACACCGTATATCAACTTCGACAACACGCTGACTCGTTATCTGGGTATAACCGAAATACCGCTCCACACCTTTGTACGATTTGGGGGCAATTTCGTAGATGTACTGATTTTAATCAGCGCCATCTGTAACTTTTTCCCTTATGCCAGAGCCATCGTATTACAGGAGAAGTGGCCGGATACCAAACAGTTTTATTTAAAGCGTTCCATCCGTATCCTCCCCTCTTATTACTTATGTATACTAATTATGTTAATATTTGCTATCATAGAGCATAAATACACTGACACCACCTTTATGTGGAAGGATATTCTGATGCATTTGAGCTTTACGGCGGTACTAGATAAGGATGTCTACTTACGCACAGCTCTGAATGGTGTCCTTTGGACCGTACAGGTAGAAGTATTGTATTACATTCTAATCCCATGGATTGCCAAAGCCTTCCGTAAGCTGCCGCTCCTCACCTGCTTCACCCTATGGGGAACCGGTTTCCTTACCTGTAACTATATTTTGTACCAAAAAGCAGACATGGTAAGCAGCTACCTGAACTTCTTCCTGACCTTTGCCGGCTTCTACGCAAATGGTATGTTGATCTGTATTTTCTATCTGACCATAAAAAGTCGATTGGCAGAAAATAAGTACATGCACATGCTAAGCGGTATTTTGGCACTGGGCTGTATTGTAGCTATCACAAAAATCATCGGTGGCTACTATAACCAAGATGTCTCCACCATACAGCTTTCCACCCGCTACGAACTGATGCTGATTTATTCCGTCTTTATCTTATGTATCATGTTTTCCGGCAAGGTGATACAGTTTTTCTTTGCCAACAGACTATTACGTTTTATCGCCGCTATTTCTTATAATTTATATATTTGGCATCAGATGGTGGCAGTAAAGTGCAAGGCTTATCGTATTCCTTATTGGGAAGGCGACACCCCGCCCAATATTACCAGCGATAACGTTTGGCAGTGGAAGTACCAGATATTGATTATCGTTGTCAGTCTGGTCATTGCTACGGTGATTACCTATGGTTTTGAAATTCCTGTTGCCAAATTTCTGAAAAGAAAGCTACGAATAGACAAAACTTCCTAGCGGACTGTAATCCGCGGAAACAACTAAATAATACACACCTCATTGAAAAGGAGCAGCCTATGCAGCTGCTCCCTGTTTCGTTTCTTCTTTTTTCTTTGTCCCCGGCTTTCGGAATTTCTTCTCCGCCTGCCGATATATCCAAATCAACAGTCCTGTTATTCCTGCTGCCAACACCAATACTACCCAGTTATTAAACCATGTACCACCTACGCGTGCTCTTATCTCCCACAAATAACGTATGACTATCTGATGAATCAGAAAGGCACTGCCGCTTACATTCCCTATCGCTATCAACACCCGGTTAGTCAGTACTCTCGTAAGTGCCCCTTCCTTCGCCGCAAACAGATACACCAATACCACAGAGGTTGGTACATACAGAACCGTCAGAATAAACCATTCCGTACTGAAAAACCCGTAATGTCCATTGAAAATTTTCTGAGAAATGACTAGGGCTATTAGCACCAGCACCTCTCCTATACTTGCCACCACCATCGGGAAGTTTCCTTTTCGCTTCAAAAATAAATATCCCAGATTGCATCCGATGAAAAAGTCACCCAGACGAAATACCGGACAAATATACGTCACCCATTTCGCCAGATTGTCACTAACAGACATTGGTACCGTCACATTTCGCAGCAAAAAGGATATGCCAAACTGTACGCAGAACACAATCACGATGCTCACACAGGCAATCACCCTTCCCCGATACCTCTGTATCACCTTTAGTAAATAGGGGAACATCAGGTACAAGAACACACAAATGGACAAATACCAAGTCACTCCATTCAAGGAAAAATAAGAAGCAGACTTAGGTATCCATGACTGCAGAAGCAATCCATTTAGCACCACCTGTGCCCCTGCTTTTACCAAACTATGCAGGGAAAAAGCCTGTATCAGACCACGTACCACAAAGGGTAATGCTGCCACCATCATCATAATATGCAAAGGATACAGCTTCCCAATCTTTTTCGTTGCAAACCTTACCGCTGCTTTCGGAGAAGTATCCACTTCCCTATCATAGTAAGTATATACCATGAGAAAGCCAGACAGCACCAAAAATACAGAAGCGCCCCAAGCTCCCAACTGTGTCAGACCTGTATGACAGGTAAATATTCCCATAAACGCCAATGCCCTCAACACCTGCAAAGAGGGCAGCTTCTTTTGTTCGCTCATATGTCTCACCTTTTCTTCTGTTTCTTCCGCTCTTTCACAGCCGCCTTTGCTCCCTCATAAAGCTCTTTTGCTCTGCGTTTCTGCTGCTCGTTCAATTCCAACGGAGCATAAGCCGCCTGCTCCACCAGATAGGTCAACTCGCTGATATCAAAGGCAAATTCCTCCTCGAACCGCTCTGCATATTCATAAGGAGTATTCATTCCGGCTCGCTTGAGTATTCCATTGGTTTCCTTTTGCTGTATCCGCTGATACAACCGGATCGTCGCTTTTCCGGGCTCTTCCTTCTTCCACTTACTCAGGAAATATGTTTCACTGATATAAGGTGCCACGATTTTGTACAAAAACAATATTACTACCATAGCCAGAGACACTACACCAAATACTGCCAGTGCCTGTATTCCCACCATCATAAAATAACCTACAAAACCCATACCGGCTCTGTTATTACTTCCACCATAGCCGGCCGGCAGGGTCGCCTCATATACCACAAAACCTACATTAGGAAGATATACCTCCGGGTAAGCATGACCGCAGTCCGTCCGAATTACATAGTCTCCATTGTATTCCTCGTCCGGCACGAATCCCTCTGCATAACGCACCACCAGTCCTACAGAACGTGCCATTAATGCAAATGCGGAGGCATAGTCCGAACAAGTACCGGTCTTTCCCTCGAACAGGAAGTATTCTACACTGTCATCCGGTGCATCATAGGATAAGTCGTATATAAAACCATTTTTTCCGAAATACTGTTGCAATGCAGCCGCCTTCTCCCAGTCATAGGTACAATCCTTGGTGATTTCTTCCGCCAACTTCTTTACACGTTTCGGTATCTGCTCTGTATTTTCTGCACAGACAGCCTGATACCTTACCGCTTCATTCAGCTCTCCCAGATAGGTTTCTGCTACCTTTGCCAAATCTGCTTCCCCGTTCTTCTCCAGAACGTTCTGTAGTTCCTGTAGCATTTTCCCCGCAGTCTTCAGGTCGTAATTGGCACCGCCGGCAGATATCCAGCTGCTTCGCTCCTGCACCTCATCCCGATAAACCACCGTATAAACGATGTTATTTCCCAAAAATCCTAATAGATTTTGGAACACCTCACCTCTGGACAAAAACGCAAAGCTCTCTACGATTTCCTCGTCTCCTTCCACATTGACATGCAAGGTCTGGGGTGGGGTTATATAGGCCACACTGGGGAAATTCTGAGTTTCTACTTTCATCACCTGCTCCATTGCATCCCCATACTCCGGTATATTCTGCAGACCATACTCCTCTAAAAACTCCGGAGCATATTCTCCGGCGCGGTGGATAGCCTTGGACAACATGATTAAATTCTTATCTCTTCTTGCTATGCGCCAGTCTCCCTGGGAGTACACAGCATCCTTATAATAACTATCTGCATACCACCGGTCCATTTTGAAATCATACAAATCAAAGGTCTGACGTTTCATATACAGATTTTGACGACCTTCCACACCTGTGATAACATATAGCTTTCTGTCATTCAGCTCATTAAAGCCATCTGCATTACCGGAATACTCGCTCATTTCCGAATATTCCTGTGGCAACTTTTCCGTAATATTACCACCCAGAAAAGCATTCTCAAACATATAATAGTACTTCGTCTCTGCTTCCGGTACTGCCAGACCGATAAGCACAAACATCAAACCGTACAGTCCCAAAGATAACAAGCCATTTACATACCCTACAATACGTTTTCCCTTATCCCGCTGCGTTCTGGTGTTCAGTAAAAAAGCCACTACATTCAGTACTGTAACGAACACCACCAATACCATGGGAATATCCAGCATGACCTTTACATAAACCACAAAGGGCAACAGACTGACCAGCATCAAAAAAGAAGTTCGATATAATACTCGGATGAAATAGTAAACCACCGCTGCGAAAAAAGCAGTGAAAATCATCACCAACGTACTCAGATTAGCTACAGTGGATTCGATTTCATCACCACCGGAAACAAACCAGTAAAAATAATTCAGTACTCCATTGGTAAACACCATATGCGTAACTGCATACAGATCCGCCATGACCAGCACAGAAATCACTAATGTACCAATCAACCTGTGATTTTTAGCATATTCACAGATTGCGATTACTACAGCACAGACAATCATCTGCACCACTGTCCAGCCGGAAAGCACCGGCACATCAAACACCCCGAACACCGCTATACTTAATAAAAGTGCCAGTAGATAAGGAAGCACCAACGGCTTCATCATGGAAAAAACTTTCTTGAACTTTCTCTCCTTTACTTGCTGCTTCTTTTGGGGATTCTGCAGAGAAATCATACTATCATCGTTTCCCAGCTTCTTTGCTTCCTCCTGGACGGAATACACACTGGTATGATGAATATCTGCACCACTCTCCAACACCGCATATGCATTCTCATAACTGTTAGGAGTAGAAAATACTCCTACCTTTTCGGAAAAGCCCGTATCCTCCGCCGGCAATCGGTCTACCTCGCCATCCTCATAAAAGCTGTAATGAGCCAGCTCCAATCGAATATTTTCCAAATCAATTTCATCCGACACCTCATACTTTACGAATTCCTTATGAAACATAGCATAAAAGTGTATGGTGTAGTTGTGTCGGATTAACACACGCATAATTCCCAAAGCGTTTTCCACAGCATCCTCAGCCATCTTGGGACAAATTTCCTCTACCGTCAATCCCCGATAAGGCAACCACCGAGAGGTCAAACGAATATCCACAGCCTTCTGCAGGAAAACACTGTCTAATACTACATTCACCGATTGAGAAGACATTTCATCATCCAGACGCACCAATAGCTTGTTTCGCTTGGCAGATTGTTTCCAGTTAATACGTTTCAACGGGTCACCTGGGACATATTCTCTATTATCATAACCTGGAAATCCACCGAAGGAATTCGCCGAAGCTTCTACGGTTTCCTCACTGTCATCCAAATGTTGGGAAGTTTGCATCATCTTTACAATATTATCATCTCTGGCAGAAATCTCCGCAATATTCGGGATGACTGCCACCTTTTTCTGCAAAGCCGTATAATCCACATTTTTTACAGCAAAAGAAAACAAACCCAGATAGTCTGTCACACGCAAGGTCTCTATTCCTACCATAGACTTGCCACAGATTTTTGCCCGAAAACTCACATCAAACTCCTGTGAGGCTCTGGATATAACAGACACCAACAGGTTCGGATTATCACTGCGTGCTCCTGCACCATTGGTCAACGTAACCGCTATGGGCGGAGTAGGGAAAATAGACCGATTCTGCATACGGATGGTCATAGTACAGGTATCTCCCTTAGACAGCAGAGCCTCCTCCATTTCACAGGAAACCTGTAACATCCGACTGGAAAACCACGCCAAAAAGACCGACATCAGCGGTGCCAGTACCAAGGTTAACAGTATGAACCAGCCCACATCGGCATTCAGAAACAATCCGAAGATGATGGCAAATACCATTGCAAATATATAATTAATAATACCCTTTGCAATTACACGTTTCTTCATCTTTTTCCACTTCCGGTTCCCTTTTATTCCACCGGAACCACAATACTTCCTAACAATCTCCGTATTGCCTCTTCATTGTCCGTTACCAAAGACTTCCCCTTTGGTGTGAGGATAATACGATGTGACAACACATAAGGTGCCAAATCCTTGATATCATCCGGTATCACATGGGTTCTGCCCTTTACAAAGGCATAGGCCTTTGCCATACGATACAGGGCAATACTGCCTCTGGGACTTACCCCCAGCTTAATAAAATCTGCATTTCTGGTAGCTTCCACCAGCTCCAGAATATAATCCCGCACTGCATCCGAGCAATGTATTTTCTTCATTTCTTCCGTCAACTCCACGATTTCCTGACAAGTAATCACCTGCTCTAACATTTTCGGAGACACATTCTGTTCATTTCGCATGAGAATGGCACGTTCCTCTGCTTTGGAAGGGTATCCGATGCTGATTTTCATAATAAATCGGTCCATCTGGGCCTCCGGCAAATGATAGGTACCATAGGTTTCCACGGAATTCTGGGTTGCCAATACCATAAAAGGCTTGGGCAATTGATAAGTAGTACCATCGATACTTACCTGTCGTTCCTCCATGGTCTCCAGAAGTGCAGACTGAGACTTTGGCGAAGAACGATTGATTTCATCTGCCAGCAGGAAATTACAAAAAGTGGCACCTTTGCGAAGCTTACTTTCATGAGTTATGGTATCAATCATGGTAAAGCCGGTAATATCCGTAGGCATAACATCCGGGGTCATCTGAATACGCCCGAATTCCCCCTTACAGGAGCTGGCCAATGCAGAAACCAGCTGGGTTTTACCAACACCGGGCACATCCTCTATGAGAACATGTCCGCCTGCCAGCATGGCTGCCACCACCAACTCGATGGTATTACGCTTTCCCACGATTACCTTCTCCACATTATCTACCAAAGCCTTTATCTTTTCGTTTAATTCCACAGTTCTTTCTATCAAACCAATTCCCTCCTATGCCACTCCCGGCACCTTTCCTTTTCGTCCCAATTCACTTATTGGTACCATATCGTCTTATTGCACCCTTGACCATTCTACCTATATTGTTTTCCGTTTCTCTGCAGTAATATATAATTATGTTGAATTATACTACAGCTTCAGCCTTTTTTCAACAAATGCACTGTGCATCACGCTCTTTCGAATGCGGTAAGCTGTTTCTACATCCTACCCCTAAATCAGCTGTATTTCCACATCCTCACAATCCACCAAATCTATCAAGCCTTCTGCATCAAAACCACAGTTTAATATTTTTACATTGCGAACCGTAGAGGGCATTCCTGCCAAACCATGAATAACAATTCCCTGCTTACCACCGGTACACATACAATCTTCAATCCATATATTACGAAAATGTGGAATATCCTCCGGGTCATCACTTTGCACTACCGGGTCATGATAATCCATCAGGTTGTGCACATAATCCATAGTAATGGAAACTGCCCTTTCTTTGATATCTACCATATTCATCCTGCGAATATGGATATCCTCTACGACGCTGCCTCTTCCCATGGCACTTTTAAAGCGGATGCCTATCTTGGTATCAATACAGGTACAATCCTCCACCACTACATTCCTGACTCCTCTGGACATTTCACTGCCGATTACCACACCACTGGGGCTATGCAATACGGTACAATCATGAATATAGATATTTTCAGACGGTTTCTTCAGACTTCTGGCCTGTCTGTCCTTTCCTGACTTGATACAAATCGCATCATCTCCCGTCATAAAGGTAGAATGATGGATGTGTACATTTTTGCAGGAATCTACATCAATCCCATCTCCGTTTTGTGCATACGGGGGATTAATCAACGTAATCCCTTCTACAGTCACATCCTCACAAAAATAGGGATGCAGCATCCATGCCGGCGAGTTTCGAAAGGTCACACCCTGTATCAACACTCGCATACAATGCCGAAAACTCAAAAGCACAGGTCTGTAGAAATCATAATAATCTGCCGCCTTTTCCAGTGCTTCCTTCTCCTCCGCAAAATCTCCCGGAAATACTTCTCCACGGAAACGTTCCTGATAAATACTTTCCTCCGGACACCATACTCCACCCTCCTTGCTGTCGATGACATAAGGTGACTTGTCCAACAATTCCTGCCACTGCCTCTTTGTAGTCTTAAACTCCTTTACCGGGCGCCAGAGATGTCCACTTCCGTCTATCACACCATTTCCTGTTATGGAAATATCCTGCTGCCCTGTTGCATTGATAGGCGATACCGCACGTATCCGTCGTATTCCCTCATAATCCGTTACGATTAAGGGATATTCTTCTTTGTTCTTATCAAACAAAATCACTGCGTTATCCTGCAAGTGCAGCTCTACTTTGGAAAGTAACGTAATCGGTCCGGTGAGCCAGATTCCTGCCGGAACCACTACTCTTCCGCCACTCACAGCTGCCGCAGAAACTGCCTTGGCAAAAGCTTCTGTATTAGATACCTTGCCTCCCGGCACTGCTCCATACTCCACGATAGAAAAATCCTTCTGCTCCCGCACCGGAAGCTTTACCTCCACTACCATACTCATAATATCCCCTCCTGCGGTCCTTTTTTTACCACAAATGAAACCACTCTGCCATCCGGCAATAACACTTCGTACTCCACATCCCAATCAAATAAATTGGTTATAGTATAATATAACTTGCCTTCGATTACCTCTAATCTGTCGAACTCACCACCCATGGAATAATGTCCCGTGGACTTTACTACCTGAGGCTTCTCTTGCATTCGAACCACCTTATACACATTCGCCCCATGAGGTGCAATAGGTTTACATAATGTTTTATCCGTCGCTTTTACTCCTGCAAAGTATTCCCCGGCGTAGTAATCACAAATCAAATACTGCTCTGTTTCCGAAGCATACTCCGGAAGCAGCTCCTTTATACACAATTCTACCTGCAGGTTGTATTCATCCTCCCAATTTACCACGCAAAGATAATGGGCCTCCAACTCCCTGTTATACACATCCACCATACCTGGAAAACGCTCCGGTTTTAATAAATTCACCGGACGCACTTCTCCATGCATCACCGGCAATATCCTGCGATATTCCATAAGTCTGTCATCCGTTATCTTGTCCAAAGGCTCCGTAGCACACATAATACCGCCACCCATGAACTGATTCAGCACGGAAGTTTTCACCTCTTCCTCATTGAGCAGTCCATAAGTCAGACGCAGATTCCGCTCCATAGTTTCCTGTTTGCGTATCATGAGTGCATCCGGATCATTGTCCCACCACTTATTCATATAATAGCGCATTACACTTTGTTTAATGGTATAGGGGGCTGTCTTGCCTCCCTTGTTAATGGTAGAACTCCACATGGATAACACATCCGAACCGGTTCTCTGGGCATCCACCAGACCGATAATCGGGTCATACAAACCACCACACATGAGAAAATAAGCCTCTTCTCCCATGCCTTCCCTTATAGCCTTTACCGCTCTGTAATAAGCCTGTGTCAGGGGAATGGTTTTGTCATAGAAATCTGCCTCCTCATAAATCACTGCGGCTCTGGTAAAATCCAGCTTGTGATAAGTATAGCCCCAATCAAAGGTAAGCATTCGGTACAACTGTGTAAAATACTCATAGGTAGCCGGATTCGTAATATCCAATACCAGATATACCGTATCATTCATGGGGAATAAATACGGCTTTCCCTCTTTATCCTTTAGACACCACTCCGGATGCTGCTTCCAGATACTCGCCGTCTCATGTGCGATAAAGGGACTGGTCCAGATACCGGGACGATACCCTGCCTGCTTGATTTCCTCTGCCACCTGCTTCATAGGAATCGGAAACTTCTTATTCGGTTGCCACTCTCCCAACGTAATCTCCCAGCCTTCATCTACCTGAAATACATCAAAAGGAAGCTTACGCTCCTGCATAATGGAAAGATTGGTTTTTACATCTTCATAAGTAACTGTCAGTCCGTAATAATACCAGGTACAAAAAACTGCCGGATGTTTTCCTGCTCTGCTGCCGTATTCCGCAGCCTTTTCCTCTGCGAAACGTTCCACCTCAGCCACTGCTTCTTCAGTCCATACACATCTGAGTGTCTCGCTTTCCACACTTTTTCCTGCCGGCAATACTATCTGAAACAATACCTTGGCGCACAGCTTCTGAAAATGATAAGATCCATCCAATGAAAGCACGGTCTCAAAAAGCTGTTTCCGGCCTCCCATAAACTCTACTAACAGACTGCAGTCACTTCCCTTTAAAATCGTCAAATGGTCACTTATTACACTTCTTACTCCAAAATCAGCCTCTGCCTTGTCACCGCTCTCTGTCATGGTGCCCAAAACATCCCCGGCACGCTCATCCCCGATACCCAGTGTAAAGGTTCCCGGCATATCATTTTTGTGACGCCCACTTCGATAAACCTCATAAGGAGCCTCTCCCACAGCCAAATCCTCCGCCCGATTTACTTCCCATAACACTGCTTCCTCCAGATAAATATCCTTTCCGGAAATATTTTCAATGACAAGATGTTTTTCCCACTCTCCCTCCGACTTTTGCTTCACGCAAGATGTCACTCGCAGACTCGCATCCGACTGCATAATACAATACAGCTTTTCCTCCGACCTATAGTAAAGCTTAAAACCATCCCCGTTCATAAAATACCCCTTTCTCTTAGAAAACAAGCCATCAGTAATGCTGCTGATGGCTCTTCATCATTCCTATATATCCCCCCTACGGGGCTATTTCGTCTAACTTTTCCTGTATCCGTTCCCGTACCAAATTCGCAATCTGCTGCGTCTTCATCCCCGCATATTCTTCATAACAAATAGGCTTTAAATAATGCACCTGCATGGTCACCTTCTGCAGACTGTTCACTCCCATTACCTTATAAGCATCTACCAGCACTACCGGAACAATGGGAGTTTTGGATTTCATGGATGCCTTAAAACATCCTGCTTTGAAATCAATCAGACTGTTCTTCTTATCCGCATCATATCCGCCTTCAGGAAAAATAATATATCGTCTTCCCTGAGATACCTCTTGGGCAATCTGTTGAATAATTCCAAAGGATTGCTTCATATCCTGCTTATCCAAACGCTTCCCCTTCACCATATCAATGATTTCTCTGACAAAAATTGTATGAGACTTGGCTTCATCCATTACCACGGTACATGGCTTTTCGTGAACGCTGACAATTCCATAAGCATCGTATTTCCCTTGATGGTTAGGATACATAATATAACCGCCCTCTGCGGGTAAATTCTCTGCCCCAAACACCTCTGTACGGATACGTCCGGTTCTTTCCATAATATCTACCACATACTGCAAATATGCATAACGTTCTTCCTCCGAACAATTTTCATCCGTAGCTTTGCGACGCATCTCCCCTATGATACCCGGTAGGATAAAAATATTACGTAATATTAAATAATAAAATCTTAACATATCTGTTCACTTTCTCTTTTCTTACTCTATTAAATTATATATCTTTAGAAAGGAAAACACAACCTTTTTACATGTTTTAGTAATCCTTTTCATAAAAAATCTGACGAAAATCCAATAAGACTTCCGCCAGACTAATAAACTTTATTAATAATCGCTACCCTCTACCACGGTAACATTTACCAGCGGATTTTCCGAAATCGGATTGTTACGGGCATCCACATATACCAACTCACTACAATTCAATAATGGTGTCAAATCTGTCACATAACAGTCCTTTAAATACAAATACTTCAAATGTGGCAGATGAGACACGAAGCTGATATCACTCACCTGATTCCTACTCAGGTATAGTACCTCCAACTGTGTACAGTTCTGAATATCCGCTTCTTTTACCTCTGTCAAATCACAGTCGTGTAAGGATAACACCTTCAAGGTTTTCAGATTGCTCAAGCCAGACCACTCAGCGATAGGTGCGTAATCACAATAAAGCTCCTCCAAGGCAGGAGCCTTGAAATAATCATTGAAAATAACTTGTGTCGCTTCCGGATCCTTGTCTGCCATATACCAGGATGTACCACTCCAAGGCTTTAAAAACCTGACCCCCGTCAAATCCAGTATTTTCAGATTTTCACTGGGAGTTATCTGTGTCGGAGGCTCTCCAAAAGCAGTGCTGGTAATACGCAGCTCCTCCACTCCCTCCAGTGCAAACAAGCAGTCCACGGCATACCGAAATTCCATCTGGTCCACTATAAGTGTTTTCAGCTGTGTCAGCTCCTTCAAGCCCTCCAGTCCGTCCTTGTACTGAGAATTGCACTGTGCAAGGGTCAGCTTCTTCAAATTCTTCATCTGATAAATAGGCAGCATGATATCGTCATAAAAAGTCAGTCGGATTTCCAACTCCTCCAACTGGTCTAACTCATACAAAAAGTCCAAATCATATACCGTATGTAATGCCAGAGACTTCAAATTTTTCAGCTTACCCAAGCCTGCATATTCCGGCTGTCCGCCATGGAGATAATTAATATTAAACTCTAAGAACTCCAGACTGTCCAGCTCTGAAAAAGCATCAAAGCCTCTCAATTCTCCATTTTCCGATAACCGCAGTGTCTTCAGCTTGGTCAGATTTTTCGCAAAATCCAGGTTGAGAATATCCGTATCCTTAATCGTCAGATTCTCCAGATTGGTCAATGAACCAATCACACTCAAATCCTTTACCCCATCCGAGGAACCATCGATATAAAGAGTTTTTAAATTCGTCAAAGTCTTTATAGGAGTAAAGTTCATACCATCTTTCAAATAATTACAATACAGGTTCTCCAACTGAGTACATTTCGCCACCTGTTCCAGCTGGACAATTTGATTCCCCTCCAAATACAGGGTCTTCAAAGAGGTAAAGTTTTCTATTCCTGCCAAATCGTTTCGGCTCGCCTTTAAAACCTCTATCTTACTCACCGGCAGATTCATTTTCGCCACTTCGCTGATATCCGTACCTCCTACATCCAGCATCAGCAGATTCGGAAAGTTTGCCAAACTCACATAACGATAACTGTCCAATTTCAGTACATTTACTCCCCTGAAATGTGCCAAATCACCGTATACAGCATCGTCCTTCTCACTATAATACCCCACATCTACGGTCTGTATGGTCTCCTCGAAAGCATCATTATAAAAAATACGGTTTCCGACTATCATATCCTCAATCTTCTGACAATAATCCGGCTCATAATCCCGATAATCTGCCATACTATAAGAAATCACGCAGCTTTCCTCTATCCAGGACATGTCAAATTCCAGATAACGGATGCTGTTCAATTCCTCCTCCGTCACCTGTTCTGCCGGCTTCCCAAATATCTTCTCCACAGCCATCTGTATGGTATAAGACCGAAAACCATCCGGTAACTCAGGTACCTTCACCGGTGTATTCACATCCTCTTTCCCAGCCTGCTCCACCGGTGGACTGACTATATCCCCCTCCGGCTTGACCATATTCATCACCACCAGCGTAGGAACTACTGACATACAGAGAATCAGGAATAATATCCCCACCACGACGCCTACCACTACCGGTATGGTGGGATGGCTCTTTCCATTACCGGACATATTGACTGTTTCATTTATGTATCCGTTCTGTGCAGTCTTCTGCTCCTCACGACCACAAAAGCTGCATTTATAACCATTTGCGGTCTGATTCATGGGCGAACCGCAAACACTACATAACTTCTCCATTTGTACCTCTCCTGATTTCATTATAATATCATAAATCTACTACATTTCTGAACCTTTTACAATCCTATGTTTTCTGTTCCACTGAAAAAAGTAGCTTTTTTGACACTCTACACAAAAAGACCTTCCTTTAGATTTCTCTAAAGGAAAGTCCTTCATTTTACTTCTTTTAATCTCATATATCCTTTTTGAATGTAATCCACAAAACTCCATAGGGTACAATGAACTTACAGTTATCCGTGTAGCAGTATCCTTGCAGCCTTCTATTTCCCATAAATCTGTAATAACAGATAAATCGTATCTTCTATATCTGTCAGCTCAATGGAGTATTTTCTTCCACATTCCACACACTCATAAAAATCTGCAATAGCCGTCTGATGTCCCATACCCCAATGGCTCTTGCCCAATCGTTTTTGCTCTGCAAAACTATGCACAGTAGTTTCTCCTCCACTAAACACAGTAACCATTTCTTCCTCGATGCGAACTCTTGCCTTTTCGCATTCCAGTTCAATCAGTGGTGGAGCATCCGTTACATACCCGTTCGAAACATAGAAGCAACCTCTCGCGTCCGGGTACATAATATGTGCTGTTACAGTATCCTCTACTTCTATTTCTTCCGGTAAGTGCAACTTGCCCAATGTAGCCTTTACTGACACCGGCTTCTCTCCCACAAAGTACTGCATCAAATCCAATGTATGAATAGCCTGATTTATCAAGGCACCGCCACCTTCCGTAGACCACTTGCCTCGCCATTCACCGGAAGCATAATATCCCACTCCACGGTTCCAAGTCACCATACCTCTGATCCCAAGGATTCTTCCGTAGTCCTTCTCTTCCAGTTGTTTTTTTACATACTGCACACTGTCATTATATCTGTTTTGAAAACAAATTCCCAAACGAGCTTTTTCCCGGCACTCTTTCACCGTCTGCTTCAGCAGTTCCCACTGGGCACTGTTTATTACCGGCGGTTTTTCCATAAACACATGTATACCCTTTTTCAGTGCCAGAATAGCCATAGGTACATGTAAGTAATGCGGTGTACAAATATGCAATATATCAATCTTCTCTGCATCCAGCATTGTTTCGAGAGTGGTATATGCTACGGCACCGTATTCCTTCGCCATTTTTTCTGCTTTTTCAACACATATGTCTGTCACAGCCACCAGTTCTGCTTTTTCCATACCGACAATCGCTTTGGCATGCACCTGTGCTACATTTCCGCAACCTACAATCGCACTACGCATGATTTACTCCTCTCAGGTACCATAACTTCCCTTTGTATCAAACACTACTTCAGAAACATTTGACTTCTGCTTAGAGTTTGCTCTACGCTCATTCAATTTTTCCAGAAATAGCTCTTCATCTATCGGAAGTTCTACCATTTCGTTAGTCCATGCAGATAAATGCATTGCATTGGACAAGGTAAGTCCGCGAATACCTTCTACTCCGTTTGCTACCAACGGTTCACCGCGCAAAATTGCACCGGTAAAGGCCTTCAAAACACCTACATGTTGCTCATTTTCTCCATCTGTTTCTACGGTAATCCATTTACCTGCCGGAATTGCAAAGCCTTCCTTAGAAGTAAAGCAGAATTCTCTTTCGCTTACCTCTGCTTCATATACAGATAATTTTCCATGTTCACAAATAATCTTTCCCTTTTCCAGAAGCACTTCGAAACGGTTCGTTCCCGGTGCATCTCCGGTAGAAGTTACAAATACTCCTGTTGCACCATTCTCATACTCAAGATATGCTGTAACATCATCTTCTACTTCGATATTATGCCATTTTCCTTCATGGCAGAATGCACGTACTTTAGCAGGCAGACCGCAAATCCACTGAAGTAAATCCAGATTGTGAGGACACTGATTCAAAAGCACTCCGCCACCTTCTCCATTCCAGGTTGCTCTCCAATCTCCTGAATCATAATATGCCTGAGAACGATACCAGTCCGTTACAATCCAGTTCACACGCTTAATCTGTCCATAAACACCGCTGGCAATCAGTTCATGCATCTTACGATACACATGGTTGGTTCTCTGATTAAACATCATACCAAAAACCACATCATGCTTCTCAGCCATTTCATTCATTTCTCTTACCTGCTTGGTATATACACCTGCCGGTTTCTCACACATTACATGTAAGTCTCTCTCCAAAGCCTTCATTACTAAATCCGGATGAATATAGTGAGGTGTTGCCACCAATACTGCATCCACCAGACCACTATCCAAAAGAGCTTCTGCATTGTCAAAAACTGTTACCGTTTTCGGCAACTCCTTCTTTGCCCACTCACGACGAACCTCTCTGGTATCTGCCACTGCAGTCAGTACCATATCGGGCACTTTACCCTCTACAAAACTCTTTGCATGACCACTACCCATGTTACCAATGCCTATGATACCCATACGAACCTGATTCATAATATGTACCCCCATTTTCTTTTCGCTTTTAGGTGCTGGTTTTTATTGTTGAACTTATTTTATCACGTTCTTTTTACAATTCGTATTGTTAAAACAGGGTAAAACATTGCAAATATCGCCCTATTGTTATATAATTTATTTGTAACTCTATAAAACGTTTTTCAGAAAGGATTTTCTATGCCTATTATAGCTAAAAACTCCTCCCACCGACTGATAAATTATGAAACCTCCTACAAAACCTCTACAGATTTCGGCATCCACTACCATGATCACTATGAATTGTATTACTTTATTGAAGGAGATGCCGATTATATTGTTGAGGGTAAGGAATATCATTTAACTCCCCATAGTCTGCTTTTACTGTCTCCATACTCCTTTCATGGTGTGCGTGTCAATTCCAATGCCCCTTATACACGGTTTTATATTTATTTTTCACCGGAAATTTTCCCACCGGAACAGCGTGAGCTGTTGCTTTCCGCATTTCCTGAGAATCGAAAAAACTCCCCGCAGGAAGTTTTTTATGAGCATACCGAAGCCTATCAGCTTCTCAATTATTTGACGCATTTGTATCAATCCCAACAACAATCCGAAGAACTTCGCACACAGTACTTTGATATATATACCAGTGCTTTACTGGCGCAGATTAATTTGATGAGTCAGGCTCTGCATCCTTCACCGGTAACCAATAAAGCCCCCCAAAACATTCATGAAGTAATGAAATATTTAAACGAGCATCTTTCGGAAAACATCACCTTAGAGGACCTGGCACAACGCTTTTACATCAGCAAACACTACCTCAACCGTGCCTTTAAAAAAGCCACCGGAACCACGGTAATCGATTACCTGATTTATAAAAGAATCATTCGTGCCCGTCACCTGATGCGCAATGGCCTTAGTGCTACAGATGCAAGTATACAAGCCGGTTTCAACGACTATTCTGTTTTCTATCGGGCTTACAAAAAAACCTTTGGTTGCAATCCTTCTAAGGATACCCATTAGGCGGAGGACTGCAATAGAACTATTGAAACCGCACGATTGGGTGCAAAAATAATTTGTATTTGTATATCTCTTTCCATTTGGTCTAATTCAAAAAGGGTCACTCTCTTGAAATATTTTTGAGAAAGTGACCCTTTTAGGTCTTATTTACATTGCCAGATTTATTTGTCTAATGACTTCATCGTTGGGAAATTTTACCCTTGGACTTTTTACGCCTGCAAAATTCTATTAATGCCTGTAAAATCATTTATTGCCATTCTGTACACTCATAGCTACTCATGTACAGAATATGTTTATTTCTTGGTCAAAACTTGGTCTTTATATTTCCTTTTGGTCAGAGTGTTTTCGGTCCTAATTTTTAAGGACTCTTTTCTAAAATACATCCAAATTTCTTGCTAAATTTTCAAGAGAAGCTCTGGTTACATTTTCATTGACCTCAGCATAGATGTTCATCGTTGTTGATACATCAGCATGTCCCATTACCTCTTGAATCACCTTAACATTTGTCTCGTTTTCGCAAAATCTCGAAGCAAAGGTATGTCGAAAAATATGATTAGAAAATCTCGGTACAATTACCGGCTCCCTTTTTTCTTTTTTCGCCTTTACTACTTCCTCTGCATTATGAGCATCCACAATTCTTTTGATAACCCGATTAATTGCTGCCGGATTATGTGGCACGCCAAACCGATTAGTAAATATAAAATTTGTCATACCATCTACGTTTTCTACACAGAAGCCTTCCTCACTCTGTCGTTCGTACTCGTCTTTTAGTACATCATATACTGGTTGCATCATTGGAATGTTTCTGACTCCTGCCTCTGTTTTGGGCTCAGATACACGAAATTCACATTTATAGGTATCATCTGCTCTTGGATAATAAGTCAGACTATGGTTAATGTTGATAATCCGTTTTTCCAAATCAACATCATCCCAACGAATTCCGATTGCTTCACCAATACGACAGCCTGTCCCCAGCAAAAACACGAATAACGGATACCAATTATAAAAAAAAGGACTCTCAGCAACATAATTCACAAACGCTCTTTGTTGTTCAACTGTCAGTGCCCTTTTGGTCTTTTTAGAGCCACCTTTTCTCTTTTTGATTTCCGCAAAAACACCATCAACCGGATTTTTTCTGATAATGTCATCCCTTACTGCTAATTGAAAGGAAGGGTGCAACACTGTATTTATACTCTCCAGCGTGTTCACTTGCAAGCCCCTGTTCGTAACTAAGTCATTATAAAAGTACAGCACATCTGAATATTTTATGTCCTTAATTTTCTTCTTACCGAAACCATCTCTTATAAAATGATTCCAAATATACATATAATTTGTATATGTTGTACTTCTAAGCTCCGATTTAGTTGATATATAACGGTCAAACAGAAAATTTACATCTGCATTGCCTGCTACATATACATCCAAACCATCCATCTGATCCCTAACAAGACTTTCTTCCTTTTTACGAAGTTCCGCTAGTGTCCTTGCATATATAGTTCTTTGCTTTCCTAATGGGTCTGTATAAATGTAGGAATATCTGCCATCTGTTTTTCGGTAATGCTCACCCTTTCTTAATACTCTTCCTTTACCATCTTTTCTATAAGCCATATTTCCTCCTTTCCGGAGAAAAGAGCCTACACTACTTCGTGACACATTTCATATCACTTATTTGCGATGTGGATTGATTCGATTATAAGATCAGTGTTATCCAAAGTCAACGCCTTTGTGCAGACATATAAATCTTTTCTCTTTGAAATCAAATGCCCCTAACTGCTAACACAATCAGGGACATCTACACATCACTTTTTTACTTATAAAAGTCTTCATCCACGATATGAAAAGTTTCAAGATATTCATCAAGAATATTCAGATTCACCAGTACAAGCTGATTGACTTTATAGCACGCCTTGGCATCCTTTGCAAACTGCTGAAATTTGGAAAGACTCATAGAATACATTTCTGCCCCTTCTGCATATCTGACAAATCTCTTTTCCTTGCCTTTTCTCTTCATAAATCTCGTCCTCCTAATTTCACAGATAATTCAACTGGTCTATTACACCTATCGTATCCTTTACAAGATAATTCAGTTTCTTCATGTAGGCTTTTAGTAATTCTCTATCATTCTCTGAATAGAGCCCTGAATTATGATTTCTTGTAATTTGGTTGATATTATTACCAATTGCATTGACCTCATTAATTAAATCACGAATAATAATCCTTACCTCGCCATAATCATTTGGTCTTTGCGAAATTAAAAGTCGTAAATATGCCGCTTCACACATTCTAGCCTTCTTAGCTTTCTCCGAAAGACTATATGCTTCATATGGAGTAAGGCGAAGCGTCTTTTTGACACAATGAATTTTGTCTGCCATTTACTTATCCTGCCTTTCTTTTTATTCGTGTACACAGGATAAGTATATAAGGGTAGAGGAAAGAGTTAAAGTAACCTGCACTCCCTTTAAGTGGTAGTCCTGCTCCCCTTAAACTAATTCATATTTCAAATTTCTAAAAACTTTGCCACTAGTATAAATCATAAATCAAACAATAAACTACTCGCCCTCTATATCTACCTTAATTTCCATTTTTGCACCATCATAGCAACTTCTATTTGTCCAAAAATATCCTAAAGGTATACTTTTTCTAATTATCTCCCCTCTTCCTAAATATTTATTACACTTACAGTTTCTATAATCTTGTCCACACTCTATACACTCTGTTTCTAGTATTGCTCTATACTCTCCTACTACAAGTCTATCTTCAAGCAATTTTTTGAATTCTTTTAGAGAACATGGAATATTAATTACTGCTTTCCCATCTACGCGTCTTGCTTGATTGTTTGATATAATTGTTCTTTTAAATCTTAAATCATCAAACAAACTTATTAAATCCATTGCTCGGGGACTAAATGTATGTGGATACATTTTTGTAATATATTCGTATAAATTACACATCCATGTATTCATCTCTTCCTGGCTTGGCAGTTTACATGCACTTTCAGTTAATACACTTAAAACATCTTTTATGTGCCCTGCAAAACATATTCTCACCCACCTATCATCTAATGGGTACTCTAACGAGTATGAAATTAATCGATCATCGTCTTTATCTATCCATATACTAACTAATTGATTAATTGCTTCTTGCACTACTTCAGCAATCTTGATATCTCTACATATAATTATAGGGAAATTATGTATCATGTCTTCTCTGGCAACTTCTATATATCCATCTAAGGATATCTTAACTCCTCTTCTCTTAATTTCTTTTGCAAGCGTTACCATATCCGCTTCTATTTCATAAAAATAGCCTTCATTTAAGTTTATAGTATATGGCGAATATATTACCGCGTCATCTACAACATCCATTGCTGGCAATTGAAAATATTGAAAGTATACTCGTACCCCCATACCAGCTTCCATTCTTGTAGGTATAAATTCTTCAATATATTGTTTTTCTTCCTTACATTCATTTTCCGAAACAATCTCGTTCATAGTAGTGTCTATTCCGCCAAAATATTCTCCAATTAACATATTGTCTCTGTAGTAATCTGAAATCAATTCTTTCCACAATCCTACTGGTATATCGTTATCTATTCTCCATAACTTTGTATACTCTGTATCTCTTCCTGCTTTATCCAATGGCACATTGATTCTGTCTACATATTTTTCAAGATCATATGCACGTATTGCTCCATCTAGGTGGCATGGTAACTTTGTTTCAGAATTAAGTATACTATGCACATAACGACACCCATATTTTTCATTATCCTCACCCACATGAATATTGGGATTTCCAACTATTTCTTCAACTTCAAAAGTTTTTTTATCATCCTGTATATGCCAACCAAACTCCGTAAAGCTAACATTTGAATATTCAACTTGTTCTTGCTGATTATTATGACGAGTTATTCCACAATCAATTTGATCTAGATTTTCCGAAAAATGTGGTCCCCACCAATACTGGTACTCTACTTCCTTGTCTTGCGTTCCCACAAGACCAATCATATCCATATCGAGTGCAATTTCTACATTAATATCTGTATTGCGCAAATTTTCGAGTTTTTCGAGCAATGATTCTGCAAATGTGTTTAGCCGTGATAGACTTCTCCTTAAATATGGGTGCGCAAAAAGCAAATAATTCCCACGTTTATAAACACCTGGTAAAATCGGTTCAAATAGTTTTAAATCTAACAGCCCTTTTTTCTTAACTTCATTTTCTAATTCCGGAAATACTCTCAATACTATTCCCTCATTAATAATTGCCACTGCATTCACTAACCCCGGTTCATATTCTCCCACGACATAAGAACCTAACTTTTCAACTAAATTAATATATTCTCCCTGTCTTTCTTCATATTTATATTTCATTAAGTATTCATTGCATCTTTTTGTAATATCCTCCTTTTCTTCCTTAGTCTCTGCTCTATCCAGCTCAATCGTTTGATACATTTTCCCTGGCTCAAAGTACAATCCTTTTAATCTATTCCAACCAACAAACTTTGTATGATCATGATTTATGCTACATGGTAATTCTTGATTCCAAGTTTTTTCATATGATTGTAATATAGTGCTAGCCGGAATCATATGATTTAATCGATTTACACCATCTGTCATTGCTATCCCTCTATATTGCTTCATTAACATCTCTCCTTATCATACACTTAAAAATTCTTTTGCCTAATTAAGATATATAAGCAAAACACACATTTTTCACCAAAGTTACTTTTTAATAAAAAATGTGTGTGTTTCCCAAAATCAATCATATATTTATTTATCAATATATTTTTCGTCACGTTTTCTGAAAGACAACATTGTACCTTCTAATATTGTAACTATGCTATCGTTGATTTCTGCATTTTCTATTCCACCTGATTTAACCTCTACCAAATTCCGTTCTTCTTTATTTATCTTAACATGTATTATTTGATCAGAATCCGCTACTACTGCTAAATTAGGATTATGCGTTACCAATATTATTTGCCTTCTTTTCTTTGCAGCTTGTATAAATGGAACCAGTATACTTGCGACACTTTGATTATCCAAGTTATCTTCTGGTTGGTCTATCACTAAAGGTATATCTCGCAAATCCAACAACAGATAAAAGATTAGCAACAATGCGCCTCTCTCTCCTGGTGACAACTTTTCTAATGTCTTATTATCACTTACTAATTCATATTTGTTTTGAATGTACTGTAGACCAAATAAATAATTATAAAACTCTAACCATTTATTGTCCTTCAACTGAGATGAGACTATATTTTCATTATCATAATCTTTCATTTTTTGAAGTATGTCATCTGCTATAGTAATATATTGTTCAATATCATCTATCTCTGCTAAAGTATCTACAGTTTTGCTCAATTGATAATTATCATCACGGAACGCATTTTTCTTTTGCTTATTAATATACGAAAATACTTCTTCCTGAAACATTTCATTAATAACCAATCCAGAACGAATTGAAATACTATATTCACTTAACAAATCTGCCTTGTCTCTAAGAAATTCGTCAACTGGTTTTTTAAACTTATTGTATAACTCTATCACTTTCTTTTTTTCATTGAATATACTTGCTGTAATGTTTCTCCTCTTGTCGTATAAAGGCTGTAAATCAATTGTAATCCCGTCCGATATATATAATAATTCCACATTGATTTTATTTACAGTTTCTTCTTTTTCTTTCTTTATCTTTTCCCATTCCTGATATTCTCTAATGTATGAATCATATAATTGAATATTTCTGTTTTCTTCCGCAACGATAGATTCCTTTACCGAAATCTTTTGTTTCAATTGTACTTTTAATCCATCTTTTTCATCTTCTACGCTTTCCTTTAATTCCTTTAACTTTCTATCAATAACCTCTTTTTTAGAAATAATCGGGCCTTTATCAACTGTAAATTTAATTACATCTTCTGCTTTTATATCAAATTCTTCAACCTGTATATCAATTTGTGCAATTTCTTTATCCATTCTATTTTCAAACTCTTCAATATACTCTAAAATATGTTGAAACTTCTTTGATACTGAATTAACCTCCAAAATCTCTTCTTGCTTTTTTTCTATCTCATTTTCAATGCTTCGAATTTCCTCAATAACTTTATCATATTGTTCTTGTATTTCTTTTGGCAATTCTGGTTTTTTTACTTCTTGAGGACATATATTAATTTGTGCCAAAAGTTGATTCTGCGCATCCTGTAATAAAGCTTCCTGCTTAGTTTTATACTCTCTGCTCAACTTACTTTCCAGCAAAATAATATCCCTATTTACCTCCGATAAATTCGTTTGCAATATGCTAATATTCTGTTCAGAAATTCTTGTATATTTATCAATCAACTCTTCAAATGATCTAGCCCCTTCCTTATCTTCTTCTGATAACCTCGAGAAAATGACACCATTAATTTCCGTCGTAAACTTTTCTAATTCCGTATCTGTACAAATTTCTTCAAAATATTGTTGTGGAATACATTGTACACGCTCTACATTATTTGTATCTGGCTGTACTCCAAGATTATCTTTCATCGAAATTTGGTTATCTAACCACGTGATTTTTGCCGTAAAATTATTCGCTAACTTATTTTTCAAAAATTTCTTACTATTTAAAAACGCAAATTTAGTATAATTTTTACTATCGGACAACCATCCTATAATCTCTGCTATTGCAGATTTTCCATTTCCTTTATTTCCAATAACACTAACCAATCCACAATTAAGTGGAATGTTAATATTTTTAAACCAATCCCCCTTTTCTCCAGCATACTCATCTGACCAATCAATTTCCAATTCTTTAATATACTTAGTCGGATTCTTCTTAATTCTTTCTACCTGCTCTGGCACCTCTTTAAGACACATTCTGTTTTCATAATCAATAATTGCCTGTTTAAAACCTTCAAATGTAGTATCAGCCTTTACCCATGTAATTTTTTCACCTAATACATCATACTCACATCTTTCATGAGCGTCTGACGCCACCATACATGGCTTCAAAAAGACACTGTTGTAAAAATGTGCATTCTTTGCCTGCCTACGTTCAAAATTTGGTAGTTCAATTATGTCAATTTTAGAAGAAATAATTTCTGTTTTTGTTATATCTAAGCTTGCATATAATTCTTCTGGCGTAGGTTCTTTCGAATTAGCATGTTCCATTTCATTTTCAATGCTTCCATGTTTATCACCACCATGAATAATTACAACTCCACCCAACTCGTGCGTCAAATTAACTGCCATATCAAAATCTACGATTGAACATAGCAACCCTTTTGCATAATCTCCATCCCCATTGGACTCAATTTCACTGTAAGACAATCCCAATTTTGTGCAAAAATTATCATATAGAACACTCTTAGTTGCTTGTTTTGTCTTTCGATTCACTACAATTTCTTTTGGAAAGACAGAAATTATATGAACACCTTTTTTCCCTTTATCAGTCTTCAATTCTATACCAGGTAAAAAATCAACTAAATCACTATAGTTTCCTTGCTCACATGTACCATTTTGATAAATATCCCATATTTCATCTAATGCATCGAAATTACTATGATCCGTTACTGAAATCATAGAAATATTATTTTTTACAGCACAATCAAATATTTCTGTGATTTTCATTTTTGTCCTAGCTTCTCTTGAATACTCAGAATGCATATGTAAATTCCATCTTCTCCACTCAGAGCCTCTATTTATCATTCGAACCATCCTTTCATATCATCAACCAATGTATTCCAGCTTTTCCCTAACCGTCTTTGCCACATACCAAAACATAACAGGTGGAATAGCGTTTCCAAGTGCTCGATATTGTGCCGCTTCACTTCCTACAAGTTCAAAACTTTCCGGGAATGATTGTATTCGTGCCACCTCTCTCGGTGTAAATCTCCTATATCTTTCATTGACCAATAAAACAGGGTCTGTACTATTCAAAGACACTTTAGCCAAATGTGCACCTACTGTATTACATGGTTTTGTTATATCTTGAGCTCTACCCTTATTCATGCTAGCTCTTTTTTTCATCATTCCATCAACAGCACGCTGACTGAAAAAATACTTCTCATCCACCTCATTTTCTATCACTTTACTTAAAGGTGTAAATGCCTCCTCATCCCGTACTATAACATCCGGAAACTCAAATTTGACTTCCAAATCTTTTCTAAATCCTACAATTATTACACGTTCTCTCTTTTGCGGAACACCATAGTTCGCGGAATTTAAAATTGAATACCAAACATCATATCCACTTTCTTCAAATTCTTTTATAATAAGCGGAAACGCACTTTTTTTATTAGCTGTTAAAATACCTTTTACGTTTTCTGCAATAAAACATTTCGGTTGTTTCTCGCGTAATATACGACACATTTCAAAGAACAATTTCCCTCGTTCGTCCTTTACACCTAATCGTTTAGGATTTTGTGCAATAATTGAAAATGATTGGCAAGGAAATCCCCCTGTTAAAATATCAAACTCTGGAATTTCATTCGATGAAACTTCTCTAATATCTCTATTATCTGGTTCAATTCCAAAATTCTCCTTAAAAATATTGCAGGCATTATCATCAATATCATTGGCATATACTATTTCTAAATCATTAGAAGCATAATGATTTCCCAAAAACTCAAAATCTCCTAACAATCCTACATCTGTTCCTCCACATCCACAAAACAATGATGCTACTTTTAATTTTTCCATGTCAACAGCTCCTCAAATTCTCCTACTTTTTTAGGGTCAAATGTAATATCTGCACCATCACTAGGTATCATTTCTATCAAATCTTTTTTATAAAGTCCAACCGGATCCTGCAACAAAAATAACTTGCGCTCTGTTTTGCTGAGCATTAAGCGATACACATAATATCTGTCATGTGTACTGCTTGCCGTATTCCATTCATTTTTCGTAAGATGTATTCTGTTAAAATGTAATGGTTTTGAACTAATAGTTGTCTTAACCTCGATATATCGTTTACGCTCGTCCAACTCTACTGAACTAATATCATATCCTACCGCAAACTGTGTCGGTATACGTTTAATAAGATGAATTAAGTCTTCTCTTCCACCAAGCTTGATTCTCATGCACTCATGCCCATGTATAAGACTTTCTCCAATGTCACCTATATCTTTTGTAGTGAACACATCATAATCCATTGCAATACGTTCATCTAAAACTTTTTCCCTTGTAGTAAATTCGATATGAATAGGGTCTCCACCAATATATGATGCGTTGTCTTTAAGTGATTTTAATTCGTCTTCATCAGAAGCGATATATGCCAAAATATCTGTTGCAAAATCAGTATTCTGTATATCTCTGTTTACAAACGAAAACCATCCTGCCACACACTCTTTGACCTCTTCCATAGTACCTGAACGTTTTTCTATCATCTCATCGTATTCCGCAAACCACTCTGTAGATTCACAGAATTTAACTATTGCCTCTTCTTCAAGGGTATTAAGATAATATGTTCTACTGTCATAAGTTTTAAGTAAGTTAGCAATTTCCATATAATCTATAATATCACCTGCATAACGAACCACATCGCCTGTTTGGTCATATTCTAATCCATTTTTACGATTATATAAAATGCGTTCCCACGTCTTTGCCACACCTTCATTATCTCTAGTCACTCGTAAATCATTAAAAACACAATGACATGCCTCAAATTTTGTTATTCCATTTGAGTTACCACCTTCTTTATTTGCAAAACGAAGCAACTTCAATATATACTGTGCTGGCTTGAAATGAACACCTGCTTCTACTTGCTCAAGTACATTTTTGGGCTTTATATGAGCACCCGGATATTGGAAATTGTATAAAAACACTTTGAAACATTCAACTAAATCCTGATTAGTAGCCAATTCTATTGCTCTCAATCCCGGTTTGTCCGTAGTATCAGTATGTTCAATAAATCCAAATAAGGCTGAAATCTCTGTGCGCCAATTATTTATTGTTTTTAATTCTCTGTGTGCATTTCCCGGATAGTTATAAATAGCCGCATTTATTCTTTGAACAAATTCTGCCGTTTCACATTCTCCTATTCTGCTAATTTCTTCTGCCATATAAATCAATACATTTTCAATATCACCTTTAAAACGTGGTCTTACATGATGAATTCTAAAATAATATTCATCTGGTATTTTGTATTCTGCCATTAACATTCTCCTAAATACTTTTTTAACTGATTAGCAATGCATTCTGCCATAATTGGAGGTACTGCATTACCTACTTGCCTAAATTGTTGCGTCTTATTCCCTAAGAAAACAAAATCATCTGGAAACGATTGTAATCTTGCACATTCTCTTACCGTTGGTACTCTATTGTACTTATAATGAAAATGATGTCTATGTCCTGTATCTATTGTTGGTGCCGGTTTATCACTTGCAAATCTTGTCCAAGCCACATGGAAATTTCTACTGTTCCTATATTCATCTGGCAAATTCTTGTAATTACCACCATCTGGAACTAAAGATATAATATGTTTTACTTTATCAGAATGGCTTGCTGCAATATGGTTTTTTACTTTGTTTGACCTGGCTCTCATTGTCTGCTGATAGTGATTCATTGCATCTGTTATGTAGTCAGCATCTTCTTCTCCCAGCACATCAACTAAAGGTGGTAAATCTGATAATGCCATACTACAAGTAACAACTTCTTTTACTGGCTCAGGATATTCAAATTCACCCTCTTGTAGTCCTACAAAAACAACCCTACGCCTACTCTGTGGAACACCATAATCTGCAGCACACATAATTCTATATTGTATGGAATACCCCATTTCAGTAAATTTGCTTATAATACTATCCTTAATTTGACCTCGAAATAATCCAACTAACCCCGGAACATTCTCTATCACAAATGCCCTAGGTCTGATTTCATCAACCAACCTAATATATGATAAATATAGTTTATTTCTAGGATCATCAAATTTTCTCGGTCCCGAAAGTGACATTCCCTGACATGGTGGCCCACCAATAATTACATCAATTTTCTTATCTCCAATTATTGGCTTAATATCCTTTTCATATGTAACTTCAGTAATATCACCACATATCGACTTTGAGCCCTTATGATTCAATTCAAATGTTTCTAATGCTTTTTTATCATTATCTATGCCAAGCAATATATTATAACCAGCACGTTCAAACCCATATGATAATCCACCACAACCGCAAAACAAATCTATTGCATTCAATTCCATAATTGTTATTCCTCTTTCTCTTTCCTGCGAGAATCTCTTGGTTTCTCAGCATCATCTGGTATTGCCCAAGTTTCTCCTAATTTAAATACACCTTCTATGCGATTTTCAGCACAAAGTATTTGCACTCTTCTTTGTGATATGTTCCATTTTTTCGCCGCTTGACTTGCTGTTATATATCCCATCTTTTTCTCACCTCTAATCTTTATTATATTCTACGGGACGAACAAAAGCAACTTATATATTTCCTATAGATACCACTTAGCATATATACCTTTGATATTAATATAAAAAGGGACAGAGCTTTGCTCTGTCCTCTACGAAATCATTCTATTAATTTTTTCCATCAATTATATCATAAACTATTTATTAACCATCATCTCGCAAATGATTAACACTAAACAACTTAATATATTCTTGTTTACTTAATCTTTCACTCAATATCGGATCTGAACATTCTGACATATAAGGCATCACTATTTCTAATAAAGGACGTATATTATAACCACAGGCTTCAATTTCGTCCTTATCTATTGGTATCGCATTGCATGCTTTATTATAGTATATTACCCAATACTCCCCATCTATTTCTTTAAAATCAAACGGAAACAATCTACAATCTACTGGGCGATTATCGTATATTGAGCACCTACTATTCTGGAAGAAAATACATTCTTTCTTTGGATCACCATCAACCCTCTTCATTTGATAAAGATTATTAGTTTTTTTCTCTGCAAAAGTTTCTATACTTCTTTTAGTAACCGAAGATATATTCTTTGCTTCAAATGGTAACAATATAGGCATATCAATCGATTCACAATTACAACAACAATCAAACTTACCCACACATCCATTACAAAATTGGTATGTTCCCTTATCAACTTTATGATGTGAAATGGATGCTAAAACATATGGACTATTATATACTTGTCTATTTTTGTATATAAATGTACAATAACCGCTTAACAAATTTTCGTTTATGTACCTAAGAACTATTGTTCCTCTCTCATCCTTTTTTCTACTATTAGATTCATATGTTCCAACTAATATTTGGTTCTTGAATTCACCTTGAAAATCATATATCCTATTGCCCATTTTCATAACGGCAGTTACTACTCTTCCTGTCTGTTCAATATGAACCATCTCTGTTTGGATGCTTTTCCCCTCTATAAAGATAGAATTCCACTCCCCCGAAATGCTAAATTCATCAATTGCTTTATCTAATTTATTTTTCTTTCTTTTTTGCCATTTATTCCACAAAAACGGTACTAAAAGAGATAGGGCACCTCCTATAACTGCACTTACAATTGGAACCCATACATAATTATTCAAAACAAATAATAAATCTTCCATATCGCTCACATCCTTTTTTATTAGTATTTTAATCAAATTGTAATATATCATATGCTAATTTACAACCTTTTTAGCAATGCGAAATACACCTATAATTAAAATTTAAATCCACATCCTTATTTGGATATACAAATTTACTTTTAAATCCCCCGAAAACTTTACAAATTTTTTTTGCAATTTTTTCTACTTTTCAATTTTTTACTTCTTGCCATTTTCCCTAGTCCTCTGCCAGATACGCAGGAGAGCCATCTCCTGTCTCTGTTTAGGGAACCTTCCCTAAAACCCTTGTATTTTATATTGTTAATTGAAATTTTCAATTACTTCAATTAACAATATACTCCCTTCAAAAAAGAGTAATTGAATTTTTCAATTAAAAATCACACAGTCAATTAACTTTTTCAGTTACTTTTTTGATTTTTACTTGACTTTTTCAATTACTCTTTCCTATGTTTCTAACGAGTCTACTCATTTTTTCAGTTAACTTTTCAAAAGTCACTCCGTTTTTTAAGTTGACTTTCCAAAAGTCAGTTAACATTTTAAGTTGACTCCATTTTTAGTATAATGGGCATGCTAGTTACACCTAAATACCACCTCTTGCAACACAATCTCCTCAGCCATTTGTCGTACCTGCTCTCTTAATTGCCACATGTCCATCGTAGAATCACAACCCACTGGAATTTCTCTCTTAGTATACTGTTCCGAAATTGTATCTAACACTCTATAGGCTTCCGTATTTATTTCTGATGCCTTTACTTCCAACGCACCCCTGCGAAACAAATTTCTATATCTTTCAGGATAATTCTCCTTCATATAATCCATCCACATATGCCCATACTTTCCCGCCCAGACATTTTCACTTTTTATAGTGGATTCATCAATCACTGGATACAATAGCCCATCCTTTTCTATGTAGCTTCCGCCTAATTGCTCAAATATAGTTAACTCCTCACTCATTGTCGTACTCCTCTTTCTCTATTTGTTTATCCACATTAGCTTCCATTTTATTTCCCCAGTTATGCTTAGGTAACATTTGCGCAGGCTCATGGAATTGCTCCAAATAATCCTCAAATATTTCCGTATTAACCAATGCAGAATTTCCCACCTTATACACCGCTCCTGCTTCTTTGGCAAGTGCCCTAAATCTTGTTTTACCCAGACTATATATAATTGCTCCTTCTGTTGCATTTACATATTTCTTCATTACATCCTTCGTTTCCGAATAGATCTTATAAGAATAACCCATATGCTCACTTCCTCTCTTTCGTTTCTTTAGTCAACAAAGGATTTTTCATAGCTACTGGTTTTTCTCGAAACTGTTCCATATACTCATCAAAAATATCTAAGCTTACAAGTACAGTTCCACCATTCACTTTGTACACAGCACCTGCTGCTCTTGCCATCTCAACAAAGCGATGACGCCCTATACTATATATAATTGAGCCTTCGCCAATTCTCACATATTTCTTCTGTACATATTTGTTTGTACCAGAAACCTTATATAAATGTTTCATATAATCCTCCAATTTCTTACAATTAATAAGAGTAATGACAGGCAACTGACAAATCGCACCTGCCATAGAGGCAAGTCTTAACACTTCCTCTTCTGACTTCCCAAGTTGCTCTGCCGCCTCTTTAGGGCGTATGTACCTTTTACGAATACTTTCATTGTTGACATATGCCCTAACACTTGTGATTACTTTTTCTGTCACAAAAACTCCTCCTATCCATTTGACTAAATTTCATATTATCCAACTAATCTCCACAAACGCAAAAAGAGGACATCTTCTAAATTTCTTTAGAAAATATCCTCTAAGTAATGCTTTTTATTTAATTAGAACCACCTTCACTCTGTAAATCCATGTTAACACATTTATATGACCTTGTAAATCCTTGGTCAAAAATTGGTCAACTCTGATTTGTAAGACCGCAAACCCTTGATTTTACTAGTTTTATTTGTCTAATGACTTCATTGTTGGGAAGAACAACACATCCCTAATCGCCGGTGAATCGGTCAATAACATACACAATCTATCCAAACCATAGCCAATACCGCCTGTAGGAGGCATACCGATTTCCAAAGCGTTCATGAAGTCCTCGTCAGTAGTGTTGGCTTCGTCATCACCTGCTGCCAAAGCTGCTTCCTGTGCCTTGAAACGTTCTCTCTGGTCGATAGGGTCGTTCAACTCTGAGTATGCATTACACATTTCCCAACCGTTGATGAACAGCTCGAAACGCTCTACATAGTCCGGCTTGTCCGGCTTTCTCTTGGTCAAAGGAGAAATCTCTACCGGGTGATCCATGATAAAGGTAGGCTGAATCAAATGCTCCTCTACGAACTCTTCGAAAAACAGGTTCAAGATATCGCCCTTTTCATGGCGTGCTTCGTATTCTACATGCTTTTCATCCGCAATCTTCTTTGCTGCTGCAGTATCAGGAATTTCATCGAAATCCACACCTGCGTACTTCTTCACTGCCTCAATCATGGTCAGTCTTTCGAAAGGCTTGCCGAAATCGATAGTATGAGGACCATAAGTAATCACGGTAGTACCGCAAACCTCCTGTGCCACATACTTAAACATGCTCTCGGTCAGTTCCATCATGCCATAGTAATCCGTATATGCCTGATACAGCTCCATCAAGGTAAACTCCGGATTGTGTCTGGTATCTACACCTTCATTACGAAATACACGACCGATTTCGTATACTCTTTCCATACCGCCTACGATTAATCTCTTTAAGTAAAGCTCTAAGGAAATACGAAGCTTTACATCTTCATCCAAAGCATTGAAATGGGTCTCAAAAGGTCTTGCTGCCGCACCACCTGCGTTAGCAACCAACATAGGAGTTTCCACTTCCATGAAGTTACGACCATCTAAGAAGTTACGAATGCTCTTCATCATCTTAGAACGCTTTACGAAGGTATCCTTTACCTCTTCATTCATAATCAAGTCAACATATCTCTGACGATAACGGGTATCGGTATCTGTCAATCCATGGAACTTCTCCGGCAGAACCTGCAAGCTCTTGCTTAACAGGGTCATTTCTACTGCATGTACGGAAATCTCACCTGCCTTGGTTCTGAACATATATCCCTTAATACCAAAAATATCACCAATATCAGACTTCTTAAAGTCTGCATAAGCATCTTCGCCGATAGCGTCTTTGGCAACATACACCTGAATTCTGCCCTTCAAATCCTGAATATTGCAGAAAGAAGCCTTTCCCATGACACGCTTAAACATCATACGTCCGGCAATAGAAACCTCAATAGGACTTGCATCCATGATGGCTCTTCTTTCATTATAATCATTATTCATTACTTCTCTTGCAGCTGCTTCGTCCAGACCTTCTACACTCGGTGCCACTCTTCCTGCCAACAACTTTTCTTCATGAACAATATACTGCTCTCTTGCCTCTACGGTATGATGAGTTACATCGTATTTGGTAATCTGGAAAGGATCCTTACCGGCTGCCTGTAAATTCGCCAGCTTCTCTCTTCTTACCTTCAAAAGTTGATTTAAATCCTGTTCCTGAACGTTTGTATTCTGTGCTTCTGCCATGTCTATCACTCCTCTTAATTCGTACTCAATGGAATTTGACCTATGGGCAAATTCCTCACATGAAACATAGAAGTTCTTAGCTGCGCACGCAGCTCTAGAACTTCTTTTCATGTTATGCTCTCTTAATTGCCAATACTTTGTAAGCCACCACGCCTACCTGAGTTTCTACCTCTACGGTATCGCCCGCTTTATGTCCCATCAAAGCCTTACCTACAGGGCTTTCATTGGAAATCTTGCCCTTTAAGCTGTTTGCTTCTGTGGAACCTACAATCTTATATTCTAACTCTTCGTTGAATTCTACATCCAAAATCTTAACCATACAGCCAATGTTGATAACATCCAAATCTACTTCTTCCTCATCAACAACTTCTGCATTCTTCAGAATTTTCTCTAATTCTTCAATTCTTGCTTCGATATCTCTCTGCTCATCCTTTGCAGCATCATACTCTGCATTTTCAGACAAATCGCCCTGTTCTCTGGCTTCCTTAATCTTCTGAGCCACTTCCTGACGCATTACTACCTTCAAATGCTCCAATTCCTGCTGATACTTTTTCAATCCTTCGTAGGTTATAATATTTTTCTTTTCTCTTGCTGCCATTCCTTTTACCCTTCCTTTACATTTCTATATTCTCTCGCCATACTATTATCTGCCTATTTTAACTCTCGTATTATATGCGAATTTGCTGATAGTGTCAAGGGTTTGAATCATTTCTCTTTTCCAAATTGTTTTTAAAGAGAGATAAGTAAGCCCAGTCGGTCGGTCTTCTATCAGATGACGCTTATTTTCCATAGCATCCATATCTACCCAGATGCTTCCCGGCTCCATTCCCAAAACAGAAATATTCCCACAGCCGCTGAAATCGATTACCAAAACCGGTTCCCTGCTACGCAGGCGTTCTCTCTGAAAACCGCCCGGCTCCACCAGCTTCAAATCGGTAACCATACCATATTCCTCACACAGCTCTTCCTGCAGTTCCTCCAACCCTTTGGTCATAAACTCTACATAAAGCTCCATGTTATGCACATGCTCTGCCAGAAAAGGCAACCACTCCTGCATGCCTACTCCACACCCCAGAATCATCGCCTTCTTCGGCCAGTCCTTCCGTGGAATGGTTTGCAATAAGTATTTCAGGTTCCGGTTACTCTGGTAATCGGAATATACCGGAAATTGCCATAGTTGCTGCCAATATTGCTTTGCGCCCAAATTCTCCAGCCACTTTTCAAAGCCATCCTCCAGTACCAGATAAGTTCGAAGCCCGTCCTCTTCCCTGCGATATCTGGCTTCCAAACGCTCTAATGCCTTATTCATTTCTCCATGCAAATCCGCCAACCTGACATCCGCAAGTTCTCCTACTACCTGCAGGTAATATATGACAAAGCCTTCCCTCACGGCACGCAATATCTGCACACTATATGCGGGGATATCGTTTCTCCCCTTCACCCATCGAAAATATAAAATTCTGTCCATGGGATAATATATGCCGGTTACCGTTCAACCATGCGTCCAAAAAGCGAAGCATCCTGTGTGGGAGCTTGCTCACTAAACAGGATGGTTTGTTTTTTGGACATAGGGCGTTCGCCCCCCATCGAGATTTGTAGCAGCTTTGCTGCGGAAAAGACGCGCAGCGGCGAAATCGAGATGCATGGCTGAACGGGAACCTCTACACCTATCCAAAAATCTGCTCCACTCCAGCCAACAGCTCGTCCATACTCTCCATCGTATTAATCATCTGGCGAAACTTTGCGGAATTAGGATACCCTGTAGTATACCATGACAAATGTTTACGCATTTCCCGTACTCCGGTATATTCTCCCTTGTACTCCAACTGCAATCCGGCATGCCGCAAAATAGTTTCCTTGATTTCCTCCTTGCCGGGGCGAGGGGGAACCACACCTGTTTCCAGATAAGAGGTAACCTCTCTGAAAATCCAGGGATTGCCCTCAGCAGCCCTGCCTATCATGACACCGTCACAACCGGTATGCTTGAGCAGTGCCTCCGCACTATAAGCATCCACTACATCACCATTACCGATAACCGGTATCTTCACTGCATCCTTAACTGCCGCAATAATATCCCAGTCTGCCTTGCCGCTGTAATATTGCTCTCTGGTGCGTCCATGAACTGCCACTGCAGCCACACCACAGCTTTCTGCGATGCGGGCAATCTCCACAGCATTCACTAGCTGGTCATTGAAACCCTTGCGGATTTTCACGGTAACCGGCTTATCAATTGCTTTTACCAGCTTGGTCAGGATTTCTTCCACCAGCTTGGGGTTCTTCATCAGTGCAGAGCCTTCTCCATTGTTCACCACCTTTGGTACCGGACACCCCATATTCACGTCCAGTATGGCAAAGGGGCGTTCCTCGATACGCTTGGCCATCTGTGCCATAATATCTGCATCCGAGCCGAAAAGCTGCAGGGATACCGGCGTTTCTCCCGGGTGTATCTCCATCAGCTCCTCCGTATTCTTGTTATGATAATAAATGGCCTTGGCACTGACCATTTCCATACAAATCAAGCCTGCTCCCTGCTCCTTGCACAGCAAACGAAAAGGCAGGTCTGTTACACCTGCCATGGGAGCCAATATGACATTATTCTCAAGGGTTACATTCCCTATAGCTAATTTGCTCATTGTAGTCCTCTCTATTCGTTATGTGGTTGTGAAACAGTTGGCACCACTTACCGTTTATTCTTCTCATACACAATGCGTAGTCCTTCCAGGGTCAGTGCATTGTCATATATATCGATGGTGTCGGTTTCGTCCGCAATAGTGCGTCCCAGACCACCCGTTGCTACTACCTTCATGTCCGGAATACCGGTCTCTTCCTTTACCTTCTTGATGATGTATTCGGTCTGACCGATTTGACCATACATAAGCCCCGCCTGCATACTGGTGATGGTTTCCTGTGCCAGTATGGATTTGGGCTTTTTGATTTCGATATTGGGAAGCTTCGCCGTTGCTTTCCAAAGTGCTTCTGAACTGATACGGATACCGGGAGCAGTAATTCCTGCGGCGAATTCCCCATTTGCAGTTACATAGTCATAAGTGGTGGCAGTTCCGAAATCCAACACCAGCACGGGACCACCATACTTTTCATAAGCTGCCACTGCATCCACAATACGGTCTGCACCGATGGCACGTGGATTTTCTGTTACTACCTTGATACCGGTCTTTACTCCGGGTCCCACTATCAGAGGGGTAGTGCCGGTATAGCGCACGATGCCACCTACCAGTGAATGCATCACATCCGGTACCACACTGGCGATGATACTACCCTCGATGTCGCTCATCCTCAGTTCTTTCATTAATAACAGTTGATTAAAAATAGCACCATATTCGTCAGAGGTACGAGGGGTCTTGGTATTGATACGAAAAGTTGCCTTCAGTTCCTTTTCCTCATACACACCACAGGTAATATTGGTATTCCCCACATCCACTACTAATATCATTCCTAATCCTCCAACATATCGGAAATATCTTCCTTCAAAATAAACACTCGATAAAACAAACTCAAGGACTCTAAAAGCTCCTGACGCTTTCTGCGTATCTCGGAAACCAACAAGCCGCTGGAGATTTCATCGTAATAGATGTCATCCTCCTCTGCCTGCGTTTCCAAGGATACGGATCCATCCTTCTCAAATACAATAGTAAAAATACCCCCTACTTCTTCCGTAAAGAGCACGCATATAATATGTAGCTCATCCTTGATAGAAGCAGGAATATTCTGAAACTGTTCATTAAAATAATATTTTTGTTCGTAGGCATTTGCACCACAAAGCACGATTCTTTCTTCCAAGTTATCCTCCAACCTTTCCTGTCAGTCTGTAACCACTATTCGGCTCGATTTTACACGTATCCATACAATCCGCGCACAGACACTTCACCGGCATATACACTTTTGCAGATACCGTCTGCCGTTTCTACCAGCAGTTCTCCGGTTTCCGTGATACCTCTGGCTATTCCCTCATACTCTCCCTTAGGATCCAGTACCCGAACCTGCCTGTCCAGATTGATTAAAAGGATATTGTACTCTTCCTGAAACTTTGCCAGATTCTCTGTTTTCAGAAACTCTTCATAAGCCTGCTCAAAACATCTCAGAACGTTCTGCAACAGTAGCGCACAATCGATTTCTTTTCCGCTTTCCCCGGACAAGGAGGTAGCCATTTCCCGAATATCCTCTGGAAATTCTTTCTGCCCTACATTGACACCTACGCCTATGACACAGTAATCTACAGCCATTCCTTCCAGCTTCATTTCAGATAGGATACCGCAAACCTTCTTAGCATTTACCACGATGTCGTTGGGCCACTTTATCTTAGCCTCCAGACCGGTATGCTCCCGAACAGCCTTTGCCACCGCATAAGCCATGACCAAAGTCAACATGGATGCCTTCTGTGGTGTCAGCTCAGGACGTAACAATATGGTGAAATATAAATTCTTCTCCTCTGCAGAGTGCCAGCTGCGTCCTCTGCGCCCCTTTCCTGCAGTTTGTCGGTCTGCACGAAACACGGTCCCATGTAAGGCTCCCCCATCACCGGCACGTTTCGCCGCTTCGTTGGTGGAATCTATCTCTATCTCATGAATTATCTTTTGTCCTGCCCAATGGGGTATTTCTTTATTGTGTATCATTATGCATTGTAACCAAGAGTAGCCGCCATCACAGCTTTGATGGTGTGCATACGGTTCTCTGCTTCTTCAAATACCAGTGACTGTGCAGACTCGAACACCTCGTCCGTTACCTCCATCTCGCTGATACCAAACTTCTTCTCGATTTCCTGACCAATCTGTGTCTTTAAATCATGGAAAGCCGGCAAACAATGTAAGAAAATCGCCTTCTCTCCGGCATTGTCCATGACAGCCTTGTTCACCTGATAAGGAGACAGCTCTGCAATACGCTCCTCCCAGATTTCATCCGGCTCACCCATAGATACCCATACATCTGTATAGATAACATCTGCTCCCTTCGTACCCTCTTCCACGCTATCTGTCAGGGTAATAGTCGCTCCGGTAGTCTCTGCAATCTTGCGGCACTCCTCTACCAATGCAGGATCCGGGAAATATTTCGGTGTGGTACATGCGGTAAAGTGCATACCCATCTTCGCACAGGTTACCATCCAGGAATTACCCATATTGTAACGTGCGTCGCCCATATAAGTCAATTTGATACCTTCCACCTTGCCGAAATGCTCACGAATAGTCAACAAATCTGCCAGCATCTGTGTAGGGTGAAATTCATTGGTCAGACCATTCCAAACAGGTACCTTAGAGTACTTTGCCAGTTCCTCTACGATTTCCTGTCCATAGCCTCTGTATTCAATACCATCGAACATACCAGCCAATACTCTGGCAGTATCTGCGATGCTTTCCTTCTTGCCAATCTGAGAGCTGGAAGGATCCAAATAGGTAGTTCCCATCCCCAAATCATGTGCAGCCACCTCAAAGGAACATCTGGTTCTGGTACTGGTCTTCTCAAAAATCAATGCTACGTTTTTACCACGAAGTCCATCCACAAGAATCCCCTGCTTCTTCTTCGCCTTCAAATCAGCAGCCAAATCTACCAAATAGGTAATCTCCTCTGCTGTAAAATCCAATAATTTTAAGAAATCACGTCCCTTTAAATTCATACTTGTTCCTCCTTGGGTTCATAAATAAAAAGATAAGACTAATGTACTACAAAAGCCTTGATTTTTCAAGTAGAAAAAGGGAAGGTCATTACAACCTCCCCCTCTCATAAGCTTGGGTTTTATTTACTTGCTTCCTTAAAGGTAGTAGCCAGACTGGCGATACCGGACAATTCGGAAGGAATGAGGATGGTAGTTGCCTGACCATCAGCCACCTTTTCGAATGCCTCTAAGCTCTTAATCTTCAGTACTGCTTCGTCTGCGCCTGCTTCTTTCAACATTCTGATACCGTCTGCATTTGCCTGCTGTACCTTCAAAATAGCCTCAGCTTCACCTTCTGCCTCACGGATCATCTTTTCCTTCTGCGCTTCTGCACGAAGGATAGCGGATTCCTTTTCAGCCTCTGCACGAAGAATAGCGGATTCCTTCTCACCTTCTGCCTGAAGGATGCTTGCCTTCTTTTCACCTTCTGCACGGGTAACAGCCTCACGTCTCTCACGTTCTGCCTTCATCTGCTTCTCCATTGCATTCTGGATTTCTGCAGGAGGAATGATGTTCTTCAACTCTACACGATTTACCTTGATACCCCAAGGGTCAGTTGCAATATCCAGTGCTGCACGCATCTGAGTATTGATGGTTTCTCTGGAAGTTAAGGTCTGGTCTAATTCCAAATCACCGATAATGTTACGAAGAGTAGTTGCTGTCAGGTTTTCAATCGCCATCATAGGATTTTCTACACCATAAGTAAATAACTGAGGATCCGTAATCTGATAAAAGATTACGGTATCAATTCTCATGGTAACATTATCCTTGGTAATAACCGGCTGAGGCGGGAAGTCTGCTACCTGCTCCTTCATGTTTACTCTTCTGGCTACCTTATCAAGTAAGGGTAACTTGAAGTGAATACCGGTATCCCAGGTATCCTGATATGCACCCAGACGTTCAATAACATAGTTCTGTGCCTGAGGTACAATTCGAACAGTCGATCTGACTAAAATAACAACAATAACTATAAGCGCAATTACAATTTCCATACAAATTTTCCTCCATTATTTATTTGTCTTCTTTGACTTCTGTTTTTGCTACAGTTTTTTCTACAGTAGCTGTAATATCACGAACCATCAGCTTCACACCCTTGATGGATTCGATTTCCACTACCGCACCTACCGGAATAGTAACACCATCTGTCACACTTCTGGCACTCCACTGCTGTCCGCCAACGGTAGCCTGACCGATCCCCTGCAGGTTGTCAATCTCACTGATAACAATGGCCTGCTTGCCTATCAGACTCTCCGCATTGGTCTTCACTCTATCCTTGTTGAAGTACTTCACTGCAATGGGTCTGGTAAAGAACAACAGTACTAATGACACTACTAGGAATAATATTACCTGTAACCCCATCGGAGCATGTAATAAAGCTACTAACAGTGCCACCAAAGCACCACCCGCAAACCAAATACTTACCAATGCAACGGTAATCGCTTCTATTACCAACAATACAATGAGTAATATGAGCCACAGCATTACTTCCATTTCTTTTCCTCCCTTCTGTTTCAGAAAATCGCTTCAATTAGGTTAGTTTTACTATACTACAATTCAGCATCTGTCACAATCCTTTTCTTGCTACATTATAGTACTCTAACGTGGCATTTTATGCACGTTTCGCCTCTTCCTGCTCCTCCTGGCGGCTATCCTTCCACTTTTTGTCAATATAATTATAAATCAGACTGATGACAAAGCATAGTATACCCGATACGAAGAAGCTGATTGCATTCCCTAAGGTGTTTTCGTAACTGATGTCAATCATAATCAGCTTAAAGGTACTAATCATAGATAAAACCAGTCCAAACACACGCAAGGACTTGTACTGTCCCACAAAGCCCAACACGATAGCCCCAATGGCCATGAGCAGACAGGCAATGCTGACAATATAGTTCACAGTATCAAAAGCTTCCAGAATCACAATCATCAATACTGCGAATTTGATACCCACATAAATTCCTGCAAGCAGATTATCCCGCTTATCCAACAAGTTCCTGGCATTGACGAAAAAGGCTCCCAGCACCGTAAGTATCAGGAAAATGTTCCAAATACCTTCATAGCCGTCTCCTATCATAAACAAACCCACACACATGGCAATCGCATTGATGATATGATACAATGCCTGATTTTCTTTTTCGCCGGTTCTCAGGTTCCTGCCGAACACGCTCTTAAGCATACCGATATTGAAAAGAGTAAAGCATATATAATTACATATCCTGGGAATATCGTACACTCTGCGTTCTCCGGTCAGAATCTCCATCAAATCCCTCACCACATCATTCATCTGAGCCACTAAAAAAATCGTGGTAAACACATGCAAAACGTATTTGTATATTCTGCTGTACTGCTCCTTTTTCCACCAAAGCAGGAAAAAGGCTATACACAGTGGAAGGACGCCCAAGAAAAACTGAAGCATATCATTTATCTTCAGTGCATCCGCCATATAAATCCAAAGCATGATCAAACTGCCGTATTTCATCACTATATTGTTTCGCAGGAAACCACCAATCAATACCGGCAATATTGCCACAAATACCATTCCGTAATTGTACAATCCCTCATGGTAATTTAATCCCAGCATTGCCATAAGCATGAGAAAGCCTTGGAAAATGTACTTGCCTTCCTTGTGAGACATGTTACAATACTCGCTCCACAGCATCAACAATACTGTGGATAGATATAACAGAATACCGAACAGCTCTGTTTCTCCCAAAACATAGCTCAGTGCTGTATATGCCATAAACAAATAAATAGGTCCAATGATACCGAAACTGAGGCTCTCTTTCTCCATGCGGTGGAAAAAGATACTGACAAAGCTCAATCCGGTAATCACTAACAGCAGGATATACTCTGCCCCATTCTCCAATAACGCAAAGGAGGTTACTAACAATATCAACACATTTATCACATTAAAAATGTGATGGAGCAAGTTCTTATAAAACTCTTTTTCAAAATGTACCACATAAAATACCGCAGAAGAAATACCATAGAAAATCAACAGTGGTATGTATTTTCCTACATCCTCCTTGATACCGCAAAGAATACAGCCAAACAATATGGATATGGTGATTCCCAGTTCTCCAATGACCTGAAACAGCTTGCTTTGCTGCTTGGCCAAGAAACAAACACCAATGCCCCAGATACATATGAGCACATACAATGGAATATCTCCCAATACTTTAAAGTACATATTACTTAGCAGTAGTGATATGTACAAAGCACCTACACCGCAGCCTGTCAGTGCAAGGTAGAATTTGTTCTCCCTATCCTTGTTCAACTTCCACAAACCGACGCCTAAGAATACAAAGCTCACCACATAGGTGGTTATCATCTTGGCGGTATCGTTGAAATAGGGCAACAACAATGTTGCAAACAATATCAAACTGATAAAAATCAATACTGATGCAAAAACACCCATCAGGGAACGTCCGATGGTTTTCTCCAAGTCCTTCTTGACGTAATTATTGACACGCTCGCCGGTCTCTTTGGCCTGTTCTACACCGGCATTGATACGCTGGGTGGCTGTCTGCCGGGAGGTAAAGGGCGGTTGAGATGTAGGCTGTACCTGCTGTATACCCGGTTGTGCTACCCGCGGTTGCTCCATGCAGGGCTGCATTGGTACCGGCTGTGCCATGCGTGGCTGCTCCATGCCGTTCACCGGATATCTCCTTGCATCCGCCTTCATCATCTCCAGCTGCTGATTCAAGAAAGTCAGTTCCTTCTGAAAGCATTGCAGCTTATATTCTACCAGCTGACCATCCTCCGGGGAATGTTCCTGCATCAACTCCACTAACTGTTCTCTATCCTGTATCAGCCGTTTTTCGTACTCTAACAACCTGTTCAATCTCTCACTCATATTGCACCCCCTGCTTAGGTAAGCTTTTCAGAATATCTTCTATATTTAATATGGTAATTCACTACTTCGCTAAAGCATTTTCTCCCTTATTGTATAGGAACCCTGATGAATTGTCAAGGAAACCCCCGGTGCCGCTTCCCCAAAAACAAAACCCCGATGCTCTCACACCGGGGAATGTTGTTCGAATTAAGTTTTAGTGGAATACGTGGTTACCGATAACAATACCTTTTCTGCCATCGTTACGTCTAAAGTGTGTTAAATCACCTACATTAGACACACCGGAAAGTGCTTCCTCTGCTGCCTGGATACAGCTGGGATTAATCTTGCCGGATTCCAATACTTTATTTACTTTGCCGCTCATGGCCGGTGTAAACTGACCGGATGCATAAATAACACCATGAATGGTATTGGGGTAAGCCTTGCTTCTCACACGGTTCATCACTACTGCACCTACCGCCACCTGACCTTCGTACGGTTCTCCTCTTGCCTCACAATGAATGAGTGCAGCCAAAAGAAGGGTGGTATCTGCATCTGTTGTATATGCACCATAATTCACATTTCTCTTTGCTTCTTTTTCTGCTTCCTCGCGAGCCTTGATTTCTTCCATGGTTTCACCATTGTCAATCTTGAACTCCAAGTCTACAAACTCGCTTAAAACATATCCGTCTTTACCATCATAATTCACACAGATCCAACCATTTTCATCCATGGAAATCACTTCCAGAATTTCACCTTTGGCTAACACACCATGGATATCTGCATTTTCGTCGGCCTCTTTACGAATATTTAAAGCCTCTGCATCTACTACAGCAATGGTCTTTCCAACACTGTCAGCAAGTGCTTCTGCTTCCTCGTCGAACAATAAGAATTGATCCTTTGCCCAACCGATTACATTACCGGACTGTAGCTTGGTCCAACCATCCTTACGCTCGATGATTCTGCCACCGCAGTCCTTGTATAACTTTCCTACTTTCTTTGCGTCTTCGCTGGCTTGTGCTCTGATATTCAAAGCACTCTTCACATTGGCCATAACCAATGTAGATTCTTCTACATCTACGGATGTAGTCTGACTTAATTCTTTTTCTGTGGTACTAATCAATTCTACTGCGTTCTCATTACGATAACTCAGCATGGCTGCCACACCGCCACTTAAAGAATCCAGGTAATATGTGTTGCTGCCAGCTTCCACGGTCATGCTCATACCACCGGTGAGACTTATACTCAAAACCAGTCCCATCAATGCAGCGAGCAGCCTTCTGCTTCTTGCCATTTCTTTACCTCCAAAACAAATAGCTCGTTATTGTAATATGAGTTCTTAATAAATTATTTAGATTTCGGCTCAAATATTACAATATTGTTAAATTTGTTACGAGGCACATAATAACAAATAACTTTTTGCTTGTCAACACCTATTTTTAAAATTTGTAACCACTTACAGTTTTTTGGATTTTTCAACACATGCGTCAATTGCTTCGATTACTGCTGCTCTAAAGCCCTTATTTTCCAAAACTTTTACAGCATCAATAGTGGTTCCTCCCGGGGAACAAACCATGTCTTTCAGCTCTCCCGGATGCTTGCCTGTCTCCAAAACCATCTTGGCACTACCCAGTACTGCTTGGGCCGCAAAGGTATATGCCTGACCACGCGGCATACCTGCTGCCACCGCAGCATCTGCCATGGCCTCAATAAACATAAATACATAAGCCGGTGCACTTCCGCTGACACCCACTACCGCATCCATCAGTCGTTCCGGCACCTCCTGTGCCACACCAAAGCTGCTTAACAGTTCCAGTACCTGCTCCATTTCCCCAGGGTATACTTCGAAGTTCGCACACACACCGGTGCAGCCTTCGCCCACCAGAGCAGGAGTATTGGGCATACAACGAACAATTTTCCTATTTCTTCCGCTATCGCATCTTCCCAGTCCTTCTTCCAAAAATGCAATGGTTTTTCCTGCAACAATACTCACAATAACTGTTTCTTCACGCAGGGAAGACTTAATTTCCTTCATAACCTCCGGCAAAAAGATAGGCTTTACTGCAAAGAAGAGAATATCAGCCTCTGCTGCCACCTGCTTGTTGTCCCTACAGGTTGCTATGCCAAACTGCTGTGCCGCCTTTTCGCATCCCGCTTTACTCTTGTCCGAACCAATGATATCCTCTGCTTCCACCAGTCCTTTTTTCAAAATACCACCAATCATGGCACTGGCCATATTGCCCAGTCCGATAAAACCTAGTTTCATAATAAATTATCCTCCTTAATTATCTCTAAACTGCATGTTCATGCGGTTTTGATGTCTGTTATTCCCTACATGCTACTGCAATTCGCTTTCTGCCTGTTATTCCCTACATGCGACTGCGATTTTCTTGCCCTGATGTTTCCTCAAATGCCTGTGCACAACACATTTTCTTACCACATTGCATCTTTTCTTCCCTCTGGTAAGAACTCCCCTGCATATTACAACCTACTTTTCTTCCCATCAGACACAATTCCCCTATCATGGGTAGAAAAACATCTGTTACTTTTTAGTATCTCTCTACCCATTGAGCCCAGTTTCCTTATCCTGGGCAGAGAAGTAAACGATTTACTTCTACCCACAACTGATTTTTTGTCAAGTATGGGAAGAAAAACAATTTTTCCTGCTGAAGTTTTGCTTACCATAAGACAATATTCTCGCTGTATGGGTAGAATATCGAAGCTCGTATGACCTTTTGTATCTTCCCATATAGCATATATTTTTACTATTGGGTAGAAATGATGTTCTATGAACTGATGTTGCAAGCAATATGCTAATTTGCAGATATCAAATACTTCTCAGGAAATAATATGTAACACAATACCAGACCACTTACTATTACCCCCCATACAGGAAGTATCAAAGTTTCCAAATACATATATATTTTTTCCAAACCTTGCAACATTTCTACACTTTGCATAATAGATGTTAGATTGTTCTTATAATCCATAATCATATATATTACAGCACCAACAAATAGACATCCCAATACAATATATATCATTTTTCTCAATAATTGCTTAGAGCAATCCATAAAAAGTAATACAAAAGCAAGCAAAAAACCACTCCTAAATAATAGAGGTAAAATCGGAACACTATTTAGATAACTGTTTATATTACTATAAATGTAAAACAACATTTCGACCAATATTGCCATTGTCGTAATAATATATACGGGTCGATTAATCCTTTTGCTTTGCCCTATTTTAATCACATAAATCAAACTGACTATACAACAAATAGTTGGTATAACAAAATTTTCACCAATCATTTTTACTATAGCATAGTCTTCCATCAAAAGACACATATCAATTATATTGTTCCAACCATCAAACCTAACACCGAGCATCCAAACAGTATATATTCTTACCAAGACAAACAATATTATGAAAATACATGTAAGCAACAGTGTAATTTTACTTAACTTATTCTTCAAATATATTACCTACCTCTCTAAGACAGTTTTAAGCTTCTCTGCTGTATCCGTACTACTTATGTTTTTCATTCTTCCATCAAACCATATGCGATACATTTTGCGAACTGATTGCATAACGATTTATCAAAAACTTCTTCCAAAGCACTTGATATATTTACATATGAGCATTTCAGGGTCATCAATATAACCACCTGTTTCCTCTAAAACTCCATCGTAATATTTTGTAAAATCATTCCACCACTCTATATCGGTATCAACCAGCTCATTTTCTCCAATCAATTCAGATAATCCTATCCCCCAATCCCACATTCCTTATGTCAACCTTTTCTCTGGCGATGCACCTCATACATCAGCAACGATGTGGCGATAGCTGCATTCAGGGATTCCACCTGTCCTTCCATGGGTATCTTTAGGTAGGAAAATGCTGCATCTGCCGTACTTTTTTGCAGACCGTTGCCTTCGTTACCAATCAAAAAGGCTGTGCCCTCCCGGAAGGAAAAGCTGTCATAATAATCCTTACCGGCCAGATGTGCTGCATAGGTTTTTATGTTTGCATTATGTAAACTTTTTATGGTATCCTCTACATTTTCTACATATACAAATGGAACACGATAAACAGACCCCATGGTAGCACGAATAGTCTTGGGATTGAAAATGTCCACAGTATTCTTACTCATCAAAACTGCCGTCACTCCGGCACCTTCTCCGGTACGCACAATGGTTCCCAGATTCCCCGGATCCTGCAAATCCTCCAGTAGTACAAACAAAGGCTTCTCTATCTGCAAAAGCTCCTCCAGCTTATATGCAGGACGCTTCAGTACCGTCAGTATTCCTTGTGGTGTCTGGGTATCGGCCATCTTCTTAAATACCTCCTCCGATACGATTTCATACCCTACCTGTTCCAGCTTTATATATATGGAAGAAACTCGTTCCAGTTTTTGAAAAACTGCCTCTTCCACATAAACCTCCTGTATCCATTCTGCCGGTGCTTCCTCGAACATTTTCATGCCCTCTGCCAGAAAAACATTGTCTTTTTTTCGTTCCTTGGCCTTAGTCTGCCACTGCACCACCTGCTTCACCCTTGCATTTGATACACTTGTAATCATACTGCTCTCTCCTCAATTCCTACCGCTATTACAAACTCTTTTCCGAAAAGACAACGACTACGTTGCTTGCCACTTATACCCCTCATGTAGGTACGCTTTACCATACCTTTTCGAAAATTGTCAAAGGCTGTTATACGCCTCCATTCAGGTGCATAACAGCCTCTTTCTTACGTTATGCTGACGATTTCGCACAACTTCACTATCTGTTTATAACTGACGAGCCACACTGTACTGATACTCATCAATACTCTTCTGCATGCTCAGTGCCTCTTCCATATCAAAATCCACGAATTCACCACCACGATAAGCTACCACACGGTTGCTCTTGCCTTGCACCAAGACATCCACAGCATAGGCTCCCATAATCGACGCATAATAACGATCCTTACAAGTAGGACTACCACCACGCTGCATGTAACCTAAGATGGTCGCACGGGTTTCAATACCGGTTGCTGCCTCGATACGCTTCGCCATAGAGGTAGAGTGACCGATACCTTCTGCATTAATGATGATGTGATGGGTCTTGCCACGCTTACGATTATCAATAATATTGTTGATAATATTCTGCTCGTTATAGTCATACTTCTCCGGTATGAGAATATCCTCTGCACCATTTGCCACACCACACCAAAGTGCGATATAACCTGCATTTCTACCCATAACCTCGATAATACTACATCTTTCATGAGAAGAAGAAGTATCCTTTACCTTATCAATTGCTATCATTGCGGTATTGACTGCAGTATCAAAACCAATCGTATATTCCGAGCAGGAAATATCCAAGTCGATGGTTCCCGGAATACCTACGGTATTAATACCCAATCTGGCCAGCTTCTGTGCACCTCTGTAGGAACCGTCACCACCAATAACTACCATGCCGTCGATACCATGCTTTCTACAAATCTCCGCACCCTTCTGCTGTCCTTCCTCTGTCATAAACTCCTGACATCTGGCAGTACCCAACACCGTACCACCTCTCTGAATAATATCGGAAACGCTCTTGGCCTGCATATCAATGATTTCTTCATTTAACAAGCCCTGATAGCCCTTTTTAATTCCCTTTACCTTTATACCCTTTGCAAGTGCAGTACGTACCACTGCACGAATCGCTGCATTCATTCCGGGTGCATCTCCACCACTGGTCAATACGCCAATTGTCTTTATCTCTTTCTCCATGACGTTTCCTCCTAAAAACCAAATCATGTTTGATTTTTTTATTTTAATCTATTTTATTTCGGTTTTCAATAGCTTTTATGCGTAGTTTCACATTTTCCTGTCCAAAGACCGCACTTAACCGCTGTTTTAATGCCTCATTAGCACAAACATTACGGTTTGCCGGCAATACTTTGATGGATTTCGGCTCCTTTATAAAGATTACCACAGAATCCTTCCCTTCCGAATCCGCAATACATTCATAAAGCTTCTGCTCCATCTGCTCGAAGCTCTCCTTCGTCGCAAACTGAATCCAGATCCCTTCCGGCAATGTATTTACCTGCTTTGGTGCCTCCGGTGCTACAGGCGATATATAATTTTGCGGTTGCCAATTCTGGGAAGCGTAGCTGTTACTTTTATTATAATTGTTATTGAAATTGCTATTTCCCTTCTGTCCGTATCGATTGAAGCGTTCCGGGAAAAGTGGCTTGTCCTGCATAGCATCCTCGAAGCTTGCCATCTGCTCGAACAATAGCTTACCATCCTTTTCTTCTTCCACGGATACTCTGCCTCGGATGAAGACCTTTGCATCCTCCACCAGCATAGCAGAATATTGCTCATAGTCTCTGGCAAATACCACTACCTCCACATTACCCACCAAATCTTCAATGTTTAGGAAAGCCATCACCTTATTGTCCTTGGTGTATTTGATGGTTTTGTCCACAATCATACCACCGATGACTGCCAGCTTCTTATCCTCCACAATAACAGCCCCCGTCTCCTCATCCAGCATGAAATCCGTAGTACGATAGGTAATATGCTTCTCCCAAATCTGCTGATATTCTTCCAAAGGATGACCGCTGACATAAATGCCCAGCACTTCCTTTTCAAAGGAAAGCATCATTTCTTTATTATATTCCCCGACTTCCGGCATCTTAATATCGAACTCATCCTTCTGGTCATCGGAAGCAATATCAAACAGGCTCATCTGCCCTGCCAGATTGTTTTTCTTATCTTTTATGATATGGTCCAAAATCTGTACATAAACACTCATGCACTGCTTTCTGGTACCGCCCAAACTATCCAGTGCACCTGCCTTAATAAAGTTTTCAATGGCACGCTTGTTTACATCCAGACCTGCCACACGGGTAATGAAATCCTTCAGATTGGTAAATTTGCCCCGGGCATTCCGTTCTGCAGTAATCGCTTCAATTACAGGTCGTCCGATACCCTTGATAGCGGTCAATGCATAGCGGATAGAATTTCCATCCACGGAGAAGCCTGCTTCTCCTTCATTAATATCCGGCGGCAACAGTTCGATACCCATGCTCCGACAGGTCAGAATATATTCGGAGACTTTCTTGGAATTATCAATAACAGAAGTCAAAAGTGCTGCCATATATTCTACCGGATAATAATATTTCAAATAAGCAGTCTGATAAGCCACAACCGCATAGCAGGCTGCGTGAGACTTATTAAAAGCATACTTGGCAAAATCCATCATATCCTCATAAATCTGTCCTGCCACACTCTCATTGATACCATTGGCAACGCAGCCGGGAACTCCTTCTTCTTCATTACCATAGATAAAGTTGGCACGTTCCTTCTCCATGACGTCCTGCTTCTTCTTACTCATAGCACGACGCACCAGATCGCTTCGTCCCAGCGTATAACCACCCAGGTCACGCACAATCTGCATAACCTGCTCCTGATACACGATACAACCATAGGTAGGTGCCAGAATATGTTCCAGCTCCGGACAAGAATAAACAATATCCTCCTGACTGCTTTTGCCCTTGATATACTTGGGAATAAAGTCCATAGGACCCGGGCGATACAAGGAAATCCCTGCGATAACATCCTCCAGGTTCTGGGGGCGAAGCTCCTTCATGAAGCTCTTCATTCCGGCGGATTCCAACTGGAATACACCTTCTGTTCTTCCGGTACCGATAGAAGCCAATACCTCTTTATCATCAAAATTAATATGGTCTATATCAATATAACGTCCGGTATCTTCTTCAATAAATTCCACAGCTTTCTTGAGAATAGTCAGGTTGCGCAGACCCAGGAAATCCATTTTTAAAAGGCCCAATTCTTCAATAGTCGTCATCGTATACTGGGTGACAACCGTTTCATCGTTGGTCGACAGCGGGAGGTAGGAACTCACCGGATCCGCCGTAATCACAACACCGGCGGCGTGGGTGGAAGTGTTTCGGGGCATGCCCTCCAACGCACGGGCAGTATCGATGAGCTTTTTCACCCGTTCGTCGCCGTCGTACATCTCTTTGAGCTTGGGGCTGACCTTCAGCGCTTCATCCAGGGTGATGTGGGGCGTACCGGGCACCAGCTTGGCCAGCACATCGGTTTCCGCATAGCTGAAATTCAGCGCACGGCCCACATCACGGATGGCTCCGCGGGCAGCCATGGTACCGAAAGTAGCGATCTGAGCCACATGATCCTTGCCGTATTTCCGGACAACGTAGTCGATAACTTCGCCTCTGCGCTCCTGGCAGAAATCTGTATC